>CAMDKK010000032.1 GCA_945901045.1 Limnohabitans sp. Rim8
CACGTAGTCGGTCATTTGCGGGAACTTGTCCACGCCTTTGATTTCAAGCACGCGGCCTGCAGCGCGGGCTTTCATGCGTGCGGCGGGCACGTCGACCACAGCGCAAGGACCCAAGTTGGTCCAGGCCACGTTGGCCAGCAGGCCAAAGATACCGGTCACGTTGGCGCCGTGCGGCTGCACCAGGCGGTGGCTCAGCAGGTGCAGGCGCAGGTAGGCGTCGTGCGTGTCGGCAGGCGCGTCGGCCAAGGACTTGATCTCGGTCCGCACAGCCACCACGGTGGTGCCGCGCAAGGCGCAAGCGCTCAGAGCTTGCGCTGCATCAGCGCCCAGCGCCGCCACGGCCTCGGCTTCGGTCAGGCGGGTGCTGCCGCTGGCGGCAATGCCTTCGGCCAGCTCAGGGGTGGGGTACCAGGTGTCCAGCACGGTGCCGTCAGCGGCAAGGGTGGCCAGGCCCGTGGCGCGTGCGCCGGTGGTTTGAAAAGTGCTCATGGTGTGCTCCGAAAAAATGGCCCGCAGTGAATATGCCGAGGCAGGCCTTGAAAAATCTGAAGCCGTGATTATCGGTGACTCGGGACGGATGTGGGCATTAGCGCTTACCCAGCAAAGGCGAGCGGCCAATTCTGCTTGTTTCGATGGTCAGTTTGGGTGGGGCAGAAAACCCCTCAAACGCTTCGCTCGACACCCAATCTCCCACGGCATAAACGCGTTCTTCGCACAGGCCCTGCACACCCTCAGCCCAGGCCAGCAGCATGCGTTTGCCAATCTCTTCAAAGCCGGGGTGGTCGGCCATGGCTTGGCGCACCTCGCGGCCCACTTCGGCCACCGCGTCGCTGATGGCTTGCACCATCTGTTGCTGTTCCTTGGGCTGGATGCCGAAGTTTGTGGCGATAAATTTTTGCAAATTTTTACTGGGCAGCCAGGTTTTTTTGCCCATGAATGCAATGCCCGGCGGGTTGTGCGCAAAGCCTGCATAGACGCTGGTGGTCAGCATGTCGTAGGTGGGCGACAGGTGCACGTCGGCCCGGCTGGTGAAGCGCAGAGACAAGTTTTTGGCGTGGCAGTCGGCGTTGCGCAGTGCATAGGTCAGCAGCAAGGTGATGGCCAGTTGGCGAAAAGTCTCCAGCCGCTGCGGTCCGGGCACATGGTCACGCACCGCTTTGGCAATGCGTTCCCATGTCGAGTCGTATTTGGCGGCGGGGCGCAGGCCCAGCAGGCTGCAAAAATCTTCCATGCCCCAGTGCGACTGGCCGTTTTCGTCCACGTCAAAGCGGTGCACCACCAGGGCCTGGCCGTCGTCAGACACTTCGGTTTGGGCGGTTGACATGACGCGGCGGGCCACTTGCATGCACAGGTGTTCGTTCAGGGCGATAAAGGGTAGCTTGGCGCTGGAGCCTTTGATGATGTGGCGCCGTGTGAGGAGGCTGGCTTTTTGATGCGGTGCAAGCGGCGTGAGGTGATGCGCTTGTGCATCTAAAAACTTGGGCACCACACCCGATACACCGCTGGTGGCGTGTTCACGCACCAGTTCGGCAAAGGCGGCCTCGGAGTTGTCGCCCTTGAGCAGGGCGGCCACCTCGATCGTTTTGGTGGGCTCCCTCAGTTCAGCGCCTGGCGCGGCCACTTGCAAGCGGCCCACCATATTGCGGCCAATAACCGACAGCAAGGCGATGGGGCTGGCGCCAATGTGTGGCCCAAACTGTTCTTGCAGTACTTGCAGCAAATAGCCTTCGGGCAGGTTCATTTGCAGCACGGGTGGGAGTTGGTCGTCCCATACATAGCTCTCGGTGCGCACGGGCATGGTGAGAGAGGCAAAGTCGTCTGCCCTCACCCGGGGGTGGTAGGTCAGCACGCTTTTGAAGTCGCCAGATTGCTCTAGCGTTGCGACTTCGCGGCCCAGCACGTAGACCGACAGTTGCATCAAGCGGCTCCTGCGTTGGGTGTGGATGTCTGTGCCCGTTCGGTGCGCAGCGCGTCCAGGTTGCCGGCCTGGCCTTGGGTCATCACGTCGAGCTCGGCGCCCAGCACGGCCAGCACGGCCAGTAGTTTGCGTGAGCCAAATTCTGCCGTCCGGCCGCGCTCAAAGCGCGACAAGGACTCCGCCGTGACGCCCGCCATGGTGGCCACGTCACCTTGCTTGAGGCCCAGCCGTTTGCGCCGCGCAGCCACGGCTTCACCGAGTTCTTGGAGGGTTTGCAATTGATATTTACGTCAAGTTTTATTTAAAATAATATATTATTGATCTAAATATCAAAAAATGCAAGCCAAAATTGCCAATGAACCTTGAAGACAAGCTTCTCTTTTTGACAAGAGACCTCGCTCGGTTACGAGGCTTTTATCCGTTCACGTTCACCACCACCCGACCGCGCACCTGTCCCGCCAGAATTTCAGCGCCCAAGCCAATGGCTTCGGTCAATCCCACTTCACGCGTCATGCGCTCCAGTTGCGCCGTGTCCAGGTCTTGCGCCAAACGCGCCCAAGCGGCTTCACGCACGGCGCGGGGAGCCATCACGCTGTCAATGCCCGCCAGCGTCACGCCGCGCAAGATGAAGGGCGCGACCGAGCTGGGAAAGTCCATGCCTTGCGCCAGGCCGCAGGCCGTGACCACGCCGCCGTACTTGGTGCTGGCGCAGGCGTTGGCCAGGGTGTGGCTGCCCACGGTGTCGACCACGCCGGCCCAGCGTTCTTTGGCCAGGGGTTTGCCGGGGGCAGAAAGTTCGGCCCGGTCGATGATGTCGGCAGCGCCGAGCTGGCGCAGGTAGTCGGCTTCTTGGGGCCGGCCGGTGCTGGCCACCACGCGGTAGCCCAGCTTGGCCAACAGCGCAATGGCCACGCTGCCCACACCGCCGCCGGCACCGGTGACCAAGATGTCGCCCTTGTCGGGCGTGACGCCGTTTTTTTGCAGCGCCATCACACACAGCATGGCGGTGTAGCCTGCGGTGCCAATCGCCATGGCCTGGCGCGTCGTGAAGGCGGCGGGCAGTTTGACCAACCAGTCGCCTTTGAGCCGCGTTTTTTGCGCCAAGCCGCCGCTGTGGCTTTCGCCCACGCCCCAGCCGTTGAGCACGACTTTGTCGCCCGCTTGGAACAAGGGGTGTTGGCTGACGGTCACGGTGCCGGCCAGGTCAATGCCGGGCGTGAGCGGAAACTTACGCACCACGGGCGACTTGCCGGTGATGGCCAGGCCGTCTTTGTAGTTGATCGTGGAGTAATCCACCTGCACCGTCACATCGCCTTCGGGCAGCGCGCTGTCATCTAGCGTCTGCAGGGTGCAGCGGTAACCGGTGTCGTCTTTGTTGATTTGCAGGGCTTGGTAGGTCATGGTCTTCCTGGTGAGGTGATGGTTGTAAGAACTGAATGCAGGTTATTTCCGGTTCACCAGCACAATGCCCAGCGCCACCAGCGCCAGTGCCGCCAGCAAAGTGGGCGTGGCCGCTTCGTTTAAGAGCCAGGTGCCGAACAACAAGGCAAAAAGGGGCGTTAAAAATACGAAGACAGAAATACGTGTGGCCGGATAGCGGCCCAGCATCCACATCCAGGTCAGGTAGCTTGCAAACGCGCCAATCACAGTCTGCGTGATCATCGAGCCCCAGGCCAGTGGGCTCCAGTCCAAAGACCATGTTTCACCCCATGCCCAAGAAAGCCATGGCAAAACCAAGGCCGTGGCCGCGATTTGGTAGAGCAGGAGTTTTTCGGGAGAAATCCGCGTCAGGTTATGGGCTTTGATGGCGACAGTCGTCAAGCCCCATAAAGCGCCTGCGGCCAAGCCCAACAAGTCGCCTGTGGCGCTGCCGTTGCCCATGCTTTCGCGCATGGCAAACGCCACGGCTACAAAGGCGCAGGCCATGCCCAGCCATTGCACCGGACGCAGGCGTTCAGATTTCACAAACAAGGGCACCAGCGCCGCAACCCAAAAGGGGGCTGTGTACAAAAAAATGGTGAAACGCGACGCTGTGGTCGCCTGTAGACCCAGGTAAATACAGGCAAATTCTGCCGCAAAGAGACCACCCGTCAGCAGGCCAGCGAGCAGGCTGCCATCACGTTCAAATAGCCGAATGCCTCGAAGGCGGCACCAGACCATCAGCAACACACTGGCCCCGATGCACCGCAGACTGGCCTGAAAAAGCGGTGCCACCTCGTCCATGATGGCTTTGACCAGGATCTGTTGAAGCCCCCAGAACATGCAGCAGGCGAGCAAAAGACAGATGGCCAAGGTGTCTAAATGGTCTTTGCGTTGGGTTGAGACAGCGTTCATGACAAGGATTGTGCCCATGTTGGGTGCCCCGGGCTGTCACTTGTTAACATGCATGCCCAAAAGGCTTTGAAATGAAAACAAACATGCGGTTGGCGTTCAGTCGGCGCGATTGGGGTCGTGCGGCATTGTGTCTGGCGTTGACGCCTTGGAGCCTGTCTGCCGAGCAGGCCTTGGGCGCTGCGCCTGAAAATCCACGGGTCGTGCGTTGGCAAAATGACCCTTTCAGCCTGGGCGTGGCCAGCGGTCAACCGCGAGCCGACAGTGTGCTGCTCTGGACCCGTTTGATGCTCCAGGGCGCAGACATGGCCTACAGCACCAACCCCTTGTCGGTGCAGTGCGAAGTGTTTGCCGACGAGGCTTTGCGTAAAAGGGTCGGACATTGGAATGCAGTCACCAGCACAGAGCGAGGCATGAGCGTGCATGTGCAGGCCAAGGGCTTGCAACCGGGCCGTCACTATTGGTACCGCTTCATTTGTGGCTCTGCCACCAGCCCAACAGGTCGAACCCGCACCACGCCGGCGCAACAAGACAAGGTCCATGCGCTGCGGATGGCCTTGGCCTCCTGTCAGCATTTTGAACAGGGCTACTTCACAGCCCATCGGGAGATCGCCAAGCAAGATGTCGACTTGGTCCTGTTTGTGGGTGATTACATTTATGAAAGCTCCAACCCCCGTTATCTGGTGCGACAACACGCGGGCGCTGTGCCGCAAACGCTGGACGAATACCGCGCTCGCCATGCCCAGTACAAAGGCGACGCGGATTTGCGTGCTGCGCATGCTGCGCACCCTTGGGTGATGACGTGGGATGACCATGAAGTGGTCAATGATTATGCAAACGACCGCGACATCAAGTACACCGACCCGGCGGTGTTCTTGCGTCGCAGGGCTGCTGCGTACCAAGCCTACTTTGAGCACATGCCGGTGCGCGTGGGCCCCGATGCCACCAACCCAGCCAACATGCGCATCCATGAGCGCATGGCGTGGGGTCAATTGGCCGACATTTGGACCTTGGACAACCGGCAATACCGCAGCTACCAGGCCTGCCCCGATCCGCTCAAAGGCGGTGGTCGGGTTGTCATGGGGTGCAATGAATTGACAGACCCACAACGCACGATGTTGGGCGTGGAACAGGAACGCTGGCTCACGCAAGGCATGAGCGGCTCGCAAGCCGCCTGGAAAATTGTGGCGCAAAGCACGCAAATGAGCTCCACCGGTTTGGGCACCCCAATGGGCCGCAGTGCTTTCACGGATGGCTGGGATGGCTACCCCATGGCGCGAGAGCGATTTTTGCAAAACATCGTGGATGCCAAGTTGCAGGATGTGCTGGTGTTGGGTGGCGATGTGCACATGAACGTGGCCGCCAATTTGCGCGTCAAGCCCAACGATGAGCAGTCGCCTGTGGTGGCCAGTGAGTTGACAACCACGTCTATCACTTCAAGGGGCATGGGTGAAACGCTGGCGGCACAGATCCGCAGCAACAACCCCGACATTGCGCATTTGCGGTCTGATCAGCGCGGCTTTACCCTATTGCAGGTCACGCCAGACAGCGTGCAATCCGAGTTCAAGACCACCGCCAATCCGGTGCAAATGAATGCTGTGTTCGCAACGCAGGCCAGATTCACGGTGCAGCGGGGCGTGGCTGGCGTGGTCAAGGGCTGATGGGATTTTGACTTGCCGACTAAAATCCAAGGCATGAACACCGCCGTTGCCCCGCCAGCCAAAAAGTCTTTCAAAGTCCAGATGCTGCTGGCGCGGGAGTCGGCCATCATCGAGTCGGTCAACCGCTTGCTGGCTGAAAAAGGGTTTGAGGCCATGACGGTCGACGAAGTGGCGGCCGAAGTTGGAATTGCCAAGGCCAGTTTGTACAAGCACTTCAACAGCAAAGAGGCGTTGGCCTGTGCGGCGATGGAGCGCGCCATGCAGCGAGCCCAAGACTTCATTGAAGCCCTGCCTGTGCAGGACGCGCCCTTGCACAAACTCAAAGCCGTGACGCGCTGGACGATGCAACTCAAGTTGTTGGGCCAAATGCCTTCTTTGCCCAGTCAAAACTCCAGTTTACGTGCCACCTTGATGGCCAGTCCCGCTTACATGGACGGCTTGATGCTGGTCAGCGATGTGCTGGGCGGCTGGATCGAGGAGGCCCAAGCCCATGGAGAGATCAATCAGCAGTTGCCTGCCGTGGCCGTCCTCTATACCTTGTATGCACGCGCCTGTGATCCGGTGTTGGAGTTTCTCAAAATGGGCAACGAACTCACGGATGAGGCGGTTCTCGACATCGTGATGAGTTCCTGCTTTGAGGGCTTGCAGGCACGTTAAGCGTGGTCTTTGCGTCGCGATATCAGCGCACCAGCAACAGGGGTACCTTGCAGTGGGCCAGCACTTGGGTAGCGATGGAGCCCATCACCAAATTACCCAAAGCGCCGTGACCATGCGAGCCCATGACGACTAAATCAAATTTCCCACTGTCTGCCATTTTGGAGATGGCGTCCCCTGGGTGGCCAAGCTTCCAGCTGCTGGACGGATTCAGTCCATGGCGAACCAGAAACTTGAAGCTGGGTGACAACACCTTTTCTGCCTCTTCTTCGTGGTATTTGCGTGTCAGGTCCGCACCCACAACAGATTTCACACGCGCAGGAAACGGTGCTTGAACTGTGAACAAAACATACTCGTTCGCAGGCGAAAAGAGCGATTCATGTGTGGCCAGATAGGCCAACATTTTTTTGGTGTAGGCACTGCCGTCAACAGCTAAAAGAATTTTCATGTGGCCCCCCTTTGGAGTTGAACTGAAAGTCAGTTTAGGTGCTTCGGTTCCGCAGAATGTTGATCCGTGTCAAGAACAACCACGAACTCATCGTTAAAGTGTGCCTGCTCGTTTTTGCGCGCATAACCTAAGGGGTTGGCCACCACGCGGCAGCCTTGGCTGGTGTAGTCCATGGGGCAATGCAGGTGCCCGTGCATCCAGACTTGCGCGTGTGACAGCAAAGGGTCCAGCGCGTTGCAAAAACCTGCGGTGCTGGGGGTCCGGCCGTAGCGCGGGTCAGCACTCAACAAGCTGGGGGCAAAGTGGGTTACCACCACGGTTTGACCCGTAAAGGGGGTACTCAGTTGCTGCGTCAACCAGGCCTGGCTTTCCAGCGCCAGCTCTCGCACAGCGGCTGACAAAAACGGACTCCCTTTGCGCGTGGTGCCTGACTTGCGCAGGTAGTAGTCGGCAGCCCTGAAAGCTTTGTCGCGTGATTTGAGTTGTTGTGACAATGCCGTTGACGACGGATGGGTGCTGGCCGTTGCCGCCAAGGGTCCGAGTGCGTCAAAGTCGCTCCACAAAGTGCTGCCCATGAAACGAACGCCTTGAAAGGTCAGGACTTCCCGGTCCAGCCAAGTGATTTGCAAGCGCTCACAAGTCGCCTTGAGCCTCTGGTGGGCCTCATCCCAGTCTAAGTTGTCGTATTCGTGATTGCCGGGTACAAACAGCACGGGGGTCGGCCATCCTGCCAAGTCAGCGCGGGGTGAAAACCGGGCCAAACCAAAATCCAAATCATGTTGAGTCAGCAGCATCGATCCGGCTTGATAGGAGCCGATATCGCCGGCCAGAATGAGCAGGTCGGCGCCAGGTGCTGGACGTGGCGCATAGTGAGGGTGCGTCTCCAGATGCAAATCGGACAGCAATTGAATCTTCATGTAAAGCTCAAGATGCAGGGTTCAATGGCACGCCCGCAAAGGCTTGCTGTGCCACGCCGAGCAAGGTTGCGCGCAGCCAGCGGTGGGCGCTGTCATGGTGCATTCGGCTGTACCACAAGGCCTCCACATGGACAGGCGGCACCTCGAAAGGCAAGTCATGCAATTGGAACGCATCAGACAAGCCCGTGGTGGGCACAAAGTGGCGTGGCAGGACGGTCAGCAAGTCCGAGTTCACGACCACCCGCCCGGCCGTGAAGAACTGGTTCACGGTCAGCACGATGCGTCGTTTACGGCCCAAACTGGCCAGGGATTCGTCGACAAACCCATAGGGACGACCAGAAAAACTCACCAATAAATGCTTTGCGCTGCAGTAACTGTCGAGCGTCATGGCTTGCTTTGCCAAGGGATGGTCACGCCGCATCACGCACACATATTCCCCTGCGTACAAGCGCTGGTGCTCAAAGGAAACCACCTGATCTGACTGAGCACGTGCCGTCAAATCGGTCAAGACAGCAGGGAAATAGCCTAAAGCAATATCTGCCATGCCTTCTTGCAGCAGTTTGCGGGGGTCTCGGGTGGTCAGTGGGACCACCCTGACCGACACGCCAGGCGCTTGCTTTTCCATTTGCTCTGACAAGCCGCCGATCAGTTCAGCGGCGGTGGCATCGGCCATGGCCAAGACGAAGGTAGATTTCGCTTCGCTCGGCTCAAACGTGGTCGGCACGATAGCGGATTGCAGTTGGCGCAAAGCCTCACGCACGCTGGGCCAAAGAACCAACGCTCGGGCCGTGGGCTCGATGCCATGGCCTTGTCGGCGCACCAACTCGTCGCCCAGAGTTTCTCGCAGGCGGCGCAGCGCATTGCTGACCGCGGGCTGTGTCAGCGACAGGTTGCGTGCGGCACGGGTCAGACTTCGCTCGGCCATCACTTCGTCAAAAACCCGCAAAAGGTTCAAATCAAGGGTTCGAAAATTGGTTGACATCTGTCAATCTATCACTGCTGTGAATGGCACTCATTATAAAGATAAAGTTGAACAACACTAGAGTAAACCCTATGATTGAGACATTGTTTGGCAACTTAATGAAATTTCTTCATAAAGATGTCAAACAAAGTTGAAAAAGGGAAAAATCATGAAAAGTCATTTCGTACACCTCGAATACTCAAGCATCCACCCTGGCGTGGCCCGCGCTGAGCAAGTCGTGCAAAACGTGCGCAACATGCGCGCCAGCATCGATGGTCCTCGTTCATTGTCTACCTTGCTGTTGGCCGCGGTTGTCGCTGCCATGGTGGTGGTGGCCGATCAAATGATGGACACTTGGGCCGATGGCCACCTGTTGGCCGCTTGGGTTGCATTGTGGGCAGTTGGTGTGGCAGCCGTGGGCTTGTTTGCAGGCGTCTCGCGCGACTTGGCCGGCAAGTTTTGGACGCGCATGGACGCCTGGTCTGCCGGCCTTGCACAACGCCGCTCAGACGAGCGCATGTGGTCCATAGCGCAAACCGATGCGCGTTTAATGGCCGAGTTGCATTCAGCCATGAGCCGTGAACACGAGGCGCTAACCAGCGTCAACCCTGCGCAGAGCCATGCGGCAAAGATCATTCGCGATCGTTTGAACTACATCTGAAGCCAGACGGCATTGGCCACTCAACCCGCGGTAATGCCGGCCTCTCGAATCAACTTACCGTAACGGTTGAGTTGAGCTTTAAGCAGAACCGCGAGTTCAGAGGGTGTGGTGCCCAAGGGCGTCAGGCCTTGAGAGGCAAATTGCTCTCTCACGCCGGCATCTGCGAGCGCCTTGACCACTTCACTTTGGTATTTGTCAATCACGGCCTTGGGGGTGCCCGTCGGGGCCATCACGGCAAACCATGAATTCATCTCGTAGCCCGGCAGACCCGACTCAGACACGGTCGGAATGTCTGCAAATTGCGGCAAACGTTTGGGTGCGGGTATCCCTAAAATCCTCAACTTACCTGCTTTGACCAAAGGGCTGACGGTGGCAATCCCTTGCAAGCAAGTTTGCACCTCGTCGGCAGCCGTGCCAACCGCTGCTTGGGTTGCGCCCTTGTAAGGGACATGCGTGAGTTGAATACCGGACTGAAGGGCAAACAGGGCCATTGCAATGTGCTGTGGGCTGCCGTTGCCGCCTGAGCCGTAATTGATTTTTCCCGGCGCTTTGCGTGCGGCCTCAATCAGATCAGCCGCTGTCTTGATGGGTGAGTCGGTGGGCACCACCAAAGCCCATTCGATCGTGGCGACAAGCGAGACCGGCTCGAAGTCCTTCAGGATGTCCCAAGGCATTTTGCTGTGAAAACTGGGCAGCATGGTCATGATGCTGTCGTTGAATCCGCCCAAGGTGTAGCCATCGGGCGGCGATTTGGCGACGCGTTCAGCGCCGATCAGGCCGGATGCGCCCGCCTGGTTTTCAATCGCAATGCCCATCCCCATGTTCATGGCCATTTTTTGCGAAACGATGCGCGCCGCACTGTCGACGGCACTGCCTGCGGCCAGGGGAATGATCATCTTGATCGGCTTGTTGGGGTAAGCACTTTGGGCCCATGCATCACCCAAAAGCATGCTGCTGGCCGAGGCCAGGCCCGATTGAATTATGCGTCGTCTTTGCATGTTTTCTCCAGTAGTTAGACGGTTGTTTGAGCCAGTGTGGCGACACCCAACTGGTGTGCAACGGTATCGAGTTCGTGCGTCAGGGACAAAGGAATGCTGATGCCGTGCTTGAGGTTGTGTAGGCGCTTGAGGTGACTTTGCTCGCCGGGTATCCAAATCTGGTCCACGCCGGGCATGCGTTCGCTGGCATGAATTTCTTGCACCAGCTTGTCTACCCGCAGCTTGAAAGCCTGGACATCACCAAATGCCGAAGGGTCGATCACGCAAATGGCCTGACCGGTGTTGGTCACACTGGTGTCGTCATTGTTGAAGTCCACCACTTCTTTGCCCATGGCCGCGCCGTTGAGCGTGCCAGCGAGCAAGCCCACAATCATGGACAAACCATAACCTTTGTAGCCGCCAATCGGCAACAGAAATCCTTCGTCTCTGCGATTCGGGTCCAGCAAGGGCTGCCCTTGGCGATCGACCATCCAGCCCTCGGGCATCATTTGACCCATCATGGCCTTGGCTTTGACTTTGCCATATGCCGCCACGGTGGTCGCCATGTCCAGGACCACAGGCGTTTCTTTGTGTGTAGGAAAAGCCACGGCGATGGGGTTGGTCGACAACAACATGTCCAGCCCCCCCCAGGGTGGTAAATGGTTGGCATTGCCAACCGCAAAATACAAACCGACCATGTCATGCGCCAGCGGCATCCGCGCATACAAAGAGGCAGGACCCGCATGGTTGCTGAAGCGGCTCCCAACCCAAGCGATGCCACAAGTGCGGGCCTTTTCAATGGCCAGTTCGGTGGCCCGTTTCATCACCAGATGGCCCATGCCGTTGTCACCATCCACAAGTGCTGTGGCGGCGCGCTCTTCGACGACACGGATGTTCGGCGTCACGTTGACTGCACCGCCCAAAATCCGGCGGATATAAACCGGCACGCGAATCACACCATGGCCATCCGAGCCTTGTAAGTCGGATTCGGCCATCAGCGCGCCCACCGTGTGGGCATCGGCTTCGGGCAGACCCACCGCACGAAAGGTGGCAGAAATGAATGCGCTCAGTTGCGCGGGTGAAACCAGCAGATCAGACATTCATCATCCTTTGGCGCAGTGCAAGGACCGCGCAATCCGGGCTGGACAAAACGGGTGTGGCCGTTTGGCGTTGCGCCAGGGGCCCCGCCGCCGCCATGGAAAACTGCGCCAGCAAAATGACATCGCAAGGGGGCAGGCGGCCCACAACATTGGCAATTTTCTGGTGATGCAGATCGGCGTGTCCGTGGTTCAAATCGTCCATGGCCTCGGGCACATGGGCCGTGTGGACCTGCAGTGGGATACCCAGCGCGTGCGCCATCTGCGCGAGTTCTTGCTGCATGGATGCTATGGAGGGTGCAAAGGTGGCGACCAACCCTACTTGCAACGCACCCTGTCGGGGCTGTGTTGCCAGGGCCATGTCGAACATGGCTTGGTTGGGTTTGAAAGTCGGTAAAGGTGTGGCGCCAGCGGCCACGTCGATGGCGGGGCCGAACGCGGAACAGGTGAACAACAGGGTGTCGCATCCGCACTCGCGTGCGTAGTGAGACAGATCGACAAAGCGCTGCGTCATGGCGGGCGTCAGTTGCCCATCACGGGCGCGGTCCAGGGACAAGCTGTCGTCCAGAATGTTTTGCAATTGGGCCTCGGGCCACAAGCGCTCAAATGCGTTGGCAATGGGCAACACCGCCAAGGCGGTGGCATGGATCAAGGCAACGCGGGTCACAGGGGTTTGAAACCCATGCCTTTGACAACTTTGCCCCAATTCTCAAAGTCTTTGTTCATCAGGTCGGTGAAAAATTCAGGGGGTTCTGTGTGAATTTCCAGGCCCAGTTTTTTCATGCGTTCGCGCACATCGGGTTGCTGCAGTGCCCAATTGACTTCCTTATTGAGGAGCATGGTAATTTCACGCGGCACGCCTGCGGGGCCAATAATACCAAACCAACCGCCTGATGCGAAGCCAGGAACGGTCTCGGAAATGGTGGGCACATTGGGGTAATCTGGCGATCGGGTGGCCCGAGCAATACCGAGCATTCGAAGCTTGCCCGAGTCGGCCAGGGGTTGGACTGAAATAAAGGAACCCATCGAGGCGGAAATATCTCCGCCCAGCATTTGCGTGAAGACAGCGTTCATGTCTTTGTAAGGGACATGCATGTATTCAAAGCCTGACATCATGCGAAATTGTTCTGAGGCAAAGTGCAAAAAGGCACCTTCACCGTTGGTGCCAAATGTCAATTTTCCGGGGTTGGCTTTGCCGTAATCGATCAACTCCTTCACCGTCTTGAAGGGTGTTTTCGGGCTGACCACCAAAGCCAAAAAGTTGGACGCCATCATCGCCATGGGGGTGAAGTCTTTGCGCGAATCGTAGGCGACTTTGGCATAGGCCAAGGGAACGATTACCATGTTGCCGCCTTGGCCGCAGCCCAAGGTGTACCCATCGGCCGGGGCTTGTTTGAGCAGTGTCAAGCCCAGTTGGCCAGCCGATCCTGCACGGTTGTCGACCACAATGGCTTGGCCCAAACGTTCTGTCAATTTGGGCGCTATGAGACGCGTCAAAATATCGCAACTGTCACCGGGTCCTGCCGGGACAATGATCTTGATGGGTTTGTTCGGATAGGCCTGCGCGAATGCACCGCCGCCGGAGATCATCAGCAGTGCTGACGTGACTGTCGTTAAAATTATTTGAAACATTGTGTTCATCCTTTAAGACACTGCATGCACATTATTCGGCTTTGATGTTGCCGTCGCGAATCACTTGGCCCCAGCGCTGCAACTCGGACTTGATGTACGCAGAAAACTCATCCGCGCCTTCGCCGCCCAGTTCGTAGCCCATATTCTGGGCGTCTTCGCGAAAAGCGGGAGAGGCCATGACCGCGGCCACATCGGTTTGCAAGCGTTGAATGACGGTGCGAGGTGTGCCGGCGGGCACAAACAAACCATTCCATCCTGAGGCTTCGACATTGGCAAGTCCTGCTTCGGCCATCGTGGGGACTTCCGGCAGGATCGGGATGCGCCGCGCGCCGGCCACACCCAAGGCAATCAGCTTGCCCGAGCGGATGTGCTGAGCCACCACCACCGGCGCTAAATAAGCCGCGCCCACATGTCCGGCCAACAAGTCGGGTAACTCGGCCCCGATGGCTTTGTACGGAATTTCACGGGCTTGCAAGCCCGTCACTAAATTGATTTTGGTGCCCAGCAATTGGGTGATCGATCCGTTTCCACCCGAAGCAAAGGTCAGCGATTGCGGTTGGCTTTTGCCCAGCGCCAAATACTCTTTGAGCGACTTCACGCCGAGGCCGGGATTCACCACCATCACCAAAGGCGTGCTGGTTAATTTGGTGATCGGGATCAGCGCTTCGTTGAGCAGGCAACAGGGGTCCCGGGTCAACAAGTCGTTCAAGGAGTTGTTGATGTTGGCATGGAACAAGGTATGCCCATCAGGGGCTGCGCGGGCGGCTTCGCGAGCGCCAATGGCGCTGTTCGCGCCAGGACGGTTTTCGACCACCACACTCTGACCCAGGCGTTTGGCCAGGTCTTGCGTGAGCTTGCGGGCAAATACATCGACGGCACTGCCGGGACCCGCAGGCTCGATGATGCGAACGGTCTTGCTTGGAAAACTTTGCGCCAGCGCCGATGTGGCCAGCAACGCAGTCAAGGCTAAACAGCCCAGGCTGATGCGCCAGGGCTTGGCCGAGAGGGTCAGTGTGTTCATGCTTGGGCTGATCCTTGGACTTTGTTCATGAAATCGGCGAAAACGCTTGCCAGGGTTTCTTCGTGAGGCGCCCAGTCAGAGAAAGGCAACAGCGGCACATCCTGATCTTTGATGGGCAATTCGAACAAGATACTGCCCGGAATCAAAGCGGCGGCGGCATGGCCATTGACCGAAGCATGGGTTTTGTCATTGCCGGGCACCACGATGGTCGGCACCCGAATCGCGCGCATGACATCGTCTTCCATGCCCAGCACCGGTTTGCGCGGTCCCTTGAGGAAGATCGACAGCCAGTGTTGCATCACGCGGATGTACTCTGCAGGGTCCATGCCCATGAGGCGGGTTTGGTTGGCGGGGTTGGCCTGGATGCGTTCACGGTACTGTTCGGTGTCGCACACGGCTTGCATGCCGCCTTGCTCGGCCGCGCGGATGAATTGCTGGTAATACATTTCAGGCAGTCGACCGGCCGCGAAGTCGCCGCCAGTGATTCGCATGAGCAACAAACCTTTGACTGATTCAGGATGGCGTTGGTTGAACAGCATGGACAAGCGAGCGCCGGATGAGGTGCCGCCAATGACGGCCGGCGTGGCTTGCAGCTTGCCCAGCAGCACCGCCAAGTCGTCGGCCCAGATTTCTTCTTCACCGTCGGCACCGGCAATCAGGACGTCGGAGGCGCCGGTGTTGCGGCGATCGTGCAGCAAGACACGAAAGCCTTTGGCGGCAATTTTTTCGGCGAAGGCAATGAACTCGTTGAAGCCACGTCGCCCGCCCGTGATCAGGGCCAACCAAGGCCCGTTGTCACCGTAAACCCGGTAATGAAGCTGGACCTCGCGAACAGTTAAAAAGGGCATCTCAAGCTTTCAGAATATCAACCGAATGCGGCCAGAACTTTGTCGCCGGCCACCACGGATTGGGCGTGGATCAATATGACAGCCAACAGGCAAGGCTCAGTGCCGCGGTTGATCCAGTTGTGCACGGTGCCGCGCTGCACCATCACATCACCCGCTTTAAGGTGAACTTCCTCACCCGTTTCCAATTCCATGTCGATCTCGCCTTTCATGACGACGATGTAATCGATGGTGTCGGTGCGGTGCACACGTTCCTGAAGGCCAGGGCGGAATTCGAGGATGCGAAAAACCGTGCCGTTTTCCACCATCGTGAACTTGCCTTCGCGCTGGCCAGCGTCATCTTGCTTGGAGTTATTGGCCGGTGAAGAGTCGGTGGTCCACACGTTGCAGACCATGCCGCCGGGTCGGCCTTCACGGAAGTGGCTGCAGATCTCGTCAATCTTGACGATGGCTTTGCCATCTTCATCGTGGCCGGTGATGATGCGGCGAACCGAAGGTAAATTCATTTCAATCTCCAGAGTTTCAAAGGGGGGTGCAGGTATCGGGGGTGAGCATGTTGCCTTTGACAAAAAGCAAAGGCGGGTGATCGGCTGTGTCAAATTTCAGCACGCGCGCCAGAATGATGCTGTGGTCTCCAGCTTGGTAAATGCGATCGGTTTCACAGTAAAAGCGGGCCGCACAGCCTTCAATGACAGGCACTTTAAGTTGTGCGTCCATTGCACAGTCTACATTGGCAAACTTATCGATTTTGGGGTTCGAGAACTGATAAGCCAAATCTTTTTGCGCATCGGCCAAGATATGGATCACATGAGTCGAGCCCACGGTGAACGCATCCAGATTGGGCGACTTGTTGGACAGCGACCAGAGGACCAAAGCCGGCTCCAGTGAGACCGAGCTGAAGCTGTTGACCGTCAGGCCCACCCAGCCTTCTTGGGAGGGTTGTTGGGCCGTGATAACGGTCACGCCTGTGGCGAAATGGCCCAATGCGCCGCGCAATGTGGGTTGGGCTGTCAAGCCTGTATCTTGACTTGATGGAGAGCTTGTTGAAGACATAGAGGACGGGCTATAAGCCCATGTAATATTTTTTAACCAAGTCGCTTCCATAAAGCTCGCTGGTCGTACCTTGTACGGCTATTTCACCGTGCACAATCAAGTAGCCCCTGTCGGCTACACGCATGGCCTGTGTGAAATTTTGTTCGGCCATTAAAACGGTCAAACCGGCCATCTCTTTGAGGGTTTTGATTTGATCGATCACACGGTGAACCAAAATCGGTGCCAAGCCTACGGAAGGCTCGTCAATCAGCAGTATTTTAGGGCGTGACATGAGCGCGCGCGCCAGCGCCAACATTTGCTGTTCACCACCGCTCATGCTGCCGGCCAATTGTTCGCTGCGCTCTTTAAGAATCGGGAACACCTCATAGGCTTGTACCAAGGAGGTTTCCAATGCAGAGCGGGCTGACGGCCTGAAGGCGCCGAGTCTTAAATTTTGCGCCACCGTCATCTTGGGAAAAAGGTGACGGCCTTCGGGTACCAAAGCGATCCCTGCATCCACAATTTGTTCGGTGGTCATGTCACGCAAGTTGAGATGATGGCCATCAATCTTGGCGTGAATCTCGCCCTGGGTGGCGCGCACCAAGCCCATGATGGACTTCATCAGGGTGCTTTTGCCGTTGCCATTGGTGCCCAACAAAGCCACAGTTTCAGTGTCGTTCACGGCGATACTGACACCATTCAGTACCGAGACCGCACCGTAGCCTGCATGCAAGTTCTGAATATGAATTTCAGTCGCCAAGGTAAATCCTTTCCACCAGGGGGTCGCGCAACACGTCTTGCGTTGGGCCATCGGCAATTTTCTTCCCGGCAGCCAGCACCACCAGGCGCTGCGAAAAAGCAGACACCGCCCGCATGATGTGCTCAATCATGATCACCGCAATGCCTTGAGAATTGAGTTGCAATAACAAGGCCAAGATCTCATCGGTTTCAGAGGTCGCCAGCCCGGCCATCGATTCGTCGGCAATCAGCAATTTGGGCTGCGCAGCAATGGCGCGGGCTAATTCGAGTTTGCGCAAATCGATTTGCGTGAGGCTGCCGGCCAACAATTCGGCCTTGGCCAGCAATCCCACCTGCTCCAGTGCTTGGCGCGCTTGCGCATCCAACTCGGACTCGTTGAAGCGACGACCGCTTCTTTTTTCTGCGGCAAACATCATGGGTACTTTGATATTTTTCAGAACGGTCAAACGTGCAAATGGCCTTGGAATTTGGAAGCTTCGGGCCAAGCCTGCATAAGAACGCTGGTGGGGTCTGAGTCCATCGAGGGATTGCCCATCAAATGTGATCTGACCTGTATCGTGGGTTAACACGCCCGACAGGCAGTTGACGGTGGTGCTTTTGCCGGAGCCATTCGGCCCGATCAGGCCCAAGCGCTCTCCGGGATAGACCTCGAAATTAATATCGTCCAAGACCACAAACCCGCCAAAGCGCTTGCCCATGCCTTGCACACTCAGCAACGGAGTTGTCATTTCACATCCTTTCCACGCAAGCGCTGCCACAAGCCCAGGATGCCATTCGGTGCGATCGCCACGAACACCATCATCAGCACGCCCACAAAGAGCAGACTCAGCTCCGGTGTGACCATATTTTTAGAGCCAAAATACTGTTGCACCCCGCCCAATAAAACCGCACCGATCAAGGGCCCGGACCAATGCGTCATGCCACCAATCAAGGGCATGGCAATGCTGTTGACGGTATGCACCAGGTTGAAGGCACCGATGGGGTCAACGAAGGTGACAAAGAAGGGGAACAGCGCACCGACTGCACCCATCATGGCGCCGCTGATGGTGGTCGCCTGCAGTTTCAACTGCAGTGTGGGAACGCCCGAGCACTCGGCCGAATCCTCGTCGTCTCGAATGGCCTCTAAGCCTGCCCCCAGCTTTCTGCGCTCAACGCTGCGCGCAATGGCCAAGGCGGCCATGGCAATCAGCAGCATCACGAAAAAGACAAACTCATTGGTACTGGTAAAGCCCGCCACGCTGGGAGAGCGCATGACATAAGCGCCCCGAGCGCCGCCCACATAAGACCAGTTCAGTACCAAGGTTTGCACCACCACCGTCAGGGCCAAGGTGGAGATGGCAAAGAAGACGCCGCGCAAGCGCAAGGTGAGGTAGCCGGTGCCCAAGCCCATCAGACCCGAAATCACCGCGCCCACCAGCACCGATGCGGGAATGATCAGGTAGGACAGGTAGGGGCCCGTGATGACAAACCAGCCGCAATCCAGTGACTTGAGCGTCTGTAAGCCCAGCAGTTTGTAAAAGAAAACTGTGGAGTAGCCCCCCACGGCAAAAAAGCAGGCCGAGCCAAAATTCACATAACCCCCGTAGCCTCCCAAAATATTCCAGGCGGTGGCCAAGACAATGTACTGAAGAATGTAAAAGGCCACCAAGAGGTAGTAGCCCTCAGCCAAGGCCTGCACGCCAAAAAAGACCAAGGCGCCCGCGATCAAAAGGCCTACATAAAAGCGAAGATTTGATGAAAACATCAGCTTCTCCCCATCAGGCCCGCAGGACGCCAAGCCAAGGTGAAAAGCAAAATCCCAAAAGCCACAGCCGGTGACCAAGAGGGGCCCACAAAGGTGGAGGTCAGACTTTCTGCCACCCCTAATAAAATAGCGGCGAACAAAGTGCCTGACATGCTGCCCATGCCGCCCAAAACGCAGACTGCAAAAACACGACCAATGTATTCACGACCCAAGGCGGGCTCTACCGGCTGAATGATGATCAAGGCGGCTCCCCCCAAAGCAGCTGTCGCAACCGACAGCCCAAACGCGATTTGTTTGACCCGAACCGGGTCGACACCCATCAAGCGCAAACCCAAGGGCTCTTGTGAAACGGCGGCCACGGCCAAACCAAAAAAAGTACGCGTTAAAAACAGGTGCATGCACAGCACCACCAGCACGCCAATGAAAAACGGAATCAACAGGCGCAGGGGAATACCCACAACACCGAAATTGAGCACCGTATCGACATAGGATGTTTCGACGCCGCGAAGGTCTGCCCCAAAGAAAAGGATCAGCAACACATCGGTCACAAACAACAAACCAAAGAAAAAGGCCAGTCCTCGGCGAGGATCTTTTTCTCGGCTCTCAAACAGCTGAAAATAAACCCGGTAAATGCCCATGCCTAAAAGCCCAAACAAAGGGGCTATTAACAGCATGATGAGCAAAGGATCGAGCCCCCAATGGCTGTTGATCAGGTAGGCCATGAAGGAGCCCAGCATGATCATCGCAGGGTGCGAAATATTGGCAATGTCGAGCATGCCAAAAGAGATGGAGATGCCGATAGAGACAGCGGCATAAAACCCCCCCAGCATGACGCCTGCCACCAGGGCATTGGCCAAAAGGTCGAGAATAGTGCTGATTTCCATGAGGCGATTCAGAGCAAATTGAGGCGCTCGGCCAAGCCCGTGAATGAGCGGGACCACTCGTGCGCAGGGTTAGGACGTCACGCGAAGGCACAAAGTCCTTCGCGTGGGCCAGAGCGTTCAACCGCCAATCGGGTAGGGCGTGATGATGTTGCCGGATTTGAATTTTTCGGGGTACAAAATCACCTGCGTACCGGGTTGGTCAAATTGCCCCAACTCCTTGCCGTTGACCTTTTGGAATTGCGTCATCAAGATGCGAGGCTCTGCCCACTCGCCACCGGGGCCAAACTTGACATCCCCGGCCACTGTCTTGAACGTGGTTTTGTGGATGTACTCGGCCAAAGCATCGTCTTTGAGGGTTTTGGTGGCCGTGATGGCTTGCTCCAGCACTTGCATTTGGGCATAGGTTGTGGGCGGCACATAAAAACCCAATGCGTCCAGACCTTGTCCTGCGGTTGCAGCGCGGTAACGGGCGATCATCTCTTTGATGCCTGGAAACTGCATGCTGGGCTCAGGCAAATACAGCTCGTAATTCACCAAGCCGTTGATCACGCCGGACAGTTGTTGCTTCAGCGCCGCCACTTGCAAGCCAACCATGGCGCCACCGAACATGGTGGCCTTGAGTTTGATCTCAGCGGCAGCACGAATCAATCCGGAGCTGTCTGCGACATACGAGCCGGCAAAAATCAGATCGGGTTTGACCGCTGCGATCGCGCGCACGACGGAAGAAAAATCGACCTGATTCGGTGGATAAGACTTGTCGTACACCACGCGAAAGCCCAGTCGCTTGGCATGGTTGCGTGCGCCTTCCAGCGCATTGTTGGCAAACTCAGAATCTGCGCCGACCAAGGCCACGGTTTGCGGCCTGGGGGTGAGTTTGGCGGCCACTTCAAAGAAGCCTCGCGCCAATTCATCTTTGCCATTGGGGCCATAGGCCATCATTTGAAAGTACTTGTCGTACTTGAACTGGTCGTTCAAACCCAAGGCCAGATTGCCCATCATTAGTTTTTTACGCTCGATGACCAAGGGCATGGCCGGCGCGATCAAGTTGGTGCCGGTTCCGACCAGCATGTCTACTTTGTCAATGTCCAGCAGCTTGGTAAACAGGCCGGGCGTTAAGGTGGGGTTGGTTTGGTCGTCATAAATCACCAATTCAACTTTGCGGCCCAAGAGGCCGCCGCGTTTGTTGACATCGTCTAACCACAGCTGCATTGTGGCTTGTGCGACCTTGCCAATCGAGGCATTGCCTCCGGTCAAGGGCAAGGTGCCACCGAATTTAATCGGCCCGGTTTGACCGAACCCGGACCCTGAATAAACCATGGCCGTCGCAGCGGGCAAAGCCAACATGACCTGTCGGCGGGAGGGGTGAGAAGCAGAAGTCATAATTGTCTCCAACGTGTAGTTTTAAGTCGCGGTCTTACCGTAGCACAAAGAAAATTCCTGTGCAATAGAAGTAAGCCGTAGACGCATACCTGTATTTACCCTATGTATACGTAGCTTTAAAATCAAATTACGCTTGCACCCGTAGACAACTTTAGAGAGATGAGTTCACCATGCGTCTTGGTTACTTCACCATGCCCGTGCACCCTGCTTCACGCAACCCCACAGAAACCTTGAGAGAAGACAGGGACATCATCATCCTGGCCGATGAATTGGGTTATCACGATGCCTTTGTGGGCGAACACTTAACCGACTTGGTGGAGAACATCACCAGCAGCATGGTGTTCCAGGCCAGTCTTATTCATTCGACCAAAAACATTCGGCTCGGTACCGGCACTTCCAATTTGTCGCATGTGCACCCGGTCCTGGTGGCGTGTCATGCCGCCATGTTCGACCATTTGTCCGAAGGGCGGTTTATTCTGGGTGTCAGCCCTGGCGCATTGCCCTCGGATGCCGAAGCCTTGGGCATCTTGGACCAAGATCGCAACCAGATGTTTGCAGATTCCATTGATGTGATTCTCAAGCTCTGGCAAAGCGATCCGCCCTACAACATCGACTTGGCGAACAACCGTTACAAGGTGACGACGCAAACCACGCTCGACGAGTTCTGTCATACGGGCAAGATGTACAAGCCCTATCAGCGGCCACGTCCGGAAATCGTCGGCACTGTGGTTGCGCCTTTCTCCAAGGGTGTGATTGCCATGGGCGAAAAAGACTTGCACCCGATCTCTGCCAATTTTCTCTACGACCAATGGTTGCCGTCACATTGGAATAACTATGCGCAGGGTAAAGCCAATGTGGGTATTGAGGCTTCACGCGCCGACTGGCGTGTGGCCCGGACCATCATGGTGCACGATGACGATAAAGTCGCTCGCGACTATGGCAAAAGTTCTGAGCAAAGCCCCTACCGGTTTTATTACCGCAACTTGGGCTACAAACTGCGCAAAGGCAAGCGCGACGCGGTCTTTACGATGGACGGCAAGACGCCTGAAGCGCCCGTGCCATTGGACGATATTCTTGACCAACTGGTGATTGCGGGCAGTGTCAGCCATGTGGTGGACGAAATTTTAAAATTGCACGAAAAGTTGGGTGGCTTTGGTGAGTTGGTCTATGCCGGCTTAGACTGGACCGACCCTGTCCTGTCGCGTCGATCCATGGTCTTGATGGCCGAACAAGTGATGCCACGTGTGCGCCAAGCACTGGGACTGCCTTCTTAACTTCCGGAGTATTTGCATGAGTTCTTTTCATCTTGGCAGCGCGTCGCTTGACCGCATGCCTGCCATAGCCGACGCCGACATGACTGCTGAACAAAAGTCGGTCATGGACGAAATTGCAGCCGGCCCACGGGGCCGGATTGGCGGTCCTTTCATTCCACTTATGCGCAGCCCGGAGTTGATGAACCGTGTGCAAAAAGTCGGTGAATATCTGCGCTTTCACAACACCATGGGTTTGCGCAATTCTGAATTTGCCGTGCTGGTCGTGGCGCGCCATTGGGGCCAACCGATCGAGTGGGCCATCCACCGCACCATCGCCGAGCGTGAAGGCGTTTTGCCCGCGACCTGTGATGCAATTGCACAGGGGCGCCGCCCTGACAACATGACCGCCGATGAGGCCGTGATCTATGACACGCTCGAAGAACTGCGCTCCAACCGCTGTTTAAGCGATGTCACTTATGACCGCGTGCGCCAGCGCTTTGGCGAGCAAGGCGTGATCGATATGGTGGCGCACTACGGCTACTACAGCTTGCTGGCCATGACCATGAATGTGGCCCGCACCGCATTGCCAGAAGGCACCGAATCCGTTGCCGGGCTCAAGGCCTTCCCAGGATAAAAGGGTCGACCCAGACACAAAAAAACCACCGAGGTTTGTGGCCTGGGCGGTTTAAAAACATTCTGAGGTCCTGTGGGACCTCAAAGTATTTAAGCGGCAGCCAAACGGCTCTCCAGCAAGGCCTTGTTGTCCAGTAAGGCCTTGGGCATGTGGTAGGCCAGCTGCTCAAAATGGGTGTTGTGCAATTTCAGCTCTTCAACCCAAGCCGCCTTGTCTATGCTGGTCACCGTCTTGAATTGGTCGGCACTGAAACTGATGCCATTCCAGGTAATTTCTGCGTATTTAGGCGCAACGCCGAACAAGGTTTCTTCGCCTTCGGCCTTGCCTTCCAGACGGTCGATCATCCACTTGAGCACGCGCATGTTGTCGCCGTAGCCGGGCCAGACGAATTTGCCGTCGGCGCCTTTGCGGAACCAGTTCACACAGAACATGCCCGGCATCTTGTGGCCTGCCGCTTGGGCCTGCACTTCTACTTTTTTGCCAATGTCCAACCAGTGCTGGAAATAGTCACTCATGTTGTAGCCGCAAAACGGCAGCATGGCGAACGGGTCGCGGCGCACCACGCCTTGGGTGCCCGCGGCGGCGGCGGTGGTTTCGGAGCCCATGGTCGCGGCCATGTAAACGCCCTCTGTCCAGCTGCGTGCTTGGGTAACCAAAGGCACCGTGGTGGAGCGGCGGCCGCCGAACATGAAGGCATCAATGGCCACACCGGCCGGGTCGTCCCAAGCGGGGTCCAGGGCAGGGTTGTTGGTTGCCGACACGGTAAAGCGGGCGTTGGGGTGAGCCGCTTTGGCGCCTGTTTCTTTGGCAATCTGGGGGGTCCAGTCCTTGCCTTGCCAGTCGATCAAATGCTCGGGCAATTTGCCGCTGTCTTTTTCCATGCCTTCCCACCAAATGTCACCATCGTCAGTGAGGGCCACATTGGTGTAGATCACATTCTTGTCCAGACTGGCCATGCAGTTCGGGTTGGTGTGGAAGTTGGTGCCCGGGGCCACGCCAAAGTAACCGGCTTCAGGGTTGATGGCGTACATTTTGCCGTCAGCGTTGGGCTTGATCCAGGCGATGTCGTCTCCGATGGTGGTGACTTTCCAGCCCTCAAAGCCTTGGGGCGGCACCAGCATCGAGAAGTTGGTTTTGCCGCAGGCGCTGGGAAAAGCGGCGGCCACATGGTACTTTTGGCCTTGTGGGTTGGTTACGCCCAAAATCAACATGTGCTCGGCCAACCAGCCCGGGTTACCGGAGGGCCCCTCAGAGGCCGCTTTGCCCATCTTGGAGGCGATGCGCAATGCAAAGCATTTCTTACCTAGCAGTGCGTTGCCGCCGTAGCCAGAGCCGTAGGACCAGATCTCGTGTGTCTCGGGGTAATGCACGATGTATTTGGTGCTGGGGTTGCAAGGCCAAGCGCTGTCTTGTTGGCCTGCGTTCAAAGGTGCGCCCACGGTGTGCATGCAAGGCACAAACTCACCTTCAGCGCCGAGCACGTCATACACAGCTTGGCCCATGCGGGTCATCAATTTTTGGTTGACGGCCACGTAAGCGCTGTCGGTCAACTCGATCCCAATGTGGCTGATGTGCGAGCCCAACGGGCCCATCGAAAACGGCACCACATACATCGTGCGGCCTGCCATGCACCCGTCAAACAAAGGCTGCAGGGTCGCGCGCATTTCTGCGGGCGCCATCCAGTTGTTGGTCGGACCGGCGTCTTCTTTTTGGGCGGAACAAATGAAGGTGCGGTCCTCCACGCGGGCCACGTCAGACGGATCTGAGCACGCCAAGAAGCTGCCGGGGCGCTTGCTTGGGTTGAGTTTTTTGAAAGTCCCTGCCGCCACCAATTCAGCGCACAAGCGGTCGTATTCTTCTTGCGATCCATCGCACCAGTAGACGCTTGTGGGCTTGCACAGGGCGGCCATTTCGGCGACCCAAGCGACCAGTTTGGCGTTTTTCACATACGTGGGCGTATTCAGGTTCAAGCCCTGCATCACGGGTGAGTTCATGGGGAAAGCTCCAAAGTTTAAAAATCATTTTTTGAAAACAGACGGGCAAACCCGTCTGTTTTCAGAAAACGACCTCATTCCGTCACAATGGGCACATACTTTTCATGTGCCAACTTGATAACCGGACCTGAATTTTAGGGATTCAAGCCAATCAGTGCCTTCGAAACAGGGAAATAATTATGCAAAACTTGCATAAGGTTATGCGTGCCGTGCAGGCGGGGATTGTGGCTTTGCTGTGCGGCCTGCCTTTGGTCGGTGGGTCGCAGTCCGGCAGCACAGGGGCCCCGGTACCTCAGCTTCATGTGGCGGCGGCCAGTAACTTGAAGTTCGTCATGGATGATTTGCTCGCCCTGTATAAAAAGCAAACAGGGCGGGAATTGCAGCTCACCCTGGGTGCCTCGGGACAGCTTGCACAACAAATCAGGCAGGGTCTGCCTGTGGCGCTTTTCCTCTCAGCTGACGAGGACCGGGTCAAAGAGCTCTTCAGCGCGGGTCTCACTCAAGATGCGGGACAGGTTTATGGCATCGGGCGCTTGGCCCTGGTGGTCCCAAAAGACAGTCGATTGCCTTTAGATGCGGGCTTGAAGCCCTTGGTCTTGGCGCTGAAAAGCCAAGACAAGCTCGCCATTGCCAACCCCGACTTGGCGCCGTATGGATGGGCTGCGCAAGAAGCGCTCACGCACGAGGGGGTGTGGCAGCAGGCCAAGTCACAGTTGGTGAAAGGCGAGAACATTGCCCAAACCATGCAGTTTGTGGTCACAGGTTCTGCCCAGGCGGGGATCACCGCGCTGTCCCTGGTGATGACCCCTGAAGTGATTCAGCGCATCCGATACAAGGTCATTCCCAAAACGATGCATGCCCCGATCCGACAAAAACTGGTGGTGTTGAAAAGGGCGGGGCCAGAGGCAAGCGACTTCCGCGATTTCTTGCTGTCGAGACCCGCGCAAGAGGTGTTCAGACGCCATGGGTACGATACGGCACCATGATGGATTGGCAAGCTGTTCAAGTTTCCGCAACTTTGGCCTTTTTAACGGCCGGCCTGTTGCTGCCTGTTGGGGTTTGGTTGGCCCGTTGGCTGGCCACCACGCAGTGGGCGGGTCGACCTGTGGTGGAGGCCTTGCTGCTGTTACCCCTGTTGTTGCCGCCGACAGTCATCGGCTTTTATTTCTTGTTGCTTTTCGGGCAAGGCAGCGCCTTGGGGGCCTGGTTGGCGCAGCATGACGTGCGCTTGGTGTTCAGTATGCAGGGCTTGTTGTTGGCCAGTTGGCTGGTGAATTTGCCGTTCATGGTGCAACCGATTCAACGCGCATTTTCTGCCGTCCCCAATGCATTGCGTGAAGCGGCTTGGGTCTCGGGACTGGGCCCCTGGCAAACTTTTTGGCGTATCGAGTTGCCACTTGCATGGCCCGGGCTGGTGGCGGGCGTGGCCTTGACGATGGCGCACACCTTGGGCGAGTTTGGCGTGGTGCTGATGGTGGGGGGCAATATCCCGAGCGAAACGCGCACCTTGTCGGTGGCGATATACGACCGTGTTCAAGTCTTCGATTTGCAAGCCGCGCATGTCATGGCCTTGGCCTTGGTTGTTGTCTCTGTGCTGGCGCTCACCTTGGTGTTGGCCTTTGACCGACAAAGTCAGCGCAATCGCATGGAGACTGGCGCATGATGGGCTTGCGTGTTGCATTGCGCAGTACCTCACGCATTCGGCTCGATGCAGAGTTTGACTGCGCGGCCGGTGAACTGGTGGCACTTGTAGGCCCCTCTGGGAGCGGTAAAACCAGCATCTTGCGGGCCATTGCCGGACTGTGGCGCTTGCCGGGCCTGAGCGGGCATATCCGTGTACAGGGCCAGGATTGGTTTGACAGCTCGCAAGACATTAACTTGTCGCCCCAAGCACGTCGTGCTGGCTTGGTGTTTCAACACTACGCCTTGTTTCCGCACATGAGCGCCACGGCCAATGTGGCACTGGCTGCAGACAAGCACTGGACAGCGCAAGACATCGCCGCCTTGTTGGACCGCATGGGCTTGACGGGATTGGGTGAGCGAACGCCAGCGCAGTTGTCCGGGGGGCAGCAGCAGCGGGTGGCGCTGGCGCGGGCCTTGGTGCGCGTCATGTCGGGCGCTTCTGTGCAAGCAGATGTTGGGGGCGTCTTGCTGCTGGACGAGCCGTTTTCAGCGGTTGATGCACCGACCCGTTTGGCTTTGTACAGAGAGTTGGCCGCGCTGCGTCAGCAAGTTGCTGCGCCCATGGTGCTGGTCACCCACGATCTGGCCGAAGCCCGCCGTTTGGCAGACAGGGTGGTGATTCTGGATGCCGGAGAAAGCTTGCAAACAGGCGTGCCTTCGCATGTGTTTGCCAGCCCACGCAATGCCCGGGTTGCGCAATTGGTTGGTATACAAAATCATTTCCAGGGTCGTTTTGATCGACACGAGCCCGGTTGGGCGCGACTGACGTGGCGTGGCCAATCAGGCACTGAGGTCCACTTCAAAGTGATCGACAAAAACCGCATCGCAGACGGCACGGCTGTCACCTGGGTCTTGAATGGGGAATTTGTGGAAGTGAAATCTGCAAATATAGCGACTACAAGTTCTGGCACAAATGAGAATGTGCTTCACTGCCAAATTCAGGAAATCTTGTCATTGGGTGAAACCAGCTTGTGCACCATGGCGCCTGAGGGCTTGGCGGGTGAGCGAATCACTTTGCAGTTGCCCGGCCAAATGGTGCGCACAGGTCAATGGCAGGCCGGAACCCCTGTGCAATTGTCAATTGCCCCTCAGGCTTTGCACATCATGCCGGTCAAATGAAAAAACCCGCCAAAGGCGGGCTTTTGAACCGATGCAATCACCGGTGAATGCTGGTTGCGATCAGGCCATGAACACGGCGATGAAAGCCAACAGAAAAATCAAAACCGCACCGGCTGCAGGAATAATGATGGGAATGTGTTTCACCACAGCTTCGACTGGATCGGTGGGCTCGTGGGAATCGTGGTGTGCGGTCATACTTAAAACTCAAAACTTTATACAGATCATCATTATAGCCAAGACAGTCAGGGGCCAGGCTGACGCCCTCTTTGAGAAGCGTCATTGAAACGCCACTGTCATTTCTAGGCCCTAAGCGGTCATCCAACTAAAAGGCAAACATTTTGAGGCGTTGACTTCACTCCAAAGAAAGCTGTCGCACAGCAAAAATGTGTCATTTCTCGTCAGCGGTCGTTTCAATTGAGCCCCTGATTTCCCTGAAATCTTTTAAAAACTGGTTCGACACGTGACCCTTATGGATTTTGGCGCTGCATTGGATAACTTAACAAAAATTTACCTTCGAGGCTATTCAGAAAATAGCGGTTCACCCGATTACAAGATTAGAAAAATTCTATTGTTGAACAAGGTTGACTATGTCCATTTCAGGTGTCCGTTCAAGTTCGGGTGTCAATCAGACCCAGATGGGCCGAATGAATCAGACGGCCAAGACCCGCTCCGACAAGCTGGTCCAGGATCTCGATGCCAATAAAGATGGCGGCTTAGACAAAAAAGAGTTTGTGTCAGGCATGGTTTCCAAAGGCATGAGCGCAGCTGTCGCGAGCAAAGCTTTTGACACCATTGATGCCAAAAAGACAGGAAAAATAAACGGTGCCGATATCGAGTCCGCACTGAACAGCGGAAAAATTCCCCGTCCACCACCTCCTGGCGGTCCCGGTGGCCCACCACCTCCAGGCGGACCAGGCCCCGCCAAAGGTGACAGCAAAGCAGGTGAAAGTAAAACCAGCGATACAAAAAATTATGAGACAGCCGATACCAACAAAGACGGTAAGGTCGACGCCGTAGAATCTCTGGTCTACGAACAAAAGCATCCTCAGGCAGCGGCAAAAAGCCAAGACATGGCATTGACAACGAGCGCATCAACAAGCCTGGGCACTCACGTGGATACTGTTGTCTGATTTCAGTTTTAGACCCGGGTTTGTTTGGGCTTTAGCCTACCAATTGGCCGGGTTCTTCGCAAGCACAGGCTGCAAGCCATGACTGCTAAGGGTAAAGCATTACCATCAGATTAAAGAAATCCTAAGCCCTCGGCGAATGTCTGCCTACCAAAAACAGCGGTTTCTTGAATGGCCCAATAGAAAGGCAACGACCGGGGTTCAGGTCACCCCGAAAAAAGGCATCTTTTCGATACGGCATCTTCAGTGACCCGTCGTCCTATCAGCGCAAGCTTGCCACACCGTCTGCAGCCCTCACCCCTTGGCCTTCAGGCAGAACAAACAAGGGGTTTATTTCCGCTTCGACCAAACGATCTCCCAGCTGCGCAGCCATGTTCGAGAATGCCACGATCGCGTCAACCAAGGCGTTCACATCAGCGAGTGGGCTGCCTCGGTAGCCGTTGAGCAAGGGCCAGCATTTCAGGCTTTGCGCCATTGAAAGCGCTTCTCTTGGGCTCAAACCGCCTTCGGGTGGTAACAAGCGCAGGGTTGTGTCTTGGAACAATTCAGCGGTCACGCCGCCTTGGCCGAGCAAAATCGCGATGCCCAAGGGGTCGCGGTGCATGCCCAAAATCCACTCGGTGCCACCGGTCACCATCTCCTGCACCAAAAAGCGCGCGGGCCGTTCGCCGGTAGCGCACGCCACATCATGGGCCATGCGCTCTAGGCGCGGGCCGATCTCTTCGGCATGCACGCCTACCGCCACGCCGCCCACGTCGCTTTTGTGTGTCACGGTGTTCGACAGCAACTTCAGCACCACCAAGCCGCCCAGGCTGCGCGCGGCTTGTTCGGCTTCCGCGGGGGTGATGACCTCCAGCTCGCGGGTGCAAGGCACACCAAAGCGGCTGAACAATTGCTTGGCTTGCGCCTCATTGAGCGAACCTGTGGGCAAGTCGCTGGCGTCTACCGGCGCGGCTTGTATCGCCGAAGTGCAGGCTGTTCCAGCATCACCTGCATGACCGGCCTGCCACTGCTGCACATGCAACATGCCGGCGAAGGCGGCGGCGCAGCTTTCTGCCGACATGAAGGCGGGCACGCCACTTTGGGTCAAGATGGCTGTGGCCTGTGGCGCATGGGGGCTGATGTAGGCCAGCACCGGCTTGTCAGACAGGGGCAGGCAATCCTGAATGGCGCCGGCCATCAACTCCGGCTGCGCTACACCCGAAGAGCCGACAATGATCGTCAACGCGTCATAGCTGGGGCTGGCCAGCAAGACCTTGAGGATGCCGTGCAGCAGCGTGGGTTGCAGGCCCGCCAGCGTGACGTCAATCGGGTTGCGGTCCAGCGCCGCGTGGTCGCCGGTTTGTAACGCACGCAAAGCGGCTGCGGTGGCGGCATCGGGGGCCGGGGTGTCGAAACCCAACATGCCCAGACTGTCCGAAACCAAGGTACCCGCACCGCCGGTGGAGGTCAAGATGGCGATGCGCTTGCCATGCAAGGCCCGACCTGTGGCCAGGGCCGCTGAGATGTCCAGCAAGTCACTGAAGGTCTGGGCGCGGATCACGCCGGTCTGGCGAAACAGTGCGTCGTACATCCGGTCGGTGCCGGCCAAGGCCCCGGTGTGCGAGACCGCGGCTTTGGCGCCGGCTTCGGAGCGGCCGATTTTGAAGGCCACGATCGGCTTGCCTGCGCGTGAAGCACGCAAGGCTGCTTCGCGGAATTTGTTGGGATGTCGAATCGACTCGATGTACAAAGCAATTACGCGGGTGGCGTCGTCATCCACCAACGCGTTGATGAAGTCGGAGAGCTCCAAGTCCACCTCGTTGCTGGTGGAAATCAGTTTGGACAAACCCACCCCGCGGGCTGCAGCGCGTGACAGCAAGGAGCCTAAGATGCCGCCACTTTGCGAGACCACGCCAATCGGGCCGACCGGAAAATGGTCCATCTCTAAGGCCCCCGAGGGCGACAGCACAATCCCATCGGTCAGGTTGACCAAGCCAATGGTGTTGGGCCCCAGGATGCGCATCGCGCCTGCCGCCTCCAGCAACTGCGCTTGCCTTTGGGCGCCGATGTCACCGGTCTCGCCATAACCACTGGCCAGCACAATCGCACACGGCGTGCCTAGCGCGGCCAGGGCACGCACCGCTACATGGGCGTGTTCTGCGCCCAGCAAGACAATCGCCACATCGGGCACTTCGGGCAAGGCGGCAATGTCCGGGTAACAAGGCCAATCGCCGATGTGATCCAGCTTGGGGTTGACAGGGAAAATTTTGCCGGTATAGCCATGTTTGAGCAGGTAGGCTGCGGGTCGACCGGATGTTTTTTGCGGGTCACCGGAAGCACCAATGATGGCCACACTGCGAGGCTTCAAAAGGCGGGAGATGGCCTCGCTGCGCATGTCGGTGTTCACTTCATGGTCCTTTTGATTTGGCCAGGAAGGCCATCACCGATTCACGGTGTTCGGTGCTGGTGTAGCAAATGCCTTGCGCCTGGCTGCCTTGCGCAAACACTTGTTGCGCGGGCAACTCGTAACTCTGGTTGAGTATGGTTTTGCTCAAAGCCAGCGCGGTGGCCGAGCCTTGGCTGAGTTCAGCAGCCCAGGCTTGGGCGTCGGCCACTAAACGATCGGAGGTGGTTTTGCGGTCGGCAATGCCCATGCTCAGCGCTTCGTCGATGTCCACTTTGCGGCCGGTGAAGATCAGTTCTTTGGCTTTGACCAAGCCCACGCGGCGCGGCAAAAAATACATGCCACCACCGTCGGCAATGATGCCGCGGTGGATGTACGACCACGTGAAACTCGCCCACTCGTTGGCGATGATGAAATCACACGCCATGGCTGTGTCTGCGCCCAGCCCCGAAGCCGCGCCGTTGACCGCGGCAATTACCGGCTTGGGCATGTTGTGCAACAGCATTTGCGTGTGGTGTACGCCTTGCTGACGGTGCCATCCGTTGAAGGCAATTTCGCCCGTGGGCGCGTTCATGCGCTTTTCCATGCCCGAGATGTCGCCGCCTGCACAAAAACCTTTGCCAGCGCCAGTCAGCACCAGGGCGCGGATGGATTTGTCGGCACTGACATGCTCCAGCGCATCGATGAATTCGCTGCGCATCGCATCACTCATGGCATTGCGCTTGTCAGGGCGGTTCAAGGTCAAAGTGGCGATGTTGTTTTCTACTTGCAGGGTGACGAGTTGGTCGCTCATAGGATTCACTTTCAATCGGGTTGGATGTTGTTTTCTTTGACGATCTTGCGCCAGCGGATTTCTTCGGCCTTGACGTAGGCGTCGAATTCTTCAGGGGTACCGGCGCTCACGCTCAAGCCTTCTTGTTCAATTTTGTTGCGAAACTCGTCGGACTGCGCCGCTTTTTTGGCGGCTGCATTCAACTTGGCCACCACATCAACGGGGGTGCCGGCGGGCGCATACAGGCCATACCAACTTTCCACGGCATAACCGGGCACGGTTTCGGCAATCGTGGGCACGCCTTTGAGTGCGGCGGACCGCTCCGGCGAGGTGACCGCCAAGGCCCGCAATTTACCAGCGTCAATGAAGGCGCCCACCGCCGAGCTGGTGGCGAACATCATGTCGACCTGGCCACCCAGCAAATCGGTCAAGGCCGGGCCTGCGCCTCGGTAAGGAATGTGGGTCATGCGCAGCTTGGTCAGGTTGGTGAACATCTCGCCGGCCAAGTGGGCCGAGGTGCCATTGCCTTGCGAGGCGTAGGACAATCTTTCAGGATGGGCCAGCGCGGCCTGGACGATGTCTTTGACCGACTTGTAGGCGCTTGCGGTTCGAACCACCAGCACGTTGGGGCCGCGTCCGATCAGGATCACCGGGGTGAAGGCTTTGTCGGCCGCGTAAGGCAGCTTGGGCACCAGGCTCGGGTTGACCGCGTGGGCAAAAGAGGCCACCACCAGGGTGTGGCCATCGGGCGCACTTTTGGCCACCGCGTCGGTGCCGATCAAGGTGCCCGCACCGGGTTTGTTTTCCACGATCACCGATTGGCCGAGCGCTTTGGCCATGCCACCAGCCAGTGTGCGCCCGATCAGGTCGGTGCCGCCGCCGGGTGAAAAAGGCACGACCAATTTGACCGGCCGCTCGGGAAAGGCGGCCTGCACAGGAGCATTCAAGCCTGCGGTCAAAGCCAGCGCGAAGCCCAGCCGGATGCATAAATCAAAGCGCGAGCTGAAGTGCAAGTGCATAAAGTCTCCTGATTACAACCCAAGGGGGTACAGAACATTTTCGCAAAGCATTCAGCATAGGGGATGGCCGCAGTTTTGACAGCCCCTTAGTTCCATTCAGTGGAATTGCCTAGAATCCAAAACATGCTTGTAAAAAGTCTTTCGCCTCGCAACCGCTCGCTCGAATGCGGAGTGATATGCACAAGCTGCCGCTTTCACATCAACGCATAGGTTGTGCTTGCCCTGAAAACGCTTTGACCGTCGTCGGCACCGCGCAGATCGATTTCGCCAAAGGCCATGCTCTTGCCTGCGCGCAGCACACGGGCGGTGACGAGTGCATCCTGACCTGACAGCGGCTTGAGGAAACTGCTCGACAGTTGCACCGTGCTGCAGGGGCGGAACGTGCCGAAGTGGCTGATCAGGGCCAGCACCATGGCCGTGTCGGCCGCAGCCATCATGGCTTGCCCGCACAGCATGCCGCCCACGCGCGAGAGTTGGTCGCTTTGCGGCAGGCGCAGCGTCGCTTCGCCAGGGCCAAAGCTGTCTACGCGCAGATTCAGTGCCCGCACCCAGGGTGCAAACAAATCGGCCAGGGCTTGTTGCAATTGTTCGCGTGTGATGTCGGTGGAAGTCATGGTGTTCTTTGTGAGTGAGATGACAACATTTTGACGGAGTGTGCGGTCTGCGTTAAGGTGGGTGGCAAAACGACACCCAACACCTTTATCTATGTCCACATCAGAAGTTCAAGTCATGCGCCAAGGCGCAGTCACCATCGTGTCCATCAACCGCGCCCGGGCGCGCAATGCCGTCGACGGCGTGACGGCCCAACAGCTGGCCGATGCGTTTCGTGCGTTCGATGCCGACCCGGATGCTGCCGTGGCCGTGCTGCATGGCGAACACGGCACGTTTTGCGCAGGCGCTGACCTCAAGGCCTGGAACGACCAAGCCCGTCGCAACCGCCTGGACCCTGAGGGCGATGGGCCCATGGGGCCGTCGCGCATGCTGTTGTCCAAGCCCGTGGTCGCCGCCATCAGCGGGCATGCGGTGGCCGGTGGGCTGGAGCTGGCGCTGTGGTGTGACCTGCGTGTGGTCGAAAGCTCGGCCGTACTGGGCGTGTTTTGCCGGCGTTTTGGTGTGCCGCTGATCGACGGCGGCACGGTGCGCCTGCCTCGCTTGATCGGCCTGTCGCGCGCACTGGATTTGATCCTCACCGGTCGGCCCGTGGGCGCCGATGAGGCACTGGCCATGGGCTTGGCCAACCGAGTGGTCGATGACGGCCAATCGCTGCAAGCCGCCATAGCCTTGGCCGAACAACTGGCCGCTTTGCCGCAGATCTGCATGCGCAACGACCGCCGCTCGGCCTACGAGCAATTCGGCATGGGTCTTGATGAAGCACTGGCCCATGAGTTTGTGCTGGGTCAGCAAACGCTGGCCAGCGGCGAGGCGTCACGTGGTGCGAGCTTGTTCGCGTCGGGCGCGGGGCGCAGCGGACAGCGTTTGCCTTGAGTCTTCAAGGCCGGTGCTTCTCGATCACCGCTTTGACCGGATCCGACAAGGCAAAGCCTTCGCCATACAGCGCAGCCAACTCGGCGCTGCGCTGCGTGAAATGCTCCACACCTTCCGAGTAGATGAACTGCATCGCCCCGCCCGTCCAGGCAGGAAAGCCGATGGCAAAGATCGAGCCGATGTTGGCGTCGTGCGTGGAGGTCAACACGTTCTCGGCCATGCAGCGTGCGGTTTCAATGGCTTGGCGGTACAAGAGCCGGTCTTTCAGTTCCTTGAGCATGACTTGCGGGTCGGCTGTCAGCGGTTTTTCAAATTGCTTCAGACCCGACCACAGGTGTTTTTTGGCACCTGCGGGATAGTCGTAGTAACCCCCGCCGCCCGCGCGGCCCGGGCGACTCAAGGCCTTGACCATGTTCTCGGTGAACAACTGGCCGCGTGAGGCCGTGTAGGTTTTACCCTCCGCGGCAAAGTCGGCGCGGGTTTGGTCGAGCACATGCGTGGACAAAGACAAGGATGTTTCGTCGAGCACGGCCAACGGTCCCACAGGCATGCCAGCGGCCAGACCCGCTTGCTCCACCAGGGGCGCCGGAATGCCTTCGGCCAACATGGCCGCACCTTCCATCACAAAGGTACCGAACACGCGGCTGGTGAAAAACCCGCGCGAGTCGTTGACGACGATGGGGGTTTTGCCAATCGACATCACATAGTCGTAAGCACGGGCGACCGACTCGTCATCAGTGTCTTTGCCGCGAATGATCTCCACCAGCTTCATCTTGTCGACAGGCGAGAAAAAGTGGATGCCGACAAACTTGGCCGGTCGGCTGCTGGCTTGCGCCAGACCCGAAATCGGCAGTGTCGATGTGTTGGTGGCAAAGGTACCGCCTGCGGCCATCACGGCTTCGGCTTCCTGGGTGACTTGGGCCTTGAGAGCGCGATTTTCAAACACCGCCTCGATGATCAGGTCACACCCTGCCATGTCGGCCACATCGGCCGTGGGGTGGATCAAGCCCAGCAATGCGGCTTGTTTGGCAGCATCCATGCGGCCCAGTTGCACTTGCTTGTCGGTCAGCTTGCGGCTGTAGTCGCGTCCGGCTTGGGCTTTGTCAAGCGTCACATCGCGCAGCACGCTGGCAATGCCACGCGCCGCATTGGCGTAAGCAATGCCCGCGCCCATCATGCCCGCGCCCAGAATACCGACCTTGGACGGCTTCCACGGTGGAATGCCGGCGGGGCGTGACTTGCCCGCCTTGATGGCGTTGGTGTTGAAGAAGAAGGCGGTGATCATGTTCTTCGCGTTCTGCCCGACCATGAGCTTGGCGAGCTTGCGGCTTTCAATGCGGGTGGCGGTGTCGTAGTCGACTTGAGCGCCTTCGACCATGCATTCCAGAACGGCTTGCACGGCCGGGTACAGGCCATGGGTTTTGTTGAACATCATGGCGGGCATGACCGCCAAGCCTTGCGCAATCTTGGGTGTGTTGGGTGTGCCGCCCGGCATTTTGTAGTCTTTGCGGTCCCAGGGCTGCATGGCTTGCGGATTGGCTTCAATGAAGGCCATGCCCATCGCGAGCAAGGCTTGCGGGTCTTTCGCTAAACCTTGGATCAGGCCGAGCTCGAGCGCTTTTTGCGGGTTGAAGAGCTTGCCCTCCATCAGGTAGGGCTGCGCGCCCATCAGGCCCAGCATGCGGGTCATCTTGGTCACGCCGGTGGCGCCGGGCAGCAAGCCCAGCGACACTTCAGGCAGGCCGAGTTGGATTTTGGGGTTGTCCAGCGCAAAGCGGGCGTGACCGATCAAGGCCACTTCCCAGCCACCTCCCAGGGCCGCGCCGTTGATCAAACTGACCACCGGTTTGCCCATGCACTCGATGCGGCGGAAGGCTTTTTTCAGCAACTCGATGCCGGCGAAACCGCTGGCGGCGTCTTCGGCACCCAGCTTGAGCACGCCTTTGAGATCGGCGCCGGCAAAGAAGGTGGTTTTGGCCGAGGTCAGCAGCACGCCCCGCAGTTGCGCTGCATCTGCGCTGAGCTGTTCGGCCAGCGCGATCATGTCTTGCTGCCACTGGGGCTTCATGGTGTTGACGGGCGAGTCGGGCTCGTCAAAGGTGACGGTGGCAATGCCTTGGTCGAGCGAATAGCGAATCGTTTCCATGTTTACACCCGTTCAATGATGGTGGCAATGCCCATGCCGCCGCCCACGCACAGCGTGACCAGACCGCGTTTGAGTTGTCGGCGCTCCAGCTCGTCGAGCAGCGTGCCGATCAGCATCGCGCCGGTGGCCCCCAAGGGGTGGCCCATGGCAATCGAGCCACCGTTGACGTTGACCTTTTCATGCGGCACATGCATCTCGGCCATGAAACGCATGGGCACGATGGCAAAGGCTTCATTCACTTCAAATAAATCAATGTCATCGATCGTCAAGCCCGCTTTGGCCAGGGCTTTGCGCGCCGCTGGCATCGGGCCTGTCAGCATGATGGTCGGGTCAGCGCCCGACAAGGCGGTTGACACAATGCGCCCGCGTGGCGTCAAGCCCAATTCGCGGCCTTTGGCTTCGGAGCCAATCAACACAGCGGCCGCACCGTCCACAATGCCCGAAGAATTGCCGGCCGTGTGCACATGCTGAATGCGCTCGACTTGCGGGTAACGCGACAAGGCCACGGCATCGAAGCCCATGGCGCCCAAATCGGTAAAGGAGGCTTTGAGGCCGCCCAAGCCCTCGAGGGTGGTGTTGGGCTTGATGAATTCGTCTTCTTCCAGCACCGGCAAACCGAGATCGTCGGTGACCGCCATGACCGACTGCTTGAAGCGTCCCGCGGCGCGGGCCTCGGTGGCGCGGCGTTGCGACTCCAGGGCGTAACGGTCCACATCGTCACGCGTGAAGCCGCCCAAGGTGGCGATCAAGTCGGCGCCTATGCCTTGCGGGGTGAAGCCGGTGTCGCAATTGGTGGCGGGGTCTTGCGCCCAGGCGCCGCCGTCTGAGCCCATGGGCACGCGGGACATGCTTTCGACACCGCCGGCAATCACCAAGTCTTCCCAGCCGCTGGCCACTTTTTGCGCGCCCAGGTTAACGGCTTCCAGGCCCGAGGCGCAAAAGCGGTTGACCTGCACGCCCGAGACCTGAAAGTCCCAACCCGCTTTGAGCAAGGCCGTTTTGGGCAAAACAGCACCTTGGTCACCAATTGGAGAGACGCAACCCATGACCACATCGTCGACCTGGGCCGAATCAAAATCATGGCGCAAACGCAGTTTTTCGAGCAAGCCGCCGAGCAGATCCACCGGCTTGACCTCGTGCAAGCTGCCGTCTTTTTTGCCTTTGCCGCGGGGGGTGCGCACCGCGTCGAAAATGAACGCTGAAGTCATTCAGATCTCCTGGTATTTGTCGTGATGAAAGGGCTCCACAAAATGGGTGTTGCCGAGGATTGACAAAGTCATTATCGGCATGCACACTGAACAAAGCAAGTGCTTGGTTGACGCGCAGCACCACCCAACGACCCCTCGGAGACACGCATGCATTGGACCCACGAACACGAAGAACTTCAACGCAATTTGAAACGCTTTATCGATGACGAAATCAATCCGCACGTAGACGAATGGGAGGCTGCCGAAATTTTTCCAGCCCATGAAGTCTTTAAAAAATTAGGCACCTTGGGTTATCTGGGGCTGACCAAACCGGAAGCCTTTGGTGGCGCAGGATTGGACTTCTCGTATGCGGTGGCCATGGCCGAAACGCTGGGCCACATTCAGTGCGGCGGTTTGCCGATGGCCATCGGTGTGCAGACCGACATGGCCACACCGGCCTTGGCCCTTTTTGGTTCAGATGCTTTGCGCCAAGAGTTTCTCGCCCCCGCCATCAGCGGCGACATGGTCGGCTGCATTGGTGTGTCTGAGCCCGGCGCAGGCTCAGACGTGGCATCGGTCAAAACCACGGCCCGCAAAGATGGCGACGACTACATCATCAATGGCGGCAAGATGTGGATCACCAACAGCCTGCAGGCCGACTGGATGTGCCTGTTGGCGAATACCTCGGAAGGCCCGGCGCACAAAAACAAAAGCCTGATCATCGTGCCCATGAACACGCCGGGCATCACGGTGGCCAAAAAAATCCGCAAGATCGGCATGATGTCGAGCGACACCGGTTTGATCCACTTTGACGACGTGCGGGTGCCCCAACGCAACCGCATTGGCGAAGAAGGTTTGGGCTTCACCTACCAGATGCAACAGTTTCAGGAAGAGCGCTTGTGGGCTGCGGCCAATGCGATTCAGTCTTTGACCAATTGCATCGAGCAGACCATTGCCTACACCGGCGAGCGCATGGCTTTTGGTAAGTCCATTTTGGACAACCAGACGGTGCATTTCAAAATGGCCGAACTCAAAACCGAAGTCGAATCGCTGCGCGCCCTGACCTACATGGCCACCGAGTACTTCCTGGCCGGCAAAGACGTGACCGAGTGGGCCTCTATGGCCAAGCTCAAAGCGGGCCGCTTGCTGCGTACCGTGCCCGACAGTTGCTTGCAATACTGGGGCGGCATGGGCTTTACCTGGGACAACCTGGTCTCGCGCTTGTACCGCGACGGTCGCCTGGCCTCCATCGGCGGTGGTGCCGACGAAGTCATGCTGGGCATCATCAGCAAGCACATGCATACCTTGCCGAAGAAGCGCTGAGTTGTCGGTATTCCACAGCAATCAAGGCATCTTTCTGAAAATGGCATAAAAAAAGCCCTTGCAGATTGTGCAAGGGCTTTGGAAACCGGTGTGTCGGTTTTACTTGGCGGCGTTCACTGGCCCTTTGGGAGCGCGGCCACCGGACTTGATGCACTCATCCATGGTGGCGAAGGGTTTGAAATTCTTGGTCGAAGCAAAGCCGGAGCTGGTTTTGTCGTGACAGATGTCGTTGTTGGATTTCTTAACAGCCGGGTCTGCCGCGGCCGTTTTGGCTGCGGGTGCTGCCGCTGGGGCAGCCGCAGCCGGCATGGCGGGCTTGGCAGCCGGTGCTGCAGGAGTGGCAGCAGCAGGTGCCGCGGCAGGTGCAGCAGCAGGAGCGGCGGCGGCAGGTGTCGCCGGTTTGGCTGGTGCCACCGTGGTTTGTGCCAAAGACATGGCCGAGGAGGCGACAAAACCGGCAGCAATCAGCGTGTGTTTAAACATGTTCAGTTCTTTCAAAGGCGGCAAAAGTGCCACGCACTTTCAACGCTTGATTGGTCCTACGCGTTGACAAAGCGGATTGCAGGCTGCCATGCCCTTACAACAGCAAAGCCACCGATTGGGGCACCCGGACAGGCATGTCGAGCAGAATCTGCCCCATGCCCTTGCCCAGCGGGTCATTCCGAGTAGAAGAAGGCCCGCCACCGCCCAGGGCTTCTTGCATCACCAGGTTCATGGCATCGATGCCGGGCAAATGAAAACGTTCAACGCGACCTTTTACCAGGTGTGCGAAATAGGCTTTGACCACCTCGGGTGTGACGCGCGCCCACAGGAGTGGTAACCACTCAGGGCGCCGCGCTACGAGGCCGATGTTGGAGATGTCGCCTTTGTCGCCGCTGCGCGCCCAGCAGAGGCGAATCAGCGGCACTTCGGTTTCAGGCTCCCCCGTCTCGAGCCATGCGGCAGGCGCAGCCAGCACGGGCGCATCGCGCAACGCACCCACTTCAGCCACCGCGGGCGAGGCCACCGGCCAGACGTGTTCGCCCATGTGCACCGCTACGGCCACGCTGGCCTTGTCGACCAGAAAAGAAAAGGGTTTGATGTGCGGCGAAGGCGAAGGCCGCCCGCCGCCAGGCCCGGTGGTGCCCGGCGACCAGGACGTGCCGGCCGGCGAAATCTCTTTGGCGAACATGTCCAGCGCTTGTTTGAGCGGGTGGCTGACGATGACGCGCACCATCACCTCACGCGAGCCGCCTGCGCGGGCGTGTGGACCGTACACAGTTTCTGCGCCCAGTAAATCGACCGTGGCGCTGGTGAAGTCCGGCAGGTCCAGTTGCTGCAGCATGGTGCGGGTTCGGGCCAGAATGGATTCGCCGGTACGGCGCGCCTTGGCGGCCGCGTCAATGCCGATGATCAACATGCTGCCGGTGCAGCGAAAACCGTCCATCGCGGTGGCCGACACCTTGTAGTGCGCACTGGGCGCAAGGCCCACAGCGCCGGACACATGCACACGCTCTGGGCTGAGTTGTTCGATGCGCACTTGCCTGAAATCGCAGCGCACATCGGGCAGCAAATAAGCACCCGGGTCGCCGATTTCATAAAGCAATTGCTCGGCCACGGCGGCGCGCAAAATCTTGCCGCCGGTGCCAGGGGTTTTATGCAATTCAAAGCTGCCATCGGCAAAGCAATCAATGATCGGGTAGCCGATATTGGGCCAATCCGGAATGTCTTGCCAATCGGTGTGCAAGCCCCCCGTGGCTTGGCAGCCGCATTCAATGATGTGCCCGGCCAAACTGCCGCCGGCGAGCAGGTCGTAATCCTGTGGGCTCCAATTAAATTCGTGCATCAAAGGCCCCAGTGTCACGGCACTGTCCACGCCGCGTCCGGTGATCACGATGTCTGCCCCTTCGGCCAATGCATGGGCCACAGGCACCGCCCCCAAATAGGCATTGGCCGACAGCACCTTGGCGGGCAAGGGATCGCCGCGGTACATGTCGCGGGTGTTCGCGTCGCGCAAGGCGGGCAGCTGCGCGCTGATGTCGTCGCCGAGCACCACCGCAATTTTTGGGTGCAGGCCCATGCTGTGGGCCAAGGCGTGCAGCGCATCGGCACAAGCTTGCGGGTTCATGCCACCGGCGTTGGCCACGACTTTGATACCGCGTTGCATGACTTCTGGCAGTACGGCTTTCATGGCCATGTCGACAAAGTCGGTGGCGTAGCCCATTTCCGGTTTTTTGGTGCGCACCGAGGCCATGATGGCCATGGTGGTCTCGGCCAGGTAGTCAAATACCAGGTAGTCAATCAGGCCCGACTGCACAAGCTGGGTCGCGCCCAACATGCTGTCGCCCCAAAAACCAGAGGCGCCGCCAATGCGGACCGTGCGGCGGGAAGAGGGATCAAGGTGAACAGGGGACATGGTGAAAGATGAACTGAATTGATGGGACCAAAACTTGTGTGGGCTGGCTGCCATCTTGGCTGTACCTGGAAGAAAAGCAGTGCACAAAGGTGACAATCTCAGGCGCTGTATCGGTGTTTTCCTAGGGGTCTTTGACCACTTGGCACCAGAAGCTTGGCCCGTGTGGGTTTATGCTGGCGGCATCGATCATCCTTCAGGTCACTCGCCATGTTAGACACCCAGGCACTGCCGCATTACTTCAATGCCGAGCATGCAGATTACCGTGCTGCGCTGCGCGATTTTGTGGCCCGAGAAATCACGCCCTTTGTGAATGAATGGGACGAGGCCGAAACCTTTCCGCGCGACCTGTACCAGCGCATCGCCCGCCTGGGCGTTTTGGGGATTGGCTACCCCGAGGCCTTGGGTGGCACGCCGGCGGACATTTTTTACCACCTGATTACCGCCGAAGAAATGGCGCGTTCGGGCAGCGGTGGCGTCTCGGCCTCTTTGCTGTCGCACACCATTGGGCTGCCACCGGTCAACGCGTATGGCAGCGACGCGCTCAAGCAGCGTGTGGTGCCTGCGGTCTTGCGCGGAGACAAGATCGCAGGCTTGGCAGTGACCGAGCCGGGTGGGGGCTCGGACGTGGCCTCTCTCAAAACCACAGCCGTGCGCGATGGCGACCATTACGTTGTCAGCGGCGAAAAGGTGTTCATCACCTCGGGCATGCGGGCTGATTATTTGACGGTGGCCGTGCGCACCGACCCGAACAACAAAGGCGCAGGCGGTGTGTCGGCCTTGCTGGTCGAGTGCGACTCGCCCGGCTTGACGCGCACAGCGCTGAACAAGATGGGCTGGTGGGCCTCGGACACCGCGCACCTGCGCTTTGACCAAGTGCGTGTGCCGGTGGCCCATTTGTTGGGCGTGGAGAACCAGGGCTTCAAGGTCTTCATGAATAATTTCAACGCCGAGCGCTTGGGCATGTCGGCGCAGGCCTGCATGTTTGCGCAGGTGTGTTTGCAAGAGGCGGTGGACTGGGCGCGTGAGCGCCACACCTTTGGTCAGGCCTTGTCACAGCGCCAGGTCATTCGCCACAAGCTGGTCGACATGGCCATGCGCATTGAAGCCGCGCGCAGCCTGGTGTATGAGTTGGCCTGGCAGGTGGAGCATCAGGTGGGCGACCCGGCGCACTTGGTGGCACGCGCCTGCATGGCCAAAATTTTATCGACGCAGGCCATGCAGTTTTGTGCCGATCAAGCGGTGCAAATTTTGGGTGGCATGGGCTTCATGCGCGGCACCCGTTCAGAGCGTATTTACCGCGAGGTCAAGGTCATGATGATCGGCGGTGGCTCGGAAGAAATCATGAAAGACCTGGCGGCCCGTCAGCTTGGCATTTGAAATGAATCCTGTCGAAAGTAAGACCCATGCCCCAGATTGAATCCACGATTGCATTAAGCAGTCCCGCCTTTGCCGTCAACCGCGCGCACATGCTGGCGCTGTTGGACAAAGTGCGCCAAAGCGAACAACGTGCGCGCGACAAGTCCGCCTTGTCGCGTGAGCGCTTCGAAAAACGCCAGCAACTGCTGCCGCGCGAACGCCTGGCGTTGTTGCTGGACGCGGGGGCCCCTTTTCTGGAACTGTGCACGCTGGCCGGCTTTGGCCTCGACACGCCCGACCCTGATAAAAGTGTGCCCGGCGGCGGTGTGATCGCGGGCATTGGCTATGTCAGTGGTGTGCGCTGCATGGTCATGGCCTCAGACTCGGGCATCGATGCGGGCGCCCTGCAGCCCAAGGGCTTGGACAAACTGCTCCGCGTGCAGGAACTGACACTGGAAAACAAACTGCCCTATGTGCAATTGGTCGAAAGCGCAGGCGCCAATTTGATGACCTACAAGGTCGAGGACTTTGTGCGCGGCGGCAGCACCTTTCGCAATTTGGCGCGCATGTCGGCGGCGGGCTTGCCGGTGGTCACCGTCACCCACGGCTCTTCCACCGCGGGGGGCGCTTACCAAACTGGTTTGTCGGACTACATCATCTTGGTGCGCGGTCGCTCGCGTGCCTTTTTGGCCGGTCCGCCTTTGCTCAAAGCGGCCACGGGCGAGGTGGCGACGGAAGAAGAATTGGGTGGCGCTGTGATGCACACCAGCATTTCAGGACTGGGTGATTATTTGGCCGAAGACGACCGCGACGGTTTGCGCATCGCCCGCGACATCATGGCCAAGCTGGATTGGAACCGTGCCACCCCCTTGCAAGCGCCGCGCAGTTTCAAGCCACCGCGTTACGGCGCCGAAGAACTCCTGGGCATCATGCCCGACGATCACAAACGCCCGGTCGACATGAAGCAGGTGATTGCCCGACTTGCGGACGATTCGGACTTTTTAGAATTTTCAGAAAACTACGGCAGCGCCACGGTCTGCGGGCACATTCAAATCGAAGGCTGGTCAGTGGGCGTCATCACCAATAACGGGCCCATCGATCCGGCAGGGGCTGCCAAGGCCACGCATTTCATTCAGGCCTGCTGCCAGTCGCGCACACCCATTTTGTATTTGAACAACACCACC
>CAMDKK010000033.1 GCA_945901045.1 Limnohabitans sp. Rim8
GCTTGGGGTGGTTATTGGAGCTGGGACCCGAAAGAAACCTGGGCCTTGATCGTGTGGCTCAACTACGCTGCCTGGTTGCACATGCGCTTGATGAAGGGCTTGCGCGGCACTGTAGCCGCCTGGTGGGCCTTGGCTGGACTGGCCGTGACTTCCTTCGCCTTTTTGGGTGTGAACATGTTTCTGAGCGGTTTACACAGCTACGGAACCTTGTAAACTTTAGCCACAATGAATCCTTTTTGATCGGTTATTGTGATGTGTTTCGTCGACAAGGCTTGCCCTAAAAAATCGACGCAAACCGTGGCTTGAATCTTTTCCATCTCGGTTGGATTACAGACTCCACTGATGAAAAAAAGGAATGTTGCGACCCAGTGCGTTCAGAAGTACTTGTCATTCAACACCCGTCATGTTGGGCATGCGCACGTCCAGGATCATGCTTTACGGTAATTGACTGACGCTGGATTCTCAATAGGCCGTAGCCCTGCCATGGCTGTTGCCGATGGAATTTATTTTTTGAATAATTTAAATTTCAAACAGTCCCATGATTTTCGATTGCAATTTGGCGTCAACTTCGCGGGGTCTGCCGCAAGATGACCCAGAATCAGCGTGGTCAAATTCAGTTTGACACAATAGACTCCCATTCAATTGAAAGAAGCGCCATGATCATTCGTTCCAACAGCAAGGGTTTCGTGCAGCCTGACCCGCATGAAATCACTCCTCAGGCGGTTTATCAGGACCGCCGCAATATGCTGATGGCATTGGGCGCGATGGGCCTTGGTGCTTCGGGTTGGACTTCTCGGCAGGCTTTTGCGCAGACCGGCAAACCGGGTGTCTTGGCCGGGTTGGCTTCGGTACCCTCCGGCTTGGCCGGGGCCATGAGCATGGACAAAGTCACGGCCTACAAAGATGCGAGCACTTACAACAATTTTTATGAATTTGGCTACGATAAATCGGACCCGGCTCGGTTCGCGCACAATTTGCAAACGGACCCATGGTCTGTTGAGGTGGAAGGCTTGGTGAAGCGCCCCGCCAAATACACGCTGGAAGATTTACTTAAGCTCAGTCCGATGGAAGAGCGAATTTACCGTTTACGCTGCGTAGAGGGTTGGTCCATGGTGATTCCTTGGGTGGGCTATTCGCTGGCGGATCTGATTCGAAAAGTGGAACCCAGCGGGAATGCTAAGTTCGTGGAGTTTGTCACACAGTCAGACGCCAAGACCATGCCCGGTGTGCGCTCTGCAAGCCTTGACTGGCCTTATGTCGAGGGCTTGCGACTGGATGAAGCCATGAACCCTTTGACGATGCTGGCTTTTGGCATGTACGGTGAAGTCATGCCCAAACAAAATGGCGCACCTGTCCGCTTAGTGGTGCCTTGGAAGTACGGTTTCAAGAGCGGTAAGAGCCTGGTGAAAATTCGTTTTGTCGAAAAAATGCCTGTGACCGCATGGGTCAAAGCGGCACCGCAAGAATATGGTTTTTATTCGAATGTGAACCCCAACGTCGACCATCCACGCTGGAGTCAGGCCACGGAGCGGCGTATTGGAGAAGACGGCGGTTTGCTGGCTAAGAAACGAAAAACCCTCATGTTCAATGGCTATGAAGCCCAAGTTGGGCAACTTTACGCAGGCATGGATCTGAAAAAGTTTTACTGAACCAATGCCTGCTTTCAGCTTCCATCAGGGCCTGCGCTCGGCATGCCGGCATCAGTGGGCAAAGGGGTTGTTGTTTTGTTTGTATGGCTTGCCACTGGCCTCTTTGGCGATAGGCATTTGGCAGGAGACCTTGGGGGCCAATCCGGCAGAATTCCTGATCCGCGCAACAGGTGACTGGACCTTGAGGGCCTTGTGCTTGGTCATGGCAGTGACCCCTATGCGGATCGTTTTTGGCCTGCCTGAGTTGGCACGATTTCGGCGCATGGCGGGTGTCTTTACCTGGTTTTATGCGAGTCTCCATTTGCTTTGTTACAGCTGGTTTGACATGGACTGGAGTTTGGTAGACATTGCCTTGGATTTGGCAAAGCGTCCATTTATTCTGGTGGGCTTTGCCGCTTGGTTGATTTTATTGACGCTGGGCGCAACGTCTTTCAATGCGGCGATCCGTTGGATGGGCGCGCGTCGTTGGCAGGCCTTGCACCGATCGGCTTACGCTGCTGCCGTGTTGGGTGTGTTGCATTTTTTCTGGATGCGTGCAGCCAAACAAAATTTCGTCGAGGTGGCTGTGTACGCCTTGATTCTCTCGGCATTGCTGGGCTGGCGGGCGTGGCGAGCGTGGTGGCGCCCAGCGTGAGTGGGGGTCGCCCTGTTTAAATTGGCAAATGCTCTAACTTAAAAGTATCCAATACCGATTCGCGTTCTCGTATCAAATGCACTTGATCGCCATCCACCAAAACTTCAGCGGCACGGCCCCGCGTGTTGTAGTTGCTCGACATGCTCATGCAATAAGCACCGGCTGACAACACGGCCAGGACGTCCCCGGGTTGAACGTTGAGTGCGCGGTCTCGACCGATCCAATCGCCACTTTCGCAAATCGGTCCAACCACGTCAAAGACTTCTGCCGCACCGTCACGGGGGTGCACCGGAATGATGTGATGGTAGGCCTGGTACATCGCGGGGCGGGGCAAGTCGTTCATGGCTGCATCGATGATGCAAAAATTCTTTTGTTCACCGGGCTTGAGAAAGAGTACCTCGCTCAGGCACACCCCTGAGTTGCCTACCAGTGAGCGGCCGGGTTCGATCATCAATTGGCGGTCACCAAAACCGCGTGCATCCAGTTTGGCCAGGAGTTGCGCCCACAAAGCGTCAGCTTCTGGTGGGGTGTCGCCGTTGTAGTTGATGCCCAGGCCGCCGCCAAAATCGATGTGGTGGATAGGCACACCTGCGGCTTCAATCTGGGTGACCAGATCGAGCATTCGGTCTGTGGCATCCAGAAAAGGCGTCACCTCGGTGATTTGCGAGCCAATGTGGCAATCTATGCCGACCACTTTGAGTCCACGCAAACGGGCTGCATGCTGGTAAAAGTTCACCGCTTGTTCGTGCGCCACACCGAACTTGCTGCCCTTGAGTCCTGTGGAAATATAGGGGTGCGTTTTAGGGTCGACGTTGGGGTTCACGCGCAGACTGACACAAGCCTGTTGACCCATCGATTCAGCGACTTTATTGAGAACATCCAACTCGGCGGCGCTTTCAACGTTGAAGCAGCCGATGCCAGCTTGCAGGGCTTGCTGCATTTCGGTGCGGGTTTTACCCACGCCGGAAAAAATCACTTTGGCCGGATCGCCTCCTGCCGCCAGTACCCGAGCCAACTCGCCACCCGAGACGATGTCAAATCCGCAACCGGCTTGCGCAAAAACTTGCAGCACGCCCAGCGTCGAGTTCGCTTTCATGGCATAGCAGATTTGTGCTTTGCGACCTGCAAAACCACGCTGGTAAGCCGCCAGGGCCGACAACATGGCCGCTTTGGAGTAGACAAACAAGGGGGTGCCGTGTGTGCGCGCGAGTTCTGAAAGGCGAACTTGTTCCACACACAACGCACCCGATTGGTAGGCGATAAAGGGGTGACCCGGTAGAGAGGAGGGATTCATTGTGAAACAGGTTGCGTTGGGGCTGGGATCGGGGGGGGTACATCAGGGATCGGAACACCGGTGCTGGCGGGCTGGATGGGTGAGGTTTTCTTGTTTCGCAGAGGGTCTGGCGTCAAGGTTTCAATCACCGTGGCTCTGCCGCGAGCCGCGTCATCGGTGGGTAATTTCAAAGGGCCTTTTTGGCCGCAGCCGACCAAAGCTACCGTACAAAGTACAAGGCATTGGCGAGTGACTAAAATTGAACAAACCTTCAACATGCACCGGATTGTAATGACCGACCTCGAATTCCTGACCCAAGCCGAACATCTTTTATCGGCTGTGGAGCAAAGTTGTGACCGCATCAACGACGAAACCGAAGCCGATGTCGACAACCAACGCTTGGGCGGCATGATCACTTTGAGTTTTGCCAATCGAAGCCAAATCATCTTGAACTTGCAAAAACCATTGCACGAAGTTTGGATGGCCGCCAAGTCAGGCGGCTACCATTACAAATGGTTGGAGGGTTGCTGGCAAGATACCAAGGGGCAGGGTGAGTTTTTTGCCAACTTGAGCCGTAATGCATCAGAACAAGCGGGCCAGTCTTTGGTATTCTCCGCCTGACCGCAGTCAATTGCGAAACAGATCGAGGATGCGTGAGCGTTCATCGGGCTTAGGCAGGGCCGCAGGGGTTTCGCTTTCAGTCTTACCTGTTGGGCTGGTGCCACCGAGGTTAAGCACACCGCCTGAAGCGCCATGTTCCGCATAAAACCACTCGCCTCCAACCTGAACCAAACCTTCAGGCGCACTGAGTTCTTTAACAGGGATGTTGCGCAATGCGGTTTCCATGTACTTGATCCAGATCGGTAAGCTCAAGCCGCCACCCGTTTCGCGGTCACCTAACTTGCGGGGTGTGTCGTAACCGATCCAGACGACGGCAGCCAATGAGGGTTGGTAGCCTGCAAACCAGGCGTCCATGGCGTCATTGGTGGTGCCTGTTTTGCCATACACGTCAGGTCGTTTGAGTGTGGCTTGGGCGCGTGCCGCAGTTCCTGATCGGGTGACCTCTTGCAACAGGCTGGTCATGGTAAAGGCATTTCGGGCGGGAATAGCCCTTTTCTCTTCGGTGATTTCAGCTGGCGCGGTTTGTAACAGCACCTTGCCCCTTTGGTCGGTTATTTTGGAAATCAAGAAAGGCTGAACGCGGAACCCTCCATTGGCAAAAACTGAATAAGCCGTGGCCATTTGCATGGGCGTGACGGAGCCAGCACCCAAAGCTATGGTGAGGTACGCGGGGTGTTTTTCGGCTTCGAAACCAAAGTGTGTGATCCACTCTTGTGCATTGCGAGCCCCCACCGCTTGGAGTACCCGGATGGACACCATGTTTTTGGATTTCGCCAAGCCCCGACGAAGCGTCATTGGACCTTCAAAAGTGCCATCGTAGTTTTTGGGTTCCCAGGGTTGACCGCCCGTCACACCGGCATCAAAAAACAAAGGTGCATCGTTCACCACGGTGGCTGGTGTGAAGTCTTTTTCCAGCGCTGCCGAGTAAATGAATGGTTTGAAGCTGGAGCCGGGTTGACGCCAAGCCTGGGTGACGTGGTTGAATTTATTTTTAACAAAATCGAAGCCACCCACCAAGGCTTTGATGGACCCGTCATTGGGGTTCAAGGCTATCAATGCACCTTCGACTTCAGGAAGTTGGGTGATTTCCCAATTTCCGTTGGGCAATTTGACCACTCGGATAACGGCGCCCCGTCGTATTTGAACGGCTGGAGAGGCTTTGTCTGACAAGCCCGATTGGGCCGGACGCAAACCTTCCCCTGTGATTTCAAACTGTTCACCGTTTTGACGAATGGCGAGAACTCTGCGTGCAGAGGCCTCGAGCACCACTGCGGACATCACGTCGCCGTTGTCAGGGGTTTCTTCCAACGCCTCGTCAACCAGTTCCTCGAGGTCTTTCGGGTTGTCAGGCAGGGCAATGAATTTTTCGGGGCCACGGTAAAATTGGCGTCGCTCGAAATCCATGATGCCTTGACGCAAAGCTTTGTAGGCGGCCTCTTGGTCGGACGCTTGCAACGTGGTGACCACATTCATGCCGCGGGTGTAGGTTTCAGGCCCGTATTGGGCATAAATCAATTGCCGCACGGTTTCGGCCACATATTCAGCGTGTACTTTTTGTTTGTCTGAGCCGGATCTGATGTGCAAGACTTCGGCTCTCGCTTTTTCTGCCTGAGCGGGGGTGATGAAGCGGTTGTCCAGCATCCGCTCGATGATGTATTGCTGTCGCACCTTGGCGCGCTTGGGGTTGCTGATCGGGTTGTAAGCAGACGGCGCTTTAGGCAGACCCGCCAGCATGGCCGCTTCGGCGATGCTGATGTCTTTCAAAGGCTTGCCAAAGTAGGCCTCAGAGGCCGAGGCAAAACCGTAAGCCCGGTTGCCCAGGAAGATCTGGTTCATGTAGATTTCCAGGATCTGATCCTTGGTCAGCAAGTGCTCCAGCTTGAAGGTCAACAAAATTTCGTAAATTTTACGGGTGTATGTTTTTTCAGTAGACAGGTACACATTGCGCGCCACCTGCATGGTGATGGTGGAAGCCCCTTGGCTTTTGCGTTTGCCCAGGTTGGCAAAACCGGCGCGAATGATACCCAAGTAATCCACGCCCCCATGCTGATAAAACCGGGAGTCCTCAATCGACAGCACGGCGTCTTTCATGACTTGAGGAATTTCTTTAATGGGCGTCAAGTTGCGACGCTCCTCACCAAACTCGCCAATCAGATCGCCCTCGACCGTGAAAATGCGCAGGGGCAATTTTGGGCTGTATTCAGCAAGGTCGGAAATATCGGGCAGTTTGGGGTAGGCCATGACCAAGGACACGCCAATGAGCATTGACAGTGACAGCACGCCGGCCACGCTAAGCCCCACGATCCACAGCAACACCCGGACCAGCCAGTGTCTTGAAGAGGGTTGATGAGCGGCGGTCTTGTTGACGGGTGGGACTGTGTTTGGCATGGGTAGAGCGGAGAAGACCGCACCACATTATAAAAAGCAGATGCGCTGATATGTAAATGCAAACCCTGTTCCCAAAATAATCTTTACATGTTAATAATTGAAATCTAAAATTTTATAATTTAACGGTGAAGAATATCTATGTTCCAATATTTCAGAAAATGGTGGCGACAACCGCCAGGGTGGCTGGGTTTGTCCATGGATCCTCAGGGCATGACTTTGGTGGCTTTGTGCCATGAGGCCATGGCAAGCGGTCAAATTCAGCGCTCTGTTGCGAAGGACTGGGTCGAAGCAACGGGGGCCTCACCGTGGCAAGACCCGTCGGCAATGGGTGTGGCCATTCATGCCTGGTTGAAGCATGAAGGATTACCCCGATGGCGTTTAGCCATGGGCTTGCCCCAGGATCAGGTTGCGCAGGGCAGCCTGCAGGTGGAAGGCTCTTTGCCTGAGAGGGATATACGTGCCCAAGTGATCTGGGCCGCCGGGCAAGCTTTGCAACTGGAATGGGATGCCGTGGTTGTGGACTACCGATGTGAAAAACAGGAGACTGCGACTCGCTCTGCATCGGGGACTCGAACGGTCTCATGGGGGGCTTGTGGCAAAGCCTGGGCCTTGGCAGCCGATCAAATGAGCCGTTCAGCGGGTTTGAGTTTGCAATTCTTGGGCGTTGAGCCGGTGCGCGACATTTCTGTGAAGGAAGACAAAACGCTTCGCTACCGCATCGCGTGTGACTTGGCTTGGCAGGGTGCTCGGTCATGACGGCCTGGAACTTTGCGCCCTATCGTGATCGATTGCGGAGGCTGAGAAAAAAGGGATGGTGCCTGGTCATGGCCTTGAGTGCCGTCGGCGGCGGTTTCGCTGCGGCGTGGGATGTGAATGAGGCGCAAACAGCGCTGACGCAGCAGCAGGCACTGTTGCTTGACCTGAAAGTACAGTTGAGTCTGCTGCAACAAAAAAATCTCCAATTGCAAAACGACCAGTCGCAACGACAGAAAGTGCAGGAAAGTTTTCACAAAATGAATGCCTTGCGCCAGCGCGGGCAGGATCTGCTTGCATTGCACAAGGACTTGGCCTTGCGTTGGCCTGCAGGGGTGCAAATTCAAGAATTGCGTTTGGAGGGGCCTGTATGGCGGTTGCAAGGTCAGGCGGAATCGGGACTGTCGGTGCAGCAGGCTCTGCAGGGTTTAACAGGCATTTTGGCTTGGCAGCAGTCTCCGGCGCTGATGGCATTTGAAGCCATACCGCAAGCGAAAGGATCCACCTTGAATTTGCGCTACGTCGCGCAGGCCCGTTGGCATTGGCCTGAATGGTCTCCAAAGCCGGAGGTCAACCGGCCGACACCCCCTGTGGCTCGAGAGTGATGTGATGCGTTTGCTCACCTCAAGCATTCAGTGGCCCTATTTTCAGACCCTGCGGCAGGGCTTAGATGGGCTGGACTGGAGCAGGTGGTCTCGAGGCCTGATGACGTGCCTGGTGATCCTTTCTGCGGCTCTCTCTGCGCTGCTCGTCTGGGTTGTGGCTTCGCCCGATGGATCCGATGCAACTCAGCAACAAGCACACCAACAGGACTTGCAAACGCAGATTCATGCCCAGCAAGCCCGACTCCATCAATGGCAGGTTGAGTCGACAGCCTCAGCGCATCAGGCCATGAATTTAGAACTGCATGAGTGGCCAACTGCCGAGCAGTCGCAAAGGGTGGTGATGGCCTTGTATGCCCAAGCGCAAAGGCACGGTTTGCAGGTTGACAGCTTCAGACCCGAAGGCCCGCAGTCAATGCATGGGTTCGAGAGCCGGCCTCTGAATTTGCGTTTGCATGGCGGGTTTGCCCAGATCATGTCTTGGAGCGATGGCGTTTTTCATCAAGCGGCGCTGTGGGTGCCTGAAAAATGGATATTGACCGCCTCACAGTCAGGGGACGTGAGCTTGGAAGCCTTGTTGCATTTGCCGCTGCGGCCCTCCGTGTCAAGCTTGGATTCTCCTGCCGTGATTGAAAGCCATGCGATCAGCGAGCCGACAGCGAAAGTAGGTATCGCCGCAGGCGACCCGTTCAGCCAGCCCTTGGTCCCTATGCCCGAAGCGTCTGAGGTGGTGGATTCAGGCAAAGATGTGCCTCCATTGCGTCGCTGGCTTTTACGAGAGATGCAACTGGTGGGAACTTTCAAACATGCCGGTACTCGTTATGCCTTGATCCTGACCCCTGCAGGCTTGTTTCGATTGGCATCGGGCGACTTACTGGGCAATGAGGGGGGTCGTGTCATTGCGCTCGAAGAAGCTGAACTTCAGGTTAGCACGCCAGTCAAGCAAGCCGATGGTCAATGGGGGCAACGTGTGGACTTCTTGCCAATCAGGCAAGCCACCCAAGCTGCAAAGGAAAAAAAATCATGATGTCCATCGCGTTTTTGTTTGGCTTCAAAAGCTTGCGGGCCGCATGCCGGATCGGTGCTTGGGGTATGGCTGTCGCGTGCGTGATGACAGTGCAAGTTGATGCTCAAACGCTGGAGCCGTCACGGGTTTTCTCATCATCAGCCGACAGGGCGGACGGCGCACCCCAAGCGGCAAATCTGTCTGCGCCAAAGGGTGGTTTTGGCCTTGCATTGGATGCGCCGTTCAGTGGCGAAAAAATATCTTTGAATTTCCAGCATATTGAGCTGCGCGCTGTGTTGCAAGTCATTGCCGACTTCACTCAAATTAACATCATTGCTTCTGATGCGGTGAGTGGTGCCACCACGGTTCGCTTGGTGAATGTGCCTTGGGACCAGGCGCTTGACATCGTGTTGCAATCCAAGGGCATGAGCTCGCGACGCAAAGATAACGTGATTTGGGTTGCACCCAAAGAAGAATGGCTGACGCGGGAGAAACAAGCGATTGAGAATGAAGCCTTGTTGCAGGCCATGGCGCCGCTCCAGACTGTAGCTATCACTTTGAAATATGCCAAAGCAGGCGATGTGGCGCAGAGAATGGCCAGCAGTTCAGGGACTGCCGCACCTGGTGGGCGTTGGCTCAGCCCTAGAGGGTCCTTGTTGGCGGAGCCGCGCACCAATCAGTTGTTCATCTCCGATGTACCGGCCCATACCGACAAAATTCAAGCCATCATCGCCAAGCTGGACATACCTGTGCGCCAAGTCTTGATCGAGGCGCGGATCGTGGAGGCGGACGACCAATTTGGAAAATCCCTGGGGGTGCGCTTGGGCGGTGGGTTTGCCACCCCTCTTTCCTTACAAGGACGGCAGCTCAAAGCCGCAGCGGGTGCGGTGGTCAACCCCACGGCTGCAGGGGTAATAGGTGGAAATATGGTCAATTTGCCTGCCGGTCAAGCCGGTCAAACGCTCCATATTCCGCCGAGTATGGCGGTGTCCTTGTTCAACGCTGCAGCCGATAAATTTTTGAATCTCGAAATTTCAGCTTTGGAGGCAGATGGGAAAGGAAAAATCGTCTCCAGTCCCAGAGTCGTTACGGCCGACCAGACCAAGGCCTTGATTGAGCAGGGCACTGAACTGCCTTACCAGCTGGCCACCGCCAGTGGGGCCACGGCGGTGTCTTTCCGCAAAGCCAACTTGAAGTTAGAGGTCACGCCGCAAATCACACCCGATGGCAGCATCATCTTAGACGTCGATGTCAACAAAGACAGCGTGGGGCAAATCACACCGGCTGGCTATGCCATCAACACCAAGCATGTGAAAACGCAGGTGCTGGTCGAAAATGGGGGGACGGTGGTGATTGGCGGGATTTTTGAGCAGGCAGACAAAGATGACGAAGCCCGTGTGCCGGTTCTGGGTGATGTGCCGGTGTTGGGCTGGTTGTTTAAAAACCAGCAACGTGTCACGCGTAAAACAGAAATGCTGGTATTCATTACCCCTCGGTTGATCAGTGACGCATCGGATCGGTAGAGCAGGCCCGCGCCTCGCATACACTTTGTACACTTGGACGCGTCTGTCGCTGGCCCACCTGCACAGCTTTAGCGTGGACATTTTTTTCTTTTTTTTGATTTTTTACTTTGAGCATCATCCTAGTAGGCCTGCCTGGCTCAGGCAAATCGACGATTGGCAGACAGCTGGGCCGGCGCTTGAGTCTGCCATTTGTCGATTCGGATCATGTGATCGAGCAGCGATTGGGATGCGCCATTCGTGAGTTTTTTAACCGAGAGGGTGAAGAGCGGTTTCGTGACATCGAAGAGGGCATCCTTGACGATTTGACCTTGCGACACCAAGGCGTGTTGTCAACGGGCGGCGGTTCGGTGCTGCGAGCCGTCAATCGCGAGCGATTAAAAGAGCGTGGGCGTGTCGTGTATTTGCGCTCTAAGCCAGAAGAAGTGTACCGACGTCTTCGCCACGATGTGAATCGTCCTTTGCTGCAAGTCAATGACCCTTTGCAACGTTTGCGTAGCCTGTATGAGGCCCGTGATCCTTTGTACCGCGAAACAGCGCACTTTGTGGTGGACACGGGTCGCCCCAGTGTGGCGACCTTGCTCAACATGATCGTCATGCAATTAGAAGTAGCGGGTGATTTGCCTTTGAAATTCAAGACGGCTTCAGATTCAACCCCCTCCAGCACGGACTGAGTGAACGGCTCTGCCCTAAACTTAAAGGCTATGAAAGACCAGACCACACCCACCACCGTTCAGATTGCACTCGATGAGCGCAGTTACCCGATTGTCATTGGCGCCGGCTTGTTGGGGCATGCCACAACGTATGCAGCCGTGCCACCTGCCGCGACAGCCTTGATCGTGACCAACACCACGGTAGCACCTTTGTACGAAGCGAAGTTACGCCAAGCGCTGACGGGTCGTTACAAGCAGATTCACACGGTGAGATTGCCTGATGGCGAGGCCTACAAAGATTGGGCCACGCTCAATCAAATCTTTGACGCCTTGCTAGGCCAGGGGGCGGACCGTAAAACTGTGTTGTTTGCTTTGGGCGGAGGCGTGGTTGGGGACATGACGGGTTTTGCTGCTGCAAGTTACATGCGCGGCGTGCCTTTTGTGCAGATTCCCACCACCTTGCTGGCCCAGGTGGATTCTTCGGTGGGCGGTAAAACCGCCATCAACCACCCCTTGGGCAAGAACATGATTGGTGCTTTTTACCAACCCCGATTGGTCGTGTGTGATCTGGCAACTTTGCAAACCTTGCCCCCCAGGGAATTGAGTGCAGGCTTGGCCGAAGTGATCAAGTACGGTCCGATTGCGGACATGGCATTTTTGGATTGGACAGAGCAACATATCGACGCGCTGACAGCCCGCGACCCAGCCGCCTTGGCGCATGCCGTTCAACGCAGTTGTGAGATCAAAGCTGAGGTGGTGGGGCAAGATGAGCGGGAGTCGGGTATTCGCGCCATCTTGAATTTTGGGCATACCTTTGGGCACGCTATTGAAGCGGGCCTGGGTTTTGGGGTTTGGTTGCATGGCGAAGCCGTGGGGTGTGGCATGGTCATGGCTGCGCATTTGTCGCAACGATTAGGACTGGTAGAGATGGCTTTTGTCGAGCGACTGACAGCTTTGATTGCGCGGGCAGGTTTGGCCACACAAGCGCCTGTGATCGATAAAGAGCACAACGTTGATCATTATTTGGGGCATATGCGCTTGGATAAAAAAGCCGAGGGTGGTGACATCAAATTTGTGGTGATTCAAAGTCCCGGCCAGGCTGCTGTGCAAAGCGCTCCCGATGCCATGGTGCGTGAAGTGATTGCGCATTGCTGTGCCAACCCATGAGCGCAGCCTTTGGCGCAAGTTATGCCTGCGATCCCGTCCAGTCACGGGGACGGCGCCATAAGGAAGTTGCAGCGCCCACGCGCAGTGATTTTCAGCGTGACCGGGACCGGATTGTGCATTCCACGGCTTTTCGCCGCTTGGTCTACAAAACCCAGGTGTTTCTCAACCACGAAGGCGATTTGTTTCGAACCCGCCTGACCCATTCTTTGGAGGTGGCGCAATTGGCGCGGTCGATTGCCCGTGCGCTCGGACTGAATGAAGACTTGGTTGAAGCGATTGCGCTAGCACATGATTTGGGGCACACCCCATTTGGCCACGCAGGACAGGACACATTGAACGAGTGCATGGTTGCGTACGGTGGATTTGAGCACAATTTGCAGAGCCTGCGCGTGGTGGATCATCTGGAAGAACGCTATCCGGCGTTTGATGGCTTGAACCTCACTTTTGAGACCCGGGAGGGCGTCCTAAAGCACTGTTCGTACAAAAATGCGGCCTTGATCGAAGCCCAAGAACCGGGTGGTGTGGCGCGTCGTTTTTTGGACCGCACTCAGCCGAGTCTGGAAGCACAGTTGTGTAACCTTGCCGATGCGATTGCCTACAACGCACATGACATTGATGACGGTGTTCGCTCGGGCTTGATCTCGATGCAGCAGCTGCAATCGATTGAACTGTTTGAACGCTACAGGTTAGAAGCCTTGGCCGCACACCCAGATTTGGTCCAGGCAGCGCGCGCCCGGCGCTTGCTTTACGAGACCATAAGGCGGATGCTCAGCGAACAGGTGTACGACGTGATAGCCACCACAAGACAAGTCTTACAAAAGGCGAAGCCGCAAAGCGTGGAAGAGGTGCGTTTGGCAGGTCCATTGGTGGGTTTCAGCGCGGATATGAAGGCCCTGGCAACGCCACTTCAACAATTTTTATTCAGTCAGTTGTACCGTCACCCGAAGGTCATGGAAACCACCGTCCAGGCACAAAATGTGGTGCGAGATTTGTATGCGGCCTATGTCTCTCATCCGGCCGAAATGCCGACAGACTTTGCCATGCGTGAGGATACGCAACGTGCGGTGGCCGATTACATTGCCGGCATGACCGATCGATTCGCAGCCCGTGAACATGAACGATTGACTGGGCAAAAATGGCTGCCGTGAAAAGCCCTTTGCTGGGTGCCTGGACCGTCATCTTGTCGGGCGTGGTGGTGGCTCTGCAGATTGGCAAGTTGCCGCCCGCCTTGCCCGAGTTGCAAATCCAAATGGGCGTGACTTGGTTGCAAGCCGGTTTTTTGCTGTCCATGGTTCAGTTTGCAGGTTTGTCTTTGGGGCTGGTGGTGGGTTTATTTGCAGACCGCTGGGGTCTGCGGCTGTGCATGCTCAGTGGCCTGGTGGCCTTGTCCACGGCCAGTTTCTTGGGCGGTCTGGCAAGCACTCCTGAGACCTTGCTTTGGCTGAGGGGCATGGAAGGTTTTGGTTTCTTGTTGGCCTCTTTACCAGCGCCTGCATTGATTCGGCAATTGGTGCCTCCAGACAAACTCAATGCCATGATGGGTCTTTGGGGGGCTTATATGCCTGCAGGCACGGCCTTGGCCCTGCTGGTGGGACCTTTGTGGATACCGGCATGGGGCTGGCCGAGTTGGTGGTGGTTGTTTGCAGGGCTTTCTGCATTGATGGCCCTGGGCTTGCTGGTCGCGGTTCCTGCGGACTCGCTTCGTCGTTCTTCGGCATCGACCGAGCGTTCAAATGCCAGTTCAGATCTTCGATACAGTTTAGCGCAACGTATTCATGAAACATTGCGCGCGCCCGGCCCTTGGCTGGTGTCTTTGACTTTTGCCATGTACTCCGGTCAGTGGTTGGCTGTGGTTGGTTTTTTGCCTTCCATTTACGCGCAAGCTGGTTTGAGTGGTGCTTTGTTAGGCGTTTTGACGGCAGTGGCAGCCGCCGTGAACATGGTGGGCAATGTGGCCTCCGGACGGTTATTGCAAAAAGGTGTTTCGGCCGGCGTGTTGTTGTACTTTGGGTTTTTGGCGATGGCCTTTGGCGGTGCGTTGGCCTTTGGGGCATGGACATCTGATCTGCCCAGTTGGCGTTATGCCGGGGTGTTGTTGTTCTCGATGTGTGGCGGTTTGGTGCCAGGCACCTTGTTTTCTCTGGCACTGCGTTTGTCGCCTTCCGAGGGCACAGTGGCCGCTACCGTGGGGTGGATGCAGCAATGGTCCTCGGCTGGTCAGTTTGTGGGCCCACCCGCGGTGGCTTGGCTGGCTGCGCAAGTCGGAGGCTGGCATTGGACATGGACGATTACCGGAGCCTTTTGTGTTGTCGGCATGCTGTTGTCATGGCGGATGGCTTGGGTCATACGGCGTCTGAACCCCATTGGCCAAACAAACTGACGGACTCCTCTTGTGCCACCCCATGAACCCATCCGAATCTTTTTACACAGAAGACACCCGCAGATGGTTAGAGCGCGCCGTGATCGGTTTGAACCTGTGCCCATTTGCCAAGGCGGTGCATGTCAAGCAGCAAATTCATTACGCTCTGAGCCAGGCGCGAGGTGTGAATGAATTGCGCGATGAGTTGGGCACGCAATTGCGTGAATTGGTCAAACTCAATCCGGAAGTGCGAGAGACCACCTTGCTGATCGTGCCCAAGGTGTTGCGGGATTTTTTGGACTTTAACGATTTTTTGGCTGAAGCCGAAGAGGTGTTAACGGCTTTGGATTTAGAGGGTGTGATTCAGATTGCGAGTTTCCACCCGGATTACCAATTTGCCGGTACCCGCGCAGACGACATCACCAATTTCACCAACCGATCGCCCTACCCGACCTTGCATTTGATCAGGGAGGCCAGCATTGACCGAGCGGTAGAGGCATTTCCGGATCCGGAAGTGATTTTTGAAACCAATATGAACACGCTTGAAAAATTGGGTCTTGCAGGATGGGTGGCACTTGATGTGGGTCCCACACTGACATCAGAAAGCCGTCATGAAAAATAAAATAAGACCCTCGAAGTCACCTGATGCGACGCAGATGCTACCGTCCGAAGTGCGCCCGGGCCAGTCCATTGAATTGCTCAAAGCGCTGCATATCCTGACCCGTGAGGGCAAACTCAACCAAGACTCAAGACGAAAGCTCAAGCAGGTTTATCACCTCTTCCAATTCATTGAAAAGTTACTCAAAGAGTTGCCAGCCAGCCAAGATGCCGCTCAGCCGACTTTGGCCGATCACGGCGCAGGCAAATCGTATTTGGGTTTTATTATTTACGATTTGTATTTCAAGGCTTTGGGCCGAGGTACGATTTTCGGGATTGAAACGCGACCGGAGTTGGTCGAATCGTCCCGCGCATTGGCGATGCGACTCGGGTTCGAGCGCATGCAATTTTTTAACTTGACTGTTGCGCAAGCGGCGCAATCGGATCTGCTGCCAGCGCACATCGATGTGGTGACTGCCTTGCATGCCTGCGACACGGCCACCGACGATGCGATCGCCTTTGGCTTGCAAAAGAAGGCCAAGTACATGGTCTTGGTGCCTTGCTGTCAGGCCGAATTGGCCGCACATTTGCGTCAAAACAAGGCATTGAACCTGAACCGAACCCCCTTGGCCGAGCTGTGGCGCCATCCCTTACACACCCGCGAAATTGGCAGCCAACTGACCAATGTATTGCGTTGTCTTTACCTGGAGGCGCATGGCTACCAAGTCACCGTAACCGAGTTGGTCGGGTGGGAGCACAGTATGAAAAATGAGCTGATTCTGGCCCACTACACGGGTCATAAAAAGCACAGTGCGGCTGAAAGGCTTTTGGCCTTACTTCGTGAATTTGGTCTGGAGACTTTGTCGGAGAGTCGTTTTGTAGGCTTATCCACGCTTGCAACGTCTTAGAATGTCGGGCAGGGAAGCGGTATTCGGCTGTTGGAGATTTCAATGCAAATTCATTTTCATTCTGTCACGGGGGCTCGTGCCTTGAGGTGCATTGGCATGACTTTCGTGCTGGCTTTTTCATTGAATGCTGCGGCACAATCCATCAATTCACGTTGGGTTGGCGTTTGGTATTCAGACACCAAACAGCGACTCGAGGTGAGCGAACAGCAGTTCAACCCTGGGTCTGAAAAATGCAAGTGGGTGGGCGCACGCCCCGCCAAATCCAGCGTATGTGTGGCCTTTTATGAGGGCTTAATCTCCGTAGCACAATTGACAAGCCAACTGCAACAAGCTGAAAAAGCAGCGCTGGACATGGCGCAGCGCAAATCACTTCCGGCAGCAGACTTGCAAAGCATCAAGGACGACTTCAAGCGCAACCGCCAAGTCATGCAGGGCATGCCCAATATTGCCTTTCGGGTGGTCAAAACCCTGGCTGCCGATGACCAGAAAGGTGCGACCGACTGTTCGGATTATTTTTTCATAGACCAGAAAGAACTCTACTACGTGATGTCCTGTGACGCGGCCCCCGATGCCTTTTCGATCAAGGTTTACAAAAAAGGGTGAAGTCCAATTTTAATTGGTTAATTGGGATCAGTTAATTGGGGTCAGATCCCGATTAATATGATGCATTAATTGGGGTCAGATCCCGATTAATATGATGTGAACTTTTCTAGGCAGGGTCCATGGCCAGACTTCCAAGACTCACAGTGACGGGGTATCCCCATCATGTTATTCAACGCGGCAATGACCGTCAGGCCATTGTTCGGGACGATGCGGACAGGGAGAGGCTGTTGTCTTTGGTGGCAGAACATGCGGCAAACTTCAAAGTTGCTTTACACGCATACGTCATCATGGACAACCATGTTCACTTTTTGGCTACGCCAGAAACGGACGATGGCTTGCCTAAGTGGATGCAAGCAGTGGGGCGAAGTTATGTGCGCTACTTCAATGCGCGTCATCACCGAACCGGTACGCTGTGGGAAGGTCGTTACAGAAGTAACTTGATCGAGAGCGAGCGGTATTTATTGGCCTGTATGGTTTATATCGATTTGAATCCTGTTCGGGCGGGCATGGTTGAGCATTCGGTTGATTTCAAATGGTCTAGTCACAGGCACTGTCTTGGGCTGGTGAGCGACAGATTGGTGACGCCGCATGCGCTGTTTTGGGGCTTGGGCAATACGCCATTTGCGCGTGAAGCAGCCTACCGAGAACTGGTCCAATCAGGAATGGGCCATTCAGAAAAAGAGAAATTAACGCAAAGTGCTTTGTCGGGTTGGGCTTTGGGTTCTTCAGATTTTGTTTCTGAACTCCGGCAATTGACAACCCGCCGCTTGTTGCCGGGTCGAGCGGGGCGGCCTGTCAAAAAAATAAAATAGACGGTCATCTTTAATCTGTCCCTAATTAAATCGTAAAGAGTGTTGATTATTTTTAATTGGGATCTGACCCCAATTAAAAATATTGGCATTGTTGTTGCAGTGCACTACACTTTGCGATCTGCGTAAAAACCCTTAGGAGTGCGCCATGACCACGGCAGCCGAAAAAGAGCACCTTCAACTCAACGGTCTTTATGACCCGGCCCATGAACACGATGCTTGTGGTGTGGGCTTTGTGGCCCATATTAAGGGGCTTAAAAGCCACGCCATTGTCACGCAGGCACTCAAGATTCTGGAAAACCTCGACCACCGGGGGGCTGTGGGTGCTGATGCGCTTATGGGTGATGGTGCCGGTATCCTGATTCAATTGCCAGATACCCTGTACCGCGAAGAGATGGCCAAACAAGGTTTGGCTTTGCCGCCTTTTGGCGAATATGGCGTGGGCATGGTGTTCCTGCCCAAAGAGCATGCTTCACGCATGGCGTGTGAGCAAGAACTAGAGCGCGCCGTCAAGGCCGAAGGTCAGGTGGTGCTCGGTTGGCGCGACATCCCTGTCAACCGCGAGATGCCCATGTCACCGACTGTGCGTGAAAAAGAGCCGATCATGCGCCAGATTTTCATTGGTCGTGGTGCCGATGTGATCGTGCAAGATGCTCTTGAGCGCAAACTGTATGTGATCCGCAAAACCGCCAGCGCGGCCATTCAGGCACTGAACCTGACACACAGTAACGAGTACTACATTCCCAGCATGTCGAGCCGCACTGCGGTTTACAAAGGCTTGCTGCTGGCCGACCAAGTGGGCACCTATTATCTTGATTTGCAAGACCAGCGTTGCGTCTCTGCGTTGGGCCTGGTGCATCAGCGTTTTTCGACCAACACTTTCCCCGAATGGCCCCTGGCTCACCCTTACCGCTATGTGGCGCACAACGGCGAGATCAACACAGTCAAGGGCAACTACAACTGGATGAAGGCCCGAGAGGGCGTTATGTCCTCGCCTGTGCTGGCCAATGATCTGCAAAAGCTGTATCCCATCAGTTTTGCCGGTCAGTCCGACACCGCGACTTTTGACAACTGCCTTGAACTGTTAACAATGGCGGGTTACCCCATCAGCCAGGCCATGATGATGATGATCCCCGAACCCTGGGAGCAGCACACCACAATGGACGAGCGCCGCAAGGCCTTCTATGAATACCACGCCGCCATGCTCGAACCTTGGGATGGTCCTGCGTCGATCGTGTTCACTGACGGCCGCCAGATTGGCGCTACGCTGGACCGCAATGGTTTGCGCCCTTCGCGCTACTGCATTACCGATGATGACATGGTGATCATGGGGTCAGAAACTGGCGTGCTGCCCATTCCCGAAAGCAAGATCGTGCGCAAGTGGCGCTTGCAACCCGGCAAGATGTTCTTGATCGATCTGGAACAAGGTCGCATGATCGACGACGACGAACTCAAGTCCAGTCTCGCCAGCAGCAAGCCTTACAAGCAGTGGATTGAAAATCTGCGTATCAAACTCGACGATGTCGCTGAGGCGCAGACAGTGGGCGCTTCAGATGTGCCTTTGCTCGATCTGCAGCAAGCTTTTGGCACCACCCAAGAAGACATCAAATTCCTGCTGGCCCCGATGGCGTCTGCCGGGGAAGAGGCCATTGGTTCCATGGGCAATGACAGTCCGCTGGCCGTGCTGTCTGACAAGAACAAGCCGCTTTACAACTACTTCAAGCAGCTGTTCGCGCAAGTGACCAATCCCCCGATAGACCCGATCCGCGAAGCGATTGTGATGTCCTTGGTGTCCTTCATTGGCCCCAAGCCGAACCTGTTGGACATCAACCAGGTCAATCCGCCAATGCGCCTCGAAGTGGGCCAGCCGATTTTGGACTTTGCCGACATGGCCAAGTTGCGTCACATTGACAAAGCCACCAAGGGTAAATTCAAGAGCGCCACGCTGGACATCACATACCCCGCCCTGTGGGGGCGCGAAGGTGTGGAGGCCAAGTTGGCTTCTCTGTGTGCCGAAGCTGTCGATGCGATCAAAGGCGGTCACAACATACTGATCATCAGCGATCGTGGTGTGAATCCCACACAAGTGGCTATTCCTGCCCTGCTGGCCTTGTCGGCCATCCACCAGCATCTGATCGCCGAAGGCCTGCGTACCACCGCTGGTTTGGTGGTGGAAACCGGGACTGCTCGAGAAGTGCATCACTTTGCTGTGCTGGCGGGCTATGGCGCTGAAGCGGTTCACCCTTACTTGGCCATGGAAACCTTGGCCGACCTGCACAAAGAATTGCCAGGCGATTTGTCCGCCGAGAAAGCCCTTTACAACTACGTCAAGGCCATCGGCAAGGGCCTGTCCAAGATCATGTCCAAGATGGGCGTGTCAACCTACATGTCCTACTGCGGTGCGCAGTTGTTTGAAGCCATCGGCATCAACACCGAAACCATCAACAAGTACTTCACCGGCACGGCCAGCCGCGTGGGCGGCATTGGTGTGTTCGAAATCGCCGAAGAAGCCTTTCGCATGCACACGGCTGCCTTTGGAGACGACCCGGTGCTCGCCACTATGCTCGACGCTGGCGGCGAATACGCTTGGCGTGCCCGTGGCGAAGAGCACATGTGGACGCCAGATGCGATCGCCAAGTTGCAACACTCCACCCGTGCCAACAATTTCAGCACCTACAAAGAGTACGCGCAGATCATCAACGACCAGAGCAAGCGCCATATGACGCTGCGCGGCTTGTTCGAGTTCAAAATTGACCCCTCCAAGGCCATTCCTCTTGACCAGGTCGAGTCAGCGGCTGAGATCGTCAAACGTTTCGCAACGGGTGCGATGTCCCTAGGCTCCATCAGCACCGAAGCGCACGCTACCTTGGCCATCGCAATGAACCGCATGGGTGGCAAGAGCAACACCGGTGAAGGCGGCGAAGACTCGGCGCGTTACCGCAACGAACTCAAAGGCATTCCGATCCAATTAGGCGATTCCCTGAAAAGTGTGATCGGCGAAGAAAACGTTGAAGTCGATTTACCTTTGCTGGCGGGTGACAGTCTTCGTTCTAAGATCAAGCAGGTGGCCTCTGGCCGCTTTGGTGTGACCGCCGAATACCTGTCGAGTGCCGATCAAATTCAGATCAAGATGGCCCAAGGTGCCAAGCCCGGCGAGGGCGGCCAGTTGCCCGGCGGCAAAGTGTCCGATTACATCGGTAAGCTGCGCCACTCTGTGCCGGGCGTGGGCTTGATTTCGCCACCACCGCACCACGACATTTACTCGATCGAGGACTTGGCTCAGCTGATCCACGACCTGAAGAACGTCGCACCGCACAGCGACATCAGCGTCAAGCTGGTGTCCGAAATCGGCGTTGGCACCATCGCCGCTGGTGTGGCCAAGTGCAAGAGCGATCACGTGGTGATTGCCGGTCACGATGGGGGCACGGGCGCGTCGCCTTGGTCTTCGGTCAAACATGCGGGTTCACCCTGGGAAATCGGTTTGGCCGAAACCCAGCAGACCTTGGTGCTCAACCGCTTGCGCGGGCGTATCCGTGTCCAGGCTGACGGTCAAATGAAGACCGGTCGCGACGTCGCCATTGGTGCGCTATTGGGTGCCGATGAATTCGGTTTTGCGACCGCTCCGCTGGTGGTCGAAGGCTGCATCATGATGCGCAAGTGCCACTTGAATACTTGCCCCGTTGGAGTGGCGACGCAAGACCCTGTTTTGCGTAAAAAATTCTCAGGAAAGCCAGAACATGTAGTGAATTTCTTTTTCTTCATCGCCGAAGAAGTTCGACAAATCATGGCCCAACTGGGCATTGCAAAATTCGACGATCTGGTGGGCCGTGCCGATCTGCTCGACATGAAAGCTGGCGTGGACCACTGGAAGGCCAAGGGCTTGGACTTTTCCCGCTTGCTAGCCGTGCCGCAGGTGCCTGCCGATGTGCCTGTGCGCCATGTGGCCTCACAAGACCACGGTTTGGAAAAGGCCTTGGACAACGTATTGATTGCCAAGAGCCGGGCTGCCATCGAGAAGGGCGAAAAAGTGCAATTCATGGAAAGCGCCCGCAACGTGAACCGATCTGTTGGTGCCATGTTGTCTGGTGCCGTGACCAAGGTGCACCCGGAAGGCCTGCCCGATGACACGATCCGGATTCAACTGGAAGGCACGGGCGGTCAGTCGTTCGGCGCCTTCCTGGCCAAAGGCATCACTTTGTATTTGATCGGTGAAGCCAACGACTACACAGGCAAAGGTTTATCGGGTGGCCGAGTCGTGGTGCGTCCGAGCTTGGACTTCCGTGGCGTGGCAGTTCAAAACATCATCGTGGGCAATACCGTCATGTACGGCGCGACCACGGGTGAGGCCTTTTTTGCCGGTGTTGCAGGCGAGAGATTCGCAGTGCGTTTGTCAGGTGCTACGGCCGTGGTCGAAGGCACAGGCGACCATGGGTGTGAATACATGACCGGTGGGACCGTGGCCGTACTGGGAAAAACCGGCCGAAATTTCGGTGCAGGCATGAGCGGTGGCGTAGCGTATGTGTACGACGAAGACGGGCAGTTCGCATCACGTTGCAACACCGCCATGGTCAGCATGGAAAAAGTATTAACAGCAGCCGAGCAAGAAGCACAGTTAGACCGTAACGTGTGGCACCGTGATTTGGCAGATGAAGCGCAATTGAAGAAACTGCTGGAAGACCACAATAAGTGGACCGGCAGCCAGCGCGCCCGCGAGTTGCTGGACAACTGGGCAACCGCCCGTGCCAAGTTTGTGAAAGTTTTTCCCAACGAATACAAGCGCGCCTTGGGCGAGATCAATGCACGCAAAGCGGCCAAAGCTGAAAAGCCCGTCACCGCCTGAGCCGAACGTCAAAATTGAAGGAAAATTATCATGGGAAAAATTACCGGATTCATGGAGTTTGAGCGTATCGAAGAGGCTTACAAACCTGTTTCTGATCGCTTGAAGCATCACAAAGAATTTGTGATCGGACTGAGTGCTGAGGAGTCAAAAACACAGGCGGCCCGGTGCATGGACTGTGGCACGCCGTTTTGCAACAGCGGTTGCCCAGTCAACAACATCATTCCTGATTTCAATGAGTTGGTTTTCCGAGATGATTGGAAAAATGCAATCGAAGTCCTGCACAGTACCAATAATTTCCCTGAATTCACCGGCCGTATCTGCCCCGCACCTTGCGAAGCTGCTTGCGTAGTCAACGTGAATGACGATGCGGTGGGTATCAAGTCGATTGAACACGCGATCATTGACCGCGCATGGGCCGAAGGTTGGGTGACACCGCGTCCCGCCAAGATCAAGACCGGTAAAACGGTGGCCGTGATTGGTGCTGGCCCCGCGGGTTTGGCAGCAGCCCAGCAACTGGCCCGGGTGGGCCATGATGTGACCCTGTTTGAAAAGAACGACCGGGTTGGTGGTCTGTTGCGTTACGGTATCCCCGACTTCAAAATGGAAAAGACGCACATTGACCGGCGAGTCCAACAACTTGAAGCCGAGGGTGTAAAAATCCGTACCAGTGTTCTGGTGGGCAACTGGCCAGAAGGCTCCAAAGTCACCAACTGGTCGAACGAAACCATTTCAGCCGACCAGCTCAAAAAAGATTTTGATGCGGTGTTGCTCACTGGCGGTTCTGAGCAGTCCCGTGACTTGCCCGTGCCAGGCCGGGATTTGGAGGGCATTCATTTCGCAATGGAGTTCTTGCCTCAGCAAAACAAGGTCAATGCAGGCGACAAGCTCAAGTCGCAATTGCGTGCCGATGGCAAGAACGTCATTGTGATCGGTGGAGGAGATACGGGTTCGGACTGCGTGGGAACCTCTAACCGCCATGGCGCCGTCAGTGTGACGCAGTTTGAAGTGATGCCCGAACCCCCTAAGGAAGAGAACCGGCCCTTGACTTGGCCTTACTGGCCCATGAAGTTGCGCACCTCTTCTTCTCACGAAGAGGGCTGTACCCGCGAATTTGCGGTGTCCACCAAGGCCTTCAAGGGTGAAAAGGGCAAGCTTACGGGTCTGACCACTGTCCATGTCGAATCCAAAGACGGCAAGTTGGTTGAGATTGCCGGCACGGAAAAAGAATACAAAGCCGACCTCGTGTTGCTGGCCATGGGCTTTGTCAACCCTGTCGCGACCGTTTTGGAGGCTTTTGGCGTGGACAAAGACGCTCGCGGGAATGCCAAAGCGACCACCGATTTGACAGGCGGCTATGCCACCAACGTGGCCAGTGTGTTTGCCGCTGGCGACATGCGTCGCGGGCAGTCTTTGGTGGTCTGGGCGATTCGAGAAGGCCGACAAGCGGCCCGCGCGGTGGACGAGTTCTTGATGGGTCAGAGTGGTTTGCCGCGTTAAAAAGAGTCTCCTTTTTGCGGCACTGTTTTGCGCAGGCCGTTAAAATGTATTCTCTCGCGCTTTACTAACCGTTAACTTGAATCCTTTACCATCACAAAAGCCGGCTTGCGCTGGCTTTTGTTTTTTTAAAAATGGCCCCCACTGAATTTCTTGTTGAATTGCGAGATCTGACCTTCGGGTACGGAGATCGCATCATTTTGGAGAGCTTGTCTTTGCAAGTGCCCAAGGGGAAAGTGACTGCTTTGATGGGGGTATCAGGAGGTGGCAAGACCACTGTGCTGAGGCTCATTGGCGGGCAATACCGAGCGCACCAAGGAGAAGTCCTGTTTGATGGACAAGACGTCACTCAAATGCGACAACCGGCGTTGTACGCGGCACGCAGGCGCATGGGCATGCTGTTCCAGTTTGGCGCCTTGTTCACCGACATGTCTGTGTTTGACAATGTGGCCTTTCCCTTGCGCGAACACACGCCCTTGTCTGAAGAGCTGATTCGCGACATTGTTCTGATGAAGCTGGATGCGGTGGGTTTAAGGGGGGCGCGAGATTTAATGCCGTCTGAAGTTTCGGGGGGCATGAGTCGCCGTGTCGCTTTGGCCCGTGCGATTGCTCTGGATCCCGACCTGATCATGTATGACGAGCCTTTTGCGGGTTTGGACCCTATTTCCTTGGGAACGGCCGCACGTTTGATTCGGCGATTGAATGACAGTTTGGGGGTCACAAGCATCGTGGTGTCTCATGATGTAGATGAAACCTTTGCGATTGCTGACCATGTGATCATGCTCGCCAATGGCAAAGTGGCCGCCCAAGGAACGCCCGCTGAACTTCGAGCCTGCGCCGATCCCTTGATTCACCAGTTTGTGAACGCCTTGAGTGAGGGCCCCGTGCCGTTTCATTATCCTGGCGTCAGTGCCCAAGACGACTACGGGGTGCAGCCATGAAGTGGTTTCACCCTGCCGAATTGGGTTTTGCGGTCAGGCAAATTCTGGCCGGCTGGGGTTTTGGTGCGCGATTACTTTGGCGCTTGATGAAGTTGTCTGGCCGCTGCTTGCGGCGATTTGATCTGGTGCGGGATCAGGTGCATTTTTTGGGCAACTACTCCTTGGCCATCATTACCGTGTCTGGCTTGTTTGTGGGATTTGTGCTGGGCTTGCAGGGATACTACACTTTGCAGCGTTATGGATCGGCCGAAGCTTTGGGTTTGCTGGTGGCACTGAGTTTGGTGCGGGAATTAGGGCCTGTTGTTGCGGCGCTTTTGTTTGCCGGGCGCGCCGGCGCTTCGATCACTGCCGAAATCGGTTTGATGCGTGCAGGCGAGCAATTGACAGCCTTGGAGATGATGGCCGTTGACCCTGAATTGCGCATATTGGCGCCTCGCCTGTGGGGTGGCATTTTGGCTTTGCCCGTGCTGACTGCCGTGTTCAGTGCCGTCGGTATTTTGGGGGGCTATACCGTCGGCGTGTTGCTGATCGGCGTTGATTCGGGTGCCTTTTGGAGCCAAATGCAAGGGGGCGTTGATGTTTTCAAAGATGTAGGCAACGGCATGATCAAAAGCCTGGTCTTTGCTGTCGCCGTGACTTTCATTGCATTATTGCAAGGCTATGTGGCCCAGCCCACACCTGAAGGCGTGGCCAACGCCACCACGCGAAGTGTGGTGGTTTCATCGTTATCTGTTTTGGGTTTGGACTTCATCCTCACGGTGATGATGTTCAGCATTTAAGGAATTCACCATGCAACGTTCAAAAAATGATGTCTGGGTTGGCTTGTTTGTCATGCTCGGTTTCGCAGCCGTATTATTTTTGGCACTCAAGTCTGCCAATTTATTGCAAATCAGCTGGTCGGCTGATTACAAAGTCAGTGCCAAATTTGACAACATTGGGGGCTTGAAAAGTGGCGCTGCCGTGAAAAGCGCAGGTGTGGTGGTGGGTCGTGTGGACTCGATCGTCTTTGATGACGGTGCTTACCAGGCGCGAGTCTATTTGGCATTGGACAAGCGTTATGCTTTTCCCAAAGACAGCTCCCTCAAAATCTTGACCAGTGGATTATTGGGCGAGCAATACATAGGCATTGAAGCCGGGGCAGATGACAAATTTCTTGTGCCCGGAGACAAGATCGGAAACACCCAATCGGCCGTTGTTTTGGAAAATTTGATCAGTCAGTTTTTGTACAACAAAGCCGCTGAGCCTTCGACCTCAGGAACTGCACCAAAATGAAATTATCTGATGCCATGGGGCCGACATCCAAACTGAAACAGTATTGGCGTTGGCTTGGGATTTGCACGGTTATTGCTCTCTTGCAGGCTTGCGCTACTGCTGTGCCTGTAGCCGCCTCAGACCCCCGTGATCCCTTTGAAAACATGAATCGCAAGGTCACGGGCTTTAACGATGTTGTGGACGCTGCTGTGCTCAAACCTGTCGCTCAGACCTATGTGCAAATCGTTCCTGGATTTGTGCGTACCGGTGTGCGTAACTTCTTTGGCAATTTGAGTGATGTCTGGTCACTGGCCAACAATGCAGCTCAATTGAAATTCAAGGCGACAGGGGACACCGCTTTGCGTGTGGGCATCAATACCTTTGTCGGCTTTGGCGGTCTATTGGACATCGCCAGTGATTTGGGTGTTGAGCGACACCGGTCAGATTTTGGGCTCACTTTGGGTCACTGGGGCGTGCAAACCGGTCCCTACATCGTGCTGCCTTTATTGGGGCCGTCAACCGTTCGCGATGCTGTTGCTTTAACGATCGACCGACAGGGAGATTTATCCCGGCAGTCCGCGAGTTCTTTGAAGCGTGATACGGCTTTGGCTTTGAAGTTGGTTGATACGCGCGAAAGCTTGTTGAAAATTCTTGACGCTTTGAAAGAGGCCTCTTTGGATCCCTACACTTTTACACGCGATGCGTATTTGCAAAAGCGCCGCAATGACCAGTTCGATGGGAATCCTCCCATGCAAGGTAACTATGACGACCCTGATGAAGCCCAAGACGTCGGTCCTTTGCCTGCCAAATGAACCCTTTTATAGCCTCGAGAACAAGCAGAAGGTGTTACAAAAATAAACTGAACAGTCACTTGGACTGGCTATAGTGGAATTGCCTTCATTTTGAGTTGCCCTTATGAATCGAAAAAACTTTTTATCTCACTTGATGGGTGTCTTATGCACCTTATGCCTTGTAGCACCGACAGCGAGCTTGGCTGTCGATGAAGCGCCAGATGCGTTCATCAAACGCGTTGCTGTAGAGACGTTGGACGCAGTCAAGGCTGACAAGAGCCTCAAGGGCGGCGATGTCGGAAAAATCATGCAATTGGTGGACACCAAGCTCGTTCAGCATATCAACTTTCGACGCATGACCGCTTTGGCAACTGGACCTAATTGGCGTAAAGCCACGCCTGAGCAACAAAAACGTTTGCAAGATGAGTTCAAGTTGCTTTTGGTCCGAACCTATTCGGGGGCACTGAGCCAAGTGAGTGATCAAACGATCGAGCTCAAGCCCATGCGGGGGGAAATAGACGAGAAAAACTTGATCATCAGGACTGAAGTCAAAGGTCGTGGGGATCCTATTCAGTTGGATTACCGCCTTGAAAAAACACCTGGTGAGGGAGCAGGATGGATGATTTACGATTTGAATGTGATGGGTATTTGGTTGATTGAAAATTACAAATCCCAATTTACAAAGGAAATCAGTACCGGTGGTATCGATGGGCTTATCAGCAGCCTGGCTGAGCGCAACAAGTCCACTGCCAAAAAATAATCATGAAAGCCAAGGTGCATTTGCAATTGCCAATGGAGTTGACCCATGCGCATGCGCGGGATTGGCTTAAAAGTTTGATCATTGCACTGCGCCAGGAAGGCGAGCGTCAAATCACGGTCGATGCGTCTCGTTTGACGCGTTTTGACTCTTCAGCGTTGGCCGTATTGCTGGCCTGCCGGCGTGAGGCCTTGTCTAATAACAAGACTTTTGTAGTCTCCCAGATGCCGGATCAATTGCGGCAACTGGCGCGCGTCTACGGTGTGTCTGACTTGCTGAAAAGCGCTAACGGCTTAGATTGATTTTCGCGTTTTCTAAATCAGTGCCTGGCAGCACGTAAAATAGCCATTTTCCATGCCTGCCCTATCTTTCCAATCCGTATCCAAAATCTACCCTGCCAAATCGCAGGGTGGGGCTTCATTGAAGGCGCTTGACTGCGTCAGTTTTGACATTGAAGAGGGCGAATTTTTTGGTTTGTTGGGCCCCAATGGTGCTGGTAAAACAACGCTGATCAGTATTTTGGCGGGTTTGTCACGTGCAAGCAGCGGTCGTGTGCTGGTGCATGGCCACGATGTTCAGACCGACTACGGCCAAGCCCGCAGACTGCTGGGCGTTGTGCCTCAAGAACTCGTTTTTGACCCTTTTTTCTCGGTCCGTGAGGCCCTTCAAATCCAATCCGGTTATTTTGGTGTCAAGCACAATTCTGATTGGATAGATGAGTTGCTGAGCAGTTTGGGCTTGACCGACAAAGCCAACGCCAACATGCGCCAACTCTCTGGCGGCATGAAGCGGCGTGTTTTGGTCGCACAGGCCTTGGTTCACAAACCCCGGGTCATCGTATTGGACGAACCGACAGCAGGCGTGGACGTGGAGTTGCGCCAAACACTGTGGCAGTTCATTGCCAAATTGAACAAGCAGGGGCACACGGTCTTACTCACTACCCACTACCTTGAAGAAGCCGAGGCTTTATGCGGGCGTTTGGCTATGCTCAAGCAGGGCAGTATCGTCGCATTGGAAACAACATCAGAATTGCTCAAGTCCGCTTCCAGCAATGTGTTGCGATTCAAAGTCGATGCTGAGCTTCCCACCGAACTGGCGGCCAAGGCCCGCATTACGGGCCGAATTGTGCAGTTTCCAGCGCAAAATGCGATTGAAATTGAGCAGTATCTGGCGGCAGTTCGGCAGGCTGGCTTGACGGCCGAGGATGTTGAAATCCGCAAAGCCGATCTAGAGGACGTGTTCTTGCAGGTGATGTCGGGAGCGGCAACATGACCGGTTGGCAAACACTGTTTTACAAAGAAATTCTTCGGTTCTCGAAGGTCGGCTTTCAAACCATTGCCGCGCCGGTCTTGACTGCTGTTCTTTACTTGTTGATTTTTGGGCATGTCCTTGAAAACCATGTGAAAGTCTATGACAGCGTGCCTTACACCGCTTTTCTGGTCCCTGGCTTGGTGATGATGAGCGTTTTGCAAAACGCTTTTGCAAACAGTTCTTCCAGCCTGATTCAGAGCAAGATCATGGGCAATTTGGTGTTTGTGTTGCTTACACCTTTGTCTCATTGGAGTTGGTTTTTCGCTTATGTGGCCTCGTCCATGGCCCGCGGCTTGGCTGTTGGCCTGGGGGTATTTTTGGCAACAGGGTGGTTCACACCGTTGCATTACGTCGCGCCTCTTTGGATCATTGTGTTTGCGGTTTTAGGCGCTGCCTTGTTAGGGGCTCTCGGATTGGTGGCCGGTTTGTGGGCTGAAAAATTCGATCAATTGGCCGCCTTTCAAAACTTTGTCATCATGCCCATGACTTTTTTGTCTGGTGTTTTTTACTCCATTCATTCCTTGCCAAGCTTCTGGCAGCAGCTCAGTCACTTGAACCCATTTTTCTACATGATCGATGGTTTTCGATTTGGTTTTTTTGGCCAAAGCGATGTCTCGCCCTGGATCAGCTTGGCTGTCGTGGGTTCTGCGTTGCTGGTGGTGAGTGCGGCAACTGTGAAACTGATTCAATCGGGCTACAAAATCCGTAGCTGAACTTATGACTGCTGAACAACTTCAATCTTTTATTGCTTCCGGTTTGGTGTGTACGCACCTGAACGTCGAAGGTGACGGTCGCCACTGGAGCGCAGTGGTGGTCTCGGTCGAGTTTGAAGGTAAACGTCCTATTGCGCGTCACCAACGTGTCTACGCCACCTTGGGGGCGAAAATGCACACAGACGAGGTACACGCCCTGTCGATGAAAACCTACACGCCGGCCGAATGGGCCAGTGTGGCGAAATGATTCCCATGTGGTGATCTCAATTCAAATTTCAAAATGGACAAATTGAAAATTCGCGGAGGTCGGCAACTGCAGGGTGAGTTGACGATATCGGGTGCCAAAAATGCCACCTTGCCTGAGTTGTGCGCGGCTTTGCTGACCGAGCAATCGGTCACATTGCGCAATGTGCCGCGCCTGCAGGATGTGTCAACCATGCTCAAGCTGATTCGCAATATGGGCGTGGCATGTGAGCATGAGCAAGACGGCTCAGTTCGGGTCATGGCGGCGACGTTGAACAATCCAGTGGCCCCTTACGAGTTGGTCAAGACCATGCGAGCCTCGGTTCTGGCGCTGGGGCCCTTGTTGGCGCGTTTCGGTCATGCCAAGGTCTCCTTGCCGGGCGGTTGTGCCATCGGCTCACGCCCAGTGGACCAACACATCAAAGGCATGCAGGCCATGGGAGCCGAGATCAAGGTCGAGCATGGGTACATGTTGGCGAAGTTGGCGCCCGGCCTCAAACGCCTGCGGGGCGCCCGTATCACCACCGACATGGTGACGGTGACGGGTACCGAAAACTTTTTGATGGCCGCAAGCTTGGCTGACGGTGAAACGGTTTTAGAAAATGCGGCGCAAGAACCTGAAATACCAGACTTGGCTGAAATGCTCATCCAAATGGGGGCCCAAATCGAGGGGCACGGCACCAGCAAAATTCGCATTCAGGGTGTTCAACGCTTGAACGGTTGCATCCACCAAGTGGTGGCGGACCGCATCGAAGCAGGTACCTTTTTGTGTGCTGTTGCTGCAACCGGCGGAGACGTTGTTTTGAGACATGCCCGAGAAGACCATCTCGATGCGGTGATCGACAAACTGCGTGATGCGGGAGTCGTCATCGAGGTCGGTGACAATTTTTTACGCGTGCGTTCTCATGGCTCATTGAAAGCCCAGAGCTTTCGTACCACTGAGTACCCGGGTTTTCCGACCGATATGCAGGCCCAATTCATGGCTTTGAACTGTATTGCCAAAGGGCCGAGCAAAGTCACTGAAACCATTTTTGAAAACCGATTCATGCACGTCAATGAGTTGGTGCGTTTGGGTGCAAACATCCAGATTGACGGCAAAGTGGCTGTGATTCAGGGTGTGCAGCGTCTTTCTGGTGCGACAGTCATGGCCACAGATTTGCGCGCCTCCGCATCCTTGGTGATTGCAGGCTTGGTCGCCGAAGGCGAGACCACCGTGGAGAGGATCTACCACTTGGACCGGGGTTACGATCGCATGGAAGAAAAATTACGCAGCATCGGTGCGGATATTGAGCGTGTCAAGTGACGCGTTGTCGGGAGAATTGATGTGATCACGCTTGCCCTGTCCAAAGGACGTATTTTTGATGAAACATTGCCCTTGCTGAAGGCGGCAGGGATCGAGGTGCTCGAAGACCCGGAGACTTCTCGCAAATTAATTTTGACGACCAACCAAGCCCATGTGCGTGTGGTGCTGGTGCGCGCAACCGATGTACCTACGTATGTCGAATATGGCGGTGCTGACATCGGTGTGACGGGTAAAGACACCTTGATTGAACACGGCGGAATGGGCTTGTACCAACCGCTCGATCTGAACATCGCCAAATGCCGCATGAGCGTTGCTGTGCGGGCTGACTTTGATTACGCCAGTGCGGTCCGTTCAGGCTCGCGCTTGAAAGTGGCCACCAAATTCACCAGCATTGCGCGCGAATTCTTTGCGCAAAAGGGTGTTCACGTCGATTTGATCAAACTCTACGGCAGCATGGAGTTGGCGCCATTGACTGGATTGGCTGACGCTATAGTGGATTTGGTGTCCACTGGCACCACGCTCAAAGCCAATCATCTGATTGAGGTCGAGCGCATCATGGAGATCAGTTCACGGCTGGTGGTGAATCAGGCGGCGCTCAAGCTCAAGCAAAATGAAATTCGCGCCATCATTGATGCCTTCGCGGGTGCGGTGAAAAAGGACTGAACGCCATGGGACTCCAGGCCAAACCTTTGCAATTGAACACGGCAGATGCCGATTTTGAAGCGGCTTTAGCGTCCCGCCTGCATTGGTCTGCCGCCACCGACTCCGCCATCGAGCAGCGCGTGGCCGACATCCTGGCCGATGTACAAAAGCGCGGCGATGCGGCGGTGCTGGAGTACACCCAGCGGTTTGACGGCCTGCAAGCTGCCGACGTGAAGGCGCTGGAGATCACCCAAGCCGAGTTGCAAGCCGCTTTGGACAGCCTGCCCACTGCGCAGCGCGAAGCCCTGCAAGCTGCTGCAACCCGAGTCCGCCAGTACCACGAAGCGCAAAAGAAAGCGTCCGGCGAGAGCTGGTCTTACCGCGACGAAGATGGCACGCTACTCGGCCAAAAAGTCACGCCGCTCGATCGCGTGGGCATTTATGTGCCCGGTGGCAAAGCCGCTTACCCCTCTTCGGTGTTGATGAACGCCATCCCTGCGCATGTGGCGGGTGTGCGGGACATTATCATGGTGGTGCCCACGCCCGTGCGCGGCAGTGTGGCCACGGGCGGCTCTGGAGAGGCGGCCGCTTCCAGCCGGGGTGAGCGCAACGAACTCGTGTTGGCCGCCGCCTACGTGGCAGGCGTCAGTCGCGCCTTCACGATCGGTGGCGCACAGGCCATAGCGGCACTGGCCTACGGAACTGAGACAGTGCCCAAAGTTGACAAGATTACCGGACCCGGCAATGCCTATGTAGCCAGTGCCAAAAAACGCGTTTTTGGGACGGTGGGCATCGACATGATTGCCGGCCCAAGCGAGATTTTGGTCTTGGCGGATGGCACTACACCTGCCGACTGGGTGGCCATGGATTTGTTCAGTCAAGCCGAACACGACGAGTTGGCGCAAAGCATTTTGCTGTGCCCTGATGCAGCCTACATTGCGCAAGTTCAAGCGGCGATCGACCGCCTGCTGCCCGAGATGCCCAGGCGAGAGATCATCGCCAAATCGCTCAACGACCGGGGCGCTTTGATTTTGACCCGCAGCATGGAAGAGGCCTGCGCCATCAGTAACCGCATTGCGCCCGAGCACTTGGAGGTTTCAAGCCGCGACCCGCACCGTTGGGAGCCGCTGTTGCGCCATGCCGGAGCAATTTTTCTCGGTGCCTTCACCAGCGAATCGCTGGGCGACTATTGCGCGGGCCCGAACCATGTGCTGCCGACCAGCGGCACGGCGCGTTTCTCATCACCTTTGGGTGTGTACGACTTTCAAAAGCGATCGAGCTTGATTGAAGTCAGCGAGGCCGGCGCGCAAGCCTTGGGACTTATTGCCGCCGAGTTGGCCTACGGCGAAGGCCTGCAAGCCCATGCACGTGCTGCTGAATTGCGCCTTAATCCTGTGCCGCCTATGAGAGATACCCCATGACCGTCAGTCCCCAAATCATGCGCAGAATTCGGCAAGACGTACAGTCCATGCACGCCTACGCCATTCAAGATTCGGTCGGCATGGTCAAGCTCGATGCGATGGAGAATCCGTTTCGCTTGCCGCCTGCGTTGCAAAAAGCTTTGGGCGAACGCTTGGGAGCCTTGGCTCTGAACCGTTACCCCGATGGCCGCGTCAATGATCTGCGACGCGCACTCGCAGTCCATGCGGGCATGCCCGAAGGCTACGACATCATGTTGGGCAATGGGTCAGATGAATTGATTTCTCTGCTTGCATTGGCTTGTGATGTCCCGGGGGCCTCTGTCTTGGCGCCTGTACCTGGTTTTGTGATGTACGCCATGAGTGCACAACTCCAGGGCTTGGATTTTCATGGCGTGCCTTTGACCGTTGATTTTGAACTCGATGAAGCGGCCATGCTGGACGCCATTGCAGCGCACAAACCTTCCATCGTCTACCTCGCCTACCCCAATAATCCAACGGGTAATTTGTGGAACGATGAGAGCATTGAAAAGATCATCATTGCGCAAGGGGCGCAAGGTGGCCTGGTGGTTATGGACGAAGCCTACCAGCCCTTTGCCAGTCAAACTTATCTGAACCGCATGGTCAAGCACGCGCATGTGCTGTTGATGCGCACCTTGAGCAAATTTGGCTTGGCCGGCGTGCGATTGGGTTACATGATGGGCCCTAAAGCCCTGATAGCCGAGATCGACAAAGTGCGCCCACCTTACAACATCAGCGTGCTCAATTACGAGTGCGGTCTGTTTGCGTTGTCTCATGCGGATGTATTTGCCGATCAAGCCAAAGCGTTGCGCTGCCAGCGCGATGTATTGCAACGCGCTTTGGCCGCTTTTCCTGGAGCGCAACCCTTTCCAAGTGAAGCCAATATGATTCTGGTGCGCGTTACAGACGCAGCCCAAACCTTTGACAAGCTCAAAGCCCAAGGGATTTTGGTTAAAAATGTGTCGAAATTACACCCCTTATTGAACAACTGTCTGCGCTTGACCGTAGGAACAGAATCAGAAAACAATCAACTTTTGCTGGCTTTGAAGGACGCACTATGACCCGCACCGCTGAAGTCACTCGCCAAACGGCCGAGACGAAGATCCGCGTCGCCCTGAACCTGGACGGCACCGGGCTGTCCAAGTTGGACACAGGCATTGGTTTTCTGGACCACATGCTCGACCAAATTGCCCGGCATGGATTGATAGATTTGGACATTGCCTGTGAAGGCGATTTGCATATCGATGGTCACCACACTGTTGAAGACATCGGCATCACCTTGGGCCAAGCCGTTGCCCAAGCGGTGGGCGATAAAAAAGGGATTCGCCGTTATGGCCATGCTTATGTCCCGCTTGACGAAGCATTGAGCCGAGTGGTGGTCGACTTTTCGGGCCGTCCCGGCCTTCAAATGGATGTGCATTTCACTTCGGGCATGTTGGGTTCTTTGGACACGCAGTTGGTTTTTGAGTTTTTTCAGGGCTTTGTAAACCATGCCTTGGTGACCTTGCATATTGACAACCTGAAGGGGGTCAATGCGCACCATCAGTGTGAAACTATTTTCAAGGCCTTTGCGCGTGCGGTGCGCATGGCGCTGGAGCTCGATCCGCGCTCGGCTGGTGTGATCCCCTCGACAAAGGGATCACTCTGAAGATGAGCGTCAACCGCGTCGCTGTCGTCGACTATGGCATGGGCAACTTGCGCTCCGTGGCCCAGGCGGTGATCCATGCCGCCGCCAGCGTGGACCATGCCGAAGTCACGGTCACTTGCGACCCCCAAGTGGTGCGCAACGCACACCGGGTCGTACTGCCTGGCCAAGGCGCGATGCCGGACTGCATGAGAGAATTGCGGGAATCGGGGTTGATGGAGGCCGTACTGGATGCCGCCCGCAGCAAACCCCTTTTTGGTGTGTGCGTGGGTATGCAAATGTTGCTTGACCACAGTGCCGAGGGCAATACCCCAGGCTTGGGCCTGATTCCAGGCGATGTGATCAAGTTTGATTTAATCGGTCGCCTGCAGCCGGACGGCACGCGTTTTAAAGTGCCGCAAATGGGTTGGAACCAGGTGTGGCAAACACAAACTGTGCATCCCTTGTGGGCTGGCATCGAAGATGGAAATTGGTACTACTTCGTTCACAGTTTTTATGCAAAGGTGGTAAACCCCTTGCACGCGGCGGGCGAAACCGATTACGGTGGGCACTTTGCATCGGCGCTGGCACGCGATAACATCTTTGCTACCCAGTTTCATCCTGAAAAAAGCGCGGCCCAAGGCTTGGCCTTGTACCGCAATTTCCTCCACTGGCAGCCTTGAGCATTTTGAAAGTTGCCGTTTCCATTTCACTGCATTGACATTGCCATGATTCTCATCCCCGCTATTGACCTCAAAGATGGCCACTGTGTTCGCCTCAAGCAGGGCGATATGGACCAAGCCACCACCTTCGGTGAAGACCCTGCGGCCATGGCGCTAAGTTGGCTAGAAAAGGGTGCGCGTCGCTTGCATCTGGTGGATTTGAACGGCGCGTTTGCCGGCAAGCCACAGAACTTTGCCGCCATCAAGTCCATCCTCAAGGCCGTGGGTGACGACATTCCGGTCCAGTTGGGTGGTGGCATCCGTGATCTGGACACGATTGAAAAGTACATTGACAGCGGTTTGCGCTACGTCATCATCGGCACTGCAGCCGTCAAAAATCCTGGTTTTTTGCGCGATGCCTGTACCGCCTTTGGAGGCCACATCATCGTTGGCTTGGACGCCAAAGACGGCAAAGTCGCCACCGACGGTTGGAGCAAACTGACCGGTCACGAAGTGGTGGACTTGGCTAAAAAATTCCAAGACTGGGGCGTCGAATCCATCATCTATACCGACATCGGCCGTGACGGCATGCTCAGCGGCATCAACATTGAAGCGACCGTTAAATTGGCACAAGCCCTGACGATTCCAGTGATTGCTTCTGGGGGCTTGTCAAGCATGGCCGACATCGAGCAGCTGTGTGCCGTGGAAGAAGAGGGCGTTGAAGGCGTGATCTGCGGACGCGCTGTTTATTCAGGCGATCTGGATTTTGCCTTGGCACAAGCCCGCGCTGACGAACTCAATGGTTGAAACTTACCGGGGTTTGTCGACCCATATATTGACGCTGCCTTGTGGCGATGAACTGCGAGTGACTTTGCATGGTGCCCACGTGCTGTCGTGGGTGTCCCAAGGCCGCGAACGCCTGTACCTCAGCCCCGACAGTCTGATGGACGGCCATGCCGCGATACGCGGTGGTGTACCGGTGTGTTTCCCGCAATTCAATCAACGCGGCACCTTGCCCAAGCATGGCTTTGCGCGCAATCTGCCTTGGGCGCTGAAGACGACCGCGTCCACGGCCGATGGCGTGAGCCTGACCCTGATGCTGTCAGACAGCCCGGCCACACGCGCGCATTGGCCACAAGCCTTTGAAGCGCAATTCACCATCGAGCTGACGCCGCGCAGTCTGATGATGACGCTGAAAGTCGTGAACCGCGATACCCACCCCTTGGAGATGACCGGTGCTTTGCACAGTTATCTGGCGGTGGACGATATTGCCCAAGTGGTTTTGCGCGGCTTGCAAGGTCAAGCCGAGTGGGACTCCTTGACCGATAGCCACGCCCAAGCTGCACCTGAATTGCGTTTTGACGGGGAGTTCGATCGCGTCTATGAGGCTACCGCACGGCCTTTGCTCTTGCAAGACGGCGCCAACCGTTTGCACATTGAACAAAGCCCAACCTGGCTCAACAGCGTGGTCTGGAACCCCGGTGCGGCGCTGAGCGCGCGCATGGCCGATATGCCAGACAACGGTTATCAGCACATGCTGTGCGTGGAAGCGGCGCAGGTGGATGCGCCGGTGAAAGTCTCGCCGCAAGCCACTTGGCAAGGCTGGCAACGCTTGACCGTTTTGCAAGGCCCCCGTCCGCAAGCGCTGACTTAAATCACTGGATTTTATATGTTGGCTAAACGCATCATTCCTTGCTTGGACGTCACGGGTGGCCGCGTGGTCAAAGGCGTTAATTTTGTCGAGTTGCGCGATGCTGGTGATCCGGTGGAAATTGCCGCTCGTTACAACGAGCAGGGCGCAGACGAACTCACCTTCTTGGACATCACCGCCACCAGCGACGGGCGCGATGTGATCTTGCACATCATTGAGGCCGTGGCGTCACAGGTGTTCATTCCGCTGACCGTGGGTGGCGGTGTGCGCACGGTGGACGATGTGCGCCGTCTACTCAACGCTGGCGCTGACAAGACCAGCTTCAACTCTGCAGCGATTGCCAATCCGCAGGTGATTCGCGACGCCTCCGCCAAATACGGTGCGCAGTGCATCGTTGTCGCCATCGACGCCAAGCGCCGCACGCCCGAAGACGAGCAACGCATCGGTGTGAACGGTTTGCCCATGGGGCCGGGTTGGGACGTGTACAGCCACGGCGGCCGCAAAAACGTGGGCCTGGACGCGGTGGCCTGGGCCGCCCAAATGGCCGACTACGGCGCAGGCGAAATCTTGCTGACCAGCATGGACCGTGACGGCACCAAGAGCGGCTTTGACCTGCCACTGACCCGCGCCGTGAGCGATGCGGTGAGCGTGCCGGTGATCGCCTCTGGCGGCGTGGGCAACCTGGACCACTTGGCCGATGGTGTGAGCATCGGTGGGGCGGATGCCGTGCTGGCGGCCAGCATCTTTCATTACGGTGAGTACACCGTGCAGCAGGCGAAAGAGCGTATGCGGGAGCGTGGGATTCCTGTGCGCTTATAAGGTCTGTTCAGATTTGATGCAATAAATCCAAAGGGCTGGCAGTGCCGCCCGCTGCCACCTTGAGCACATGGGTGTAGATCATGGTGGTGGACACATCCGAGTGACCCAGCAGCTCTTGCACAGTGCGAATGTCGGTGCCCGCTTGCAGCAAATGCGTGGCAAACAAATGATTTTGAGGCTCTACGCCGCTGCGCGGATCAACCGGTCTTTGGCCCCTTTGGCTTCGCGAACGATGATGACATGCCGCTCAAAATCGACATCCTTGATGCGCAAGCGCATGCCTTCCATCAAGCGCATGCCCGTGCCATACAAAAGCCGCGCCAGCAGCGCAGTCACACCCTCCATGTGTGCCAAAAGACCAGCCACCTCGTCCTTGGTCAGCACCGAAGGAATGCGCTTGGTCTGCTGCGGTCGCCCAATGTTGTTGAGCCAAGGCAAATCAATGCCCAGCACCTCCCGGTACAAAAACTGCAGAGCACTGAGCGCTTGGTTGTGGGTGGAGGCCGATACCTTGCGCTCATTGGCCAGCATGGACAAAAACGCTTTCACATCGGCTACACCCAATTCGCGCGGGTGACGCATGCCGCCTGACTGCGTGGCGCTCCATCGGATAAAAAACGAATTCAATAGAAGTAAGCCTTCTCGGTTTTGAGGCTATAGTGCATATACCGAACCCGCTCGCGCACCTGATCGAGCAAGCGGATGGACTGTAAGGAAGGGGCACCGGGTTTCATGGCAAATTTATACTTGTATAAAATTACAGTATATGGATCTGTAAGCCAAGGTGCATGCGGCTTGCAGCCAATTAATTTAAAAGATGTATCGACTGTGCCCGGATGTATCCACCGGGTTTTGCGGTCTACATTATGTTAGCCGTTCAAATCAGGGGAGATACTCGTGCTCGAATACGTCGTCGAAAAATTGATTGCCCTTCTAGGGCCAATCGCGACTCTTTCCAAAGACAAGCGAGAGCTTAAGGACAACGCACTTCGCGCCATATCAACAGCACTTATCGAGACCAAGTTGTACTACCGTAATCGGCAATCAGGCACGCCGAGAAACAGGGATACTGAGGCACAGCTGGCGAAGTATTGGGCCGCCGCAGCGATTCCTCTTCGGCATATCAATGAAGACTTAGCAATGGCGTGCGAATACAAGGCGGATTTCTGGACTGGCCCTGACAACTGGTCTGGAGAGGATATCGAGCGTCTTGGAATCAAGCTGGAAGACGTGACAGCCGCATACCGAAATATGTTGCCACGAGGGTTCAGTCGTGTGCGCGGCTAACTGGTCGGCCAACGCGGACCACACTGCGCCAGGCTTCGCCTGCCACCGCGCTGACGGTTGCCTTCGAAGTTAGGCCTCAACAAAGACACCTATGGACCCGATCTCTCTCACCGGCGCATATCAAGGGCTCAAAGCTGCGAAGGAGATTCTTGGTGCCTTGTTTGACGCAAAGGTTGACTCTGAGTCTCGGTCCAAGATACTTGAGGCGCAGGGGAAGCTGGGAGAAGTTCAAGACGCACTCTTCATGCTTCGAGAGAAACTCGCAGAACTGCAGCAGGAGCGAGATCAACTACGCGATGAATTAGCCACCGCCAAAAATTGGAGCGACAGGGCAGCTCAATATGAGTTGGCGACCACACCCGGCAGCGCAGTCGTTTTCAGGTTTACAGGACAACCTGAACACTTCGCATGCCCAAGCTGCTTCAACAAACCCGAAGTTCAGATTTTGCAGGACAACCGCGTCATGACCGGGACCTATAGATGCCCCGGCTGCGAAGCCCAGTTCCCAGTCAAGCTACGAGAGTCTGATAATCCTCTTCCCGTTCGTCGGGGTGGCTACTAGGTTGAGGCCTAATTACTCGATCAAGCGGAGCGCCAATGGCAGGCCACCAGGCCAGCTCTGGCGGTACACGGTACATTTTCGTCAGCCTGGGCCTGGCGTCCTGCCGCTGTTGCCCGCTTAGCTCGAACGTTGGGTCTCTCTATATGTTTGCTGAAGCCGCCAAGACTTTCCTTGAGTTCCTGAAGCTCGCTCCACGCTATGTCATAGCACTTGGTGTCATGGCTGCCGTTATTCTCTTTGCCAGCGAGGATTTTCTCAAGTTCATTGGAGTGTTTGAGTTTGCACAAGACAACCGCTCGATGCTTGGGCTTACCCTTGTAGTTACTGTTTCTCTGTTCGCCGTTTCTCTGTTCGCCGACGGAATTTCTCTCATCAAAGGGTCGTGGCAAACACGGGGTTTCTATCTGCGCGTAACCGAGAGATTGAATTGTTTGACCGAAGATGAAAAACAAATTCTCCGCTTCTACATTGCGAAGCAAACTCGCGCCAATGTCCTCCGCTACGATGATGGCGTCGTACAAGGTCTCGTATCTGACGGAATCATTTATCAGTCGGCATCGCTCGGAAATATGCTTGAAGGGTTCGCGCATAACATCAGCGACTTCGCGTGGGATTACCTCAACGTACATCCTCATTTGCTGCAAGGAACCACCAACACCTACCGCACTGACAAACGGGAGTCGTATTGGTAGACCGAGACCCAACGAGTAAGGATAAATCGTGCAACGATTAAAACGATTAAGGTTAGAACGAGTCATTCCAGCCGACCGTCAAAAAGCTGCGCTTTTTGCCGTCGGCTAAATTCAAACGTTAAGCCTCAAACAAAAACAATTTCACCTCTCCACATGCGCATCGAAATCGACGATCTTTCCCGCCCCCAGGTCCATGCCCTCCTTCAGGAGCACCTGACAAACATGTACGAGTTGTCGCCGCCTGAACATGTGTTCGCATTGGATGTCAATAAACTGAAAGCGCCTGAAATTACCTTTTGGAGCGTCTGGGAAGAAGGGAATCTCATTGGCTGTGGCGCGCTGAAGGAGCTTTCAGTATCCCAAGGTGAAATCAAGTCCATGCGCACCCCAGCGGCTTCTCGTAACCGAGGTGCAGGTCGCGCCGTGCTTGAACACATCATCGCGGTGGCCAAGCAGCGTGGGTACACGAGGCTTAACCTAGAAACAGGTACGCACGCGGCCTTTGAACCGGCCCACAATCTGTATCGAAGTAAAGGTTTTACGCTGTCCGGTCCGTTCGGAAGCTACCGTCCAGATCCGCACAGTGTTTTTATGGAGCTTCGGCTTGGAGGCAGTGAAGGCTAACGATTCGCTCAGCTCAAACGTTAGCCGTCACAACTCACAGGCACCAACTCTTCTACGAACCACTATGGACCAACAAGCATTCTTCTGGCGAATCGTTGCAGGTGAATTGCCTGCACCAAAAGCGGCCGAGACTCTCGGAATCGTCTTCAAACACATCAATGCCGAAGCAGGCACTATCGAAGTTGAGCTTCAAGGTAAGCCTGAGTTCACCAATCCAGCTGGCAATATCCAAGGCGGGTTTCTAGCGGCAATGCTCGACGACACAATGGGCCCAGCCTTGGCCGCCACCTTGAAGCAAGGTGAATTCGCGCCAACTCTGAATCTCAACATTTCTTTTCACAGATCGGCCAGTGTCGGCCCGCTTATCGGAAAGGGGCGCATCGTCAAGCGCGGTAGAGATATCTGCTTCCTCGCTGGCGAGCTATATCAAGAGGGCGAGCTTGTGGCTTCTGCCACCGCTACAGCAATCATCCGTGCCATGCAAAAGTGATGGCTAACAGGTTAGTGGATTGGGCCCACAACGGCGGCCAGCGTGGTCGCCATTCTTCAATGCTGAGTGCGCCGTTGCGGTCCACTCACGGTCGACGTTATGCGGTTTCGGCCGTCCGTAAACTCGGGCAAGCCTAGGTGCCTGCTATCCTTCGATCATGGAAGTCAGCGAAGTCCTCCGATTGCTTCAATGCGATGGTTGGAATTTGGTCGCTTCAAGAGGGAGTCATCGGCAATTCAAGCACGCGAGCAGGCCTGGTCGCGTCACTGTTCCCGGAAAACCCAGCGACGATTTGGCGCCGGGTACTTTGAACAGCATATTCAAACAGGCTGGACTCAAGTGAGGTGCTATGCGCTATGCAATCGTTATTGAAAAAGCAGAAGGAAATTACTC
>CAMDKK010000034.1 GCA_945901045.1 Limnohabitans sp. Rim8
GCGGTGGTTTGGGATTCAATCTCTTGGGCATTGGCCAATAACGAAAAATCAAGCAAGCGCTGGGTGTAGTCGTAGGTGGGCCCGAGCACCTGCCCGCCAGGCAAGTCTTTGAAGGTGGCTGAAATGCGGCGGTCCAACTGCATGCGCGTTGTGTCCAGAGCGCAGGTATTGCCCAGTCGCGGCAAAGTGGCACGGTAAGCACGCAACAAAAAGATGGCTTCGACCAAGTCACCACTGGCTTGCTTGATGGCCAAGGCGGCCAACTCGGGGTCATACACCGAGCCCTCGGTCATGACACGGTCCACTGACAACTTGAGTTGTTGGCGGATTTGATCGATGGTCAACTCGGCATGCGCTGTGTCACCTCGTCTTTGCTCGGCCAGCAGTTTGTAACTGTTGAGAATGGCGGTTTCTCCGCCTTTGACGGCCACGTACATGTCAGCTCTCCTCTGAAATGATTCGGGTCGTGCGGGGCAAGCCCACAATGTGTGTGGCTGTGACCAAAAACACATCCACCCCACAAGGAAAACCAGCGTGATTGCGCGACCATTGGTTTGGAAATTCAGCCGCAAGACCTTGCACCCGCAACGTCCGTTCGCCCAAAATGCCAGGGCCTTGCAAACGCCAGCCTGCCTCATCGGCGTGCAGATTCTGGACTTCGATCACGCAAGTGGCCGATTGATCCGGATAGGCATCGCTGCCTTGCCGCAAGTTGTGCAAGAGGGGCAAAGCATCGCCTTGCCCGACCCAAATGAATTGCGCTTGGGCGACATCGGCCACTTCACTGCAACCCGTGTGAAAGCGCAGCCAAGCTGCAGCGTCGCTGCCCACCAAGCCGGGCGACAAGCACACGGGCGTGTCAGCATCCAAAAGGCCCAACAGCAAGGCTGCAGCTGCGCCGTGACCTTGACGCGGCAAACGCATGTTCAAAGGCATTTCCAAAGGGCGCCCCGGATGGGACAGGGCTTGCAGCGCGGTGCGAAACACCGCTTGGCTGCCAAAGGCCTCATGGTCGAATCCGGCCACCATGTTCTGCAAAGCATTCATTCGGCATCCTCGTCTTGTGGGCCTGCGGCTTCTCGCGCCACGGTCATAAAGTCCACCTTGGTGGTCTGGGCACGTTGGTGGCGCTGGGCTTGCATGTGTTGCAGGTGCTGGCGCAAGGGGGCCAGCAAGCTCACCGCCAAGTTATCGCGCTGCGTGGGGTCTTGCAGCAAAGCATCGGCCACAGCAGCCAATTGGGCTTGACGGTGATTGCGACCCAGGACATAAGCAACCCCCACTGGGGCGTTCAGATGGAGGGAGTTCAAACGCAAAGCACAACGGGTGACCGTGATCTCACCCAAGTTAAATCGCTCGCCAGTGCCACCCGCTCTGCCCTGCACCATCATCAAGCCGGTCTCGGGCTGACGCAGCCACTGCGGGGTAGCCTGATGATCAGCCAAGGCCTCGTCCAGCAAGCGCATGGGCGCTCTGGCCAACAAGGCCATCCAAGCCTGTCTGTCGGCAATCGGCGTTCCCGGATCATGGTCATATGTTTGAAACATCTCTGTGGCAACCTTCTACTTGTCTATACAACTGTGCAACAGCTTAGGCAAACCTTGTGTAATTTTCATGACAAAGGAGATTTTTTTTGAATACCTTGTTGCCCGAATGGATTGAAGGTGGACCCCTGTGGTCGCGTATCGCACAAGAGCTGGCTGCCGCCATAGGAAAAGGAGAATACGCGCCAGGGGTCCAACTGCCTTCTGAACATCAACTCGCCGCAGATTTCGGCGTCAATCGGCACACCATCCGGCGTGCCCTGTCTCATTTGTGCCAAAACGGTTTGCTGCGCACCACCCAAGGCAGCGGCACCTTTGTCGAAAATTTGGCGGTCGACCTGGTGCTCGGCAAGCGCACACGCCACCGTCACATCTTGGCACAAGCGGGCTTGCGTGGCAACTTGCTGGTCATTCGCAGCCAAGCTGTTTTGGCGAACCCCGAGCAAGCCGAGGCCTTGCAATGCCCCATTGGCAGTGCCATTTTGCACATGCACATCATGGGCGAAGGTGCGGGACAAGCCTTGCATGTGAGCGAGCGGTATTTCCCATTGCCGCGATTCGCGCAGATGGAGAGCATCGTGCAAAGCACAGGCTCGATCACAGAAGGCTTTAAACAACACGGGGTCAACGATTACACGCGACAAGTCAGCCACATCTCTGCGCGCTTGCCCAGCAAAGCAGTGGCACTTGGGCTGGGGCAATCGGCCACACGGCCTGTTCTGCTCGTCAAAAGCATCAACGTTGACGTGAATCAGTTGCCCATAGAATTTGCTTGTGCGTGGTTTGCCGGCGACCGCGTCTCCCTCACGGTCCAACACGATGAACACTGAAAACGCTTACCGCTACGCCATTTACTATGCCCCTGAAGCCAGCAGTGAATGGTGGGCAGCGGGCAGCCATTGGCTGGGGCGGTGTGCCCTCACTGGCCGACAGTTGGCGCAAGCTGTGATCGAGGGTGTTGCCCCTGAGCGCTTTCACAGGTGCACCCAAGACCCCCGTCGTTATGGATGGCACGCCACGCTCAAGGCGCCTTTTGTGCTGGCTCGCGAAGAGAGCCTGGCTTCATTGATCGCAGGTTTGCGCCGCATCGCAAATCAACACTCGGCCTTTGCTATGCCTCGCCTGCAGGTCAGCACCGATGGCGGCTTTCTGGCTTTAAGGCCCACAGTGCGTCACCCGTGCATCCACAGCACAGCAGATGCCTGCGTGACCGGCTTGCAAGCGTTGACGCAAGCCTTGACGGCTGAAGACTTAACCCGGCGCAGACAAAAAAGACTGACCGCCCGGCAAGAGCGTTATTTGCAAGCCTGGTCTTACCCATGGGTGTTGGATGAATTTCAGTTTCACATGTCCTTGACGGGGCCCTTGCGAAATATTCCAACTGCAGAGCTGACCGCTTTGGTGTCTGCTGCCCAAGAACGGTTTGATGCATTGCCAGCTTGTCGGTTCACGCACTTGTCGGTCTTTGCTGAGCCTCAAGTGGGCGCCAATTTTGTATGGATTGACAACGTGGCTTTGCGCACATGAACGCCGCTTTGATTTATGTGGTCGGCCCATCGGGTGTGGGTAAAGACAGCTTATTGGCTTGGTTGCGTTGCAACTTGCCTGAGCACCTGCCCGCGCATTGGGCGCAGCGCACGATTGACCGACCCCGAGTGCCGGATGGCGAGGCCCATGAGAGTATTACGCCAGCAGAGTTCAAGCGCCTGTTGGCTGCACACTCTTTTGCCATGCATTGGCAAGCCAACGGGCATCAGTACGGGATTCGGCATGCGGAAATAACCTCTTTGGCCCAGCAGCAAGTCTTTGTGAACGGCTCACGCGAACATCTGCCCAATGCGGCTCGGGCTTTTCCGGGCATGGGTATCTTGCACATCACCGCCAACAAAGAAGTGCTCAGACGTCGCTTGCTGCTCAGAAACCGTGAGTCAATTGCCGAGATTGAACAGCGCTTGAACCGGCTGATTGCCATCGAGCCGCCAGCGGGCTGCGCATTCTTTGAAATTCAAAACAACGACAGCCTGGAGGCGTCTGGGCAGCAATTGCTTCAGGCGGTGATTTCGCTCAAGACAGGCATCAGATAGGCCTCTTGCGTTTCGAATTTGACCCTGGACGGCGGAAACAACAAGGAAAAGCAAGAGCCCACGCCGACTTCACTTTGCACCTGAAAACTGCCGCCGTGACGCAGCACAATGTGTTTGGTGATGGCCAGGCCCAAGCCGGTGCCACCTGATTCACGCGAACGGCTGCGGTCCACACGGTAAAAACGTTCTGACAGACGCGGCAAATGTTCTGCGCCAATGCCCATGCCATTGTCAGTGACTGAAAACAAAGCTTGTCCTTCAGGACTGATTTTCCAAAGCACATCGATCGTGCCGCCCACAGGGGTGTAACGCACGGCATTGTTGACCAAATTGGAAACAGCGCTGTGAATTTCTGCACGCGAGCCACAAATGAGCAAGGGCTCAGGCCAAGCAAAACTCAAGGCATGCACAGCTTGACCATCACTGCCTTGTAAGGCAGAAAGTGCCATCGCATCTGATTTGACTTGGGACATGAGAGCTTTCAGGTCAAACGCCTCGGTCACGGGCGGGGGTGGACTGCCCTCCAATTGAGACAGGGTCAGCAAATCGCTGACCAAGCCTTGCATGCGGGTGGCTTGAACCGCCATGAGATCCAAATACTTTTCCCTCTCGACCCGTTTCAATGGCAAGGATTGCAAGGTCTCAACAAACCCGGCCAAAACAGTCAATGGGGTTCTGATTTCGTGTGAAACATTGGCGACAAAATCACGCCGCATTTGATCAGCTTGCGCCCGGGCTGTGACATCGCTCGTCAGCACCAGTTTTTTGTTGTCGCCATAAGGATGCAGTTGCACCTGCAGCTTGCGAAGTTGCGACAAAGAATTGGATCGCCCCTCCATGAAGACTTCATTTTTAAAATCCCCTTGCGCCATGTAACGTGTGAAAACAGGGTCACGCACCAAGTTCACGATATGCTGACCTGCATCTCTTTTGTCATCCAAGCCCAAATGGACAGCCGCTGTTTGGTTGCACCATTCAATGCGGCCCTCATCGTCAAGCAAGAGCACCCCATTCGGTGATGCCTGAATGGAAGACATGAACTCTTTCAAACGACTTTGGTGTTGCTCGGCCAACAGGGTTCGGCTCTTGAAACCACGTCGAACGCGGTCGACCAACTCCCCCCAAAAACCGCTCAATTCGATCACAGCCAAAGGCTCACCTTTGCGCAGCCACACCTCCAATTTGTGGCCCCAAAAGTAATCCCGGACCAACAAAGCCAACAACGCGGTGTTCGTGGCCCATAAGATGCCCGACATGCCAAACAACCAGTAGCCCCCCGCAGCAGCAACCAACAGGACAAACAGGGCAAAAAATAAGCGCGTCATCATCACCGAAGACTGTCCGAATTCGAGCTGAAGATGAGATTCATTCAGGCAGATTTTAATTGAGCAGGCGTCAAGGGCGCGTTGGTCACTCGGTATCCGGCACCACGCACGGTTTCCACCATATTGCTGGCCTCGCCCAATGACTCGCGCAGGCGCTTGACATGGACATCTACCGTGCGTTCTTCAATGAAGACATGGTCACCCCACACCCGATCGAGCAACTGACCACGGCTGTGGACGCGCTCGGAATGGCTCATCATGTACTGCAACAATTTAAATTCCGTGGGGCCGATTTTGAGCAACTGATTCTGGTAACTGACGCGGTGTGTGTCCGCGTCCAAGACCAAATCCCCCAAGCGCACGGCACCACCGGCTTGCTCAGGCGCGCGGCGGCGCAGCACCGCTCGGATACGGGCCAACAACTCCTTGGTCGAGAACGGTTTGACAATGTAATCGTCCGCACCCGCATCCAGACCCGCCACGCGGTCAGGTTCATCGCCTCGCGCCGTGAGCATCAAAATAGGAATGACTTTCAAGCGCGAAGAAGCTCGCCACTTGCGCGCCAGTGTCAAGCCACTCTCGCCGGGCAACATCCAGTCCAGCAAGATCACATCCGGCATCACATCGTCCAACTCGCGTTGGGCTGTTTCACCGTCCATGGCCCAGATTGGCTGGAATCCGTTGTGCCGGAGATTGACCGCGATCAGCTCGGCAATCGCCGGTTCATCTTCCACAATCAAAACGCGGGGCAGTGTTTTCATTTGACGACAGACTCGATTTCAGACAAAGAGGTGTGGCGAACGTCAGCCCCTTTGACCACGTAAATGATGAACTCGGCAATGTTTTTGGAGTGGTCACCAATGCGCTCAATGGCTTTGGCAATGAACAGCAAATCCAAACTGGCCGAAATAGTCCGGGGGTCTTCCATCATGTACGTCACCAGCTTGCGCACAAAGCCATCAAACTCGGCATCAATCAGATCGTCTTCTTTCAAGATGCTGATGGCCGCTTTGACGTCCAACCTTGCAAATGCGTCCAGCGCTTTGCGCAAAAGTCCAGAGGCCAAATCTGCGGCCACCCGCAACTCGGAGGCGGGCACAGAGCGGGCTGCACCACTGGCCACAATCGCTTTGACCATGCGGGCGATCTTTTCTGACTCGTCACCCGCGCGCTCGAGATTGGCCGTTGTTTTGGAGATGGCAATCAACAAGCGCAGGTCAATCGCGGTGGGCTGGCGCCTGGCAATAATGGAGGACAAATCGCGGTCGATTTCCACTTCCATGGCATTGACTTGGGCTTCTGTGGCAATGACTTGCTCGGCCACTTCCAAACTGAATTGAGACAAAGCATAGACAGCATTGCGGATTTGCGATTCAACCAAACCGCCAAGCTCCAATACCCGGCTGGAGACACTGGTCAACTCCACGTCAAACTGGCTAGAAATGTGTTTATCCATAGGGCTCTTTCTGTTCAGCCGAAGCGGCCGGTGATGTAGTCTTCAGTTTCTTGGCGGGTGGGCTTCATGAAGATCGCTTCCGTCTGGCCGTATTCGATCAATTCACCTAAATACATGTACGCGGTAAAGTCGGATACACGGGCAGCTTGCTGCATGTTGTGCGTCACAATCACCACCGTGTACTCGCTTTTGAGCGTGTGCACCAACTCTTCTACTTTGCCGGTAGAAATCGGGTCCAGCGCAGAGGTAGGTTCATCCAGCAACAACACCGAAGGCTTGACCGCAATGCCACGGGCAATGCACAAGCGCTGCTGCTGGCCGCCGGACAAAGACAAGCCGCTTTGATTCAGCTTGGACTTGACTTCATTCCAGATGGCGGCTTTTTGCAAGGCCCACTCGACGCGGTCATCCATGTCACTGCTGGAGAGGTTTTCATACAAGCGCACACCAAAGGCGATGTTGTCATAAATCGACATCGGGAAGGGCGTGGGCTTTTGAAACACCATGCCAATGCGCGAGCGCAGCAGGTTCAAATCTTGCTTAGGGTTGAGGATGTTCTCGCCGTTGAAATTGATCTCACCTTCGGCACGCTGACCCGGGTACAGGTCGTACATGCGGTTCAGGGTGCGCAGCAAGGTGGATTTGCCGCACCCGGAGGGGCCAATGAAGGCGGTCACGGTGTTGGCTTTGATGTCTAAATTGACATTTTTCAAACCCTGAAAGGCACCGTAGTAGAAATTCAGATTGCGAATTTCCAAAACGGTTTTGGCTTCAGCCAAGGGGGGTATGGTTTTCATGTTCAGACTGCAACTTTCTCTTTGAAGACGACGCGTGCCAAAATGTTCAGGCCCAGCACAGTCAAGGTAATCAGAAGGGCGCCGCCCCAGGCCAGATTGACCCAGTTCTCGTAAGGGCTCATGGCAAATTGGTAAATCACCACCGGCAAATTGGCCATAGGTGCATTCATATTGGTCGAGTAGAACTGGTTGTTCAAGGCGGTGAACAGCAAGGGTGCGGTTTCGCCGCTCACGCGTGCCAATGACAAAAGCAAACCGGTCATCACGCCGCTTTTGGCTGCTTTGAGGACGACAGTTGTAGAGACTTTCCATTTCGGCGCACCCAAAGCAAAGGCGGCTTCACGCAAAGTCACAGGGACGAGTTTGAGCATGTTCTCTGTGTTGCGCACAACCACAGGAATCGCAATCAAAGCCAAGGCCAAGGTACCGGCCCAGCCCGAGAAATGCTTGGCATTGACGACCACAATGGCATAGATGAACAGCCCCACCACAATGGACGGCGCTGACAACATGATGTCGTTGATGAAACGGGTCACAGCTGCAATTTTGCTGCGGTCGCCATACTCCGACAAATAAATGGCCGCCATCACACCCACCGGGGTGCTGATCAAAGTGCAACTGCCCACAATCATCAAACTGCCCACAATGGCGTTCAGCAATCCGCCACCTTCAGAACCTGGCGCAGGTGTACTTTGAGTGAACATGGCCAGATTCAAAGCCGAGAATCCTTTGAACATCAGTATGCTCAAAATCCACAACAAGAAAGCAAGCCCGATGGCCATGGCCAACATGGACAGAAAAATACCTATATTGCTTTTGATTTTGCGACTGCGGTAAATACTCACATCAGAATGTGTTGGCGTACTCATGATTTCATCCCCTTCTTGGCTTCCGCACGCAGCAACATCCACTTGGCCAGAGACAAAACAATCAAGGTGATGAGGAACAAGGCCAGACCCAATGCAAACAAAGAGGAGTAGTGCAAACCAGGCTCCGCTTCACCAAATTCGTTGGCCAAGGTCGATGCAATCGAGTTGCCAGGCGAAAACAAGGAGGGCGACAATTTATGAGCGTTGCCAATGACAAAAGTCACCGCCATGGTCTCGCCCAAGGCACGGCCCAAGCCCAGCATCACGCCGCCGACCACGCCGGTTTTGGTGTAGGGCAGCACAATGTTGGTCACCACCTCCCACGTGGTGCATCCCAAGGCATAAGCTGACTCTTTGAGAATAGGCGGCACAATTTCAAACACATCGCGCATAACCGAGGCAATGAAAGGCAAAATCATCATGGCCAAAATCAAACCGGCAGCCAAAATGCCGATGCCATTGAATGCGCCTGTGAACAAAAACCCCAAGCCTGGAATTTGACCTACACTGCCCGCAATCGCAGGCTGAACATAGTCCGCAAACAAGGGGGCAAATACAAACAAACCGAACATGCCATAAATAATGGAGGGCACAGCGGCCAGCAATTCAATGGCCGTGCCCAAGGGTCGGCGCAAAGGCATCGGGCAAGTTTCGGTTAAAAAGACGGCAATGCCAAAGCTCAAAGGCAAGGCAATCACGATCGCAATCGTGGCGGTCACCACCGTACCGAATATGGCAATCAAGCCGCCAAACTTGGAGTTGATGATGTCCCACTCGATGGTGTAGAAAAATGGCAAACCAAATTCAGCCAACGCAGGCCAAGCACTGATGACCAAGGAGCCAATGATCCCCAGCAACACCACCAAGGTGGTCATTGCAAAGGTCATGGATGTTTTTTCGAAAACAAAGTCTTGAATACGCTGAATGCGTATCACCTTTTGGCGGTGTGATGCCAGTGCATCGGTCTGATCAAACGTAGCCATGTTTATCCTGATTTTTCAAGCCCTTCAGACCGGCGGGTCTGAGGGGCTTGGGTGTCAACAATTATTTGACGTTGACTTTATTCCACACGCTCTTGCGGATGAAATCGGTTGTGGCATCAGGCATTGGAACGTATTCCAAATCAAGTGCCATTTTTTTGCCTTCTTTGAAAGCAAAATCAAAGAACTTCATCACTTCTGCTGCGTTGGCTTTGTTGGTAGGGTCTTTGTAGACCACAATGAAAGAAGCCGCTGAAATAGGCCATGATTTGGCACCAGCTGCATTGGTCAAAAAGGTGCCCATGCCAGGGATTTTTGACCAATCTGTGCCTGCCGAAGCGGCCGCAAAGGTTTCGTCATCGGGCTGAACGTACTGACCTGCCGCATTGCGCAAGCTGATGTGGGTCATGTTGTTTTTCTTGGCGTAAGCGTATTCCACGTAACCAATCGAGTTTTTAACGCGAGACACGTTGGCCGAAACGCCTTCATTGCCCTTGCCGCCCACAGATGAAGGAGCAGGCCACTTTACGGCAGCACCCGCACCCACGGTTTGCTTCCAGTTGGCATTGACTTTGGCCAAGTAGTCGGTGAAGACAGCGGTAGTACCAGAACCATCAGCGCGGTGCACCACAGTGATAGCCGCATCGGGCATTTTGACGCCAGGATTCAGATCGGCAATGCGCTTGTCATTCCAATTGGCAATGCCGCCAGAGAACAACTCGGCCAACAGCTCACCTGTCATTTTCAACTGACCGGGCTTGACACCGTCCACGTTGATGACAGCCACAACACCACCAATGATGGCGGGGAACTGAACCATGCCGTCTTTTTCAAGATCTTCAAAGCTCACGGGGTTGTCGGTTGCACCGAAATCAACTGTTTTGGCTTTGATTTGCTTGATGCCACCCGAAGAACCAATGGACTGGTAGTTCATGCTCACACCCGACTTGGCTTTGTAGGCTTCTGCCCACTTGGCGTAAATCGGATAAGGAAAGGTCGCGCCGGCGCCGGTGATTTCAGAGGCAAAGCTGCTGGCAGCCAAGACTGACAATCCCAAAGCCGCTACCCAGGATTTGATCTTCAACATAGAGAGTCCTTGATGAGGTTGGTAAAAAATGTTCAAACTATTTTCGAACATGTGAACCACTTTACCCGCCAATTATGACAATTTGATGTCATATTTAAGAAGCGCCATGCATTGCAAACTGGCAGGTATTTTTTTGAAGCGTCATCAAAATGCAAAGAAAAAGTCACAAAATCGCACGTTACAAAGAGAAAACCACCTGAGGCTTGACACATTTTCATGAAAAACGGACAACTATTGGCTGCAGTGGACCTCGGCTCCAACAGCTTTCGCCTTGAAATAGGTCATTTGGACCACGGTCAAATTCGGCGTGCGGAGTACCTGAAAGAAACCGTCCGGCAAGGCAGCGGCCTGGACGGCGAGCGCAATTTATCCCCTGTTGCCATGCAAAGAGGCTGGGATTGTTTGGCGCGATTTGCAGAAAGAATTGCCGGATTCAAACCCGGTCAGGTGCGCGCCGTCGCCACACAAACCCTGCGCGAAGCCCGCAACCGCGACTTTTTTCTGGACAAAGCCCAACAGATTCTGGGTTTTCCGATTGAGGTCATTTCAGGACGTGAGGAAGCTCGTTTGATTTATGCGGGCGTCTCCCACTTGCTGGCGCAATCCAACGAACGCCGCTTGGTGGTTGACATCGGTGGGCGTTCAACCGAGTTGATTTTGGGACAAGGCTACCAAGCCCACATGCTGGAGTCTTACCGGGTGGGCAGCGTCGCCTGGTCCATGAAGTATTTTCCAGAGGGGCAATTCACCGCGGCGGCTTTCGAAATGGCCGAAGTCGCCGCCAAAGCCATTTTGGACGAAGTACTCAATACCTATCGACGCAAAGACTGGGATGTCGCTTATGGCTCCTCCGGCACCATCGGCGCCGTGGTCGATATTCTGGAAGCGGCCGGTTGGCCGTCCGGCTTGGTTCGCAAAGATGGGCTCCAATGGCTCAAGGACAAGCTCATCAAAGCCGGCAACGCAGAGAGTCTCAAACTGGACGGCATCAAGGAAGACCGCCGACCGGTAATAGGGGGGGGACTGGCCATTTTGTGCGCCTTGTTTGAGCTGCTTGAAATCGATGAATTGCATGCTGCACAAGGTGCGCTCAGGCAAGGTGCGCTGTATGATTTACTGGACCGAGACGAACACGCAGACATCCGTGAGTCCATGGTGGATTGGTTGTCCAAGCAATTTGGCATTGACGCGACACAAGCGCAACGGGTCAGCCAAACCGCAACGGAGTTATTTGAAAAAATCCCTCCCCGGCAGTTAAAACCATCTTCTGAAAACGATTTCGACATCGAGCGTTTGGAACGCAAACTGGCCTGGGCGGCCCGCCTGCATGAGGTAGGAAAGCATATTTCACACGCCGACTACCACAAGCACGGTGCCTACATTCTGGACAATGCCGACCTGCCCGGATTCTCGATGCCGGAGTTACATCGTTTAAGCCAATTGGTCCTGGGCCATCGCGGCAAACTGCGTAAATTAGAAACCCATCTGAATGAACCCAGTTTTGTGCATCAGTTGTTTGCATTGCGCTTGGCGGTAATTTTGTGTCACGCCCGCGTAGACCCTGATTTGAAGGGTTTTGAATTGGGTGACCACGAAGGCACAGTCACGGGGTTCACGATCACAACCCGAAAGGGTTGGGCCAAGCAATGGCCACAATCGGCACACTTGCTGCGAGAAGAATGCATTGCCTGGCAAAAAACGACCTGGTCTGTCGCCTACAACTGCCAATGAACAACTGACACAGCTTGCAGCTTTTGCTTGCATGCACTTTTAAAACGGTATAAACTGTATACACCATTAATCAGGAGCACTGCATGCCCACCACCGTCACCCCCCAATCCACCGCTAAAACAACCCGCACAGTGGCCAAGGCGGCAGCGCCTTTGACCTCCACTGCGCGCAAAATGCCAGCCCAAAAAGCCGCAGCAAAAAAAGCACCCGCTGCAAAAAAACCGGCCATGAAACCAGCCGTCACCAAAGCCGCCAAAGCTGCAGCGCCTGAAAAAATAAAAACCACCAAGAAACCCAAACTGGTGCGCGACAGTTTCACCATGCCCAAAGACGAGTACCAGGCCATTGAAACCCTGAAACAACGTGCCACCGGACTTCAGCGGATCGCGAAAAAAAGTGAGTTGTTGCGCGCTGGCATCATGGCTTTAAGCGCCATGGACGATAAAGACTTGTTGGCTATCCTGGCCAAGGTCCCGGCCTTGAAAACCGGACGTCCCATGAAAGCCTGATCGGTCTTGGCGCTAAAGCAAATCGGGGTTTTGTACCGTCACGACCACGGTTTGGCGTACGCCATCGCGCAAGCGACTGCGCAGCCACCAGACGGCGCCTTTGCGCACGGTACAGTCCTGCACCGACAAACCCATCAAGGCCGCAATGATTTGTCCCAGCGTTGGCTGGTGCCCCACAATCAGGATCGGCATTTTGGCATCAGGCCAGCCTGCGGCAAGCAGCACCTGGTCCGGCTCCGCATTCGGTGCCAACTCTTCCCGAACTTTGTATTTACGGTCCAGCGCCATGGCCGTCTGAAGGGTTCTTTGGGCTGGACTGACCAGCACCTTGACGCCTTCAGGCAACTGCCGATCCAACCATTCGGCCATACGCTTGGCCTGTTTTTCCCCTCGGGGCGTCAAAGCCCTGCTCAAGTCATCTTGGCCCTCCAAGGGCTCAAATGCCTCGGCATGTCGCCAAAAGATAAGGTCCATGTCGGTCTCCTGTTGGGGCTACTTTTTATTTTTTACCGATGCTGAATAACGCTGCATCAGAATGGCTTGGGCACTGCGAATATGGCGCCCTTTCTTTTCAATTTTCTCGTAATGGCCCTCAGGTGCTAAGCGCCACGCATTGCGCCCGTCCTGCATATAAACACTGAGGCATTCATCGATGACCCGTTGACGCAAAACGGGATCGTCCACTGGCCAAGCCAATTCGATGCGGCGCAGCATGTTGCGGTTCATCCAGTCTGCACTCGACAAATACAAGCTTTCTTTCTCTCCGCTTAAAAAATAGAAGACCCGGGTGTGCTCCAAAAATCGGCCCACCACCGAACGAACCCGTATGTTGTCGGTGAAATTTTCGACTTCTGCAGGCAGCATGCACGCGCCGCGAATGATCAAGTCAATTTGAGCGCCTGATTGCCCCGCGCGGATGAGCGCATCAATCAGATCCAAGTCGGTCAAAGCATTCATTTTGACCATGATTTTTGCAGCCTGACCCTTTAATGCAGCGGCGCCAACAGCCTCAATTTGGGCAATGATTTTGCGATGCAAATAAAACGGCGCCACCCACAGTTTGTTCATGCGGCTTAATCGGCTTTGGCTGGCCAAATGCATGAAAACATGGTCCATATCCGCCGTCAACTGAGGGTCACAAGTCAGATAACTGATGTCGGTGTAAAGGCGTGCTGTTCGGGGGTTGTAATTGCCTGTAGAAAGATGACCATATTTTTTGAGAGATTTGCCTTCACGGCGCGTGACCAGTAACATTTTGGCGTGGGTTTTCAAGCCCACAACGCCATAGACCACTTGGGCACCCACAGACTCCAATTGCTCGGCCACGTTGATGTTGGCTTCTTCATCAAAACGTGCTTTGAGTTCAACCACCGCCGTGACTTCTTTGCCGCGCCTGACGGCCTCGCGCAACAAATCCAACATCACGGTGTCGTTGCCAATGCGGTAAATCGTTTGCTTGATTGCCAGAACCTGCGGGTCGTAAACCGCCTCGCGCAGAAAGTCCAATACGCCTTCAAAACTCTCATATGGCTGGTGAATCAGTACATCCCCCTTTTGTATGCGCGCAAAAACAGAAGCACCACGTTCCAATTGTTTGGGATAGCTCGCTTGGTAGCCAGGAAAAAGCAACTCCGGCTCATTGACCAGATCGATCAGTTGGCTCAAGCGCACCAAATTCACAGGCCCTGCCACGCGAAACAAGGCAGGCTTTGGAAGCTTGAACTGCTTGAGCAAAAAATCGCTCAAATGCTCGGAACAACTGTCAGAAACTTCCAGTCGAACGGCTTGCCCATATTGGCGGTGTTGAAGTCCCTGCCTGAGTGCGGTTCTTAAATTTTCAACATCATCTTCGTCCACCGACAGCTCTGAATTCCTTGTCACGCGAAACTGCGAGAACTGCCCCACCTCACGCCCCACAAACAAATCGGCCAAGTGCGCTCGTATCACACTTGAGAGCAACACAAAGCAGCTGCCTCGGCCGGCAACTTTGTCAGGCAAACGAATCAGGCGCGGCAAAATGCGCGGCACCTTGACAATGGCAATGTCGTTTTGTCGCCCGTAAACGTCTTTTCCACTCAATTGGACAATGAAATTAAGCGACTTGTTGGCGACTTGGGGAAAGGGGTGCGCAGGATCCAAGCCCACGGGTACCAACAAGGGCTTGACTTCCCTTACAAAATAGTCGTGAACCCACTTCTTCTGAACGGGGTTGCGAACACCATGCGTCAAAATATGAATGGACTCCTTCTCCAGTGCTGGCAGCAAGGTCTCGTTGTAAAGGCTGTATTGCTCCTCCACCAATTGCGCGGCTTTCTTGTAATTGGATTTGAAGGACTCACTGGTGTAAGCACCGCTTTTGTCTTTTTGCGTATGAGCGGTCAGATGCAGCATGGCCCTGACTTCAAAAAACTCATCCAAATTGGAGGAAACAATACACAGGTACCTCAAACGCTCCAGCAATGGCACTTCAGTGCGTTTGGCCCAATCCAAGACGCGAGAGTTGAAGTCCAAGATGCTGGCATCACGGTCCAAAAGAGAGCCCTCCGAAGCGACTCGGACAGGGTCTGCGGACAGGTTGGAAGTTGGCGAAGATGTCATCGGCGTTTCGTGTTTGAAGTTCAATTGCTGAACGGGCAATTGTCACACTCCAATTTAATGACATTAATATGACAAATTGATGAAATTAAAGTAATTCCTTAGCGCAACATCAAGCAAGCACTGTTTCGGCTTTATGGGTACTCAGTCGTATTTGATTCACCTCGTCAAAGCTCAGAATTTCCATTCGGCCGTCAGGGTGCTCGACCAAGGTCGTCAGACTTTCGACCCAATCGCCATCGTTGCAGTACAAAATGCCGTTGATATCGCGAATTTCGGCGTGGTGAATATGTCCGCACACCACGCCATTGAATCCGTGTTTGGCCGCTTGCGTGGCCACGGCCACTTCAAAGTCATTGATGAAACTGACGGCCTTTTTGACTTTGAGCTTGAGGTAGGCCGACAAAGACCAATAGGGCAAACCAAATTTGGCACGTAAATGGTTGAGGTAACGGTTGAGTTTGAGCGTCAATTCATACAGGTTGTCACCCAAATAGGCCAACCATTTGGCCAACTGAATGATGCCGTCAAAATAATCCCCGTGGATGACCCACAGTTTTTTCCCTGTGGCCGTGGTGTGCACCGCTTCTTTCAACACTTGAATGCCGCCAAAAGAATGGCCAATGAAAGCACGCGCAAATTCGTCGTGGTTGCCCGGTATAAACACCACCTTGCAACCCTTGCGCGCGCGGCGCAGTAGTTTCTGCACCACATCGTTGTGCGCTTGCGGCCAATACCAACGCCGGCGCAGTTGCCACCCATCGATGATGTCCCCGACCAGGTACAGGGTGTCGCAGGTGTGGGTTCTTAAAAATTCAAGCAGAGCCTCAGCCTGACAACCTGGCGTGCCCAGATGCAGGTCAGAAATAAAAATGGCCCGGAAATGCCGGGCACCTTCTTCATCGTGCTGCTCATCCTTAGGCTCATGCGATGCATGTTGTAAAACTTGGGCATAAGTGCCTGCAACCGAGGGCTTGTCTTGATTGCCGTCTGCATAAAAACTACTGCGCATGTTCACACTCCGTTGAAGTGTTTGCGATAACGCGCGGGCATGTCAGCGACACGCATCATCATGGGCAAATCGGCCGAGTTGAAATCAGGGTCCCACGCCGGGGCGCCCAGTACTTTGGCGCCCAATCGCAGGTAGCCTTTGATCAGTGCAGGGGGCTCCACGGGCAAGTTGCTGTCCAGCTGATCGACAGGCAAGGGCAATCTGGGCTTGACGTGGTAGGCGACCGATGCCATGTGTGAACGACTGACTTGCGACCAAATACTGGCCGCTACATCACCTGAAACAATGCCGTTGTGCTGCATCGGAATGCTGGCACAACCGATCATGGTGTCCAGTTGGTTCCGCGTCATGAACTCAAATAAAGCCCCCCACAAGGCCAAAACCACGCCGCCATGGCGATGATCGGGATGCACGCAACTGCGCCCCAACTCCACCATCCGTGAACGAATTTCCCGCAGCCGCGTGAGATCGAATTCTGTATCACTGTAGGTGCCTCCGGCGCGTTGGGCTTGGGCGGGTGTGAGCACACGGTAGGTGCCGATGACCTGCTGGGTCAGTTCATCGCGCACCAACAAATGTTCGCAATAGTCATCGAATAAGTCCATGTCATGACCGGGCAATGGGGCAGAGAGGTGTGCGCCCATTTCTCCAGCAAAGACATTGAACCTCAGCTTTTGAGCTTCCCGAACTTCATCTTGATGTTGCGCCCATGAAACCCTGATACCACCCCTTACATTTTTTGAAGCCTGAGGAGAAACTGTTGCCAGGCCGTCTGTGAGCAACGCGCTCCCAGGCAGCATGGCAGGCGATATCAATGGGGTGTGTGTCGCAAGTTCTTTCATCATGTGCTCCTTCAGTTTTCGATGGATTAATGGTTTGAAACTTTGTGTGAATGAGTTCAATGATGTCGATTGACCGTGACGCCATCGCGGCATATTGATGACAGTAAAGTGAAATATCACTATTTTCAAAAAGCAATATTTCCTTCACGAATTTGTCACACACCAAAGTGAAGATTCCCCACTGGAGAAATGCCATGACTGACTTGAACAAACAAAACTTGGATGAAGACCAAATTCGCCGACTGCGAGAAGACTTGCTCGACACGTTGGATGAAGAGTTTGAGATGGAAATTGACGACCGGCTGTCCGATGTCGGGGCGGAATTCAAAAGTTCCAATGCGGCAGCGCGTGCGCATTACTTTCGCGAATTGCTGCGCCTGCAGGGCGAACTGGTCAAGTTGCAAGACTGGGTGGTGGCCACCAAGCAGCGGGTGGTTATTTTGTTTGAAGGCCGTGATGCCGCCGGCAAAGGCGGCGTGATCAAACGCATCACGCAACGCCTCAACCCCCGCGTATGCCGTGTCGCCGCACTGCCCGCGCCGAACGACCGTGAGCGTACGCAGTGGTATTTTCAACGCTACATTGCGCACCTGCCAGCCGCTGGCGAGATCGTCTTGTTTGACCGCAGTTGGTACAACCGCGCTGGCGTCGAACGCGTCATGGGCTTTTGCAATGACGAGGAGTACGAAGAGTTCTTCCGCTCGGTACCTGAGTTTGAAAAGATGCTGGTCCGCAGTGGACTGACCTTGATCAAGTACTGGTTCTCGATCACCGATGACGAGCAGCACGCGCGCTTTTTAGGCCGCATTCACGACCCCTTGAAGCAGTGGAAACTCAGCCCCATGGATCTGGAAAGTCGACGCCGCTGGGAAGACTACACCCGTGCCAAAGAGACCATGATCGAGAGAACGCATATCCCCGAAGCACCTTGGTGGGTGGTGCAGGCGGTTGACAAAAAAATTGCCCGACTCAATTGCATCGACCATCTACTGCAACACTTTGACTACCACGAGATCACGCATGAAGGCGTTCAATTGCCTGCCCGTGTGCGCAATCCAGACTACATTCGCAATCCAGTCCCTGACAGCATGGTGGTGCCCGAAAAATATTGAGCGTACAAGCTGCCTTTCAGAGATGACATAAACTTCTTATTTTTGAGGTGAAAGCATGATTCTCGAACTTGCAGACATTCGCATTGCAACCGGCCAGCAAGCCGCCTTTGAAGAAGCCATTGCACGCGGCCTCAATACTGTGGCCTGCAAAGCACACGGCTTCCAAGGGGCCAAGGTCAACCGGGGCATTGAAAGCCCTGAACGTTACGTGTTGCAGATTTTTTGGGACACGCTTGAAGACCACACTGTCGGTTTTCGGCAATCCCCGTTGTTCACAGAGTGGCGTGCGATTGTGGGTCCTTTTTTCGCAGCCCCACCCGTGGTGGAACATTTTGAGTTGGCCCTCAAATCCGAATGAGCGCCAGCCAGCACCAATGACATCAGGGTTTGGTTCACCGCGTCATTGCCCGTGCTGTCTGTGTGATCCACAATGCGGACTTCGCTGTTGGGCTGCCTGTTCAGGCCTTGCGCAAACTGGTCAGGTACAGGTTGTAAGTTAGGTTTGATGTTGTAGCGCCCGCTGTCGAAAGACATACCGCTCGGTACATACTGTTTGAATTGCTTGATTTGTATTTGCGTCACCAGCAGCCCGGTTTAGGCGGTGGCTTTTCCGCTGGCTTGCTTTTTAAGTTCCATATTTTGGACCCGGCATAACCGCCCAAAGCGCCAAGGGCAACACCCATTGCGGCAGACTGTCTGCTGTCTCCCAACAAAACTCCGGTCAATGCGCCCATACCCGCTCCCATGGCGGTCTCTTGCTGCTCTTTGGTGGCGCTGGCACACGCTGTGATCAGGGTCGTCGCGACACAGCACAAGGCTACTAAAAAGGGCAAATTAGATTTTTATGTTGTATCCAAGTTGATTGAACAAGTGGATGAACTGATTCGGTCTGAAAGCAACTTCACTTCATCTCAAATTGAACTTTCGTTCTTCTGTACAAGCTCATCAATTGAAACAAATTATGCAGAGATTCAATTGCTGCTTTGGGCCTTCACCAGTTTAAGGAGCAACTCCATCAGCCGTTTTTGTTCATCGGCATCCAAGGGATCCAGAATTTGAGTTTGAACCAGAGTGACCTCGGGTTTCATTTTCAAGGTTGCACGTTCACCCTGTCGTGTTAACCACAACAATTTTCGGCGCCGGTCTTTGGCGTCCGCTTCTCGTCTGATCCACCCTTTGCTCTCTAACCGGCCAATCACAGACCCTGATGTTGCGGCATCGAAAGCGACTTGACCAGACAAGGTGACTTGGTCAATGCCGGGGGTGTCCATCAAGGCATTCAACACAGCAAATTGAACCGGTGTGACGCCGAAGCTCGACATCCTCTCGGCAAAAACAGACACCGCAATTTGTTGCGCCCGGCGGATTAAATGGCCGGGGGCATGGGCAAAATCAAAACTTTGAGACATTCGAGGCATTTACAGCAGCTTGCTTGAAATAAGTGCATTCATGATACGGCTAATCAATTCGGCCCTGATAAATCTGCAGATGTCGAGTTGAACCTGACATTTCTGTCATCCCGGACTCGATCCGGGACGACACAAACAGAGGCTGCTTTGAAATTTCAACATCCATCGGACTGAATCCCTGATACCGTGACAAAACTGCCCTCTAAAATTGCCACCACTTTCTGAAAGATTGACATGAGCTATTTGTTCACCCCTCCTGCAACCGTTTCCGTCCCCGTTTTGGGACTGCCTGCGCGTTTTCCAGTGCATCGGATTTATTGCGTCGGACGCAACTATGAAGAGCATGCCAAAGAGATGGGCTTCACTGGGCGTGAGCCTCCCTTCTTCTTTTTAAAGCCCGCAGACGCGCTGATTGTGGTCGATGAAGGCCAAACCGGTGTTCAACCCTACCCCACCCTGACGAACAACCTCCACCATGAAATTGAATTGGTCGTGGCCATCGGCACAGGCGGCAAGAACATCCCAGCGGCAGAGGCTTTCAAACACATATATGGCTACGCCGTTGGCTTGGACATGACCCGCCGCGATTTGCAAAATGAAATGAAAAAGCAAGGCAGACCTTGGTGCATAGGCAAAGCTTTTGACCACTCGGCCCCGATTGGAGCCATCACTCCCTTAGCGCAAGCAGGCGACATTGCGAACGCAGAAATTTCTTTGCAGGTCAATGGCGCAGACCGCCAGCGCAGCCACATTTCCAAATTGATCTGGAACATTGCTGAAACCATTGAGCACTTGTCAATGGCCTGGGAATTACAAGCAGGCGACCTGATTTACACCGGAACGCCTGAAGGCGTGGCCGCAGTGGTAGCCGGTGACACCTTGGTCGGGCACGTTGCGGGACTGGGTTCGCTGACCGTTCAAGTCCGCTGACAGGCCCTGTATTGCTCAGGGCGGTAGTATCATCGGCCATCTTTTACTTGACGAGTTCCTGCTTTGAAGATCCTTACCACCTTGTCCAGGCTGTGTGCCATTTTGGCGGGCATGCTGCTGACAGGCATCACGCTGATGACTTGTTACAGCCTGATTGGCCGCAACACCACGGGCGTCACAATCTCTGGAGATTTTGAGCTGACCGGTGTCGCAACTGGCGCAGCCATTGCCCTGTTCATGCCTTTGTGCCAGCTCAAGCGTGGCAACATCATTGTTGACTTTTTCACAGCCAAAGTCAGCGATCGTACCAATGCGCAACTCGACCGATTTGGCGCACTCATGTTGTCAACCACCTTCGCCTTGTTGTCTTGGCGCACCAGCTTGGGGGGGCTGAGCGCTTACGAAACGCAATCCGGCACCATGATGCTGGGCTTTCCAGAATGGATAGTCTATGTGGCCATGGTTCCTCCCTTTATTTTGACCGCCGTGATCGCGCTGGCACAAGCCATTCGCAGTGAAACCGATGCGCAAGGAGCATCCGCATGACCGCCATCACCATGGCCTTGTCAATTTTTGGCGTGATGCTGGTCTTAATGGCCATTCGTATCCCCATCGCCGTGGCCATGTTTGGCGCGGGCACTGCGGGCTATTTGATGCAAACCGGCTGGGGAGCGTATTCGAATTTTCTCAACACGCAGGCTTTTGCGCGATTTGCAAGCTACGACTTGTCGGTCATTCCGCTGTTCATTTTGATGGGCCACTTTGCCACGCAAGGGGGCATCAGCAAATCTTTGTTCCAGTTTGCGGCCAGTGTGATGGGTGGATTCAAAGGCGGTTTGGCCATGGCGGCTGTCTTGGCCAGTGCCGCTTTTGGAGCGATTTGCGGTTCATCGGTGGCCACTGCGGCCACCATCACGGGCGTTGCCCTGCCTGAAATGAAACGCCATGGTTATTCTGGGCGTTTATCGACGGGGACTTTGGCAGCGGGCGGCACCTTGGGGATTTTGATCCCTCCCTCCGTGCCCTTGGTGATTTACGCCATTTTGGCCGAGCAAAACATTGCCAAATTGTTTGCTGCGGCAATGGTGCCCGGCATCATTGCCATGTGTGGCTACATGATTGCCATAGCCATTTATGTCCGCGTTGTGCCCGGACAAGCCCCAGAAGTGGACGCACATCGCGAAAAGATGAGCCTGAATGACATGATGGGTATTGTGCCTATCGCCGTCATTTTCATGCTTGTCTTTGGTGGTATCTATGGCGGCTATTTCACTCCCACCGAAGGTGCGGGTGTCGGCGCCGCTTCCACTTTTGTGGCCGCATTGCTCAAGCGCGAAATCACTTGGCCCAAATTCAAGGAATGCTTTTACGCCACCGCCGAAAGCTCGGCCATGATCTTCTTGATCTTTATCGGCGCTGACGTGATGAATTCATCGCTTGCCCTGACCCAAGTGCCCAACCAATTGGCTGCGGTGGTTGCAAGCTGGGGGCTCTCTCCGCTGATGGTGGTCACGGCCATCTTGCTTTTCTATGTGGTGCTCGGCGCTGTGATGGACGAACTCAGCATGATCTTGCTGACCATTCCGATCTTCTTCCCCATGATCATGGGCTTGGACTTTGGCATGCCCAAAGAGTCCGTGGCCATTTGGTTTGGCATCATGGTGTTGATGACCGTCGGCTTTGGCATGCTGGCACCGCCTGTGGGTTTGAACGTCTATGTGGTCAACACCATGGCCAAAGACGTGCCCATTTCTGAGAGTTACAAAGGCGTGATGCCTTTCCTGATCAGCGACACCATCCGCACGACCTTGCTGCTGTTTTTCCCCGGTATTGCTTTGTGGCTGATCCAGTATGTTGCATAGTTACCCTGATATGAATTTCGCTGAAATGGCGTACTATTCCTCTCATCTTTTGGAGACCCTCACATGATTCAACGTCGCAAATTACTCAAAACAGGCGCTGCTGTTGCCTTGGCCGCACCGGTTCTGAACAGCCAAGCCCAACAAACCGTCACCCTGAAGTTTCACACCTTCATGGCTCCAATGTCCAATGTGTGGCTGAACATGCACAAAGCATGGATGAACAAGGTCGAAAAAGACTCTGGTGGTCGCATCAAGTTCGAAGCCTATCCCGCCATGCAGTTGGGCGGCACACCTGTGCAGTTGTACGACCAGGTGCGCGATGGTGTGGTCGATGTCGTTTGGACCTTGCCGGGCAGCACTGCAGGACGTTTTCCGCGCGTTGAAGTGTTTGAGCTGCCTTTCATGATGACCAATGCCGAAGCCACTTCCAAGGCTTACTGGGAATACATCCAGACCATGGCCGCTGACGAATTCAAGGACACCCAAGTCATTGCCTTGCAAGTCCATGGTCCTGGCGTGATTCACACCACTGACAAACCCGTCAAGAACACAGCCGACATGAAGGGCCTGAAGGTGCGCGCGCCCACACGCCAGATTACCAAGCTTTTGGGTACTTTGGGTGCGATTCCCGTCGGAATGCCTTTGCCTGGGATTCCAGACGCGCTTTCCAAAGGCACCATCAACGGTGCTGTGGTCCCTTGGGAAGTCGTTCCCTCGGTCAAGGTAAATGAATTGACCAAATACCACGCCGAGTTCGACCCTGCAGGTGGCTCTTTGTACACCACCACCTTTGTGATGGCCATGAACAAGGCCAAGTACAACGCATTGCCCGCTGACTTGAAGAAAGTCATTGATGACAACAGTGGCATCGAAACCTCCGGCTGGTTAGGCAAAGTTCAGCAAGAAGGTGATGTAGCCGGTCGCAAGTCGGCCTCGGACCGCAACAACACCATCTTTACCATCAGTGCAGAAGAAGCACAGGACTTCCGCCGTAAATCCCGCTCTTTGGAAATTGAGTGGATTGAAGACATGAACAAACGTGGCTTTGATGGTCGCAAACTCATTGATACCGCGCGTGCTTTGATTGAAAAACACACCAAGGCACAAGAGACATCAGCAAAGAAACCCGCCAAAAAGGCTTAACTTGAGACGGTCAGGTTCAAAGGGCTCCTGATGGAGCCCTTTTTTATACCTCATGGATTGAATCCCTTTAAACTGCACACCATGCACCGCAGCCCTATTCAATTTTGTAAAACATGCGCCGCTCCTGTGGCTTATCGACTTCCAGACGATGGCGATACCCGAGAACGCGCCATTTGTACCGCCTGCCATGTGGTGCATTACGAGAACCCTTTGAATGTGGTGGGCACCGTGCCTGTTTGGGGTGATCAGGTTCTTTTGTGCAAAAGAAACATTGAACCCCGAAAAGGCAAATGGACACTGCCCGCCGGTTTCATGGAACTGGGCGAAACGACCGAACAAGGCGCTGCGCGCGAAACACGCGAAGAAGCCGGGGCTGAATTCAAGGTTCAGGCCTTGTTCACAGTCATGAGTGTGCCGCGCGTGGGGCAAGTGCATCTGTACTACCTCGCACAACTGAGCCATGACCGGTTTGACCCGGGTCACGAAACCCAAGAGGCCAGACTCTTCAGCGAAGCAGAAATTCCTTGGAGCGAATTGGCCTTTCGCACGGTCAAAGAGACGCTGGAACACTACTTTGCTGACCGCGCATCGGGCCAATTCAAAGTGCACGCTTTTGACATCGAATAATCGCTGACCCCAAAGGCATGTGTTGCAGGGGTCTGCGCTTCAAACATCGATCGCCACGGCAGAACCTGCCAATTTGCGCAATTCAAATTTTTGAATCTTTCCGGTACTGGTTTTCGGCAGTTCGCCAAACACAATCGCGCGGGGCACTTTAAAGCCCGCCAAATGCTGTTTGCAATGTGCCACCATGGCTTGGGCGGTGGTGGTCGCGCCGGCTTTGAGTTCCACAAAAGCACAGGGCGTCTCGCCCCAACGCGCATCGGGCTTGGCAACGACTGCGGCGGCCAGTACATCGGGGTGGCGGTACAAAACATCTTCGACCTCGATCGACGAAATGTTTTCGCCGCCCGAGATGATGATGTCTTTGCTGCGGTCCTTGATTTTGATGTAGCCATCGGGGTACTGCACAGCCAAATCGCCACTGTGGAACCAACCGCCAGCAAACGCTTCTTGCGTTGCTTTGGGGTTTTTCAAATAACCCTTCATGGCGATGTTGCCTTTGAACATGATTTCGCCCATCGTCTCGCCGTCATGGGGAACAGGCTTGAGGGTTTCCGGGTCCAGCACACACACTTCGCGCTCGAGGTGATAGCGCACACCTTGGCGCGCATTCAAACGGGCTCGGTCACCGATCGGCAATTTTTGCCACTCCTCGTGTTTGGCGCATACCGTGGCAGGGCCATAGACTTCGGTTAACCCATAGACATGGGTCAAGTCAAAACCCATTTGCTCCATGCCTTCAATCATCGAGGCCGGTGGGGCAGCGCCCGCCACCATGGCTTTGATGCCTGATGGCAATCCCCGTTTCATTTCATCCGGCGCGTTGACCAGCAAGCCATGAACGATGGGTGCGCCGCAGTAATGCGTCACGCCATGCTCACGCATCATGTCAAAAATGCTTTGTGCGTCCACTTTGCGTAAACACACATTCACGGCGGCACGGGCGGCCAAGGTCCAAGGAAAGCACCAACCATTGCAATGAAACATGGGCAGCGACCACAGGTACGCGGCATGTTTGGGCATGTCCCATTCCAAAATATTGGAAATCGCATTGGTGGCCGCACCGCGGTGGTGGTAGACCACGCCTTTGGGGTTGCCAGTGGTGCCGCTGGTGTAGTTCAAGGCGATGGCATCCCATTCGTTGTCCGGCAACTGCCAGGCAAAATGAGGATCGCCCTTGGCCAAGAAGGCTTCGTAGTCGATCTGCCCCTGACCTCCTGACGGCCCACTGTAAAGGGGATCAATCACATCGATCACCAGCAAGGGCCGGGTCGATTGACGCAGCGCTAAAGCTTTGTGAAGGATGCCTGAAAATTCCGGGTCCACGATCACCACTTTGGCCTCCCCGTGGTCCAGCATGAAAGCCACGGTCTCGGGGTCCAACCGGGTGTTCAAGGCGTTCAACACAGCGCCAGCCATAGGGATACCAAAATGGGCCTCCACCATCGGGGGCGTGTTGGGCAGCATCACGGCGACAGTGTCGTTCTTCCCAACACCCGCTAAAACCAGTGCACTTGCGAGTTGACGACAACGGTCATAGGTCACACCCCAAGTCTGACGAACGGCCTGAGGGCCCAAGCCATGCACAACGGCGAGCCGATCCGGGTAGACCTGGGCCGTGCGCTCAATAAAGGTCAGCGGTGACATGGCTGCAAAATTAGCAGCCGTTTGGGGTAAGTCCAGATCGAACATCGAAGTCATTGCGGTCTCCTTTTGAGCGTGATTGTCCCTTGAAACCGAAGCAGCTGACAATGCAGTGAGCCGCTCAGCGCCGGATCGGTGAAAATAAGCGCGTGGCCATCCCTCAATCCTTTTTGCAAGAGTTGCTTTCCCGCATCGATGTGGTCGAGGTGGTGGGTCGCTACGTTCAACTGAAGAAGGGCGGGGCTAACTTCATGGGGCTGTGCCCTTTTCATGGCGAAAAGTCCCCCAGTTTCAGCGTCAGCCCCACCAAGCAATTTTTTCATTGTTTCGGCTGCGGAAAAAGCGGCGATGCCCTGGGCTTCTTGATGGAGCACGCGGGCATGACTTTCATTGAAGCCGTCAAGGATTTGGCCCAGCAAGTCGGCATGGTAGTGCCCGAAGAAGACCAATCTCCCGCCGAACGCGCGCGTGCGGCTGAACAACGCGAAAAACAAAACTCATTGTCCGAGGTGCTTGAAAAAGCGGGCGAATCCTACCGCCAGCATCTCAAAACAGCGCCTAAAGCAGTGGCCTACCTGAAAGGACGTGGTTTGTCGGGCCACATTGCCAAGCGCTTTGGCCTGGGCTATGCGCCTGAAGGCTGGCGCAGCTTGGCCAGCGTCTTTCCGAACTATGACGACCCGCTGTTGTTTGAAAGCGGTCTGGTGATCGTCAATGAAGAAGACAGCAAGCGCTACGACCGCTTTCGTGATCGCGTCATGTTCCCGATCCGCAACATCAAAGGCGAATGCATCGGCTTTGGTGGACGCGTCATGGGCGACGGAACGCCCAAATACTTGAACTCACCGGAAACGCCAGTGTTTCATAAAGGCCGCGAACTTTATGGTCTGTTCGAAGCCCGCGAAGCCCTCCATGCAGCGGGCTTTGTGCTGGTCACCGAAGGCTACATGGATGTGGTGGCCTTGGCGCAAATGGGGTTCCCCAATGCGGTCGCCACCTTAGGGACCGCCTGCACACCAGACCATGTCCAAAAGTTGTTCCGTTTTACAGATGCGGTGGTGTTCGGTTTTGATGGCGACGCTGCAGGTCGGCGTGCTGCCCGCAAAGCGCTGGATGGCGCCCTGCCCTACGCCACGGATGTGCGCAGTATCAAGTTTTTGTTTTTGCCAGCCGAACACGACCCTGACAGCTACATCCGCGAATTTGGCCGTGAAGGATTTGCCCAATGTGTGACGCAAGCCACCCCTTTATCGCGCTTTTTGATCGAGGTCGCCAAAGAGGGCTGCGATCTGGACAACACCGAAGGTCGGGCGCACATGTCCAGCAATGCCGCCCCGCTTTGGCGGGCGCTTCCCGATGGTGCCCTGAAGCGGCAACTGCTCAGCGAACTGGCCTCGCTGATCCAACTCGATGCCGCTGAGTTAGGCAGTCTGTGGCAATCGCAAGCTGAAAAAGCCTTGTTGCGCAGCACAACTCGTCTGGCTGTAGCCCCCTCGGGCAGGCTTTCCGAGCATGCGCTCACCGATGCGGATCTGTCCGCGCAGGCCGCAGATATCTACAGCAGCGCCACGGAATTTGCCCACTTCAAGCCCGCCCAGCGCGCGCCATCCCCTTGGAAGAAAGACGCTAACGGAAAATGGCGAAAAGAAGACAGTCCGCCCCCCTCCATGGGGCCACGCAGCCTGCCAGCCAGCCGCGCCGATCATGCCTGCCGCTTGGTGCTGGGCAATATGGCACTGTGGGACAGCATGACAGGAGAAGACCACGCCATGCTGTGCGCATTGCCTGCACCCCATGGTGGCTTGTTTGCCTGGCTGGAAAGCCAGTTCCATGGCCACGGACCTTTGGCGTGGAGCACCCTGGAAGTCGACATCAACGGGCAAATTTTTGCACCGCTGGCCCACAAGCTCATGGCCACCCACCTGCCCGTGGACCCGACCACGGACACGAGCGTTTCCCCTGAAGAGGCGAAATTAGAACTGAGGCAATTGCTCAATTTGATGCTGGTCGATCGCCTCAAAATGTTGCAAACCGAGGCCCTGGCCGATGTAGAAAAGCAGCAAGATCCACTGGCTTTGGAGCGATGGCGCAGTTTAGACAAACGCCGTAAAGAGCTCATGGCTTCTGGGGTCTGAGCGTTCTTCGGGTATAATCCACTTTTCTCGGCAAGAGCGACAGCAAAACCTCCGGTCCGACCAATGCCTTTTGCGCACCCTCAACGGGATGGTCAACTCACCGCAAGGACTGCATACCAAATGTTCGCCCCTCCATCTTGCCTCCAACAAAAGTTCCATTTGTAGCCGTTACCCGCGCCAGGAGTTTGTGGCGCAGTTCGTGTTTTTCCTTGTCAGTTTTGATGTCCTGAGGTCCTGTCCATGCCTGCTCAAAAGTCGAAGAAGCCCGTTCCCGTCGCCAAAAAGGCCATTTCTGCAAAAGCCCCAAGCAAAACCACGGCTATTGCAAAAGCGCCTCCGGCCAAAGTAAGCAAGACCCCCGCCAAGCCTGTGGCTAAAAAAGTTGCGGCCAAGCCGGTTGCAAAAGTCAAAGCGGTAACCAAAGCGGTAACCAAAGTGGTGACCAAAGTCAATGTGGTTGCCAAAGTGGTTGCCAAGGTCTTGCCCAAGGCGAAAGCCCAAACACCTGTCCCAAAAAAGGTGCTCCCAACTGCCAAAAAAGCAGCCCCTCCCGTCAAGAAAGCCCCCGCAGTGCCCGCATCGAAAACCGTCTCACAATCAGCCCCCAAAGCTGCAGCCAAGCCAGCAGTCACAGCGACCAAAACCAAAAAAGTAAGTCCCGCAGTCAGTCAAGTTGAGTTGAAAAAAACAGCCCCTGCCAAAGCAGCCACAAAGACACCCCCGTCCAAAGCACCGGCAGCAGCGGCAGCCGCTGCGAAACCCGGCGCCAAGTCGAAAAAAATCCCAGCACCGAGCAGCATTGATGACGCCGACTTGAGTGACCTTGAAGCGGATTTGGTTGGGGAAGAACCGGCGACAGAGCCGACCGAAAAAGTCAAACCACTGCGCATGAAAATCAGCAAGGCCAAAGAGCGCGCCTTGATGAAAGAATTCGGCCTTGACGAGACAGTTTTGTCTGAAGAAGACATGGCCAAACGCCGCCAGCGTCTGAAAACCCTGATCAAACTGGGCAAGACACGTGGTTACCTGACGCATGGCGAAATTTCGGATCACTTGCCGGACAAATTGATCGACGCCGAAACCCTCGAAGTGGTGATCGCCACATTGAACGATTTGGGCGTGGCGGTGTATGAACAAATGCCTGATGCCGAGAGCCTGATCATCACCGATAACGCGCCCACCGGCTCGACCGAAGAAGAAGCCGAAGAAGCCGCCGAAGCCGCCCTGTCCACAGTGGACAGCGAATTTGGTCGCACCACGGACCCGGTCCGCATGTACATGCGTGAGATGGGCACCGTGGAGTTGCTGACGCGCGAAGGCGAGATTGAGATTGCCAAGCGCATCGAAGGCGGCTTGATGGCCATGATGCTGGCCATCAGCGCCTCACCAGCCACTATTTCCGAAATCTTGCGTCTGGCGAATGAAATTCGCGAAGGCAAAGTGGTCATCTCCACCGTGGTTGATGGCTTCTCCAACCTGAACGAGGCCGATGACTATGTGGCCGAAGAAGACTTTGACGAATTCGATGAGGCTGATGACGACGATGGCAAAGGCGGCTCCAAAGCACTGACCAAAAAACTCGAAGAGTTGAAGAATCAAGCCCTGGAGCGATTCGAACGTATCACCGAAATGTTCGAAAAAATCCATAAAATTTACAACAAAGAAGGCTGGGGAACGCCTGCTTATGTCAAGGCACAAAGCACCGTTTCAGAAGAGCTGATGACCATCCGCTTCACCGCCAAAACGATTGAAAAGCTGTGCGACATGGTCCGCGGTCAGGTGAACGATGTGCGCATGAAAGAGCGCGAACTGCGCCGCATCATTGTCGACAAATGCGGCTACCCACAAGAGATGTTCATTGCCGACTTCAGTGGTCGCGACAAAAGCAACCAGCGCGTGGCTTCTCAATTACTGAACCTCAAATGGATTGAAAAACAAGCCGCATCAGACAAAAAATGGGCTGCTGTGATGGGCCGAAATATTCCGCCCGTGCAAGATTTACAGCAAAAATTGACCGACCTTCAAGCCAGGGTTGTGGTGCCGTTGGACGAACTCAAAGACATCAACAAGCGCATGAACGAAGGCGAGCGCAATTCACGCAGCGCCAAGCGCGAAATGATCGAAGCCAACTTGCGCCTGGTGATCTCGATCGCCAAAAAATACACCAACCGCGGCCTTCAGTTCCTGGACTTGATCCAAGAAGGCAACATCGGTTTGATGAAAGCTGTGGACAAGTTCGAATACCGCCGCGGCTACAAGGTCTCGACCTACGCCACCTGGTGGATTCGTCAGGCCATCACCCGCTCGATTGCAGACCAAGCCCGCACCATCCGTATTCCTGTGCACATGATCGAGACCATCAACAAGATGAACCGCATCTCGCGCCAACACTTGCAAGAGTTTGGCTTCGAGCCTGATGCGTCTGTGCTGGCTGAGAAGATGGAGATTCCGGAAGACAAGATCCGCAAGATCATGAAGATCGCCAAAGAGCCGATCTCCATGGAAACACCCATCGGTGACGATGACGACAGCCACTTGGGCGACTTCATTGAAGACGGTGCCAACACCGCGCCGATCGAAGCGGCCATGCAAGCGGGGCTGCGCGATGTGGTGAAAGATATTTTGGACAGCCTCACGCCTCGCGAAGCCAAAGTGCTACGCATGCGTTTTGGCATTGAGATGTCTACCGACCACACGCTGGAAGAAGTGGGCAAACAGTTTGACGTGACGCGGGAACGGATTCGCCAGATCGAAGCCAAGGCGCTGCGCAAACTCAAGCACCCCAGTCGCAGCGACAAACTGCGCAGCTTCATCGACACGATGTAATCACGGCGCACCTCGCAAAAAAGCCGCCTCGTTGCAAAACGGAGCGGTTTTTTTCATTCGGTCAGCCCGACTGGGCTTTGTTGCCGTAAGGGCAGAAGTTGGGTCGTGGTCCCACCTGCGGATGCAAGCGGCAGGTGTTGGGTCGCTTGTCATACACCGTGCAACGGCGGGTCTTGGCGTCAAGCAAGTGGCAATCGCCGCTGGCCCTTCGGGCGAGACTGAAGATACTGTTCTTGAAGTTGAAGTGCTCGATCTGCCCGGCCTTGGTCAAGCGCTTGGCGATTTGCTTGGGGTCGTCGTGCTCAGCCTCAAAAGGGTCGACCAGACCCAGTCGCACCAAATCGGCGATCTTGACCTCCACCGGCATGGTGCAGCAATTGGCCGCACAGGTGTCGCACAATCCGTTTTTGTAACGGGTCCAGGTCTCGCAACGGTCAACGTCAACAACGGCAATGGGGGATCTCATGCAGGGATTATCTTCGCATGTGCTGGCACAGGCTCGGAATCACGCCGCTTGTGCCTCACCCCAGTAATGGAAAGTCATGGGGCGCGGACCGGCCAGGTAGGCCGCTTGCGTGGTGGCCGTGAAGCCTGCAGCATCCAGCAAGCCAGGAATGTCACGCCCCAACTGACAACCACCCACCAGCGGCCCCCAAAGCGGCTGCAATCGGTCTTGCCAGCGGCGAACGTTCTCGTCGGGCGCACGACCATGTTCGCAAAAAAGCAGCTTGCCGCCCGGCACCAATACACGCCGCATTTCGCGCAGCGCCTGCGCGGCATCAGGAATGGTGCACAGGGTGTAGGTGCAGACCACCGTGTCAAAACTGGCCTCAGCGGTGGGCAACTGCTCGGCCGACAAGCCCATCAATTCGACCTCAATGCCCGCCGCACGACTGCGTTGCTGGGCCAGGCGGTGCATCTGCAGCGCAGGATCAACGCCCACGAGGCGGCTGATGCGGCTGCGGTCGTAAAAAGGCAGATTGCGGCCGGTGCCCATGCCCACTTCCAGCACGCGGCCACGGGCTTGTGGAATCAACTTTTGGCGCTGCGCCTGCACCATCGGCAGACCGCAAGCGAAGTCGATCAAGTAGGGTAAGACGCAGCGGTCATAGAGTCCCATGGCGTGCCCTTCAGTTGATTCGTTCAGCGCCCCAAGCGCAAGTCAAAGCTTCTTCGACACCAAGGTCAGAATGTCATAACTGGCCACCACCTCACCGTCTTGGTTGGTGACTTCCACGTCCCAAGCCACCACGCCCTGGCCTTGGCCGTTGGCGTCTTTTTTGTTGCGGTCGATTTTGCGTTTGCAAGTCAGGCGCACCTGGATGCTGTCGCCAATGCCCACGGGTTTGACAAAACGCAGCATGTCCAGACCGTAATTGGCCAGCACCGGGCCGGGTTCAGCCACGACAAACAAACCGGCCGCGTCTGACAAGACCAAATAACCGTGGGCAATGCGCTTGCCAAAGGGCGAGGCCTTGGCGGCTTCTTCGTCAAAGTGCATGTAGAACATGTCGCCCGTCAGGTTGCCAAAGGCGTGCACATCGGCATCGGTGATCTGGCGGGTCGGCGTGAGCAGCGACTCGCCAATTTGCAGCTCTTCAAAGTAATGGCGGAAGGGGTGCGTGCCGGTCTCGATCAGCTTGGCACCGCGCACATGCTCGCGCGTGATGGCCGCCAGCATGGTGGGCGAGCCCTGCACTGCAGCGCGTTGCAACAGGTGCTTAACAGCGCGCAAGCCGCCCAGCTCTTCGCCGCCACCCGCACGGCCCGGGCCGCCGTGCTTGAGCATGGGCAGGGGCGAACCGTGACCGGTGGATTCGCCGGCCGATTCGCGGTCAAGCACATGCAAGCGGCCATGGTAAGCCGCAACCACGGGCACCAACTGCGCGGCCACCGCCGGGGTTTTGGTGATCAGGGAGCCCACCAGGCTGCCTTTGCCGCGCTGGGCCAGCGCCAAGGCTTGGTCCAGGCTGTCGTAAGGCATCAAGGTGCTGACGGGGCCAAAGGCTTCGACGTCGTGCACGCTGTCGGTGGTCATGGGGTTCTGGCACAGCAGCAAGGTGGGCTGGAAGAAAGCGCCATGCGCCACGCCCTCGCCTACCGGCGCAAAGTCTGCGCTGCCGCCAAATACCAGCTCGGCGCTTTGGCGCAGCAGGGCCACGCGCTCGGCCACATCGGCTTGTTGCGACTTGGACGCCAAGGCGCCCATCTTCACGCCCTCGACCGAAGGATCACCCACCACCACTTTGGCCAGGCGGGCTTTGATTTTTTCGGCCACCGCGTCCAGGTGCTGACGCGGTACGATGGCGCGGCGAATCGCGGTGCATTTCTGCCCGGCTTTTACCGTCATCTCACGCACAACTTCTTTGACGAACAGATCAAACTCTTCGTCGTCCGGTGTCACGTCGGGCGCCAAAATCGCGCAGTTGAGCGAGTCGGCTTCGGCGTTGAAAGGGATGCTGTTTTTCACCAGGTTGGCGTTGACCCGCAGCTTGGCCGCAGTGTCGGCCGAGCCGGTGAAAGTCACCACATCGGTCACTTCCAAACGGTCCAGCAAGTCCCCCGTGCCGCCAACGATCAACTGCAAAGCGCCCTTGGGCAAGATGCCCGACGCGTCAATCATGCGCACCAGCGCCTCGGTCAGATAACTGGTGGACGTGGCGGGCTTACCAATACAAGGCATGCCAGCCAAAAAGGTGGGCGCAAATTTTTCGAGCAGGCCCCAGACCGGGAAGTTGAAGGCGTTGATGTGCACCGCCACACCACGGCGTGGCACCAAAATGTGCGTGCCGGCAAAGGTGTTTTTCTTGCCCAGTGACGTCACCGGGCCTTCGTGAATCAGGTTGCCGCTGGGCAGTTCGCTCGTCGCCATGCCGGCGTAAGCAAACAGGGTGCCAGTGCCGCCTTCGATATCGACCCAGCTGTCCACGCGGGTCGCGCCGGTGTGGGCCGAGATGGCGTACAACTCTTCTTTGCGCTCACCCAGGTATTTGGCCAGTGCCTTGAGGGCGTTGGCGCGCTGCTGAAAATCCAGGGCCAACATGCCGGTCAAGCCGGTGGCGCGGGCAAAGTGCAAGGCCTCGGCAAAGTCCAGACTGTCTGCATGGGCGTGGGCCACCACGGTGCCGTTGATGGCGCTGTGCAACGGCGCTGCGGCTTGGCTGCCGATCCAGCGGCCGCCAATGAAACTTTGGAGTACTTGAGTCATGATGAGTTGGGCTGTAAAAATAGAGAAAGAACGCACTCGGAATAATTAACCGACCGAACGGACTGGAAATATTATGCATGTTTCAGCCTGTATTGCCCATGTTTTCGTACTTATTTAACTCTCATTTCTGTGCAGTGCATTGAGAGTTCGATCCATCTCAATGCTGACATCGCACCAAGGGAATTCCCATGCTTGATTAAATTCAAAATCTGTATACATTGGTTTGAGGTCAACCACATGCAAAGGATGTCGCCATGAAAACCATCAGCCAATTCCTAGACCAAAGCAAAGGGCCAATTTATTCTGTCGGTCCGGGCGCGACTGTCAGAGAAGCCCTGGAGAGCATGGCGCAGCACAACATAGGTGCGCTATTGGTTTTAGATGGCCAGTCCTTGGCGGGAATATTTTCAGAGCGTGACTACGCCCGTAAAGTAGTCCTCAAAGGCAAGAGCAGCAGCGATGCCTTGGTCCAAGAAATCATGACAACCAAGGTCATCACCATCGATACGCGCCACACGATTGATCAGTGCATGCAAATCATGACGGACAACCACATCAGGCACTTGCCTATCGTCAACGGCCACATCGTGCTGGGTTTGATTTCCATCGGTGATGTGGTTCGCGAAATGATTGCGTATCAAAAAACCATGATCGAACAATTACAAAGCTATATTGCGGGCTGAAAATTCAACTGCGCAATGCGCGCCGTCTACTTCCGATTGAAACATTCAAAATTTCGCACACTGATCAAGGGGACATGAGATGTATCAAAAAATCATTTTGGCCTACGATGGATCAATTGAAAGCCAACAAGCGCTGCTCAATTGCAAAGATCTTTCTCAATGGGAGCATGCCAAGGTTCATTTGCTCTCCGTGGTTCCTTACGAATCCATTGCCATTGTTTATGAATCCTCGTACTACAACGAGCAACAAGAAAAAATCGAAGAAAGTCGCTACCTCAAAACTCTCACCGAAGGTGTTGAGCAATTGAATATGGCCGGCATTGATGCCAAAGGCAGTTTGCTCAAAGGTGATCCAGTTGATCAACTCGTTGAATACGCGCACAGCGTTAGCGCAGACCTGATCATGCTGGGCCACAAGCACCGTGACAATTGGCTGGAGCGTTGGTGGAGTGGATCAATCCCTAAGGCCTTGATTGAGCACTCGCCATGCAGTGTTTTGGTGGTCATCATCAAATAAATTGGATGCAGTAGTTCAAGAACTTTTGGACTAGTGTGTGGGTCGGTGGTGTTCATGCTGAAGGTTTGAGAAGGTCTGGGGGGTTCGCATGAAGCCAATAGCGGGTTTGGCTGAGCAATTGCTGAGCATGCTTGATGCAGGTGCGCACAACCGCCGGTTCAATCAAATCGCCAGAGTAATCGTTGAGATTTCTTTTTTTTCGCAGCGAATCTAGCACCACCCAAACGGCTTGCTCGACCCCCAAAGTCAGGCACAGCGTCTGAATCATGGTTTGGTGATGCCCTGGGGATGTAGTGGAAGGCCTTTAACCATGGGCCATCAAACCCAACATGGCACATTGCATGATGACTTTATAGGCGGCAACAAAGCGGGTTTCATCGCTCAAGCCAGGCACCGCGCTGTCGGCTAAATTGCGTTCTGCTGCGGCCAGTAAACGCTGGACTTCTTCTGCTTTGGCCGTATGGCGCTGCAGCTGATTGATTTTGAGTAAATTCTCAAGACTCATACTGGCCCCACCAACCAGAGCTTATTGCCCTGCCAGACTTGAGCCACAAAACCGTCTGCTTGCGCCAGTTTGTGGTCCCACTCTGCGCGTGACAGCAGGATGGGATTGATCTCGCGCCTCAGAAATTTCTGGGCGCCCGACAAAGCCAAAACCACCTCCGCAAAGTCCAAATCGCCCACCAACATGACATCCACATCGCTGTGTGCATGCTCCTCACCACGGGCCATGGAGCCGTAAACAAAAGCCATCTCAAGCTTGTCAGCCAGAGGCACCAGTGCCTGACGCAGCACATCCACCAAGCCCGCCGTTTTGCGCAGCAAGCCAGCCAGCTCTTCAAAAATGGGGCATTTCAAATTAGCCCTGTAGAAAACCTGCCGGCCAGTCTCTTGGCGCAATAGCAATCCCATGTCCGCCAAGTTGCGTAGCTCTCGGTGTAGCGAGCCCGGCGATACGTTGGTCAGCCTAGCCAGCTCACGCACATGCAGGGCCGCCTCGGGCCTTAGCAGCAAAGCGCTGAGCACCGCCGAGCGAGACTGCCCCAAAAGAAAATGTGCCAAACTGGTCATGAAGCAATTTTAGCTTCAATTGAAGCAAAATAAAGAACACTCATTGAAGACACCTTTGAACGTGGCCGATGTATTCACTATTCGCGAATAGCGAATACATCCATCTTGCAAAACGCATCCGAGGTCAAGATGGGGCACAAACTGGCCCGCTCAAACTCAGCCGCAATGGCCAGCAAATCGCGGTCGCCAGATACCAACACCTGCGCTTTGCCTGCCACCACCAGGTGCATGAGCGGCAAATCCAATACATCGCGGCAGTCGGGCACCGTGGGTAGCGGCTGCGCAATCCGCACGGTTTCGGCATACGGCAAGTAGTCGGCCAGCAACTCGTCCTGTTCAGCTTGCGACAAACGGAACTTGGGATAGGCCAAAACGCGCACCAACTCTTGCACCGCGACTGCACTTGCAAGGGGCAAAAGCAAGCCGCGCTGCCAGGCCAAGCGCACCTGTCCGGCTGCGCCGCCGCGAAACACCAGCGCAGACAAGATCACATTGGTGTCCAGTACCACGCGAACAGCGGCGCTCATGCCTTGTGCTTGGCCTTTTTGGCAGCCGCCTTCTTGGGCTTGACAGGCATCACGTCATAAGCGGCAGCAGGCTCATTGACCATGGCGGATGATGATTCAGAATTTGGCGCAGGCGTTCTGGCCCATGCCACAGCCGCAGCCATATCGTCTTGGGTGAGGTCCAGCTCAGCCAGTTTGGCGCGAACCGCATCACCACGCTGAATGCGCACGGGCGTCAGGATGAGCTGCCCACCACGGGCCTCCACATCAAAGTATTCAGTCGCCCCCACGGCCTGGGTCAGGCTCTTGGGCAGGGTGAGCTGGTTTTTAGCGGTGATTTTGGCAAGCATGCTTTCATCCAAAAGTAAGGAATCATTACTTTATCGCAAATCGAGAGATGACCCAACTGAAATTTGTCGGTACGACGGGGGCAATTGATATTCGCGAAAAGTGAATTCAGTCAGCTGGCCTTCACCGCAAATGGGGCAATTCGGCTGGTCTTTGTACCTGCTCGTTCTCCTGCAACGCCTTGAGTGACCGGCCCTGCTCGTCCTTTCACTCCAAGCGCAACCGAATCAGTCAAAGACCTCGGTATCCACTTCGCTGATGGCCTGCGCGTTGTAGCGGTTGCCGCTGACTGTGCGCTCGTTGATCAGGTCTTCCAGCGCGGCCAGGGTCTCGGGGCTCAGGCTGATGTGGTCCGCCGCCACGTCGTCTAGCAAATGGGCCACGCTGGTGGTGCCCGGGATCGGAATGATGTGCGGCGCTTTGTGCAGCAACCAAGCCAGGGCCAGTTGCGCCGGTGTGCAACCGGCCTGATCGGCCAGCGCTTTGTAGGGTGCCAACAATTTTTGATTGGCCTCGTTGGTCGCCTGTGCAAAACGCGGCATGGCACGGCGAATGTCTTTGGCGTCCAGCGCGGACACATCAATGGGCGCGCCACACAAAAAGCCACGCCCGACTGGGCTGAAGGCGACGAAGGCGGCGCCAATGTCTTTACAGGCTTCGAGAACGGCGATTTCAGGGTTGCGGGTCCACAGGGAGTATTCGGTTTGCACGGCGGCAATCGGGTGAACCGCGTGGGCTTTGCGGATGGTAGTGGCCGAGACTTCCGACAGGCCTATCGACTGGATCTTGCCTTGGCGCACCAGGTCGCTCAGAGCGCCTACGCTGTCCTCAATGGGGACTTTTTTATCCCAACGGTGCAGGTAGTACAAATCGATCACGTCGGTTTGCAAGCGGCGCAGTGCGTCTTCGCAGGTCTGTTTGATTGTCTCGGGGCGGCCATCGATCACGCGCATTGGTTTGCCATCCGCTTGGGTCACCCCTTGCATGCCGCATTTGCTGGCCAAGGTGAACTTGCGACGGTGCTGTTTGAGCACACGGCCCAGCAGGGTTTCGTTGGCTCCAAAGCCGTAAAGCGCGGCCGTGTCGAACAAGGTCACGCCGGCGTCAAGCGCGGTCAACAGCACTTTTTCAGCCTGCTCAGGGGAGACCGGTGGGCCATAAGCGTGGCTCAAGTTCATGCAGCCAAGGCCAATGGCTGAGACGGTGAAGGGGCCGAGTTGTCTTTGTTTCATGGCGCTATTTTGCGCGAAAACTGAGCTGGAGTCTCAACTTGCTTTGCGCGTCCAGTCCGGCAAGGGCGCTGCGCGGTGCAACACATCGTCTTGCAGCCACAGGGCACTGCGCCTTGCGCGCGCGGCCACGGTCGCCAGCGGCAGTTGCTGGTAGTCGTCGTTGAAGACCTCAAAGCTGTAGTCGCCCCGGTAGCCGATGCGTTCCAGGCGCAACACCAGATCGGCCAGTTGCGCGCTGTGCACGCCCTCGCCTGGGAATACGCGGAAGGTTCTGGCCGTGGTCATGCGGTCTTCAAAGGTGGGGGTTTCGTTCCACATGAAATCGGACAACTGCGTCAGAAAAATTTTCTTTGGATCCAACTCGTCAATTGAATCCAAGGGTGTTTTGCTTGCGAAGATGTGGAATGAATCCAAGCCAATACCCAAATTGGGACAATCGGCAAGACACACCACGTCCCACGCCGTTGTGAATTCATTGATATTTCGGCCCCAAGACAAGCCCTCGTAGGCGATTTTGATGCCCAGGGGTATCGCCAGCATGGCCAATTTTTTCAAATCACGGGCCAAAGCGTTGATGTCGTCAGTGGCATGGCGCGAAGTGGAGGAACACACCAACAGCACTTTGCTGCCGGTGGCTGCACACATCTCCAGCATGGACTTGGCCATGTCCATTTTGTAGTCATGCAAATGGCCTGAAAGGCCTTCAAAATCGCGCAGCACCTGAAACCCCGTGGGCCGAAGGCCACTGGCTTTAACGGCCGCCACCGCGCCTGCAACGCCAGCAGGATGGCTGACCAGGTCACGCGCCATCAGCATGACTTGTGAAAAACCGGCACCTTTCATGGCTTCCAACTTGGCCTCTAGGGAGCCGGCCATGGTGATGGTGTCCATGCCGAAACCCGCAATCAATTGAGCGTTCATGCGCAGCGCTTTCAAGCTTGCGCCGTGGGTGCTGCTTTGTGCACCAGCTCAAACGACACCGAACCCAAGGCGGTTCGTGTCAGCGCACCTCGGTCTTCGGGGTGCAAGGCGGCAGATTCTACAAATTCAACGCCTCGGGCTTTCAACTCGGTCACAGACCAGGACACATTGGGTACGCCCAAACCCACACGTTGAAGGCATTCAGTGGATTCATCGGCTTCGTCCATCCAAGGATCAGGCTCAATGAGTTGCCATAAAAATTGACCGCAAGGACTTTTCATCAACTTGCCTTTGGGCAAAATTCCAAAACGCTTTTCGTCAGGTATGAACGTGAAGTCAAACATGTTTTCATAGTAGGCCAACCAGTCCGCACTGCGACTCGCGCCGATGTACTGCACGACACCAAAGAAGCTCATCTCAGTCAAGGCGGGCGGGTGCTGATCGACAGTAGGAATAGGTTTGAAATCGATGTCGTAGATAGAAAACTCTTGCCAACGGTCCACAAAGTAAAAACGGCTGCCACCCGGGCCATGGATGGCCGGAATGTGCAGCTCCATGGCTTGGGCATGGCTGTCCACCGTCCAGGCACCCAAATCGATACAGCGGGTGTGGGCCTTGAGGGCATCACGAACCCGAAAGGCCACCGCCGACATGACCGGTTGCCCGTCCACGGTGGCACTCACGCGGGCATCGTCAGGGTTGGCATTCACCACCAAGTTCATCGCGCCTTGGCGGTACAGCGTGACCTCACGTGAGCGGTGCCGCGCAACGGGCCTGAAACCCATGGACTCCAACACCTGGCACAGCGCCTGGGGGCGGCTGGTGGCGTACTCGATGAACTCAATACCATCAATGCCTAAACGGTTGGGCATTTCGGGAACGGCTTCGCGATGCGCAGCTTGCAGGGTCATGGAAAAAATCCTGTTGAAAAGGAGGCTGTCGGTCAATAACTCAAATGGGCAAGGCTGCGAAGTCGGTCGGGCGTGGTGGTGGGCAATCCGAAATACGCCAGATACGCGGGGATTTGCTCAAACAGCATGTCTGAGCCCACCTGCACGCGGCAACCACGGCTGCGCGCGGCTTGCAAAAAGGCGGTCATCTCGGTCTTCATCACCACCTCGCCAACAAAAGCGTCAGGTGAAATGCGGCCGATGTCCATGGGCAAAGGGTCGCCCTCGTTCATGCCCATGGGCGTGGCATTGACCACCAGACCATGCTCAGCCGGGTCGTTGGAGCCGGTGCTCACCTCGATCTGCGGGTAATGGGTCTTTAAACGCAGGGCCAGGGCATCGCAGCTTGCGGTGTTCACATCAAACAAGCTGATAGAGGCTATGCCTGCACCCGCCAACGAGGCGGCGATGGCGCAGCCCACGCCGCCCGTGCCCACCACCAGCACGCGCTGACCCGTCAAGTCAAGGCCTTTGCCTTGCACTCCGCGCACAAAACCCGCGCCATCAAACATGTCGCCCACCAAGCGGCCATCGGCCAGGCGCTTGACCGCGTTGCACGCGCCAGCCACACGCACGGTGGCGGTCACTTCGTCGAGCAAGGCCACGGTGGCGACCTTGTGCGGCATGGTGATCAAGGCACCACAGATGTTGGTCAGGTTGAAAACTGATTTCAAAAAATCCGGATAGTGCACCGACTGGCAGCCCATGGGCACCACCACCGCATTGATGCCCGCATGTTCGAAATACGGGTTGTAAATCGTCGGTGCCTTGAAGCTGTGTGTAGGAAAACCGATATGCGCAATGAGCTGGGTGTTGCCGTTGATCATTCTGGCCTGTGAAGGAATCAAGCCGCTTTGGCGGCGGACACACCCGCGCGCAATGCGAGCACATAGCTTTCGGCGCCAAAGCCGCAAATCTGGCCTTGGACGATTTCGGCAAAGACAGACTTGTGGCGGAATTCTTCGCGCGCATGGATGTTGGACATGTGCACCTCCACAATCGGGCAGGTCAGCACCGCCAGCGCATCACGGATGGCATAGCTGTAATGGGTCCATGCACCCGCGTTGATCAACACCGCGTCGACCTTGTCGAAATACGCTTGGTGAATGCGCTCGCACATCGCACCTTCGTGGTTGGTCTGATAGCAGTCCACCGCAGCACCCAACTCTTTGCCCGCCGCTTGCAAGTTGGCATTGATCTCATCCAGGGTGATGGTGCCGTATTGCTTGGCGTCGCGTTTGCCAAACATATTGTGGTTCACGCCGTGCAGCATCAAAACTTTCATGACTCATCCTTTAGAAAAAAAATCAGGCTCCGCCACACATGCGCGGCGAAGCTTCACGACGGGAAATTACTTGCCCGATTTTTTAGCGGGTGCTGCCGCTGCTGTGCGAAATTTTTCGATCTCAGTTTGCAGTTCCTTCACCAGATCCTGGCCCACGGTCACGCCGTACTTGGCAGTTACCGGGCGCATCTTGTCGCGCAGTTTGGACATTTCAGCTTCGGGCAAAAGGGTCACTTGCATGCCGTTTTTCTTCAGGTTGTCCAAAATGCTGGACTCTAGAGCTCGGGCTTTTTCACGCTGGAATTTGGCCGACTCGATGGCAGCGTCGCCGACAATTTTTTTCTCTTCAACCGAGAGTTTTTCCCAAAATTTCTTGCTGATGATGACCGACTGCGGGTTGTACTGGTGACCCGTCAGGGCCAAGTGCTTTTGCACTTCGTACAACTTGGCGCCGTTGATGGTGGCCACAGGGTTTTCTTGGC
>CAMDKK010000035.1 GCA_945901045.1 Limnohabitans sp. Rim8
GCCCTTGAGGCAACCAGTCTTGCAATGCGCTGGGCAGCAGTTGCTGCTGTTCAGGGTGGTAGGCGATGTAGCTTGCAGTCATCTATCTATAACGCGCCAGCTCACATTTTTGTTGTCAGGGATTGGCTTCTGCCGCCCAGACTCCTAGCCACAATTCGCCATCGAGTGCGTTGGGGGGTAAGGAAGCAGTGAACCACGGGGGCGCCGCCATCGGACGGCCACTTCGAAAACGCAGCAATTGACCATCCCACAAGGCTCGAACGCCGTCGAGCTTTTCACTGACCCAATAGCCTGCCGGGTCCGCCCCCTGGGTCCAAGCTGTTGCCAACATTACACGGCCAGCAGTTGCATCGGTTTGGGTCAAGTTCGGTTCTGCTAGCGGAGGTGATTGAGCCCAAGTTGGCGCTCCAAACCCAGTCAAACCCAACCCAACGCGCATCGCGGCCACACGCCGCGACACATTATTTTTCATTGTCACTCTCCCCTTACTGTCTTTTTTTTCCGCCTTCGACCGCATCAAGGCGGCACAGTTCAAGGCTTCAAACCTGCTCAACCCATGTGAGAAAGCATCAACTCATCAAGCGCGATGAGCGCGGCACATGGGCCATCAAAAATGCCATTTGGTCGACCAAAATCCGACGGTTTCGCAAAATAAAGTCCTCCCACAGGCTCGGCACATAAGGCGCATAAAGCAAGGGCATGCCGGCTTGCTCAGGTGTGCGGTGGCTCTTTCGGTGGTTGCAGGCGCGGCACGAAGTGACCACGTTCATCCAGGTGTCAACCCCTTTTTGCGCGAACGGCACGATGTGCTCGCGGGTGAGTTCGGTTTCATGAAAATGGTTACCGCAATAAGCGCAGATATTGCGGTCCCGAATGAACAACTTGCCATTGGTCAAACCCGGACGCGTGTCAAAAGGATTGATCTTGGGCACACCCCGGGTGCCAATGATGCTGTTGACACGAATGATGGACTGATCCCCCGTGATGGCATTGTGGCCGCCGTGAAAAACGGCAACTTCTTGTCCTGCCTCCCAGCGCACTTCTTCGGCGGCGTAGTACATAACCGCCTCTTCCAGACTGATCCACGACTGGGGTAGCCCTTGGGCTGACAACTTCAAGACCTTCAATCGCGCCTCCATCCAACAGTTAAAAACCACTGACTTGAAACATGAACGTCCATACCGCACAGTCGGTGTGCTTTTGAGCACATCAAACAGGCATTGGATAAGTCACAATATACGCTGTATTGAAGACAACTTGACGACAACACTGGCGTTTTCCCGGCCTTTTCCCGGCGTTTTTCCTCTGGCACACATCACAAGACCCCCCATGAAGGTATTTCGCGGCTTCAACCACCCAGGCATTGCGCAAGCTTGTGCCTTGACCATAGGCAACTTTGACGGCGTCCACCGGGGCCACCAGGCCATGCTGGCCTTGCTCAAAAACGAAGCATCGCACCGGGGCATCGCCAGTTGTGTGATGAGCTTTGAGCCCCATCCGCGTGACTATTTTGCGGCCTTGCTGAACAAACCCGAATTGGCCCCCGAACGCATAGCCACCTTGCGCGACAAACTGACCGAGTTGGCCCGTTGCGGCATCGATCAAGTTGTGGTGCTGCCCTTTGATGCGAAATTGGCCCAACAAAAGCCGCAGGCGTTCATTGCTGAAGTACTTTTGCAAGGTTTAGGTGCGCGTTACGTGCTGGTGGGCGACGACTTCCGATTTGGCGCACAACGCGCAGGTGACTACGCCATGCTCGATGCCGCAGGTCAACAAAGAGGCTTCGATGTGGCCCGGATGAACAGCTACGAAGTGCACGGTCTGCGCGTGTCCAGTTCGGCCGTGCGCAGCGCCTTGAACTGCGGCGATATGCACGAAGTCACACGACTGCTGGGTCGGCCCTTCAGCATCAGCGGTCACGTCATTCATGGGCGCAAACTGGGTCGTTCGCTGGGTGCCAGCCAGTCCGGTGGCGACGATGGTTTTCGCACCCTGAACTTACGCTTTAATCACGACAAACCTGCTGCCAGTGGCATTTTTGCCGTTCAAGTTCATGGCCTTGCCGCACAAGCGCTGATTGGGGTGGCCAATCTGGGCAAACGCCCGTCTCTGGACCCGACGGATGTGAATGGCGGACGGGTACTTTTGGAGGTCCATTGTTTCGACTGGCCTGCTCATCTGGGAGCCGAAGAGGGGTACGGTAAAATCATTCGTGTGGACCTGCTGCACAAATTACACGACGAACTCAAGTACGACAGCTTTGACGCCCTGACAAAGGGCATTGCCAAAGACTGTGACGATGCGCGTGCGTTCTTTGCGTCCCGGCATGGGCAAACCCAACGTCAAAACACGCGCGACCGAATTTGACCTTGGTCGACCCGCATGGCGCAGTGCTTGTGCCCTGTTCAACCCCAATACGTCTCGACTGCGACTTGTGCAGTCCTGCTCTTTTTGATTGATTTTCCATGTCCGAAGCCAAAACGAATTACCGCGCCACATTGAACATGCCAGACACACCGTTTCCGATGCGGGGCGATCTGCCAAAGCGAGAGCCAGGCTGGCTCCAGAGCTGGAACAACGAAGGCTTGTACAAAAGACTGCGCATGGCGCGCCAAGGTGCGCCGCTGTTTGTATTGCACGACGGCCCCCCCTATGCCAACGGCAAGTTGCACATCGGGCACGCGCTGAACAAAGTGCTGAAAGACATGATCGTCAAGTCCAAACAATTGGCTGGCTTTGATGCGCAATACATCCCCGGTTGGGACTGTCATGGCTTACCGATTGAGAACGCCATTGAGAAACTGCATGGCCGCAAACTCAGCCGCGATGACATGCAAGCCAAAAGCCGCGCCTTTGCCACCGAGCAAATCGACCAGCAACGGGAAGACTTCAAGCGCCTGGGTGTGCTGGGCGACTGGGAGCGCCCCTACCGCACCATGGACCCCGCCAACGAAGCCGGAGAAATTCGGGCGTTCAAGCGCGTCATCGAACGCGGCTTTGTGTACCGTGGCCTCAAGCCCGTTTACTGGTGCTTTGACTGCGGCTCGAGTCTGGCCGAATTCGAAATCGAATACCAGGACAAGCAAAGCGACACGCTGGACGTGGCGTTTGAGACGGATGACGCGGCAGCACTGGCAGCCGCATTTGGTTTGAAAGCTCTGCCCGCTGGTCCAAGCGCTTTTGCGGTGATTTGGACCACAACGGCCTGGACCATCCCCGCCAACCAGGCTCTGAATGCCCACCCCGAGCTGAGCTACGCGCTGGTGCAAACCGACAAGGGCTGCTTGGTTCTGGCCGAGTCGCTGGTGGACAAATGCCTGGAGCGCTTTGGCCTGACCGGCACCCTGCTGGCCACTGCCAAAGGCGCCGCACTGGGAGGCCTGAACTTCCGCCACCCGCTGTACGATGCAGATGCAGGCTACAAACGCCTGTCGCCCGTGTACCTGGCCGAGTACGTCAGCGACAGCGATGGCACGGGCTTGGTTCACTCTTCACCTGCTTATGGCGTGGATGACTTCAACTCCTGCATCGCTAACGGCATGTCCTACGACGACATCCTGAACCCGGTGCAAGGCAACGGGACCTATGCCGCAGACTTTCCGCTGTTTGGCGGCCTGCACATTTGGAAAGCCATTCCCGTGGTGCTTGACGCGTTGCGGGGCGCCGGCCGCTTGCTTTCCACAGTAACCATTACCCACAGCTACCCGCACTGCTGGCGTCATAAAACGCCCGTAATTTACCGCGCAGCGGCCCAATGGTTTGTGCGCATGGACGAAGGCGAAGGCGTTTTCACCCTAGACAAAGCGCCCAAGACCCTGCGGCAACTGGCACTGGACGCGATTGAGCAAACGCACTTTTACCCCGAGAACGGCAAAACCCGTTTGCGCGACATGATTGCCAACCGCCCCGACTGGTGCATCTCACGCCAGCGCAGTTGGGGGGTACCCGTGCCCTTCTTCTTGCACAAGGACAGCGGCGAGTTGCACCCGCGCACCATGGCCATTCTGGACCAAGCTGCCGACATTGTGGAGCGTGGTGGCATCGAGGCCTGGAGCCGCGTGACCAGCGAAGAGATCTTGAACCAAGCCGGCGATGACGCTGCCAGTTACAGCAAGAGCACCGACATTTTGGAAGTGTGGTTTGACTCCGGCAGCACCTTCGAACACGTCTTGCGTGGCAGCCATAAGGACGCTTATGACCGCCCCCCCTTTCACACCGAGGGCCCAGAAACCGACTTGTACTTGGAAGGCCACGATCAACACCGCGGCTGGTTCCACAGCTCGCTGCTTTTAGGCTGCGCCTTGTACGACCGTGCACCCTACAAGGGTCTGCTAACGCATGGCTTTGCGACTGACGGCCAAGGCCGCAAGATGAGCAAGAGCCTGGGCAACACCGTCGCGCCGCAAGAAGTGACCGACAAAATGGGCGCAGAAATCGTGCGCTTGTGGGTCGCCGCAACCGATTACTCGGGTGACTTGAACATCGACGACAAAATCTTGGCCCGCGTGGTCGACGCCTACCGCCGCATCCGCAACACCTTGCGTTTCTTGATGGCCAACGTCAGCGACTTCGACCCCGTCAAAGACTTCGTAGCCTATGACGACTTGCTGGAAATTGACCAATACGCCCTTTCGCGTGCAGCACAATTGCAAACCGACATCCTGGCGCACTTTCAGGTTTATGAGTTCCACCCCGTGGTCTCCAAGCTGCAGGTGTACTGCTCTGAAGACCTCGGCGCGTTTTACCTCGATGTGCTGAAAGACCGTTTGTACACCTCTGCAGCCAAGTCATTGGCGCGTCGCAGTGCACAAACTGTATTGCATCAAATCACCCACGCCATGTTGCGTTGGATGGCGCCCTTCCTCAGCTTTACCGCCGAAGAAGCTTGGGCCGTGTTTGGTTATTCTGAATCTATCTTTCTGGAAACCTTTGCGGATCTGGGCCCCGTCGATACGGAGTTGCTGTCTAAATGGGGGCGTGTTCGCGAGATCCGTGATGTGGTCAACAAAGACATCGAAACCGTTCGCACAGAAGGCTCGGTGGGTTCCTCCTTGCAAGCCAATGTGACCGTGACCGCCAACCCGCAAGACCTGGCCTTGCTGGCCAGTTTGGGGGGAGATGCCAAGTTCGTGTTCATCACTTCTGTACTCTCACTGGCCGCTGGAGACACCTTGTCCACCCAGGTTCAAGCCAGCCAGGATGTGAAATGCGAGCGGTGCTGGCATTACCGTGCCGATGTCGGCATGGATGCAGCCCATCCGAGCCTGTGCGGACGTTGCACCAGCAACCTGTTCGCTGAGGGCGAAAAACGCCTGATTGCCTGATAACTCCCTAACTGACCATGGCCAAAAAATCGTCACGCACCCTCTCGCGCTCTGGCGCCAGCCTATGGCTGTGGCTAGGTCTGGCCTTGCTGATACTGCTGGCCGATCAATTCACCAAAATTTGGATCATCGGCACCTACCAACTTGGCGACAGTTTGCCGCTGAGTTCGTTTTTTAATTTGGTCAGGGTGCACAACAGCGGCGCAGCGTTTTCTTTCCTGGCGCAAGCGGGGGGGTGGCAGCGTTGGTTCTTCACGGGTCTGGGCAGTGTCGCGGCCTTGTTGATGATCTGGATGCTCACTCAACACGCGGGTCAAAGACTCTTTGGCTTTGCCATCGCCTGCGTATTGGGCGGCGCTGTGGGCAACGTGATTGACCGCGTACTGTACGGCTATGTGGTGGACTTTCTGGACTTCCATTACGCGGGCATCCACTTCCCGGCGTTCAATGTGGCAGACAGCGCCATCACCCTGGGCGCTGTCTGCCTGATCCTCGACGAAGTGCTGCGCGTTCGCCGAGGATAGGCTGACACTTTACAGCGTGATGACCGTGCAGCCCGTGGTGTTGCGGGCTTCAAGATCGCGGTGCGCTTGCGCCACATTGGCCAAGGTGTAGGTCTGGTCGATGCGGATTTTGACTTGGCCCTTGACCACCACATCGAACAACTCATCGGCCATTTCTTGGCAAGTCTCGCGAGTAGCGATGTGGGTGAACAGTGTTTGACGCGTCACGTAAATCGAACCTTTACCGCCCAAAATACCCGGCGCAAATGGTGCTACGGGCCCAGAGGCATTGCCGAAACTGGCCATCAAACCAAAAGGCATCAAGCAGTCCAAGGACTTGTCCCAGGTGTCTTTGCCCACCGAGTCGTACACCACCTTCACGCCCTTGCCGCCGGTGATTTCTTTCACGCGCGCTGCAAAGTCTTCGGTGTTGTAGTTGATCACAAAGGCGGCGCCATGGTCTTTGGCCAGTTGGCATTTGGCATCGCTGCCTGCGGTGCCAATCAACTGGTAACCCAGCGCCTGAGCCCACTGGCTAGCAATCAGGCCCACACCCCCGGCAGCGGCGTGGAACAAAACAAAGTCGCCTGCTTTCAAGCCGCCTTGCGGCATGGTGCGTTTGAGCAGGTATTGCGCCGTCAAGCCTTTGAGCATCATGGCCGCGCCGGTTTCAAAGCTGATCGGGTCCGGTAATTTGCACACGCACTTGGCGGGCATGACGCGCTCTTCGCTGTAGCTGCCGGGCGGGTTGCTGGCGTAGGCGGCGCGGTCCCCCACTTTGAGGTGCGCCACACCCTCTCCCACGGCCTCCACAATGCCGGAAGCTTCCATGCCCAAGCTCAATGGCATGGGAAATGGATACAGTCCCGAGCGTTGGTAGACATCGATGAAATTCAAGCCAATGGCTTTGTGACGGATACGGATTTCACCGGGACCCGGCTGGCCCACCGGCAAATTCACCAGTTTCATTTCTTCGGGGCCACCATGTTGGGCAATTTGGACGGTCAAGCTCATGTGAATCTCCGGCAGATTGAGGTTTAAGAGGGTTTAAAAAAGATGCTCGCGTGACTGTGCCACGAAATCCCAGTTCATGGGCGACAGCAGCGCAGTCGCCTGCACGTTACAGTCACCGGTATGACACAGCCACTGGCACTTCGCACCGCACTCTTGCTCACCATTCCGCCCCTTTTATGGGCGGGCAATGCGGTGGTGGGCCGCCTGGTAGGCCCCTTGGTGCCACCGATCACCTTGAACTTTTTACGTTGGATCGTGGCGTTTTTCATTTTGCTGCCCTTGGCCTATCCGGTGTTTCGCTCGGGCAGCGGTCTGTGGTCCCATTGGCGTCGCTTTGCGGTGCTGAGTTTGCTGGGCGTGGGCTGCTACAACGCGCTGCAGTACCTGGCTTTGCAAACCTCCACGCCCTTGAACGTGACCCTGGTGGCGTCCAGCACGCCGGTATTTATGTTGGTCTTGGGTGCCCTGTTCTTCAAAGCACCGGTGCGCCGGCCTCAAGTGGCCGGGGCATTGCTGTCTATTTCGGGGGTGGCCGTGGTGCTCAGCCGTGGCGAATGGGCACAACTGCTGCAAGTGCAATTTGTACCCGGCGACCTGTACATCCTGCTGGCCACGGCCTGTTGGTCGCTATACAGTTGGCTGTTGACACGTCGTGCGGAACCTGAAGCTTTACGCCAAAATTGGTCTGCCTTCTTGATGGCGCAGGTCATCTTTGGTTTGGGCTGGTCCGGGGCATTCTCCGCAGCAGAATGGGCATGGACTGACGCCCACATCACTTGGGGCTGGCCCTTGTTGAGCGCGCTGGCTTTCGTGGCTGTCGGTCCAGCCGTTTTGGCTTACCGATGCTGGGGCGAAGGCGTTCAACTGGCGGGCCCTGCGGTGGCCGGTTTTTTCTCTAACCTGACCCCGCTGTTTGCAGCCCTGCTGTCTGCCGCCTTTTTGGGCGAGTTACCACACCCTTACCATGTGCTGGCTTTTGCTCTGATTGTGGGGGGGATTGTGGTGTCTTCAAGGCGCTTGGCAAATCACTGAAGCGCCCCGAAAAATCAATAAGTCCCCGGGTAAGCCCCACCATCGGCCAATACGTTTTGACCCGTCATGTAGGCGGCATGCTGGCTGCATAAGAATGCGCAGATCGCACCAAACTCTTGCGGATTCCCGTAACGCCCAGCGGGAATTTGCGCTTGCTGAATGACGCGCATCTCCTCGATGGTCTTGCCCGCTTTCTGGGCCATGGCTGGCAAGGTTGCGCGAATGCGGTCGGTGTCAAAGCGGCCGGGCAAGAGGTTGTTGATGGTCACGCCCTGGCCCGCAATCTTGCTGCGCGATGTGCCGGCGACAAAACCCGTCAAGCCACTGCGCGCGCCATTGGACAGGCCCAGCACATCGATGGGCGATTTCACCGAGCTGGAAGTGATGTTCACAATCCGGCCAAAGCCGCGTGCAGCCATACCGTCCACCGTGGCTTTGATCAGCTCTATAGGCGTCAGCATATTGGCGTCAATGGCCTTGATCCAGGCATCGCGGTCCCAGTCACGGAAATCGCCTGGAGGGGGTCCGCCGGCATTGGTGACCACAATGTCAAAGTTCTTGCCTGGTCCCCCAGCGACATTGAACAAGGCTTCACGGCCAGCCTCCGTGGTGATGTCCGCCGCAACCGCAATCAATTTGACTTGGGGTCCTGCTTCGGCCTGCATCACTGCCACGGCCGCATTCAAGACCTCGGCACCCCGCGCCACCAACACCACGTTGACGCCTTCATGCGCCAGCGCACGCGCGCAACCCCAACCCAAACCTTTGCTCGCGCCGCCGACCAGCGCCCATTTGCCTGCAATACCTAAGTCCATGTCTATCTCCTTGAATTGAAAGTTAAACACGCGCAGCGCGCGTGAGCCAAAAAAAACTCACCACCAAAATCGTCCCTGCAATGATCCAACCATTGAAAGGCTCGTCCAGTAGCAAAACACCCAATGATACGGTCGACATCGGCCCAATCAGGCGCGTTTGTGCTGTCAAGACGGTTCCGATGCGTTCAATCGCGATCATGACCCAGCGCACTGGCAAGACGGTACACGCGACTCAACTGGCCCATCCCGTCAAATGAAGGGACCCCAAACGCTGAACCAGTTGGCCACTGTAAGTCAGGTAGCAGGCACAGGTCACAGCGCTGCAAAAAATCAGTCCAGAGCCGAGCCCCACTGTGCCGAACCAATCTTGACGCGTCATGGCGTCAAGGCCGCTTGGCCGCGCCCCGCCCACAAGGTCATGGCCAGAAACAGGGGAAATGCAAACAACATGCGCAGCATCAGCAAAGTGACGGCATTTATCCCATGGCGATAGGCGAGCTTGACAATGATGGCCTTGCCGCTGAAAGCGATGGGGCCCACCGCTGCCAACAACAAGCCACTTGTGAGGGGATTTTTTTGCGCTGTTGCCGTCAAAAACCAACCGCCTGACCATCACGACGCGAATCGCTGGCCGCCACATAGCCCTGCACCTTGGGGTCACCCATGCGCCAAATGAATTGGCCCGCACCAAAGTCTTGGTACGAGTCGTTGATCACATCCATGTGGTGTCCAAGCTGCGCCAAACCTTGGACGGTCTGAGCGTTCATGTCGGCTTCTACGTTGATCGAGTAGCCTGCGTTGTAACGCCAGCGGGGTGCGTCGCATGCCGCCTGCGGGTTTTGACCGTAGTCAAGCATACGGACCAAGGTCTGCATATGGCCTTGGGGTTGCATGTTGGCACCCATCACGCCGTAGCTCATCACCGGCTGACCGTCTTGGGTCAGGAAAGCTGGAATGATGGTGTGGAATGGTCGCTTGCCAGGTGCCACCAAGTTGGCCGGATTCAAACCACCTGACTGCACGTTGAAGCCATGCCCGCGGTTTTGCAAACTGACGCCAAACTCCGGCTCCACGCAACCTGAACCAAAGCCCATGTAATTGCTTTGAATGAAGCTGACCATCATGCCGTTCTCGTCAGCGGCCGTCAGATAAATCGTGCCTCCCTTGACCGGATTGCCTGCGCCAAAATCTTGCGCCTTGTTCATTTGAATCAATTGAGCCCGACTGGCCAAATAGGCCGGGTCCAGCATTTGGGCGGGGGTGACTTCCATCGCGCTGGGGTCGGCCACATAACGGTAGACGTCAGCAAAGGCCAGCTTCATCGCCTCGATTTGCAAATGCTGTGAATCCACGCCATCCACCGGTAAGCCAGCCACATCAAAGTGCTCCAGGATACCCAAGGCTATGAGTGCAGCAATGCCTTGGCCGTTGGGCGGGATTTCATGCAAGGTGTAGCCACGGTAATTTTGCGCAATCGGCGTGACCCACTCAGGGCGGTAGTCGGCAAAGTCTTTGGCCGTCAAAGTGCCGCCATGCTGGACGCTGAAGCGTTCAATGGCCTGTGCAATTTCACCGCCATAAAAAGCTTGTCCTTTGCTTTCGGCAATGGCACGCAAGCCACGGGCTGCGGCTTTGAACTGAAATAATTCGCCCACATCGGGTGCACGCCCCCAAGGTAAAAAACCCTCTGCAAAGCCGGGCATTGATTGCAATTCGGGCATGGCCGCTGTCCATTTTTGTTGCACCACAACAGGCAACAAATAACCGCGCTCGGCAATGTCGATAGCCGGCTCCATCAGGTCGGCGAAAGGCAGTTTGCCAAACCGTTCGCTGAGCGCAACCCAGCTGCTGACCGCGCCGGGCACCGTCACAGAATCAAAGCCGCGCTTGGGGGGAGTGGCCACATCGGCACCGTATTTGCGTTTGAAGTAGTCAGGCGTCCAGCTCTGCGGCGCGTTGCCCGAGGCATTCAGGCCATGCAGTTGCTGGCCGTCCCACAAAATACAAAAAGCGTCAGACCCCAGTCCATTGCTGACCGGCTCGGTGATGGTCAGTGTGGCCGCTGCCGCAATGGCGGCATCGACTGCATTGCCGCCCTTGAGCATCATGCGCAGTCCAGCTTGCGCAGCCAGGGGGTGCGATGTGGAGACCACATTGCGTGCAAACAAGGGCAGGCGTGCGCTGCTGTAAGGGGCATTGAAATTGAAAGTCATACCGGGTCAGTCCATCGAAATTTTGCGTTCATTGATGATTTTTTTCCATTTGGCCGATTCACTGGCCAGCATGCTTGTAAATTCAGCAGGCGTACCGCCAACAGCTTCAATGCCCAGCTTTTGCAATTTGTCGGCAACCTCCGCATCTTTGAGTGCCTGATTGGCCGCCGTGTTGATCCGGCTGACCAGTTCAGGACGTAAACCCGGCGGGCCGAACACACCAAACCAAGTGGTCGACTCGTAACCTGGCAAAACCTCTGAGATGGGCGGAACACCAGGTGCCAACGGGGTGCGCTGCGCAGTCGTCACTCCCAGTGCACGCAAGCGACCATCGCGCACATGCGGTAAGCCTGTGGGCAAGGAGTCAAACAACACGTCCACTTTGCCGCTGATCAAATCCGGCATGGCCAAGGCCGTGCCTTTGTAGGGAATGTGCACCACAAACACGCCTGCCTGTGATTTGAACAACTCTGCCGTCAATTGCACGATGGTGCCGTTGCCACTGGAGGCGTAGTTCAAACGCCCTGGATTCTTGCGGGCGTAGTCGATCCACTCTTGCACCGTCTTAGCGGGCGACGAATTGGGGACCAGCATGATGCTGGGCGCGTTGCCCACTTGGCCAATGGGCGTGAAATCCCGCACCGCGTCGTAAGGCATTTTGGGATTCAAGTTCGGCCCAATGGAATGCGTGCTGGACGTGGCCAGCAGCAAGGTATAGCCATCGGGCGGGGCTTTGGCCACCATGTCAGAGCCCAAAGTACCCCCCGCTCCGGGCTTGTTGTCAACGACCACCGATGTGCCGAGTTTTTCGGCCAGCTTTTGTGAAAGGGTTCTGGCAAAAATATCCGTTGCGCCGCCCGCTGGGAACGGCACGATAAGTCGGATGGGTTTACTGGGGTAGGTTTGCGCCTGCGCCCCGACCGAAACCATCAGGCAAAAGGCCATCCAAGCCATTGCCGTCTTCAGGGCCAAATTGAAGTTATTTTTTTTCATGACAAGATTTTGGCAGAGTTTGGCCAGCGCCAATGAAAACAGCGCCCGAAGGCGCCGTTTTGCAAGATAAATTTGCGGAGAGATCACTCTTCCACGAAAGCTTCTTCTCGTTTGGATTTAACCGCAGGCAAAAGCACGATCACCAGCAGCACCACCGCAGCTGCCAACAAACTGGCCGACAAGCCACGCGTCACGAACACTGTCCAGTCACCACGGGACAAGAGCAGCGCACGACGCAGGTTTTCTTCCATCATCGGCCCCAGAATAAAGCCGAGCAACAAGGGTGCTGGTTCCACGCCGAGTTTGATGAACGTGTAACCAATCACACCAAAAACCGCCACCATCCAGATGTCGAAGGTGTTGTTGTTAGTGGAATACACACCGATCGCGCAAAAAAGCACAATGGCGGGGAACAACCAGCGGTAAGGCACGGTCAATAATTTGATCCACATGCCAATCAATGGCAAGTTCAAGATCACCAACATGGCGTTTCCGAGCCACATGGAAGCGATAAGCCCCCAGAACAATTCAGGATTGCTGGTCATCACCTGGGGTCCAGGCTGGATGTTGTGGATCGTCATCGCACCCACCATCAAAGCCATCACCGCATTGGGCGGAATGCCCAAGGTCAGCAAGGGAATGAAGGAGGTTTGTGAGCCCGCATTGTTGGCCGATTCAGGGGCAGCCACTCCGCGGATGTTGCCTTGACCGAAAGGCACTTCACCCGGACGGAGTTTGGTTTTCTTCTCGATCGTGTAAGCCGCAAAGGCCGCCAACAAAGCACCGCCACCTGGCAAGATGCCCAAAATAGAACCGATTGCGGTACCCCGCAACACCGCAGGAATCATGTTCCTGAAGTCTTCTTTGGAAGGGAACAAGCCCGTCACTTTGCCGGTGAAAACTTCACGCTCATCTTCAGGCTTGGACAGGTTAGAGATGATTTCCCCGTAACCAAACACGCCCATGGCGATCACGATAAAGCCAATGCCATCGGTCAATTCGGGAATGTCAAAGCTGAATCGCGCCACACCAGAGTTCACATCGGTGCCGACCAAGCCGAGCAGCAAGCCCAACACAATCATGGCCACAGCTTTGAGCAAGGAACCCGAAGCCAACACCACAGCACCAATCAAGCCCAAAATCATGAGCGAAAAATACTCAGCTGGGCCGAATTTGAAAGCCACTTCAGTCAAAGGCGCCGCAAAAGCCGCCAAGATCAAAGTGCCCACGCAACCCGCGAAGAACGAGCCCAAGCCCGCTGCAGCCAAAGCCGGTCCGGCTCGACCTTTGCGGGCCATTTGGTAGCCGTCGATCACGGTCACCACCGACGACGACTCGCCAGGCAAGTTAACCAAAATCGCTGTTGTAGAACCGCCGTATTGGGCACCGTAATAAATACCGGCCAACATGATCAGCGCGGCGACAGGAGGCAAGGCATACGTGGCGGGCAGCAACATGGCGATGGTCGCAACAGGACCAATACCAGGCAACACACCGATCAAAGTGCCCAACATGCACCCGAGAAAAGCGTACAACAAGTTTTGTACAGTGAAAGCCACCCCAAAACCCAAAGCGAGATTATTGTAAAGTTCCATGGTATTTTTCTCCTCAGCCTGTGATGAACGTAGGCCACACAGGGAACTGCAATTTCAGCAGCACCACGAAAGCCAAGTAGCTTCCGATAGACAGTACGGTGGACAAAATCAATACTTCTTTGAGTACAAAGACGTTACCAGCTTTGCTGACCACGATCGTGGTGCCATAAATGGCCGCAATCAAACCCATGGCTGGTAATTTGAGGCTGGGCAAACCACCGAGCAAAATGCCGAACAGCACGTTGCCACAAATGATGTAGAGCAGTGGCTTCCAAGCCCAACCGCCGATTTTTTCACCATCGGCTGTTTCCACCACCAAGGACTTGAACATGATCAATGACCCCAAAAGGGCCAACAGCACACCCAGCGAAAGCGGGAAATAACCCGGCCCCATGCGCGCGCCTGTGCCGATGTTGTAACTTGTTGCTCCGTAGGCAAAAGCGCCGCCGATAACGGCAAACATCAGCCCAGAGAAAAAGTCTTTTTGACTTTTGATATTCACGATGTAACTCCTCCAAAGTTTGGATGTGCCGATTGTGGGGTCTTTAACGCAAAATGAACATGTGGATTTCACCTATGTCCCGCGTGCGATAGACAAGTCTGCAGGCCTTGCAGTGCCTCATATGCTCGTGGTTAACCCTTGGTTTTAGGGATTCCAGAACCTGGTCACAGCCACCCCCTTTCAGAACTTCGCCAAGGGCTTGAACATCTTCAACCATTTGCCCGCAGGCCAGCCGAATTGTTGCTCGATGCTGTCTGCTTGAGACTGCATGGCCTCGCGTTCGGGTCGGTGGGGGGTTCTTTGCGCCAGCACAATCGTGTTCCCTTCGCGGGTAGGCTTGAAGTCCCATACCGCGTCTTCGCGGAATACTTGGGCTATTTTTTCCAAGCTGCGCTCGTAACTGGAAGCGCGGCCAAACAGATTCACGGTCATGCAACCCACTTCGGTGAGCAGATTGCGGCACTGGTCGTAAAACTCGACGCTGTCCAGAACAGGCAAGGCGGCTTCCTGGTCGTACAAGTCCACATGCAGCAAATCGACCGTGCCCAGCCATTCTTGTTTCTGAATTTCTTGGCCCGCATCGGCCAATACGACACGCAAGCGCTCGTCATCGGGTGGCAACTTGAACCAACCCCGACAGGCATGCAAAACCCCTGGATTGATCTCAATGGCGGTGCAAGTCATGTTGAGTTTTTTGTAACAAAACTTGGTCAGCGTTGAAGCCCCCAAGCCCAGTTGCATGGCATGCCCGCCTGTGACGGCGGCGGGATCCAGAAACAACAAACCGACCATCATGCGTTGCACGTATTCCAGTTCAATGTCATAAGGTTTGGCGATCAGCATGGAGCCCTGGATCCAGGGCGTACCCAAATGCAGGTAGCGAACCTTGCCGTTTTCGGAAAAATTCACTTCAGGGAGCGAATGGGGGTTAATTTTGCGCATAGTCGTATTTTCGCTCATCACTTATGAAAGCGATTTCACTCTATTGGGTTACCATGGAAACTTGATCAATGATTCTGTTTTAAATAACCTTATCCCAGTCCTATGAAACCCAAACGTATTGGCAAAAATCCCTCAAACATCGTGACCCTGGACATGGTCGCCATAGAGTCGGGGGTTTCTCCCAGCACGGTTTCGCGCCTCCTGAACGGCACTGCCACGGTCAGCGAAGAGAAGAAAAAATCGATTGATGCCGCCATCGCCAAGCTCGGTTTTGTGCCCAACCCCGTCGCTAGAGGCTTAGCTGGCGGACGCACTCTGAGCATCGGTGTGGTCACGCAAGCCCTAGACAGTCCCTTTTACGGGGCAGCCTTGCGCGGCATCGAAGATGAGCTGGACCCCGCTGGCTACAGCCCTCTTTTTGTCAGCGCTCACTGGAATTTGGCCTCAGAAGTCCGCTGCATTGACATGCTGCGATCAAGACGTGTAGACGGATTCATTGTGCTCAACGGACGCATGACAGACAACGCATTGAAAAATATCGCTGCAAACTTGCCTCTGGTGGTCACAGGTCGGCAAATTAAGGGCCCCGGACTTTTTGCATTGAATTTCGACAATTTAGGTGGGGGTTTTCAAGCGACGCAACACCTGATTCAACTCGGCCATCGCCGAATTGCATTTATTGCAGGTGACCCAGAGCATCCCGACGCAAATGAGCGCTTCAAGGGCTATCTGAACGCCCTCAAAGCGGCCAATATTTCATTTGATCCTAACTTGGTCGTAGCGGGCGAATACCACGAGATAAGCGGCCTGTTGGCAGTTGACCGTCTGTTGGCCAGCCAACAGCAGTTCACTGCCATTTTTGCCGCCAATGACCAAATGGCTTTTGGGGCGGCGTTGAGTTTGCATCGGCATGCATTGCGTGTCCCTGATGACGTGTCACTCATGGGTTTTGACGATCTTGCCAATTCGCTGTACTGCGCCCCACCGTTAAGCACCATCCATCAACCGGCTTATGAACTTGGTCGATTGGCTGCTTCGGCAATGCTGCAATTGCTGGCCGGGAAAAAACCCACAGCGGTGATGCCTGCACCCGTGCTCATCGCGCGCGATTCCACTCGCCGTTTGCGGGTTTAACTTCGGGATTACCCGAGATCGAAAGTTTATTTTTCCTTCCTATAATCCATGAAAGCGCTTTCAAAACGCCTAATGTCGGCAACTTAGTTGTCAAAACCTTGTCCTTTTTCACGCTCAGGAATTTTTCATGTCATTGGCCCGATTGCCCATTGGCTCCAAGACGCTGCGCCGCTTTTTTGCCGCGATGAGTTTCGCTCTGTGCAGTTTGGTCCAAGCCCAAGTCAAAGTCCTGATCATCGCCGCCTACCCTGCGGTGGACAGCATCGCCAAATCTGCCGCAGCAGAATGGAAAAAAAAACACCCTGATGTAGAACTCAAAATTGTCAGCCGGTCCTTTGCGGATCATCACACGGCCATGACCACTGCTCTGTCCACATCTTCGAATCTGCCCGACGTTATGGTGCTCGAGGTTGGCTACGTCGCGCGATTTGCAGAAAACAGTGGATTGCAAGACTTGTCGCAAGCCCCTTTCGACATCAAAACCCACCAAGCTAAGTTTGTCCCTTATGCATTCAAACAAGCCACTGCACGCTCTGGCGCTGTGTTAGCGGTTCCCGCCGACATTGGCCCTGGCACTTTACTGTACCGAACCGATCTGCTCAAAAAGGCGGGCATCACAGAAGAGCAGCTCACATCCAGTTGGGAAGGGTACGTGCAATCGGGCATACAAATCAAAGCTAAAACTGGGGCTTACCTCATGCCACATGCACGTGATATGAAGGACATTCTCATCCGCAGTAACTTGCAAGCGGGTGAAGGCCTTTACCTGGACAACAAGGGCACAGTCCTGATCAATACCCCGCGCTTTGAGCGTGCCTTCGAGTTAGCCAAACTGGTCCGCAGCCAAAAGCTCGATGGCAAAATCAATGCTTGGACCACCGAATGGACCGAGGGCTTCAAACGCGGCCAAATTGCCACTCAGATGTCTGGCGCATGGTTGGCCGGTCACCTGAACAACTGGATCGCGCCACAAACCAAAGGACTGTGGCGTGCCTCGCAATTGCCTGAGCATTCTTGGGCGTCTTGGGGCGGTAGTTTTTATGCCATACCCAAAGGCAGTCCAAACAAGTCATTGTCCTGGGATTTCATTCAGATGATGACACTGCAAGCGGACAGGCAACTCAGCGCTTTCAAGGCTGAAGATGCATTTCCAGCGCTGGTTCAAGTCCATAAAGACCCGTTCCTGGACCAACCCATTGAATTTTTAGGGGGTCAAAAAGCTCGGCTTCTGTGGCGTGAAGCGGCACAAAAAACTGCCGCTATCGATGTGCATAAGCTCGATCCGATCGCGGAAGAAATTGTCAACACCGAACTCGACAAAGTGTTAGATCAAGGCAAAGACATTCGCAAAGCGCTGCAGGACGCGCAAGCTCTTTTGGAACGTCGCGCAAGACGCTAAAGCCTGATGACGTCCCGTTACAAGCCCACACGCCGCTGGCGGCTGACAGCCGATAGCGTGCCCTACGTGTTGTTGGCACCTTTCGTTGTTTTATTTTTAATTTTTGGCCTGTTCCCGCTGTGCTTTTCTTTGTTCTTGGCTTTTCAAGCGTGGGAGCCTGCAGCTGGTTTGAGCTCTATGAAGTTTGTGGGTTGGGAAAATTTCGCCTTCGCTTTGGAAGACGAATGGTTCTGGAAGTCTCTCAGCAACACCGCCTGGTTGGCATTGGTTTCGGGAGTTCCTCAGCACCTGGTGTCCATTCCATTGGCCTGCTTCATTCACAACAACTTCAAACGTTGGCGAAACGCCGTCATTGGGGCTTACTTTTTGCCCTACATCACGTCCACCGTGGCCATTGCCATGATGTTCAGCTCACTCTTTTCCACCGATTACGGTCTCATCAATCAAGGTCTGCTGGCCATTCAAAACAGTTGGCCATGGGGTTCGACTCCGACCCCAATAGACTGGCTGGGGCAAGCAGAGAACATCAAACCCGCTATCGCATTTGTGGTGTTCTGGCGCTACGTCGGCTTTAACACGGTGCTGTATTTGGCCGCACTCCAGACCATTCCGAAGGATCTGTATGAAGCGGCAACAATGGACGGCGCTACAGCGTGGAAGCAATTTTTATACATCAGTTTGCCCAGCCTCAAACCCATGATTTTTTTCGGCGTCACTCTGACGATCATTGGGGGTCTGCAGTTGTTTGAGGAACCCTTTATCTTGACCGGAGGGCGTGGAGGCACTGATCAAGCGGGTATGACCACCGCCATGTACATGTACCGCACCGCCTTCGAATTCAATGACTTCGGCACCGCCAGTGCATTGTCGTGGTTGTTGTTTGCGGTGGTGGCCGTACTGACGTGGCTGACCAATCGTGCCTTCAAACCCAGAGGTGGTGGCGCATGAGCCGCCCTGGATTTTTCAAAGACCAACTCAGTCCCGCGGCAGCCTATCTTTTGGTGGGATTGGGGGCGTTGGTGATGTTGGCGCCGTTTTATTTCATGTTCGTGTTCGCTACACATTCGCGCACGGAAATTTTCAACTTGCCTCCACCGCTGTTGCCTGGCAACAATTTTGAACTGAACCTGGCTATCCTCACCGACAAAATTCCTTTTTGGAAAAGTCTGGGTTGGAGTCTATATGTCGGGTTGGCCTCCACAGCGCTAACGCTGGTGTTTTGCTCCATGGGGGGTTATGCCTTTGCGATGTTCGAGTTCAAATTCAAAAAGGCGTTATTTTTGCTCGTGATGGGGACCATGCTGATCCCCTCGTTTTTGAGCATGATCCCCACCTTCATGGTGATGGACGCACTGGGCTGGATTGACCAACCTCGGGCGCTTTACATCCCAGGCGCGGCGAGTGCATTCGGCATTTTTTTGATGCGCCAATTCATCAGTGCCTCGATTCCCAAGGACCTGATCGAAGCGGCCCGAATGGACGGTTGCAGCGAGTTGGGCATTTACGCACGCATCGTGCTCCCATTGCTGCAACCGGCCCTGGGCACCTTGGGATTGATCACCTTCATTGCATCGTGGAACAACTTCATCGGCCCGCTGATCGTGATGCGATCGCCAGAGATGTACACCCTGCCTCTTGCGCTGCGCAGCATGCAAAGCCCTGTGAACACCGAATGGGGCGCATTGATGACCGGTTCGGCAATTGCCACCTTGCCTTTGCTGGTCCTTTTTGTTCTCTCCTCGCGCCGACTGATCGATGGACTGACCACCGGCGCCGTCAAATGAACCCCTGCCCTTACTCACCAAGATCATGAGCCCTAAGCACACTCTTTCTCGCGCACACACATTCCCGGCAGACTTTGTTTGGGGCGTTGCCACCAGTTCATTCCAAATCGAAGGCGCTGCTCAGGCTGATGGCAAAGGCCCATCGATTTGGGACAGCTTTTGCCAAGTGCCAGGCGCCATTGCCGATGCCAGCAACGGCTTAGTGGCTTGCGAGCATTACGACCGCTGGCAAGCGGATGTGGATTTGATTGCCAGTTTGGGCGTCAATGCCTATCGTTTCTCCGTCTCTTGGCCACGCGTACAGCCTTTAGGCCAGGGTGCGTTCAACGAAGCCGGTCTGAATTTTTATGCTCAATTGGTGGATGCTTTGATCGCCAAAGGCATTGCGCCGTATGTCACGCTCAACCATTGGGACTTGCCGCAAGCCTTGCAAGACCAAGGCGGCTGGGCCAACCGCGACACGGTTCAGCACTTTGTCAATTACGCCAGCGAAATTTTCAAACGTCTGGGCAACCGTGTAGCAGCTTACACCACGCACAACGAACCCTGGGTGATTGCTGTTCTGGGCCACGAGAGTGGTATTTTTGCACCAGGCTTGAAGTCGCGCGCCACAACCATGCAAGTGTCGCACCACCTCTTGCTCAGCCATGGCATGACCTTACAGGCATTGCGTGCCCAGGGCTGCAACGTGCCTTTGGGCATTGTGCTCAACCTCTCGCCGACCGTGCCAGCCAGTGACTCTGCTGCGGACCAAGCCAAAGCCATCTTAGAAGACGGTCGCTTGCTGCGCTGGTACATGGATCCGATTTTCAAGAAGGTCTATCCCCAGGATGTGATGGCAGACCTGGGTTCAGAGGCCCCACACATCGAACCCGGTGACCTGGACATCATTGCCACGCCCATGGACTATTTGGGCGTGAACTATTACACCCGCTCGGTCGTCAGCGCCGACGGCAGTTGGAAACCCCAAAACAGTGGACTGCCCCTGAATGACATGGACTGGGAAATTTTTCCCGAAGGCTTGAGCCAACTGCTGATCCGCATGCACCAGGATTACCCACTGCCGCCCATCTACATCACTGAAAACGGCGGCGCGTTTCCAGACGCGTTGAAGCTAGGGCAAGTGGACGACCAAGACCGTATCCGCTACATTGACCAACACATTGATGCACTCGCTCAAGCCATGGCGCAAGGGGTGCCGGTTAACGGGTATATGGTCTGGAGTCTGATGGACAATTTTGAATGGTCCTCCGGCTATGCGAAACGATTTGGCATCGTGCATGTGGACTACGCCAGCCAAAAACGAACCTTCAAAGCCAGCGCCCATTGGTATCAAGATTTCTTGACCTACCAACGACAGCAACAACATGATGCCAATGCCGGCAAGACTGCTGCGATAACTGGAGTGGACTGAAATGGGACAAGTCAGCCTGCGGCAAATTCACAAAAGCTACGACGACCATGCTGTCATTCGCGGCATCGATCTGGAAGTGAATGACGGCGAGTTCCTGGTTTTTGTCGGCCCATCGGGATGCGGAAAGTCCACTACGCTGAGAATGATTGCCGGGCTGGAAAGAATCACCCAGGGTGACTTGTTCATTGATGGGCAACGTGTCAACGATGTGCACCCTGCACAGCGCGGTGCCGCCATGGTGTTCCAAAGCTACGCGCTTTATCCTCACATGACCGTGGCGCAAAACATGGGTTTTGCTTTGAAAATGGCAGGTGTTTCTTCCTCAGATCGTGATGCGCAAGTCAAAAAAGCGGCAGAAGTGCTGCGCATTGACCACCTGCTTGCGCGCTACCCCAAAGAGCTTTCTGGTGGCGAACGCCAGCGCGTGGCAATTGGCCGCGCCATTGTGCGTAAACCTGAAGTCTTTTTGTTTGATGAACCTTTGTCGAATCTGGATGCTGCTTTGCGCGTGAACATGCGCATCGAGCTGACCCGTCTGCACAAAGAGTTGGGCACCACCATGATTTACGTCACCCATGACCAGGTCGAGGCCATGACCATGGGGGATCGGATTGCAGTCTTCAATCAAGGCCGCATTGAACAACTCGGCTCGCCCTTAGACCTTTACAACCAACCCGCCAATCATTTCGTTGCAAGCTTTATGGGCTCGCCCAAAATCAACCTGATCCATCGCCCTGCGGGGCAGGTTCACCGTGGTACGGCCCAACTTTGGCAGCAGATGGGCGGCGATTCAGGCATGGGCGTTGAAAGCTTGGCGGTGCGCCCAGAACATCTTCAGGTCACCTCAACTGAACAAGGTACATCCGCGCAAGTGGTTCTGGCCGAGCATTTGGGTGACAGCGTCATCGTGCACTTGCGCCTGGATGGCAGTGAAGAATTGCTGCGCGCCAAACTCTCCGCCGATCAAGGCCACTTGATCCCCGGGCAAATGGTCGGCATTCGGGCGCACGATGATCACATCTTGAAATTTAACGCTCAAGGACTGCGTATCTAGCTCCTTTGCACGACCCGAAAAACTGACATTCAATGGCAATTTGGCGAGTTCGTCATCTTCCTTCCTGCAAATAAAAGCCCCGAGATCTGCAGCAGCAGAGCTCGGGGCTTTTTAACGACTGAATTTTATTTGGACCAATACACGTTGTCGATATAAAACTTGCTCGTGTTACCCAAGTTTGTTGCTTTGCCTGTATTGGCATAACGGTCGGCAATCACCAAGGAATTGGTGACTTTGGTCAAATCCAATTTGGATTTACTGGCGTCCGTCATTCCGTAAGCCATCGCCCCAGAAGGTGTGATAGCACTGATCGGAATCGACACTGTACGCCAATTGCCATCATTCAAGTAGCCATAGCTGTTGTTAGCCGGATCGATTGTCAAATAAACATCATAGGCACTGCCTGCTGTAGTCGTTCCCGTTAAAAATCCCACTTCAATCTTGCCGGGATAAGTCGTCTTGACGTTGAAATTCAAACGACCGGATGTGGCGAACAAGGACAAATCATCCGACGTGGTTTGCAATGCTGCAATCAAGCCCCAACCCCAGCTGGTGGGCGCCGGTGTGATTTCAAGTGAATTGGGACCATCGCCCTGTGCAAACCCCAAAGTGCTCACGCCTGCGTAGGCAGTGGCCGGGCTGTTCCAGCCCACCCACAAAATCGATTCGGTGGGCTTGACCTCACCTGTGGTGAGGGTGTCAGCGAAAACCGTGTATCGACTGGCAGTGACCGTGCCGTTGCTTTGTGTCGGGATGAAGTACAAAGCCTCGCTCAAGGCATAAGTACCGGCTTCCCAAATACTGCTGGGATACAAAGACTGCACCATATAGCGTGCTTGCCGCGCCACATTGAAGAGGCCCCATTTATCGTCGGCCTGCTTCCAGGGCTCATCAAATGCCTCAAAGTAAAAAATCGCCTTCGGTTTGGCCGCAGCCGTCGAACTCAACCATGATGTCAAACGGTCGAAGTACATCTTCTGATTGACAGGGTGTGCACGGTAATTTTCACCACCTGAAGCCACAGCTTTCCAACCGGTTTCGCCCACCACAATCGGCATGCTGTTCAAACCCAGACTGTCCATGTTCGCTCTGACCGCCGCAAAGTCGCTTTGCGCGGCCCCCAAGGCAGCGTCCATCATGGCTGCGGCCCTTAAATTGGCGGCAACTGCGGTTTGCTGCCAATTCCACTTGCTCGCATCATGGATCGAGTCGGCCAGCGGATAGGTGTGCATTGCCACAAAATCAATGACGTTCAACACCGCCTTAGGATCTTGGTTACCCGTTGCTTTGGCAAAAAAAGCCCAATTGTCGTCGGTGGTCACAGGCTGAGTTACTTGACTACGCACCGAGGTGATGTACTGGACCATACTCGCCACGGGGACTGCATTGAATGACCAATTGACCATGGTTTCGTTGCCCACACTCAAGGCCAAAACAATCGTTTTATAAGTGTTGGCCAGCGCTACCCCGCGTGCTATTTCTGCATTGTTAATCGTGGCTGAATTGCCCGATTGAATCCAGACCCCCAACATCACTTTAATATCCAAGTTGTTGGTTTGAATCGTTTGCAATACCAGCTTGGCCACTGCATCCGAGCTGTCAAACAAACGAATCAAAGTAAATCCGCCCGTTTGCAGCAATCTCAGATCTTCCAAGACATTCGCTGCGGAAATGACTTCGGTATCGCGGTTGGCTGTTCTGAAGGGTGAATATGAAACTGCTTTGCGCGTGCCGAAATCGGCGCTCAGGGAACGCAGTTGCACGCCACCCGACGGCACCACACCGCCGCCGCCGCAGGCCACCAACGCGAAAGCCAATAACGCGGACAAAGTCACTGTCAAACAGCGCGTGATAAATGTGGGCATAGTCAAAATTTTAAAGTTTTTCATGAAAGTGCTTCTCACGCTCAGAACACGTAAACAGCGCCCAGGCCTGCCCAATTGCCTGATCGGGTGACCCGCGAATCCACATTGGTAAAGGCCGAATTGCCCGGCATGGACATCGGCGATAAACCCAGACGGTCGTAAGTCACCATGCCAACAAAGCCGTACACCTGAAAGCCGTTGTTGAAGTTGTAGTTCAGACCGACCGTATTCACGTTCGCTGAGTTGCTTTGACCCCGCTCACTCGGGTTGGATGTACTGGCTTTACCCAAGTGAACCATGCCTGTGGAAGCGGTCCACGGTCCTGTCTTGTAGCGCGCGCCAATCATCCAGTCGGTCGATATAGCGCCATAGCCGGGATTGCTCACACCATTGAGTTGGCCATTCCAGTTCACATTGAACATGTTGTTCCATTGCGCTGAAGCACCGGGCTGCGTGATCACGGCATAGGCTCCGCTCCAGCGGTTGCCTCGCACACCCCCTGACACTTCAATTTGGGAGTCAACCTGGTAACGCGCCATCAGCATGGCAATGGACTGGCCTGAGCCGCCCAACTTGGCATCGTCGGCCACATTGGGCGTCAGACTGGTGAATGGGCCTTGACTCCAGGATTGCGGATTGCCATTGCGTGTATCTTGGTACATCGCGTCCATGACCAAGTCGCCCTTGTGGTATTGGGCATACAACTCTAAGAAACGCGGCTTGTGAATTTTGAAGCCACGATTGCCTTGGTCATAACTGGCCTCCAACACCAAGTCCCCTTGTGCCACATCCAATATACGGGAGGTATAACGCACGGCGTCGGTCAACAAACCATAGCCTGCACCACTTGAACCCCAAACATACGCGACGCCCAGGTTGGTACCGTAGGGATAGTCAGCAATGCTCCAGGTGCGGGTCGTCATGGCGCCCACTCGAAGACTTCCGTAATCATCATGGCTAATGGCCACATTTTTCTCGTACCAAAATCCAGGAATATCTTCCGCGCCATCACGCCAGCGCTGACTCAACAAAGCATTGACCTTGAAGCCACCGCCCAAGTCGTATTTCGCACCCAGCCAGGGCTGAAAGAGAGTGACATGTGTGTTGGAGGTGCCATAAGGCCGACCGGGCACCAAGTCATCGGCCCACAAACGCTGCTTGTTTTCAGCAGGGTAAAGCTGGCAATTTGTGCAATTGTTGCTGCCCCGCTGCACTTCGACTTTGCCAAAGCCCGTCAAACTGAACATGCCATCGGGCCCAAAATCGATCGCCATCGCTGGGATGGCCGTAAAACCCAATACCGCAGCGGCAATCCATCCCCGTAATTTAAAGCCAGTTTGCCCGATCTGTGGTGTTCCCTCGGAGGGGTCTATTCTTGACTGGAATACATTCATTTTCTTGTCCATTTTGAAAGCGCTTTCATTGTGAATCATAAAAGATTAAAAACCCCCAATCAAGCAGACATTATCAACGTTTACCCTAGGAACCATTCGCTTCAGATACAGAAATTTCAGATGCAATAGAAAAATCGGGAAAACCCGCATAGTTATTTTGAAAGCGCTTTCATATAGTTGCCGGCATGAACATTACTCACTCATTTAGACAGCCATGACAAGATTAAAAACCATTTTGGGGGTCATGCTGCTTAGCTCCGTCTTCTCCTGTCTGCATGCCCAAACATTAGCAGCAGGGGCGGGTGCCCTCTTGCTTTCTCCCCAAGGGGGCGACAAGCCGCCACCACCCGCGCCCTACCGTTCAGCCGAACTTTTGCGCACAGCCGCACAAACCAATCAGTGGTATTCGAGCTTGATTTTTCATGCTGTACCCGAACCTCTGTACGCCCATCCTTTGAGCGTCAGGCCAACTGTCAAAGGTCTGGAGGTGGCCTTGCCTGTGAAAGCCGTCGTCCCGACAGAACGCAAAGACGTTGAAATTCACTATGCACACGAAGGCGCCTTGACGTTTTCACCTCAAGGTTTTGTACCCAGCAAGGCGGTGCTGAACAAAGCCACCGATTGGGCGATTGACATTGGAATGTCGCAAGGTGCCAATCAATGGATTGCGACCGTGGCGCACGGCAGTCCCTATGTGTCTTTCAGGCTGACAGGCGATGTGCTGATTGACTTACCGGCTGCGCCCGAACACCTGATTGACCATCCCGACCCACGCATTCTGGCCGTGAAACTCAAAGACCGGGCTTATGCCGTCTTTGGCCCCAAAGGCGTGCGTTGGGAAAAAATATCGGCCACCCAATGGCGTGGTCACATGCCGCCTGGACGAGGCTACTTTGCTGCAGCGGGCCTGCCCAACACCGACAGTGCGACCCTGTCACTGCTGTCCCGTCACGCCTATGCTTTCATTACAAACACGCAGGTAAATTGGGCTTACGATCCAGAAAAAAGCCGTGTCCAATCGTCCTTTGAGGTCAGCACCCAAGCCATGGAGGGAGATGTCGATACGCCGTTGCTGGGCCTGTATCCGCATCAGTGGCATCGCAACATGAGCCTGACCGCATTGGAACCCGTCAGTTACAGCAGTCTGCGCGGCCCCATCAAACTGCTCGCAGCTAAAAGCTTCAGCACGAGCAGCACTTACCAAGGTTTTGTGCCCTATTGGCCTGGCCTCTCAGCAGGAGAATCTGTCAGTGATTTGAAAGACATTTTAAAAACCGATGTTCGCAATGCGCGTCGCATGATGCTGGAAATTGGGCAAGGCCCTTATTGGCAAGGTAAAGGTTTGCAGCGCATAGGCAAACTGATGGACGTGGTCGAGCAACAAGGCGATTTGGCTACGCGGGACCAACTGCTGGGTTTACTGAAATCTCGCATCGAACAATGGTTTTCCGGCAAAGATCGAAAGTCGTATTTTCAACTGGACAAAACACTGGGCACTGTGACCTCCTACCCCGAGGAGTACTTCAGCGTCGAACAGATGAACGACCACCACTTTCATTACGGCTATTGGATTCGCACCATGGCAGACATTGCCTTGCGCGACCCCGCCTGGGCAAGCCAAGCGCAATGGGGCGGCATGGTCGACTGGCTGGTGGCAGACATTGCGACCCCAGAGCGCGGGCGCAGTGACTTTCCCTTCCTGCGCAACTTTGACCCCTACGAAGGTCACTCGTGGGCCTCAGGCGTAGGTCTGGGTGCGCACGGCAACAACCAAGAGTCTTCCTCCGAAGCCATCAACGCCTGGGCGGGACTGATCCTGTGGGGTGAGATCACAAAAAACACCCGACTGCGCGATCTGGGCGTGTACCTGTACACCACCGAAATCGAAGCCATTGAGCACTATTGGTTTGATGTGCATGGCCTGGTCCTGCCACCTGAATACCAAAACGTTGAAGTCAGCATGTTGTTTGGCGGCAAGATCGCGCACAACACTTGGTGGATCGATGAGCCACGCCAAATCAAGGGCATCAACTTGCTGCCTGTGACCACTTCGTCGATTTACTTAGGCCGCCATCCAGCCTACATTGAGCGCAACGTCGCTGCGCTCAAGCCCGAAATGGCGCTTTATGCCAGCCGTGGCAAGTACGCCAATCCACCCGATATCTGGCAAGATATTTTTGTCAAATACCTGGCCTTGGCCAAACCGCAACAAGCGCTGAACGAATGGAAACGCTGGGGCTCTTTCGAGCTCGGCGACACCCGCTCGCACGCTTTGCACTGGATGCTGAGCCTGAAGGAAATGGGAACACCCGAACCCGGCGTGACTGCCAACACTCCCTTGTATTCCGTCTTCAAAACACCGCAAGGGCGCAAAACCTATTTGGCCTTCAATGCGGGCGCAAGTGAAATACAAGTGACTTTCAGCGATGGCAAAAGAATGACCGTGGCAGCTCGGAAGCTGGCACGTGAAAACTGAATCACCGCGATGCTGGCTCACACTCCTTTTATTGACTTTGTCCGCCTGTGGCGGCGGTGCCACTGATTCGCTAAATCCAGTATCGCTCAACCCTCCCCTTGTGATGACCCCGACTGCGCCCCCTGTGAACAATACCGACAAGCCTGGCTGGACCTTGGTGTGGTCTGACGAATTCAGCGTCAATGGCCTGCCCAATGCAAGCCAATGGGCCTATGACACCGACCACAATCGTGGCGGCTGGTTCAACAACGAAAAACAATATTACGCGGCCAAGCGTTTGGAAAATTCCCGCATTGAAAACGGCCAACTCATCCTCACAGCACGCAAAGAACGTTTGAGCAGCGCCAATGATTTTGGCGGCCAAAATTACACTTCGGCCCGCTTGGTCACTCGCGGACTGGCCAGTTGGACCTACGGTTTTTTTGAAGTCCGCGCCAAGATGCCCTGCGGGCAAGGCACGTGGCCGGCCATCTGGACACTGGGCGTTGGCGGTGTTAACGGCATGGTCTGGCCTGACGATGGCGAGATCGACATCATGGAATTTGTAGGCAGCAAACCCACGGTGGTTTCGGCGACGGTGCATAACGCCAAATACAACTGGCAAGGCGGCACACCACCCACAACCCTGACTGCGGCCGTTCCCGATGCCTGCACCGCTTTTCACAACTACCAAATGACCTGGTCACAAGACAAGATCAGCATTGGCGTGGACGATCGAATTTACTTTGAATACGTCAATCCCAAGAATGGGGACCGGCGCGCATGGCCCTTTGACCGCCCTCAGTACCTGCTTGTGAACATCGCCATCGGCGGTGACCTGGGTGGGGCTGTAGACGACCGCATCTTCCCGGTGGACATGCACTTTGAGCATGTGCGGATCTACCAAAAATCCAGTCCTTGAGTAGACCAAGGGTAAGTCCTTATTTCTTACCTATTGCAATTTAAAGTACCAAACTTTATTATCATGAAACCGCTTTCAGACAGCGCTTTCAAAAATCAACCACCAGGAGATACGCATGCAACGATGGACATTTCAAATTAGCTTAGCAGGCATTGCCCTTGCTACTACGGCCTTGCTGGCCGCTTGCGGAGGAGGTGACGCCACAGCCCCCTTGACGGCCCAAACCATCACCTTCAGCCCAGCCACAACAGGCACCGTGGGGACCCCGATCACGCTGTCAGCAACCAGCAGTTCGTCATTGGCTGTCAGTTTCAGCGCAACACCTTCTTCAGTTTGTTCGGTCAACGGCACCTCTTTGACCTTAGCCAGCGCTGGTACCTGCTCAGTCAAAGCAGACCAAGCAGGCAACACCACCTTCTCTGCAGCGACCCAAGTCTCAAAAGACATCGCGGTAAGTGCAGCTATCGTTGTGACACCTAGTACAACCATCGCGACCTTAAGCGAAACCGGTGTTGCTGCTACGGGTTTTGGCAATATGGATGCAGCTGTTATTTCAGAGCCTACATTGACCAGCAACAAAGTACTCCAATTGGTCAAACCTATCAATGGCGAGACATGGGCAGGCGCCACAATCAACACATGCGGTGCAGGGAAAATTGGCACGGTGCCAAGCTTGCCTTTGAGCAGTACGAACAAAACAATGACTCTGAGGGTTTATTCAGGCGTTGCCAATGTCCCTGTTCGCTTGAAACTTGAGGACGCTTCGGACCCGACCAAATCCGTAGAAACTGAAGCCACCGTGACCGCTGCAGATACATGGGAAACGCTGACCTTTAACTTCGCCAACCAAGCCACTGGTACTGCAGCTTTGAATACGGCATACACCTTCAACAAAGCCAGCGTTTTCCCCAACTTCGGCTCAACCGTCACTGCCCCCAGAACTTTCTATGTAGACGACCTGAAATTTATTGGCTCGTCAAGCGTGGCTCTGACTTGCCCTGATGCCCCTGTAGCTGGAGTCCCGTCTGCTGCTGCACCTACACCTACAGAACCTGCAGGCAATGTGATCTCTATTTACAGCGATGCCTATTCAGGCAAACTAGGCTTAGATACCAACCCGAATTGGGGCCAAACCACCGTCACCACCAGCACGACAGTAGCAGGCGACAACGTTCAAAAATACGTCAATTTCAACTACCAAGGTATTGACTTTTCAAACAACACGGTCAATGTGACGACCTACACATCCTTGCACATTGATTTGTGGTCCGCTGATGCTAAATCGGTTGAGGTATTTATTGTTGGCAGCGCAGGCGAAGTGGCAGTACCAGTTACTCTGACGGCATCAACTTGGAAGAGTATCGATATTCCATTGTCAAGTTACAGCACTGATAAAACGGCTATCAAACAAATTAAACTGGTATCAGCACCGTTTGGTGGAACAACTGTTTACATGGACAATCTGTATTTCAAAAAATAACTTAAGCCTCTAAAGGGGTTTGTTCGGAAGCTGACTTTTTAATACCGCAAGGTATAAAAAGTCAGCTTTTTTTTTGGAAAGACTGTTCTGCCAATTCTTCTCAAATCAGAATTTGCAACGACAAGGCTTTGATACAGTTTTCTGAGAAAACTCTGCCCATTTCATCCAGACTTACCCCCCTTAAATCACCAAATTTGTCTGCAATTCGAAGCAACTCGCCCGGCTCATTGCGCCCCTGCGCCTGCCCTTGCGCCCGTTGCTCTGCCGTTCGATAGACCCACTGCGGCGGTATATCAGGGGCATCGGTCTCCAGCACGATGGCGGACAGCGGCAAGGTGGCGGCCAGATGCCGCAGTTGGGTCGCACGTTCAAAGGTCATAGCGCCGCCAAAGCCCAGCACAAAACCCAGCTCGATAAAAGCCTGCGCCTGCTGCAGGCTGCCGTTGAAGGCGTGGGCAATCCCGCCTTGCACCTTTGTTTGCCGCAGGCCTTTGAGCAGCATATCGGCCGACCGGCGCACGTGAAGGATCACGGGCAAACCATGCTTGCGAGCCAGTTTCAGTTGCGCGGTGTAAAAGCGCCATTGCTTCTCACGCTGGGCCGGCTCGCATAAAGAGGGCACAAAATAATCGAGGCCGATTTCACCCACAGCCACCAGGTGTGGATCACTTCGACTTAAAGTCAGCAGTTCATCCAAAGCCTGCAAGTCATCGTCTTGCGCATGCGGGACATACAGAGGATGGATGCCCAGAGCATAGACGTCGCTATAACGGTGCGCCACCTCGCACACCCGGGCCCAATTGGCGCGCTCCACGGCCGGGATCACGCACAGGCCCACACCGGCATCGCGCGCGCGTTGTCTCACCGCGTCGCGGTCAGCATCAAATTCGGCGGCGTCCAGGTGGCAATGGGTGTCGATCCACATGGCGGTGTTGGGATGTATGGCTTTAAGAATTCAGCCCATCGAGTTGGGCAACACATTTGGTGTTGCATCGGGCAACACATCTGACACCAAGCGGCCTTGCACCAATCTCACTTGGCGGCTGCAGCGCGCGGCAAGTTGGGGATCATGGGTAACCACCACAAAGGCGGTGCCCACATCGCGGGCCAACTGCAACATCAAATCGAACACGCCTTCGGCAGTGCTGCGGTCCAAGTTGCCGGTAGGCTCGTCGGCCAGCACGCAGGCGGGCTGGGTCACCAAAGCACGGGCAATGGCCACACGTTGGCGCTCGCCACCCGACAGCTCGGCGGGGCGGTGCTGCAAGCGGCCCTGCAAGCCCACCTTGGTCAGCCAAATTTCAGCCGCAGCGGCTGCTTCTGCGCGCGGCATGCGCCGAATCCACAAGGGCATGGCCACGTTGTCCAGCGCACTGAACTCGGGAAGAAGATGGTGGAATTGATAGACAAAACCCAGGTAACGGTTACGCCATTGACCTTGCTCGGTGGCACCCAGTTGGGACAACGCTTGCCCCTTCAAATGCACCATGCCTTGGGTCGGCTTGTCCAGGCCCCCCAGCAAATGCAGCAAGGTGCTTTTGCCCGAACCCGAGGCGCCAACGATGGCCAAGGTTTCTCCCGCACGCACCTGCAGGTCCACGCCTTGCAGCACGGTCACGTCGAGTCGGCCTTCGGTAAAGCGCTGGGTCAAGCCTTGGGCTTGCAACACGAGATCATTCATAGCGCAGCGCCTGTGCCGGGTTGACTTGGCTGGCGCCCCAGCTCGGGTAGAGGGTAGCAACAAAAGCAAGCACCAAAGAGATGATCGCGATCGGCACGATGTCCGCACTTTGGGGTTCACTGGGCATGCGGCTGATCAGGTAAATGTCTTTGGGCAAGAAACTGGCTTGAAACAGGCTCTCCAGCGCAGGCACGATCACATCGATATTGAAGGCTACCAGCAAGCCCAAAGCAAGGCCCGACAAGGTGCCGATCACGCCCACCATGGCACCCTGCACCACAAACACGCCCATGATGCTGGCTGGGCTGGCACCCAAGGTACGCAAGATGGCGATGTCGGCGCGCTTGTCGGTGACCGTCATCACCAAGGTGCTGACCAAATTGAAAGCGGCCACCGCCACGATCAAGGTCAAGATAATGAACATCATTCGTTTTTCCACCTGCACCGCCGCAAACCAGGTGCGGTTTTGCTGGGTCCAGTCGCGCACCAGCACCTCGGGGGGCAGCACCGCCGCCAATTCATAAGCCACTTGCCTGGCTTGGTGCAGGTCACGCAGCTTCAGGCGAATGCCGCTGGGGCCTTCGAGGCGAAAGATGCGGCCGGCATCGTCCACATGGATCAAAGCCAGGGCCGAGTCGTATTCGTAGTGGCCTGAGCTGAAGGTGCCGACCACCTTCATTTGCTTGAGTCGGGGCACCACCCCAGCCGGAGTGATTTGCCCACTGGGCGAAACCAGGGTCACTGGGTCGCCCACCCGCAAGCCCAGCATGCGCGCCAGATCCACACCGAGCACGACACCAAACTGACCAGGCTGCAACTGCGCCAGCGCCTGGGATTGCACGCCAGGCGTCAAATCGGTGACAGCGGGCTCCAGAGCGGGGTCAATACCCCGTACCATCACACCCTTCATGTCTTCTCCACGGGCCAGCAATGCCTGGGCAGAAATAAACGGAGCCGCAGCCAGCACGCTGCTGTGCGCCGTCACCGTTTTAAGCGTGGCCTGTGCATCAGGCAAAGCACCACCATCGGCCGAAATCACCTCAATGTGCGAGACCACGCCGAGCATGCGGTCACGCACCTCTTTTTGAAAGCCGTTCATCACCGACAACACTATGATCAACGCCGCCACGCCCAGGGCAATGCCCAGCATGGACACGCCCGAGATGAACGAGATGAACCCGTTTCGCCGGGTCGCCCGGCCGGCGCGGGTATAGCGCCAGCCTAAAATCAATTCATAAGGAATTTGCATTGTTTATGTCCATTTCCGCAGATTGGATTGTGGCATCCCGGACAATAGCCCCATGACCGTTCAATTCACCGATGGCGTTGAGCCCCGCCATCACCTGATCATTCCGTACGCAGCCACCCGATCGCCCATGGGTCGTGACACCTTGGCGCGGCTTCATTTGCCGAATATTCAATTGCTTTTACAGACTTTAACGCGGGTGCATACCGAAGAGGACGATCCCGATCAGCCTCGTTTGGACATGCCCCACGAACGCGCCCTCGGGCAGGTCTTACAGTTGCGCGCAGTGGGCGGCGCCTGGCCATGGGCCGCGCTGAGCCCAGAAACCCTGTCTAACCAAGCCCAAGCCTACTTCAGCCTCTGCCATTGGCAAATTGGCATGGACCAGGTGGTCATGCTGAACCCCGACAATTTGCAGTTGAGCGAAGAGGAGTCCTTGTCTTTGTTAACGGCGATGCAGCCTTTCTTAACAGAAGACGGTTTGACAGTGCGCTACATCGCCCCCACGCAATGGCATGTGCAAGGTGAAATGCTGCGGGATTTGCAATGCGCCAGTCTGGACAGGGTGATCGGTATGAACCTCAATGCCTGGTTGCCCAAGAGCGAATCGGCCAAGTGGGTGCGGCGGCTGCAAAGCGAAATGCAAATGCTGCTGTACAACCACCCCGTCAACGACAAGCGCAGTGCCCAGAGACAATTGACGGTGAATTCTTTTTGGGTGCACGGCGCAGGATCCTTGACAGAAAAGCCTACCCAGCCAGCGCCCCAAGTCACCATGGCACTGCGAGAACACGCCCTGCGCGAAGACGCCTCGGGTTGGCTCAACGCCTGGCATGGGTTGGACGCATCGCTGGGCGCGGAGCTTTTGGAAAAAGCCAAAACCCATACCGTGACATTGACCTTGTGCAGCGAGCACGCGGCACACACCTACCAAACACGACCGCTCAAGCTCTGGCAGCGCGTTCAGCGCAGACTGCGCCCCATTTCTGCGATCACAGCCTTGCAAGCCCTATGAAAATCCTGACCCGAGATATCCCCCCCCGCGCTGTCTGGGCCTTGGCGCAAGCCGGGGTGCATCCCCTGCTGGCCCAACTTTTTGCCGCACGGGGCGTGTTGAACAAAGACGATCTGGACGACGGCTTGGCGCAACTGCTGCTGCCCTCGGGCCTGTTGGGGGTCCAAGCTGCGGCCAGTTTGCTGGCCGATGCCATTGAATCCAGTCAGCATTTATGCATCGTCGCCGATTACGACTGCGATGGTGCCACCGCCTGTGCCGTGGCCGTGCGCGGCTTGCGCTTATTGGGTGCCACACAGGTCAGCTACATCGTGCCTGACCGCGTGGTTGATGGCTATGGCCTGACAGCGCCGATTTCCCAACGCGTCCATGCCAGCGGGGCCGACGTGTTGATCACCGTGGACAACGGCATTGCCAGTGTTGAAGGCGTTGCCATGGCACAAGCGCTGGGTCTGAAAGTGGTGGTGACCGACCACCACTTGCCTGGCGCTGAATTGCCAAGCGCTGAAGTGATCGTCAACCCCAACCAACCGGGCTGCAGCTTTGCCAGCAAGTCCATGGCCGGCGTGGGCGTGATGTTTTATGTGCTGCTGGCTTTGCGCGCCGAAATGCGCCTGCGCGGCGCTTTCACGGCCGAGCAGCAACCCAAACTGGATGCCTTGTTGCCGCTGGTGGCCTTGGGCACGGTGGCCGACGTGGTCAAGCTCGACGCCAACAACCGCCGCCTGGTGGCGCAAGGCTTGAAGCGAATTCGCGCCGGTGCCCTGCCTGCCGGGCTGAAAGCGCTGTTCACCGCAGCCGGACGCCAAGCGGCCACTGCGACCACTTTCGATTTTGGCTTTGCACTGGGTCCGCGCATCAACGCGGCAGGCCGTTTGTCCGACATGACATTGGGCATTGAATGCCTGCTGACCGACGACGCCGGGCGCGCCGCCGAGTTGGCGCAAGCGCTGGACGGCATCAACCGCGAGCGCCGAGTGATCGAAGGCGATATGCGCGAACAAGCCATGGAAATTGCCGAGTCGCTGTTTGACGAAGGTGACGAGCCGCCGCCCGCCATTTGCGTGTTCGACCCGGACTTTCACGAAGGCGTGGTGGGCATCGTGGCCTCGCGCATCAAAGACAAATTGCACCGCCCCACCTTTGTGTTTGCAGCCAGCAGCGCGGTGGGCAAAGAGGAAGAGCTCAAAGGCTCTGGCCGCTCGATTCCGGGCTTTCATCTGCGCGATGCGCTCGACCTGATTGCCAAACGCCACCCCGGCGTGCTGCTGCGCTTTGGTGGGCATGCCATGGCCGCGGGTTGCACCGTGGCCGAAGAACATCTGGACGTGTTTGAAGAAGCGCTGAACCAAGTGGCTACTGAATGGCTGGATGCCGCCACGCTGACGCGCTGCCTGGAAACCGATGGTCCCTTGGCCCCTGAATACCTGCGCGTGGACCTGGTCGACACCTTGCACAAAGAGGTCTGGGGCCAAGGCTTTGCGCCCCCTGTCTTCAGCGAAGAGGTGGACGTGATCTCGCAACGACTGGTGGGCGAAAAACACCTGGCCCTGAAACTCAAACACCAAGGAAAGCCGGTGGACGGCATTTGGTTTGGACGCACTGCGCAATTGCCTCGCCGCGTCAAACTCGCCTTCAGGCTGGACGCCGACGAGTGGCAAGGCCAACGCCGGGTGCGGTTTTTGGTGGAAGGTGCGGAAGAATAAAGAACCGCTCAATCCCCTTAAACTGCCGCACGCTTATCCAGCAAAGCCTGGAGCACCGGCGCAGACACAAGGCCCGACACATCGCCGCCCAGTGTGGCGATTTCTCGCACCAAGGTGCTGCTGATGTGCTGGTACTGGGCGCTGGTGTTCAGAAAGACGGTGTCTACGTCGGGCGCCAAATAGCGGTTCATGCCGGCCATTTGGGTTTCGTAGTCGTAGTCGGTAACGGAGCGAATGCCCCGCACAATGGCGCTGGCGCCTTGGCTCACGACAAAGTCGCGCAGCAAACCGGTGAAAGGCTCAACCGTCACACCAGGCAGTGCACCCGCCACGTCGCGGGCCATGGCCAAACGCTCTTCGAGGTTGAACATGGTTTTTTTGTGATGGGCCACAGCCACCGCGATCACGACCTTGTCAAACAACTGTGCGGCGCGACGCACCACATCTTCATGCCCCAAGGTCATGGGGTCAAAAGTCCCAGAATACACAGCAATCACAGAGCGGCTCATGGGCAAAGTCTCCAAAGTGGAATATTGGGGCCATTATCCAGCGAATTGCAGCTTGGGTTTCAGGCCCTTTTTTTCAGCAAATGGGCATGCACTGCGCCGGCCTTGAGATGCCGCTCGACTGTCAAGTAACAGGCAAGCAGTTGTTCGTCGCGCCACAATACCGGCGCTTCGAGATAGACCCAACCGCCTGGGGCCACAGCTTGGGCCGCCGCCTGCAAAGCAGGGGCACACAACTCGCCCTCAAAAGGTGGGTCTAGAAAAACCAAGTCCAGGCTACCCACTGCAGCGCGCTGCAAACCTTGCACCGCATCGCCCCGCTGCACTTGGACTGCTGTCGCTTTAAGGCGGATTTTGCTGTCGGTCAATTGCGCGACAAGTTCTGCGTCTTGCTCCATCATCAAAACTTGTTTGGCGCCCCGGGAGGCCGCCTCAAACCCGAGCACGCCCGTACCGGCAAACGCATCCACACACAGCCAACCGGTCAGATCCTGGCCCAACCAATTGAAAAGGGTTTCACGAACGCGGTCAGGGGTGGGTCGCAAACCGGGTTTGTCCAGCACCTTGAGTTTGCTGCGCTTCCAGACGCCGCCAATGATGCGAATTTCATGCGCTGCATAACCAAGCCCTGAAGGTTTGGCGCCTGATGAATGTGTTGCAGAAGGGCGGGGGGCGGTTTTGGCTTTGGCCATGGTTGAACGAGGTCTCATACCGCTGAGTGTACGCATGGTCACAAACCCCAAACCAGACCATGCGCACAACAAAAAAAGGCCAGCATTGGCTGGCCCTTGAAAAGGAGGCACAAAACTCCCTTATTGCGCTGTTGTGAAAACGCGCTTACTTCTTATCGGCTACAGGCGCGGGAGCGGCGGCTACTTTGTCAGCCTTTTTATCGGCTTTTTGTGCTTTTTTCTCGGCTTTTTTCTCGTCTTTGGCCGCTTTCATGTCCGCCTTGGCTTCAACTTTGGCGGGCGAAGCAGCAGTCGCAGCAGTCGCAGCAGGTGCAGCAGGTGCAGTAGCGGGAGCCTGGGCAAAAACACCAACAGCAAAAAAACCAGCGATCAATGTGGCAAGCAATTTGTTCATGATAAATACTCCATCGTTTCAGTTGTCAGCCCAACACTGTGTTGAACCTTTAAATACAACGCGGTGTGTGGAAGGGTTGATGACGCGTTGTCAGCCCAGTTGTAACGTGCTGTATCAGCGTAGAAAGTACTTTGAGTAGTCGAAAAAATGCATGATTTTTCAAAGCTGGATTTTCTTCAGCATCGCATTCCACCAAGATCAGCACGATCGACTCAGCCGGCAACTCCAAGATGCCTGACACGCCAGTGACTAAATGAAAGAGTGTGACCCGTTTTACGCCTAAACGGACAGAAGCTTCGGAGATGGAAACTTCTCTTAACTATTCCCTCAAGACTTCCCCGGGATGAGTGGGGATGTGCATGCTTGTCATATCAGCCTTTGGTAAGACCTTCAATCAAGCTCAGCTTTGAGCCCCAAACCATGAACACTTTAAGCTAATGGCCAGGGATCAACACTTAGCGGTTTTTTTCTATGTCAGAACAGAAACTTAAATCGATTCAAATTTACTGACTTCTTTCTGAAATCACCACGATCACTCTCTCTTGTCCAACGACCATGATAATTTGCATGGGGAAGGCACTATCGGGGACCGCCTCTGAATCAAATCTCAAACGCTGAGAATCAAACTTAAGCCAGCTTGGTAAAGGCGTGCCATCGGCCTTCAATGCTTTGGGAGGCTCAGTAACTTGTTGTGCAGCTGTTTTGATTGATTCAGGCAATTCAAAGCTAAATCCGACACCAGAAACGGCAGTGCCTTTAGGTACTGAAATTGCAACGATATTTGAAACCGTACTATCCACAGTACCTTTGAAGTCAACAATCACACCAGCGCTGTTGCCAGAACCTGATGCAACGCCTGTCTCATTTGAAGACGAACTTGCAGATGAGGAAGATGCGGATGTTGTTGAAGCGGCGGTGGATGCTGCGGGAGCAACAGGCGTTGAGGTAACCACAGACGCTACAGTGACCGTTGAAGCAACTGAAGCGGAAGGCGCTGAAGAGTCTCCAGTCGTAACTGCGCTAGAAACGACGGGGGCATTTGCAACCACCAACAGAGGGGCTGATGCAATGACATTTGTCGAGTTCACGTTAGACACGACTGGAGCAGTAACAGATGATTGTGTGCTTGCCACAATTTGCATGGTATTTTTCTGAGCGTCGCCTTCAATTTGGTAGGTAGTAGCAGTGACCGTGACGCCATTGATCAGTTGATTACCAACGGCGGTCAACTGTACTGTACCTGCTCCAGCATTAAAGACAGACTGTTCTTTAACGAGCAGCGCGTCATCTTGAGTAATGGCTCCACCACCGCTATTGACTATCAAGCTACCGCCTACTGTGGTAGTACCAAGGTTAAGAGCACCCATGTTGGTGATGGCCAAGTTGCCAGTTATGGTTACGGCCCCCAGTGTCAATGCATCTACATCTTTGAGTGACACATTCGAAGCTGTTGCTTTAAACACACCTGCAAAGTTGTTAGCTGCATTGTTCAGGGTGATGTCGCCAGTGCCTGCATTGAGGGTGCTGTTGCCTGTTACCTGTAGGGCTCCGTCTTGCGTGATGGCGCCGCCGCCTGTTGTTGTATTGAGGTTACCGCCCACTGTGCTTGTGCCTAAGTTCAACGCACCAGTGTTATTCAGCGTCAGGTTGCCAGTTGTGGTCACCGTCCCCAAGGTCAGTGCATTGGCATCTGTCAAAGACATGTTGGTAGCGTTTGCGTTAACCGTGCCTGTGAAGTTGTTGGCGGCGTTGTTCAGGGTGATGTTGTCCGTACCAGCATTCAGCGTGCTGTTGCCAGTCACCAGCAAGGCGCCAGTTTGCGTGATGGCGCCGCCACCGCTGGTTGCGCTCATGGTGCCGCCCACTGTGCTGGTACCCAAGTTCAACTGGCCAGTGTTATTCAGCGTCAGGTTGCCAGTTGTGGTCACCGTCCCCAAGGTCAGTGCATTGGCATCTGTCAAAGACATGTTGGTAGCGTTTGCGTTAACCGTGCCTGTGAAGTTGTTGGCGGCGTGGTTGAGGGTGATGTTGTCCGTGCCTGCATTCAGGGTGCTGTTGCCTGTTACCTGTAGGGCTCCGTCTTGCGTAATGGCACCACCACCACTGGTTGCGTTCATGGTGCCGCCCACTGTGCTTGTACCTAAGTTCAACGCACCAGTGTTGTTAAGCGTCAGGTTGCCAGTCGTTGTCACTGTGCCCAAGGTCAGCGCATTTGCATCTGTCAAAGATATGTTTGCAGCGTTTGCGTTAACTGTGCCTGCAAAGTTGTTGGTCGCGCTGTCTAGCGTGATATTGGCCGGGGTGCCGTTGTCGCTAGCAGCAAGTGTGCTCGTGCCTGTCACATTGACCGTTGCGTTGGGCGCATCCGTAATCGCGCCGCCGGTACTGGTTGCGCTCAAGGCGCCAGTAGCAGTGATGTTGCCCAGGGTGAGGCCGCCCGTTCCGTCCACCAAGGTCACGTTGTTTCCGCTGGCGTTGACCGTGCCAGCAAAGTTGTTGGTCGCGCTGTCTAGCGTGATGTTGGCAGGTGCGCCGTTGTCGGTAGCAGCCAGCGTGCTCGTGCCAGTCACATTGACCGTTGCGTTGGGCGCATCCGTAATCGCGCCGCCGGTACTGGTAGCGCTCAAGGCGCCAGTAGCAGTGATGTTGCCCAGGGTGAGGCCTCCGCTGCCGTCCACCAAGGTCACGTTGTTTCCGCTGGCGTTAACGGTGCTGCCGAAGTTGTTGGTGGCGCTGTCCAGCGTGATGTTGGCAAGTGCGCCGTTGTCGCTCGCAGCAAGTGTGCTCGTGCCCGTCACATTGACTGTTGCGTTAGGCGCATCCGTAATCGCGCCGCCGGTACTGGTAGCGCTCAAGGCGCCAGTAGCAGTGATGTTGCCCAGGTTGAGGCCGCCCGTGCCGTCCACCAAGGTCACGTTGTTTCCGCTGGCGTTCACCGTGCCCACAAAGTCGTTGGCCGCATTGCTCAGCGTGATGTCGCCCGTGCCTGCAGCCAGCGCGCTGGTGCCTGTCACGTTCAAAGCACCTGCTTGAGTGATATTGCCGCCGTTGCTGTTGGCGCTCAGGTTGCCTCCTACCGTGGACGTGCCCATGTCCAGCGCGCCTGTGTTGTTCAACGTCAGGTTGCCGCTCGTGGTCACTGTGCCCAGTGTCAAAGCATTGGCGTCTGTCAGCGACACGTTCGCGCCACTGGCGTTGACCGCGCCATTGAAGTCATTACCTGCAGAGGTCAGCGAAATATCGCCACCAGCCGTCAAGTCCGTAGGGCCAGTGCTGACGGTCAGCGTGCCCGCTGTTTGCGTGATGTTGCCGGTCGTGGCCTCCAGACGCAGGCTGGCTACTTGAATAGCACCGCTCAGGTTGAGGTTCTGGGCAGACTGGGCGTCAAGCTTGCCCGTCGCGCTCACATCGCCCAAGGTCACACTGCTAGCCGTTTTGAGGGTAATGTTGCTCCACGATCCGTTGTTGATACCTGTAAAGCTGGTCACGCCACCCCAGTTGTTGGTACCCAGTAGGCTGGCGTTCTGGTTCTGCGTGGTGTCGGCCTGCCAGAGCAGGTTGCCATCCACGCTCAGGCGTCCCGCCGTCTGGCTCACACCAGCTTGGGTGCTGACGGCTAAGTTACCAGCCACGGCCAGGGAACCGCCTGACTGCTGGTAGCCCTTTAGCGCTCCGTTGCCATTGACGCTCAGGGCACCATTGCTCATCTGCAAACCGCCACCACCTTGCAAGGACGTTACGGTGACCGGATCGGTCACCGCGCTGCCGCTTGCACGGCTGGCATCGAACGTCACAGTGGAGCCAGCAGGCAGCACTACAGCCGCCACATTGTTCAAGTCAGGAATCGCGCCGGTCTGGTTTAGTGCGGTCGTGGGTGCCCAGTTGGCCGGGTCAAACCAGTTGCCCGAAACACCACCCACCCAGGTCACCGCGTTCAAACGCGCGATGTTGGCCGTGGTGCTAGCACCAGTAGCCACGCTGTAATTGGCTGCATCGGCCCCTGAAAGACTTACGCCGCCCACAGTAACCGCCTTACCTTGGCCCACATTTTTATCGGCGAATAGGGCGCTGCGAGTGATGGTAAAAACATCACCATTCACTCGCGTGTCGCTGGTGGTCACCGTCGCGCTGGCACTGCCGTCATAGACCCGATCAACCCCAGAAAAGTTCACCAGCAGGGGGCGGGCCGTGATCTGCCCATCGTTGCCGCTGAAGCTGCCGCCACCTGTCAGGTGGTAGTTGCCCGCATCGGCGCCGGCCAGGCCCAGGCCCGAGAGGGTGTAGGCGATGCTGCTGCCGACATTGCGGCTGCCAAAGGCGCCCAGGCCGTTGACCGTCACCACATCGTTCGTCTCCAGCGTCGACAGCCCCAGCGTGACACCCGACATGCCAGTGGTGCCGTCATACACCTTGGAGACGCCGGTGGCCGACGCAGTGAGCCCTTTGGTGACCACCTGGTGCGAGCCCACCACCGTCACGGTGTTGCT
>CAMDKK010000036.1 GCA_945901045.1 Limnohabitans sp. Rim8
GCGACAGGCAGGCACAGCAAAAAAGGCACGCCATAACGCTGCATGAGCACCACCGTGAGGTAGCCGCCCACCATGGCGAAGGCGCCGTGCGCCAGGTTGATGAAATTCATCAAACCCATCGTCACAGACAAACCCACCGCCAAGATGAAAAGCAGCATGCCGTAAGCGATGCCATCAAAAAGAATAGTCAACATGTGATGCGGTTCGGGTTCTCAGGGACTCAACAGGTTTGACCATCCATGTAGGAGGCAGCCTGCTGGCGATGCAGTTGCTGACACTTACAGGTCCATCGCTTGCAGGCAAGCTTTTTCACAAAGCTGTCTGAGTTACCTGGCTTTACCTGGGTCTTTGACGTCTTTGATGGTCGAAAACTCTTGGTTGTACAACTGACCGTTGACCTTCTCCACTTTGCGGATGTAGATGTTGTGCACCACGTCGCGGGTTTGCGCGTCGATAAACATCGGGCCGCGGGGGCTTTCAAACACCTGGCCTTTCATCGCGTCGAGCAAGGCCTGACCGCCAGCTCCTTTGGTGGCTTTGGCCGCTTCGTAGATCACGCGCATGCCGTCATAACCGCCAACGGCCATGAAGTTAGGGCGCAAACCGTTGTTGGCTTTTTCAAAAGCGGCCACAAACTTCTTGTTCAAAGCCGAGTTGTGCGAAGCCGAATAGTGGTGCGAGGTCACCACACCGTTAGCCACTTCACCCATGCTGTTCAAAATGTCATCGTCGGTGATGTCGCCGGTGCCGATCAGCTTGATACCGGCTTTGTCCATGCCGCGCTCTGCAAATTGCTTCATCAAAGCCGCACCGGCGCCCGAGGGCACAAAAACATAAACCGCATCCGGCTTGAGATCGCGTACTTTTTGCAAGAACGGTGCAAAGTCGGGGTTGCGCATGGGCACGCGCAGGCTGTCCAGTACTTGGCCACCGTTGAAGGTCAAACGGTCTTTGAAATACTTTTCTGCATCCATGCCCGGGCCGTAATCGGACACCAGCGTCACAACTTTCTTGATGCCATTATTGGGTGCCCAATCGGCAATGGCCACCGCCGCTTGCGGCAAGGTGAAGCTGGTTCGGATAATGAAGGGCGAGGCTTCGGTGATGCTCGACGTGGCTGCCGCCATGACCACCAAGGGCGTTTTGGACTGGGTGGCAATCGGCGCTGTGGCCAGCGCCAGCGGCGTCAAACCAAAGCCGGCCAACACGCTGACTTTTTCATTGACCACCAACTCTTGCGCAATGCGTTTGGTCACATCGGGCGCGCTGGTGTCGTCCTTGACGATGAGTTCGACTTTTTTGCCCGCCACGGTGTCGCCGTTTTGCGCGATGTACAAACGGACTGCGGCTTCAATTTGTTTGCCGGTCGAGGCAAAGGGCCCTGTCATGGGCAAGATCAGGCCGATCTTGAATTTGTCTTGCGCCATGGCTGTCCCGGCGGTTGCCAACAGCATGGCGCCGGCGAGAGTGCGCAGAAAAAATCGTTTTTGCATGGCTAAAGTCTCCTGAAGGTGGGGTAAAAAATGATGCAAGCCCTTACTCAGGCCCGCTTGCGAATAAGTTGAACACCGGGCATGGCAAAGTCATGCGGGCTGCGCATGGCTTGCCTCAAATTAGTCTGCGCCAATCTGGAATGCTCCAGCATGAGCGACTCGGCACGTGCGCCCTCTCGCTGCGCAATGGCGGTCAAGACTTGCCGATGCTGGTGCTGTGCCACGATCAGCATGTCGCGAGCCTGTGGCGTGTTCGACTGAACCCCCACAAAACCCGAAGGCGAGGCAAATGGTTGACTGATCAAGCGTTCCAACTCGCGAACCAGCACGGGGCTGCCAGACAGTTCGGCCAGCACGGTGTGAAACTTTTGATTCAAGACCACGTAAGCTGAAAAGCTTTCATCTGTCAAAGCGGGTTCAGACAGCACCCGGTCGATCTCATCCAGACACAGTTGGCCCTGCGCCAACAGGGCAGGTGCTGCACCGCGTTCGGCGGCCAAACGTGCGGCAAGGCCTTCGACCGTGCCGCGTAATTCGATAGCGTCTGACACCTCGGCTTCTGAAAAGGTGCGCACCGCAAAACCGCCATGGGGCAAAGCATCCAGCAAGCCCTCTTGTTCAAGACGAATCAAGGCTGCCCGAATCGGGGTTCTGGACACACCAAGTAACTCCACCAAGGTCAGCTCGGCAATTCGTTCGCCAGCAGGCAGCGCGCCGGACAGGATCAACTCGCGCAATTTCAATTGCGCTTTAACCGTCTGGGAGCCGCTTTCCTCATATTCAACCATGGGCCGCATTGTATACAGCAGGGTACCAAAATCGTCATAAATTCATCGATTTCAAAGTTTTAAAAGGGATTTTATGGCCGCCTGTATCCAATACAAAGCTGCCAGCGCTTCAGGTTTTACCGTCACAATCAATGAATGAACAACGAAGCCGCTCCAGAACCCATTGGCATCGCCGAAGCTTTTTGGTTTTGGCTGAAGATTGGCTTCATCAGCTTTGGTGGGCCTGCGGGCCAAATTGCCCTGATGCACCAAGAACTGGTGGAGCGCAAACGCTGGATTTCAGAGCAACGTTATTTACATGCGCTGAATTACTGCATGGTCTTGCCTGGACCCGAGGCGCAACAGTTAGCCACCTACATCGGTTGGCTGATGCACCGAACTTGGGGCGGCGTGATGGCGGGCGTGTTGTTTGTGCTGCCCTCCTTGTTGATTCTGATCGGTCTGTCCTGGATTTACATTGCCTTCGGGCAGGTGGACTGGATTGCAGGGCTGTTTTATGGCATCAAACCTGCCGTGACCGCCATCGTGCTGCAAGCGGCCCACCGCATGGGGATGCGCTCACTCAAGCATCCATCCCTTTGGGCCATTGCAGCGACTTCTTTTATGGCCATGGCATTCTTCAATCTGCCTTTTCCGGCCATCGTGATCGCGGCGGCCGCTTGTGGATGGCTCATCAGCCGCGTTCGGCCAGATGTATTCAAGGCGGCGCAGGGTCATGGCACCGCGCCAATCACAACTCGACCGGCGCTGATCGATGACGACACACCAAGGCAAGCACACACCCATTTTTCTGCCCGGAGCTTAGCGCTGGTGATTGTGACGGGCTGCATGTTGTGGGCGCTGCCCATGGGCGCCTTGGTGCTGATCTGGGGCTGGGATCACACCTTGGCGCAAATGGGCTGGTTTTTCACCAAAGCCGCCTTGCTGACTTTTGGTGGCGCTTATGCGGTGCTTCCTTATGTGTACCAAGGTGCAGTAGAACAATTTGCCTGGGTGACTGCAACGCAAATGATGGACGGCTTGGCGCTCGGCGAAACCACCCCCGGGCCCTTGATCATGATCGTTGCCTTTGTGGCTTATCTGGGAGGATATACCGGCGCCTTGCTGGGCACAGACCACTTGTTTGCCGCAGGCGCCTTGGCCGCATGTGTGGCCACCTGGTTCACCTTTTTACCGTCCTTTATTTTCATTCTGGCAGGCGGGCCTTTGGTCGAGTCCACGCATGGCAAGCTGCAACTGACCGGCCCCTTGACGGCCATCACGGCCGCAGTGGTCGGTGTTGTGTTGAATTTGACTTTGTTTTTAAGTTACCACGTTTTCTGGCCTCAGGGCTTTACAACGCAAACCCTTTTGAGTGGAATCGACGGTTTCAGCATCGCCATCGCCGCGGCCGCTGCGCTGGCCCTTTTGCGCTACCAACGCAGTGTGATGGAAGTGATTGTGTTGAGTGCCTTGCTGGGTTGGCTGCTGAAACTGTTCAGTGCCTGAGAAAAACCAATCAGCTCAAGGGGACTAAACTGAGGGCATGGCACATAAAAACTGGCTTTCAACTTTGCTGTGTTTGACGTCAACTTGGGCACTGGCCTTGGACGCTTCAGAGGCGCCTGTGAAATGGGCGTTCAAACTCACGCCCACGTTTTACGCAACCGCGCAATCACACAATGCCTTGGACATCAACCTGCGGGGTAACAACGGCCCGCATGCGGTGTGGATCGGCCAATACCAAAGAGGCAATGCCTTTGAACAAACCCGGGTGGGTTATGAGTTCACCGCCCTTTACGATTGGGGGCAAATGCTGCCCTCGGTTCAGGCCGCAACAGGTGGTTTTACGGGTGGCTCACTGACTTTTCAAATCGGTCAACCTGTCTATGTCATTGCGGGTTTCGGGCGCACCAATTTGCGGGACTACTACAACCTGAACTTCGACCCCAATGACATGGCGACATTCGGGCTGGGCGCGAAACTGGCTCAGAACCACCAATTGTCTGTCTTCACCGTCAAGGACAACCGATTGGGCACAGGGCAAGTCATCACACACGGCGTGTGGCGCTGGCAGGCCAATGAGGCTGAGCAATGGACCGTCGATTTGGCCTACAAGGAGGGAAGCAGCAGCCCCGGCGAGCCCCGCGTCAGTGGCCGCAGCGCCTCTGCGACTTATGACCACCGCCAAACCTTTTTGCGCCTGGCCTATGATGAAAAAGTCAACTTCAGCGCCAACAACCAAACCCGGGTGTCAGCGGGTTTGCGCTTTTAAGCGTAATAGGCCTCGACCTTGCCTTTGATTTTGATCAGCAAGGGGCGGCCCTTGCGGTCCAGCGTTTTGCCAGCGGGCACCTTGACCCAGCCTTCGCTGACACAATATTCCTCAACGTCGGTGCGCTCTTTGCCATTGAAGCGGATGCCGATGTCATGCTGAAACACTGCCGCCACATGGTGCGGGCTGCGGGGGTCGACAGACAGGTGGTCGGGCAATTCGGGGCGTTCTGGGGTATCACTCATGGCCGAAATTTTAAACCTTGTCCAAGCCCAGCAAACGCACTGCATTGCCTTTCAAAATACCAGGCATCACCTCGGGTTTGAAACCGGCAACTTCAAAGTCTTTGATCCAGCGCTCGGGGGTGATCAGTGGGTAGTCGCTGCCAAACAAAATGCGGTCTTTCAGCAGGGTGTTGGCGTACTGGATCAACTGCTTGGGAAAGTACTTGGGGCTCCAGCCTGACAGGTCGATCCACACATTGGGTTTGTGCGTGGCCACGCTCAAGGCCTCGTCTTGCCAAGGAAAACTCGGGTGCGCCATGACAATTTGCATGTCCGGCCAGTCAATGGCCACATCATCGAGGTGCATGGGGTTGCTATAGGCTAGGCGCAAACCGCCGCCGCAGCGCATGCCCGAGCCAATGCCGCTGTGGCCGGTATGGAAAATAGCCGGTAATTTGTGCGCGTTGATGACGTCGTAAATCGGCCACGCCATCTTGTCGTAAGGATGGTAGCCCTGCACAGTTGGGTGGAATTTGAAGCCCCTGACGCCCTCTTCCTTGATCAAGCGCTCGGCCTCGCGGGCGCCCATCTTGCCTTTGTGCGGGTCGATGCTGGCAAACGCGATCATCATGTCGCTGTTGTCGCGGGCGGCTTTGGCAATTTCTTCGTTGGGTATGCGGCGTCGCCCTAATTGGGACTCGCTGTCCACCGTGAACATGACCAAGCCCATCTTGTGTTCGCGGTAGTAAGCCACGGTTTCATCGATGGTCGGGCGGCGGTTGCTGCCAAAAAATTTGTCTGCAGCGCGGTCGTATTCTTCGCCGTAACTGTCAAACGGATTCCAGCAGCTCACCTCGGCGTGGGTGTGGATGTCAATGGCAACCAAGTCTTCGTATTTCATAGCATCTCTAAAAAAAATTTCAAGCCGCAGCGGTCTGGCGCACAGGCGCTTCTTTGATCGGCAAATTGAGCAAAGCGGCAGCCACGGCCAGGGCGATGTCGGCGTACCACATCCACGTGTAGTCACCTTGTTGCGTGATGGCCAGGCCGCCCAACCAAGCACCCAGGAACCCCCCAATTTGATGCGACAACAAAGTCATACCAAACAGGGTACCCATGTACCGTATGCCAAACAACTTACCCACCAAGGCCGCCGTGGGCGGCACAGTGGCCAGCCAGGTCAGGCCCAAGCCCGCGGCAAACAGGTAAAAAGTGAGATCCGTTTTAGGCATCCACAAATACCACAGCAGCAAGGCTGCGCGCGAAGCGTACATCAGCGCCAGTATCATTTTGCTGCGGTATTGCGACACGGCTGAGCCCACCAACAAACTGCCTGCGATATTGGCCAATCCGATGATCGCCAGCGACCAACTGGCCACCTCTGGCGGCAAGCCACACAGGTCCACCTCGCCAGGCAAATGGGTAACCAAAAATGCGATGTGAAAACCGCAAGTGAAAAAACCAGCATGTATCAAACCATAGCTCGGGGTTTTGAAAGCATCTCTCAAAGTTTGACGCAGACCCAGATCAGGCTCAGTGTTGACCTGCGCTGCCTTGGTGTTGGCCGTGACTTTATGCACCAGCGGCAAGGCCAGCAAGGCGAGAGCAGCCAAGGCCCACATGGCGCCCATCCAGCCCATCAACTGAATCAACTTTTGAGCAACGGGTGCAAACACAAACTGGCCGATCGAACTGCCGGCGTTGATGACGCCGGACGCTTCGCCTCGGGATTCAGCCGGCATGCGCTGAGCCACTGCGCCCATGAGCACCGAAAAACTGGCGGCACCTGCGCCAGCCGCTGACAACACCCCCAGCATCACGGAAATACCGAATGCACTGGTCATGAAGGGGGTCGCTGCCGTGGCTACCGCCATCAGCGACACGCCACCCAACAACACAGGACGAGCCCCATGCCGGTCGGCCAAGGCACCGGCCAGGGGTTGCACGGCGCCCCAGACAAACTGACCAATGGCCATGGCCAAACTCAAACTGACGATGCCCAAGCCTGTGCTGCTGTTGATGGGGCTTAGAAATAAGCCGTTGGTCATTCGGATGCCCGCAGTCATCATCAAGATGCCTGCAGCGGCCAGAGTGATGGCCATCACGCCAGGGGATCGGAGGGTACGAAACATTAACAATACTTTCAAATCAGAATCAACACGACAGCCTGCGTGATGTGAGCATCTTAACCAACTCCTTTCAGTCGATTGGATTACTGGGGCTCAATCCCGACTTTCTTGACCAATGCGGCATAGCGGGCCATCTCGCTGCGGAATGCTTTTTGCGCCTGTTCAGGGCTGCTGATGTTGATCGTGTTCCCTTGCTTGGCCATGGTTTCTTTGACAGTGGCATCGCTGAAAGCCAGGGTGACCGCGTCATGTACTTTTTTAACTTGCAAGCTGCTCATGCCCTTGGGGCCAATCACCGCGAACCAGGCTTCCATGTTGTAGTCGCTCAAGCCTTGCTCGACAAAGGTCGGTATGTCCGGTGCTGCCGGTGTGCGCTTGTCGGCGCACATGCCAATGGCACGCAGCGCACCCGACTTGATGTGCTGGGCTACGCTGGGCAGCGCCAGCACGGCAAAGTCGATCTGACCCCCCAACAAATCGGTCACCATGGGGCCCACGCCCTTATAAGGAATGTGACGGGCTTTGGCCGCCGCTTCGTCCAGAAACATTTCACCCGCCAGGTGCAGGATGGTGCCGGTACCACCCGATCCAAAGTTATAGCCTTCAGGCTTGGCCTTGAGGGCGGCAATAAAGTCGCGGCTGTTGGTCGCCGCGACTTTCTGCGGGTTCACCACAAGCACCATGGGTGTGCTGCCCAGCACAGCAATGGGCGTGAAATCGCCTGGCATATCGAACGGCAAGCTCTTCATCACACTGGGGAAGATCACCACATTGTTGGACACCACTGACAGGGTGAACCCATCAGGTGGATTTTTGGTCAAAGCCTGCAAACCAATGACCCCACTGGCACCGGCCTGATTTTCGACCACCACGCTGCTGCCAAAGGCCCTGCCCAGTGCTGGCGCTGCAGCGCGGGTAATGGCATCCACACCCGAGCCGGTGGCATTGGGCAAAATAAACTTCACGGGACGGTCGGCTTGCGCCAAAACTGAACCAGGTGCAGACAGGCCTGGCAAAGCCACAGCCAAAGAAGTCAAAGCCGATAACGCGTGGCGGCGCGTGATTTTGTGATTCATGGGGTTACTCTCTAAGTGATGGTCAGGAAATTTACAACAGATGCAATGCGCTTGTGTATATTGTCATGCAACCGCTTTGATGGCGTGCAAATCCTCTATCTCTGTCGCGCTCAAGCCCAAGCCTTGCAACAACTCGTCGGTGTTTTCGCCTTGCTGGGGCGGTTGCTGTCGCACACCCAGACGCTGCCCGTCCATGGTGAAGGGCAGTAAGGCTGCTCTGGCGAGTTGTCCAAGCTTGGGACCGTCAGTCAAGCGAACTTCAGCCAGGCCACCCGTCGCTTGCAGATGCGGATCGTCAAACAGCTCTTCAGGTTTGACAATGGGTGCAAAAGGCAATCCGGCTTTTTCAAAAATCGCGGTCAGCTCGGCTGCGGTGAAGCGTTCCAGGCGACGGCGAAGTTCTGGGATCAGCTCGGCACGTTGTGACACACGGGCGTTGTTGTCAAAGTAGCGCGGGTCGACTTTGAGATCGGCAAAGTCCAAAACATCGCAGAAACTTGCCCATTGCGCATCGCTCACGGCGGCCAAAAAAATCTGCTCATGGTTTTTGACGGTGAACACGTCGTACACCGCCCAAGCTGAAATACGGTTGGGCATGGGTTCGGGTGCCACACCGGTGACAGCGTATTGCAACATGTGCTGTCCCACCAGAAAGACGTTGTTTTCAAACAGGGCCGACTGTATTTCTTGCCCGCGACCGGTGATACCCCTTTGAATCAGCGCACCCAGAACACCGATGGCGCCAAACATACCCCCCATGATGTCGTTCACGCTGGTACCTGCGCGCAGCGGATCGCCGGGGCGCCCCGTCATGTAGGCCAAGCCCCCCATCATCTGCACCACCTCGTCAAGCGCAGTGCGGTGTTCATAGGGGCCGGGCAAAAAACCTTTCAAGCTGGCGTAAATGATCTTGGCGTCGTGGGCCGACAGGCTGGCATAGTCCAGGCCGTACTTGGCCATGGAGCCGGGCTTGAAGTTTTCGGCCACCACGTCGGCCGTGGCGCACAGGCGGCGCGCCACTTCGGCGCCTTTGGGGCTTTGCAAGTTAATCTTGATGCTTTTCTTGTTGCGGTTGAACATGGGGAAAAAGCCTGCACCCGAACCCAGCAGGTGCCTTGTGCGGTCGCCCTCAATGGGCTCCACCTTGATGACCTCGGCCCCCATGTCGGCGAGCACCATGCCGCAGGTCGGGCCCATGACCATGTGGGTGAACTCGACGACGCGCAGGCCTTCGAGCGGGAGTTTTTTGTCGGACGTGTTCATGCCATCATTTCTTGAAGGCGCAGGGTCTCGGGCAAACCCGCCTGCATTGCCGCCATGACCTTGGCCATGCCCAAACCACGAGCGTCATGAAAATACCCGCAGCCCAGCTTGTCGCCTGCCGCTTTGCGGGCTTTGGTCAACAGCTTGTCCACCTGGCGCGGGTCGGGGTAATCAACAGTTTCGCCCAGTTGTGGCTGCAGCTTGGGCGGTACAAAATAGCCGACTTCGATCTCACGGATGCCTGCGTTGAAAGCGCCCTGAATCGACTGCATTTTTTGCGCGGTACGCAAGCTGCGAGCGATGCTTTGCAGACCGTCGCGCAAGCCCACTTCGCGGATCGTCACGCGCTGGGGCCAATCAAATGCCATCATGTCCAATGTCCTTCGGTGGGTGTGCCAGGAGTTTAATGGCTCGGATCGCTCATAGAATTGAGATTGTCCTTTGAATTCGGGGTGAAGCATGCCTCACGCACAAGACCACCCTCACATGAACACTTTCCACTGGAAGATTCTGTACCTCAGCCAAGACCCTGGCCTGATCCGTCTTCAGCTGGCAGGCGAGGCCCTGGCCCGCGAAAAGGCCGAGCCTCTGCGCGACGACGTCTCAACCGACGAGATCACGCCGGTGCACATTCTGAGCCATTACGACAACACATTAGGCGACTTTGCCCACACCGGTCTGCGCTGTGGCGATGAGAACCCCATCGGTCGCCAGTCTCTCAAGCAAGCGGGGTTTCAAGTGCTGGTGGCGGGGCGGCGTTACGGCAAGGGCTCATCCCGCGAGCACAGCCCCACCGCCGAAAAGCTGGCAGGCGTGCAGCTGGTCATCGCCGAAAATTTTGAACGCATCTACCGCCAGAACGCCGACAACATTGGCCTGTTCACCTCGACCGATTTCGGCCTGCTGGAGCGCATCGAACGGGGTGAGAACATCACGCTGGCCGATTTGGTGCAGGGACGTGAGGCGCTGGCGGCTTCGGTTCTGGCTGCTGGTGGCTTGTTGCGCTGGGGGCAACGGTTTTTGGCGACCACCACCTCGCCCACCTACCAGGCGCCCCGCGCACCTCAAACGCTGTTTGAAAAAATCCTCATGCGCCACCGCCTGACAACCCCGAATACACCCGACCAACCCCAAGCCGGTGACGGTCTGTTCGTCCAGGCCGACTGGCGCTTTATCCACGAGTACTACACCGGCATGGCCGACACGCTGCTGCGCGGCGAATTGGGGCCAGACTTCACACTGCAACGCCCGGAACAGATCGTGGTTTTTGAAGACCACACCTCGTATGTCGATGAAAGCCCCGCCCATCTGCGCGGTGGCCTGATCGCCAACATGCGCGCCATGCGCCAGGCGCAGCGCGACTTTGCCGCACGCCACGGCCTGCGCCTGCATCGCACCCTGACCGAAGCCGAAGTGCTGCTGGACGACGGCAGCAACGTGGCCGGCATCTCGCACGCGATGGTGGCAGAGCACTACGCCCTGCCCGGCCAGGTGGTGGTGGGTACCGATTCGCACACACCGCACAGCGGCGCCTTGGGCTGCGTGGCCTTTGGCGTAGGCACCACGGACATGGCCAACGCCTTTGTGACCGGCGCGGTGCGCGTGACGTTGCCCGAGTCTGTGCGCGTGGAACTGCAAGGCCGAATGCCTGCGGGCGTCACCGCCAAAGACCTGATGCTGCAGTTGCTGGCCACGCCCTACATCCGCAGCGGCAACGGGGTGGGCAAGGTGTTCGAGTTCACGGGTCAGGGCATCGCCCACTTGAGCATCGACGAACGCGCCACCCTCACAAACATGTGCGCCGAGCTGGGCGGGCTCACGGGCATCGTGGCACCGGATGCAGAGACGGTGCGTTTTTTGAAAGCGCGCCGGGGTGTCAACTTCCAGCTGGAAAGCTGGATGCACAGCGATGCAAACGCGCATTTCGCCCACCAGATGACGGTCGCGTTGGACACGCTCTGCCCCATGGTAGCGCGGCCCGGCGACCCCGGCCAGGGCATACCTCTGTCAGAACTGCCAAAACGCGTGCGCATCGACATCGCCTATGGCGGCTCGTGCACAGCGGGCAAGCGCGAAGACTTTGACCACTACCACAGGGTACTTTCTTGGGGTCTGAAAAACAGCCTGAAGGTGCCCGAAGGTGTGCAAGTCTTCTTGCAATACGGCACCACCGCCGTGCGCGACTACTGCGTGGCCCAAGGCTACGACAAAACATTTTCAGCTTTAGGCGTTCGGATTTTGCAACCCTCGTGCGGGGCCTGCGCCAACTGCGGGCCGGGCTCGTCCACACATTCGGCCCAGGTGACGGTGAGTGCCATCAACCGGAATTTTCCGGGGCGCTCAGGCCCGGGCCAGGTCTGGCTGGCCAGTCCGCCCACGGTGATGTCGAGCGCGCTGGCGGGGGAATTGATCTCGTTTGAAGATTTGCAGCGGCGCACCCATCCGACAACTTAATCCCTCTTCAAACGGAAAAACAAGGGTAATCCCTAGGCAAAAAAGTGCGCAAACAGTCCAACAATAACGTTATTAAAAATAACCTTTTTGAACAATCCACTGACCATCTAGTCAGCACTTTAGATGGAAACTTCACATGACTGACTTGCACACGCCCCTTTTTGATCGCGCCGCAGCCCATGGCATTGCACTGGAGATGCAAGGTGCTGTTGCCGTGGTGCGCTTGTGCCGCCCTGCCAAGCGCAACGCCTTGAACGATGGCTTGATTGAAGCCCTGCGCGATGTCTTTCAAAACCTGCCCGCCGAAGCCGGTGCGGCCGTGATTCATGGCGAGGGCAGTCACTTCTGCGCGGGTCTGGACTTGTCTGAACTCAAAGAGCGCGATGCCGGTGAAGGCATCCACCATTCGCGCAGCTGGCATGTGGCATTGAACGCGGTTGAACAAGGCCGCGTGCCCGTGGTTGCGGCCCTGCATGGCGCCGTGGTCGGTGGCGGCCTGGAGCTGGCCAGCGCCTGCCATATTCGGGTGGCTGACGAGAGCACTTTTTACGCCTTGCCCGAAGGTACACGTGGTATTTTTGTGGGCGGCGGCGGCTCGGTCCGCGTACCGAAACTGATAGGGGCCGCCCGCATGACCGACATGATGCTGACCGGTCGCGTTTACAACGCACAAGAGGGCGAGCGGGTGGGCCTGGCCCAATACCTTGTCCCCACCGGAACGGCTTTAACCAAAGCGATAGAGCTGGCCAGTCGAATAGCTACCAATGCGCCGCTGACCAACTTTGCGCTGATGCACGCGTTGCCCCGCATCGCCGAGCAACCAGCGGATCACGGCTTCTTCACCGAAGCGCTGATCTCTTCCATCGCACAAGCGGCCCCGGAAGCCAAATCCCGCGTGCGCGCCTTCCTTGAAGGCAAGGCAGCGAAGGTGCGAAAAGCTGATTGAACACAGACAAGCCATGAGCACACCTCAATTCCGCCCCCTGAAGTTCGGCGTCACCCGCGTCAGCTTGCGCGATGGCGTTCCCGGGACGCACTACCTTCAAGCCCAGGATGCGCTGCAACCCTTTGCGCACCGCATGACCGACCGCCTCGAGCACTGGGCACAAACCAAGCCCCACCACAGCTTCATGGCCCGCCGCGTCAAACAGGCCGATGGGTTGCTCGGAGACTGGCAACACATCACTTACGGTCAGGCATGGCAAACCGCACGCAGCATTGCGCAGGGCTTGATCAATCGGGGACTGAGCGTTGAGCGCCCCGTGGTCATCCTGAGCGAAAACAGCTTAGAGCACGCCTTGTTGGCCCTGGGCTGCATGCTGGCTGGTGTGCCCTTCGTGCCCACATCGCCGCCCTACTCGCTCATCAGCGTGGACTACGACAAACTCAAGCATGTGCTCAAAACCGTGACACCCGGCCTGGTCTTTGCGTCGGACGCCCGCTACGCCAAAGCCATTGCCGCCACGGTTGAAACGGACATGGAAGTCGTGATGGTCGAGGGCGCTGTGGAGGGCCACAAGGTCACCCCATTCGAGAGCCTGTGCGCGACAGTTGCATCGCCTGCAGTGGACGCCGCCATTGCCGCCACCGACCCTGACACCATCGTCAAATTTTTGTTCACCAGCGGCTCGACCAAGATGCCCAAGGCCGTCATCAACACCCAGCGCCTGTGGTGCGCCAACCAGCAGCAAATGGCGCAGTCCATGCCAGTGCTGGCCGAAAAAGAGCTGGTGCTGGTCGACTGGCTGCCTTGGAACCACACCTTCGGCGGCAACCACAACGTGGGCATGGTGCTCTACCACGGCGGCACGCTGTACATCGACGACGGCAAGCCTACACCCGCGCTGATCGGCGAGACCTTGCGCAACCTGCGCGAGATCGCGCCCACGGTCTACTTCAACGTGCCCACTGGCTTTGAAGCCATTGCCAACGCGATGCAGACCGACGACCTGTTGCGCAAAACCCTGTTGTCGCGTGTGCAAATGTTCTTCTATGCCGGTGCCGCATTGGCCCAACCCATTTGGGACAGCCTGTACGAGTCACAAGAGCGCGAAGTCGGCGAGCGCATCGTCATGGGCACAGGCTTAGGCATGACGGAGTCGGGCCCGTTCGGCATTTTTGTGACCAACCCCTTTGTTCAGGCAGGCGACCTGGGCGTGCCAGCACCCGGACTCGAACTCAAGCTGGTGGACACACAGGGCAAAACCGAGGTGCGTTACCGTGGCCCCAACATCACCCCCGGCTACTGGCGTAACGCCGAAGAAACTGCTGGGGCATTTGACGAAGAAGGTTTTTTCAAAACAGGCGACGCGGTCAAGTGGATCGACGAAACCGATGTGCACCTGGGCCTGAAGTTTGATGGCCGGATTGCCGAAGACTTCAAACTGGCGACAGGTACATTTGTGAGCGTAGGACCGATGCGCAGCAAAATCATTGCAGCGGGTGCACCTTACATCCAGGACGTTGTGATCACCGGCCTGAACATGAAAGAAGTCGGCGCCATGGTCTTCCCAACAGCCGCCGTGCGAGCCTTGAGCGGCATGGCGTCCAATGCGTCTTTGTCTGATGTGCTGGCCTCGGCCCCGGTGCTGGCCAAGTTCCAGGACATTGTCAACCAACTGGCCAAAAGTGGTACCGGCAGCGCCAACCGCATTGCCCGCCTGTGCCTGCTGAGCGAGCCCCCCACCATCGACAAGGGCGAGATCACCGACAAAGGCTCCATCAACCAACGCTCGGTGCTCACGCAACGCACCGACACCGTGACAGCGCTGCACGCCGATGCGTTAGCGCATATCGTGAAGCCACAAGCATGACCCCCGTTTCTAGGAGCTTGCCTGCAAGCGATAGACTTCCAACGACCTCCTCTTATGTAAGAGCGTGCCTGCAAGCGATAGACTTTCAACGACCTTCGCATGAATCGCCAGCAGGCTGGCTCCAACACAATACAAAACGCTTTGGCACGCTTTGGCACGCAAGTGGCGCCCGACTTCAACCAGAAAGGAAATGACATGAACATCCAAGGAAAATCAGCCCTCGTGACTGGCGCAGGCTCTGGGCTCGGTGAAGCCACCGCCCGCGAGTTAGCCCGTTTAGGCGCCAAAGTGGCCGTGCTCGACGTGAACCTGGACAACGCCCAGCGCGTGGCGGCGGATATTGGCGCGCAATATGGCAACGACTTTGCCGTGGCCATCCACTGCGACGTGACCAGCCCCGAAAGCATGCAAGCGGCCATTGAACAAGCCGCCGCAGCGCAAGGCACTGCGCGCATCCTGATGCACATTGCCGGCATCGGTTCGGCCAAGCGTGTGGTCGGCAAAGACGGCAACGCTGCCCCTTTGGAAGACTTCGCCAGAATCATCAACGTCAATTTGATCGGCACCTACAACGCCGCCCGCCTGTTCGCTGCAGCCTGTGCCAAAGCAGACCCCATGGAAGACGGCGAACGCGGCGCCATGGTCTTCACTGCGTCGGTGGCGGCCTTTGATGGCCAAGTGGGCCAACAGGCCTACAGCGCTTCCAAAGCAGGCGTGGCGGGCATGACGCTGCCCATGGCCCGCGACTTGGCGCAGCACGGCATTCGCGTGTGCACCATTGCTCCGGGCCTGTTTGCAACACCGCTGCTGCGCACCTTGCCTGAACCCATTCAGGCCTCACTGGCCGCCAGCATTCCTTTCCCTGCTCGTCTGGGCAAACCCAGTGAGTTTGCCGAACTGGCCTGCCACATCGTCAGCAACGGCCATCTGAACGGCGAAGTCATTCGCCTGGACGGCGCCTTGCGCATGGCGCCCCGCTGAAGGCCAGGATGCCCAAAACCGTTGTTTACGAAGTGCAGGTGATGTTCGGTGATTGCGATCCCGCGGGCATCGTCTTCTTTCCGAATTTTTCGAAATGGATGGATGCATCTTCGTTGAATTTTTTTGTGCAATGCGGTGTGCTGCCTTGGCGCGAGTTGGTCAAAACACGCGGCATCATAGGCACGCCACTTTTGGAAATCCACACCAAGTTCCTTCGCACCGCGACCTATGGTGAAACGCTGCAGATTCACACCAGTGTGCAGGAATGGAAAGACAAGGTGTTTGTGCACAAACATGTGGTGATGCGCGGCGACACCGTGCTGTGCGAAGGCACCGAAGTGCGCGCCTTTTGCATCCAACACCCGGACGATGCGGACCGCATCAAATCCATCCCCGTGCCTGAAGACATCCAGTCTTTGTGCAGTTGATCACTTGACGGACATAAGCTCCTTCCCCTAATCTGTTACCCACCACCCTCCAAGGAGAAAAGCATGAACTTCAAAAAAACCCTGGTGGCTATGGCCATCGCTGCAACGGCCAGCAGTGCCGCTTTGGCCGACATCAAGATCGGCGTGAGCCTGGCTTTGACGGGCCCTGGCTCCGGTCTGGGCATCCCGATGCAAAAACAACTGAGCCTCTTTCCCAAGACCTTGGGTGGAGAAAAAGTGGAGCTGATCATTTTGGATGACGCCTCCGATCCAGGCAAAGCCGCTGCCAATGCGCGCCGCTTCGTCACCGAAGACAAAGTGGATGTGATTTTTGGCTCCTGCCTGACCCCCACATCGGCCGCCATCACCCCCATCGCTTTCGACGCTAAAACAGCGCAAATCTCTGGCGCGCCCACCCCGCCTCAAGGGGACAAAGAATCCATCGTCTTCCGTCTGCCCCAGGGCTTCAACGTAATGAGCCACGCGGTGGTGGAGCACATGAAAAAGAACGGTGTTAAATCCGTTGGTTTCCTGGGTTACGCCGACGGCTATGGTCAAGGTTGGCTGGCCAATATGGCCCCACTGCTGGAGAAAGCCGGCATCAAGTTTCTGGAGGGCGAGCGTTTTGCCCGCACGGACACCAGTGTCACACCGCAAGCGCTGAAGCTGACCGCAGCCAATCCTGATGCCATTTTGGTGGTGGCTTCTGGCTCTGGTGCAGCCATGCCTCAACTGGCCCTGGCCGAGCGCGGCTACAAAGGGAAAATCTACCAAACCCACGCTGCGGCAACCCCTGACTTGATGCGCATTGGCGGCAAGACCGTGGAAGGCACTTATGTGGTCTCGGGTCCGGCTTTGTTGGGCGACCAACTGCCTGACAACCATCCCTCCAAAAAACAAGCGCTGAATTTCGTCGCCAACTTTGAACAAGCATTTGGCGCCAATACCCGCAACCAGTTTGCCGGTCACTCCTATGACTTTCAGCTCACCATGGAAAAAGTGATGCCGATGGCGTTGAAAAAAGCCAAGCCCGGGACAGCGGAATTTCGCACCGCCGTGCGCGACAGCCTGGAAACAATGGGCCGCACCGTGTTTGCCCATGGCGTGATGAATTGGACGGCCAAAGACCACGAAGGTTACACCCTCGAAACCGGTGTCATGACCAAGGTGGTTGACGGCAAGTTCAAGGTCGAATAAAAAAAATTCGGCTGACACCTCCATCCCTTCGCAAGTCTGCTGATACAGGCCTGCGACGATGTCAGGACCTTGGCACCATCACTTTCCTCCGACTTTCCAAGGTGCACTATGGATTTTTCGATTGCCAGTATTTTGTTGCTGGACGGCGTGACCAACGGCGCCATCTATGCCCTGCTTGGTTTGGCAACAGTGCTGGTGTTTACCGTGACACGGATCATTTTCATTCCGCAAGGCGAATTCGTTGCCTATGGCGCGTTGACTTTGGCGATGCTGCAAACCGGCAAAATACCGGGTACCGTCTGGCTACTGATCATCTTGGCCTTGGTCGCAGCCGCGATGGAAGGGGTGGCGCGGTGGCGTCACAACAGGCAACTCGGGCGGGCCTTGCGCGCTACATTCAAAACCTTGGTTTTCCCGGCGGTCATCTCCGGTCTGGCCATTTGGGCAGCCCCTCAACAATTCCCCATGGGGATACAAGCCGCGCTCAGTGTGGCCATCGTGACGGCGTTCGGTCCTTTGGTCTACCGCGTGGCCTACCAATCGCTGGAGTCAGCATCGCCTTTGGTTTTGCTGATCGTGTCGGTGGGCGTGCATTTCGCCATGACAGGACTGGGTCTGTTGTTTTTCGGTGCAGAGGGATTTCGCAACCCGAGCTTCTGGGACCAACGTTTCCCCTTGGGACCCGTCACCCTCTCCGGACAAATGGTCATCATCTTTACGGTGTCAATCGCTTTGATTGTGCTGTTGTGGCTTTATTTTGAGCGGTCCTTACGCGGCAAAGCCTTGCGCGCCACCGCCGTCAACCGCACCGGCGCCCGACTCATGGGCATCTCCAGCCACAGCGCTGGCCAACTGACCTTTTTGCTCGCCGCCTTGATCGGTGCCTTGTCGGGACTGTTGATCGGCCCGACCACCACGGTCTACTACGACTCCGGCTTTCTGATTGGTCTCAAAGGCTTTGTGGCGGCCGTCATTGCGGGCCTCGCCAGTTACCCCGGGGCCCTTTTGGGCGCCTTGTTTGTTGGCATTGTCGAAGCCTTTGGTGCTTTTTGGGCCAGCGCATTCAAAGAGGTGATTGTTTTCACCTTGATCCTGCCCGTTCTCCTCGCTCGCTCATTGCGTGGTGGTCATTCAGACGAGGATCTCTGAAATGACCATGAAAAATTTACCACTGTGGTTTCTGGCGGCGGCCATTCCTTTGGTGGCCTGGTTGCCTTTGCCCGACTTTTGGATCGTCCAACTCAATTACATTGGCTTGTATGCGCTGGTCTGCCTGGGCGTCGTATTGCTCACGGGTGTCGGTGGCTTGACCTCTTTTGGCCAAGCCGCTTTTGTGGGCATTGGTGCCTACACCACGGCTTGGTTGACACTGAACCTGGGCATGTCGCCTTGGCTGACCGTGTGGATCGGACTGGCCATCACCTCTGTGAGCGCACTGGTCTTAGGTGCCATCACCTTGCGCATGTCGGGTCACTACTTGCCGCTGGCCACCATCGCGTGGGGACTGTCACTTTATTACCTCATGGGCAACCTGCAGGTTTTGGGCAAATACGATGGCTTGCAAGGCTTGAAAAGCTTGTCTATAGGCACCCTCTCAATAGGTCAGGGACGCCTTTTCTTTGTATTGACTTGGGCCATCTTGCTGGTCGGTGCTATCGCCTTGATCAATCTTTTGGACTCGCGCCCGGGGAGAGCCATCCGCTCGCTCAAGGGGGGCTCAATAATGGCCGAGGCCATGGGCATCAACACCTTTCGCTACAAGGTCACGATCTTTCTGATTGCATCCCTTTTGGCGTCTATTGGCGGATGGTTGTTGGCCCACTTCCAGTTGACCGTCAATCCATCGGCATTTGGCTTGAAGATGGGCATTGAATATTTGTTCATGGCCGTGTTGGGTGGCGTGGGTCATGTTTGGGGTGCGCTGGTCGGTGCGGCACTCATGAAGTTACTTGACGACTATCTGCAAGTGGCCTTGCCTGCCCTGATCGGCACCAGTGGCAGCTATGAAGTCATTGTGTTTGGCATTGCCATGGTATTGGTACTCAAATACATGCCCGATGGAATCTGGTCCATGGTGGCCAAACATTTGCCGCGTACCGATCGACCCGTTGATTGGGATGACGCCGCTGATTTGCCTGCCCGCAGCAAACCAACCAAGGCAGAGCCCGTGCTTGAAGTGCATCTCATCCGCAAACAGTTTGGCGGGTTGATTGCTGTCAACGACATCAGCTTCAAGATAACAGCTGGTCAAATCGTTGGGCTCATCGGGCCCAACGGCGCGGGCAAGTCCACAACGTTCAACCTGATCACAGGTTTGCTGTCCAAAACCAGTGGTCAAGTGAAGTTCAGAGGGCAAGACATCAGCGCCTTGAGCTCTCGCATGATTGCCCGCCTGGGTATGGCACGCACCTTTCAGCACGTCAAAATGATCGCCGACATGACCGTGCTCGAAAACGTGGCCTTGGGCACCTACACCCGAAGCAGCCGTGGCGTACTTTCATCCATGCTGCGCACCAACCGAGTCGAAGAACAGCGGCTGATGAAAGAAGCCCAGCGACAGCTGGAACGGATCGGCATGGGTGCTTTCTTACACGAACAAGCTGGCAATCTGGCCATGGGTCCCCAGCGCTTGATGGAAATTGCCCGTGCCTTGTGCTGCGACCCGGCCTTGCTGCTACTGGACGAACCTGCAGCCGGTTTGCGCCACAAAGAAAAGCAAGGCCTGGCCAAGGTGCTGCGCCAACTGCAAAGTGAAGGCATGAGCATCTTGCTGGTCGAGCACGACATGGACCTGGTCATGGAGGTATGTGACCACTTGGTGGTGATGGAGTTCGGCACCTTGTTGACACAAGGCACGCCGGCAGAAATACAGGCCAGCCCCGCTGTGCGTGCAGCTTACCTCGGAACGGAGCACTGACATGTCTACACCCCTCCTCAAAGTGACAGATCTTCGCGCTGGATATGGACGCGCCGAAGTCTTGCATGGCCTGAGCCTTGAAGCGTACAAGGGCAACGTGATCACAGTGATTGGCCCCAATGGGGCTGGAAAATCCACACTGCTCAACTCACTGATGGGGATCATTCCAGGTCAAGGTCTGATCGAGTTTGAAGGTCAGTCCATCCAAGAATTGACGCTGGAGGAGCGCGTGATGCAAGGCATCGCTTTGGTGCCAGAAAAGCGCGAGCTGTTTGGCACCATGAGCGTCGAAGACAACCTCGTACTCGGAGGCTACCGCCAGATGCAACTGGGTAACGCGCAGTGGCGCAGCCGCATCGACGACGTGTTCGATCTGTTCCCGCGTCTCAAAGAGCGCCGATTGCAAGAAGCCGGCACCTTGTCAGGAGGCGAACGCCAGATGCTCGCTGTTGGCCGATCATTGATGTCGCGCCCCGCTCTGCTGATGCTGGACGAACCCAGTTTGGGCCTGGCCCCTTTGATTGTGAAAGAAATTTTTTCGATCATTGAAACCCTGCAAAAAACAGGGGTCACCATCGTCTTGATTGAGCAAAATGCCCGTGCAGCACTGGCTGTGGCCGACCATGGCTATGTGCTGGAGATGGGCGAAATCGGTCTGCACGGCAAGGCTTCTGATCTGGCCCAGGACCCCCGCGTGATCGAGACGTATTTGGGTGCCGCCAAAAAAAAATCGGTTGGCGCATGAATGTCTCCCAAGCCCGCACGGGCAATATGCAGTGTGTGTTGTTGCGCGATCTGATGCAGCATGTGCTGCCTGCATTCGAGAAACGTCGCGCCATCACCACAACACAATGTGAGATGGTCTGAAACGTGGCAACAAAAAAAAGCATTCCCGATACAACGGCTGTAGATGCCGTGGACACCCGCTTTCTTCAATCCTTGCTGGGCTACAACGCCCGGCGAGCAGCGCTGTCCATCATCGGTGTCTTTCTGGAACGCTTGGCGGTGTATGGCTTAAAGCCTGTGGATTTTTCGGTCATGTCTGTCATTCACCACAACCCGGGCGTGACCTCCCGCCAGTTGTGCGCTTCGTTGAGCATCTTGCCGCCCAATCTGGTGGGGCTGATTCAGTCGCTGGAGTCACGCGGATTGATTGATCGCAAGCCGCACCCCACCGATGGCCGCGCCGTGGGCCTGCACCCCACAGACAAAGGGGTGACACTCATGCTACAAGCCGAAGTGACCGCCTTCGAGTTGGAAATAGACGCAAGCTCTAAACTGACGGCCAAGCAGCGCCAAACCTTGGTGCAGTTATTGCAAAAAATTTACCTGTGAGATGCCCCATGAACGCAACCCCATTGACACAACCCCTGACAAACGCCCTGACACATTCTCTTCCGCAAGACGCAGCGCAAGCCCTTCTGATTGGCCGTGTATGGCAGCCCGGCATCGGGCCTGTATTGGTTCGCGTCACGCCCGAGGGCGTGTTCGATTTGTCCGCGTTGGCACAAACCTGCAGCGAACTGCTGGAGCTGCCCCATGTGGCCAGCCTCGTGAATGGCCATGCGAGCCAGCGCCTGGCCGACACCCCTGCACTGCTCTTGCTAAGCGACAACGCGAATCTCGAAACCCTGCACTTTTTGGCGCCCTGCGATCTGCAAGCCATCAAAGCCGCAGGCGTGACTTTTGTTTCCAGCATGCTCGAGCGGGTCATTGAAGAACAAGCCCGTGGCGACGCCAGCAAGGCCGAATCGGTGCGCCAAGCCGTGGTGGCCGTGATCGGTGACAACCTGCGCCAAGTCACACCCGGCTCGCCAGAAGCGGCCAAGCTCAAGGACGTGTTGCTGGCCCAAGGGGTTTGGTCGCAGTACCTCGAAGTCGGCATTGGACCGGACGCAGAAATTTTCACTAAATCCCAGCCCCTGAGCGCGGTGGGCACCGGCGCCGAGGTGGGTTTGCACCCCGGCAGCCAATGGAACAACCCCGAACCCGAAATCGTTTTGGCCACCAACTCGCGCGGCGAAGTGGTCGGTGCCACGCTGGGCAACGACGTGAACCTGCGCGACTTTGAAGGCCGCAGCGCCCTGCTGCTGGGCAAAGCCAAAGACAACAACGCCAGCTGCGCCATCGGCCCTTTTATCCGTTTGTTTGACGCGCATTTCAGCATCGACGATGTACGCCAATGCGACCTGCACATGGTGGTGCGCGGGCCCGAAGGCTTTGTCATGGAAGGGGCCAGTTCGATCAGCCAGATCAGCCGGGACCCGCTGGACCTGGCAGCGCAAGCCATGGGCAAATACCACCAATACCCTGACGGCATGATGCTGTTTTTAGGCACCATGTTTGCTCCGACGCAAGACCGCCACGGCCCCGGCCAGGGCTTTACCCATGTGGTGGGCGACACCGTGGCCGTGTCCACCCCCAAGCTGGGCACCTTGTTCAACCGCGTCACCACCAGCGACCGCGCCGCACCCTGGACTTACGGCATGCGGGCGCTGATGCAAGACCTGGCCCGGCGAAAAGTCTGAAAGCGTCGCGGGGCAGATGTGCCCGCAATGCAAGCTTTGCGCTGCACTAACTGATGATTGGCGACGGGCTACCGGGAATGCGGTCTGCCTTGATGCCGTCAGCTTTGATCTTGCCCATCAGATGACCCATGAGAAGCACCCCGCCTAATTTGACATGGCATCTTTTAACGTCAGCCGCTCTATTCCCAATTGCCGCCAAACACCTTGAGTCCCTTCAAGTCGAGAAAGTAACAAGGCATGCGCCAATGGCGCCAATGGGGTCTCGCGAATATCGATCAATAAAACGTAACGGGTTGCAGGGTCTTGACCCCGGGGCCGCAATTGCCCAATCCATTCGAGCTGCAAAAGTACTTCCACAACACGGTGGGCGTGCCGAAGTTCTGTGTGCAAAGACGCAGCCAGCTCACTCAAGCTCTGGCCATAGGGCGGGGTGTTTTTCAGGGAGTTTAGGATCGTCAAGGTTTCGAGCGCCAAACGGAATGACCAACCGGCACCACTGCGACGGCGTATGGCATGCCGACCCATTTCAGGCAGGCTGGCAGCAATCAAAGCACCAACCAGCACGATCACCCAAGCCACATAAATCCAAACCAACAAAATCGGAACGGCTGCAAACGCACCATAAATGGCCGAGTAAGTGGGCATTTGGGCCAGGTAAAGCGTCAGCAATTTCTTGCCCACCTCGATGCCCATGGAGCTGAAGAGTCCGCCAGCCAAAGCGTGTTGCCATTGCACGCGCGTGTTGGGCACGTAATAGTAAAGGCCCGTGGCACAAGCCGTCAGCAGTGCAAATTCGATCGTATCGAGCACAAAGCGCAAGTCATTGGGCAATACGCCAACGCCCTCGCTGGCCGAGACCACATACGAGGTGATGGCCAAGCTGCCACCCAGCATCAACGGCCCCAGCGTCAACGCGGTCCAATACAACAACACCCTTTGGGCCAGTGGGCGCGGTTGCGAAACCCGCCAAATGTGGCCCATGGTGCGCTCGATGGTCAGCATCAGGGCCAGCGACGTGGCAATGACCGCCACAAAACCCACAGTCCCCAGGCGGCTGGCTTTGCGCGAGAACTGCGTGAGCGAGCCCAGCACCTGCCGCGAAATAGTCTCGGGCATCAAGCTCTGAACCAACCACTGCTGCAATTGGTCTTGTATTTTGGCAAACACCGGAAAAGCCGTGAAGATCGCCAAGCCCAATGTAAACAGCGGCACCAGCGCCAACACGGTGGTGAATGTGAGTGAGCTGGCGGTCATGCCCAAGCGGCCCTCACGAAATCGCTCGAGCAGCATGCGGCCCATTTGCTGCCATTCAAAGTGAAGTAAGCCCTGCCAGAGCTGTGCCAAGCTCTGTTGGAGACGGTGTAGTCGGTTCATGCTCTGTATGATGCCACCGACATGCATACGATTTCAGAACCTACCGCCCTTTCCTCCGACTCTGCGCCAGCTTTTCATGTGGTGTTGACCCGCTTTTTGGCGGTCGGCAGTTTGCTGGGCCTGATTGCATTGGGCCTGGCCTGGGAACTGTGGCTTGCCCCCTTGCGCCCAGGCGGCACGTGGTTGGCGATCAAGGTACTGCCGTTGTGCTTGCCCCTGGCGGGTTTGCTGAAAAACCGCATGTACACCTACCGGTGGCTGAGCCTGCTGATCTGGATTTACTTCACCGAGGGCGTGGTTCGCGCATGGGGTGACAAGTGGCCGTCGAACGCATTGGCAGGCGTGGAGGTGCTGTTGTGTTTGGTTTTGTTTGTAGCTTGCGCCTTGCATGTGCGCCTTCGATTGAAGGCCGCCAAGGCTTTGGGTCCATTGCAGGAGGTGGTATGAGTTCTTTAATAGACAGCTTGCGCCAGATTTGTGGCGCTGAACATGTGCTGACACACGACGACCCCAGTACGGATTTGAGTGCCTGGGAGCACGATTGGCGCAAGCGGGTATTCGGCAAAGCCTTGGCGGTTGTGCGGCCGGCTTCGACGGCCGAAGTGGCCGCCGTCGTCAAGGCCTGCGCGAACACGTTCACATCCATCGTCCCGCAAGGGGGTAACACGGGCTTGGTGGCCGGCTCGGTGCCCGATGCGTCAGGCCAGCAAATTGTGCTGAGCCTGCAGCGCATGAACGCCGTGCGCGCCCTGGACCCGGACAACCTGACCATGACCGTTGAAGCCGGTTGCATCCTGCACAACCTGCAAGACGCCGCCGAAAAAGCCGGCTTTTTGTTCCCCCTCAGTTTGGCCGCCGAAGGCAGTTGCACCATTGGGGGCAACCTGGGCACCAATGCGGGCGGCACCCAGGTGGTGCGTTACGGCAACACCCGCGAACTGTGCTTGGGGCTGGAAGTGGTCACGGCGCACGGTGAGGTATGGCACGGGCTGACGGGCCTGCGCAAAGACAACACAGGCTACGATTTGCGTCACCTGATGATTGGCAGTGAAGGCACGCTGGGCGTCATCACCGCCGCCACCATGAAGCTCTACCCATTGCCCGCCGCGCAACTGACGGCATGGGCCGCTGTGCCGAGCATGGAAGCTGCGGTGCAGCTCCTGGGCTTGGCACACCAGCATTTGGGCGCTGGCCTGACGGGCTTTGAGGTGATGGGCCAATTTGCGCTGAGTTTGGCAGACAAATACTTTCCCAACCTGCGGGTACCGCTTTACAAGGAAACACCTTGGTGTGTGTTGCTGGAAAACTCGGACCATGAGTCAGAAGCCCATGCCCGCAACCAGTTTGAGCGCTTGCTCGAAGTGGCCATGACGGCCGGCTGTGTGAGCGATGCGGTGGTGGCCGAAAGCATTGCGCAAGCCAAAGGCTTATGGCAAATCCGAGAAAGCATCACCTCGGCGCAAGCCCAAGAGGGGCTGAACATCAAACACGACATCAGCATTCCGATCTCCAAAATACCGGCCTTTGTGGCGGCCACCGATGCCTTGCTGCTGCGTGAAATGCCCGGCGTGCGTCTGGTGGATTTTGGACATTTGGGGGATGGTAATTTGCACTACAACGTACAAGCCCCTGAAGGGGTTGATGACCAAATTTTTGTGCGCGACCACGAAGACAAGGTGAACGACCTGGTCTTTGAATCGGTGTCGCACTTTAAGGGCTCCATCAGTGCTGAGCATGGTGTGGGCAGCATGAAGGTGGGCAAATTACCCCATTACAAAGACCCGGTGGCGCTGGCCATGATGCGCTCTATCAAGCAGTCGCTTGACCCGCAAAACATCATGAATCCAGGACGGGTCATTTCACTCTGAATGCCATGCTTCGCTTTGCAAAATTCATACTGGGAGCGCTGTGCCTTGGTGCAGCATTTGTCTCGATTGCCCAAACCCGCATCGATTTGCAAGGTCACCGCGGTGCTCGGGGATTGCTGCCCGAAAACACCCTGCCCTCTTTTGAGCGCGCATTGGCCTTAGGGGTCACCACGCTCGAATTGGACGTGGTATCCACCCGCGACGGGGTCTTGGTCATCAGTCACGACCCGGCATTGAACCCAGATCTGACGCGTGACGCCAAAGGCCAATTTTTAACAGGAACAGGACCCGACATCATCAGCCTGAGCTGGGCGCAGTTGCAAAACTATGACGTGGGTCGGATCAACCCCGCCTCCCGTTACGCCAACGCTTTTTCGTCGCAGCAGCCACTGGATGGGACACGGATTCCACGACTGAAGGATTTGTTTGACCGGGTCAAAGCCTTGGGCAACACGCAGGTGAAATTTGCCATCGAAACCAAAATCACACCAGGCCGACCTGAACAAACCCCAGACCCTGAAACATTTGCAAAGTTGCTGCTCAAGGAAATCGAAGACAACGGCATGCAAGGGCGCGTGCAGGTCTTGTCTTTTGACTGGCGAACCCTGCAAACTGTTCAACGTTTGTCGCCAGGCACACCGACGGTGTACATCACCGCGCAGTTGCCTTCACTCGATAACCTGATGGTTCGCTCCGTCCAAGACTCGCCTTGGACGGCAGGGTTTCAGTACAAAGTGCATGGTTCAGTACCGCGCATGATCAGAGCCGCCGGCGGCAGCCATTGGTCGTCCTTATGGCGCGAACTCGACGCAGGCCAAGTCAAGGAAGCCCAGCGCCTGGGTCTGAAAGTGCTGGTTTGGACGGTGAACGACCGCAAGGTCATGAACGACATGCTCGACATGGGGGTGGATGGCTTGGTGACTGACCGCCCCGATGTGGCCATAGAGGTACTGAAAGCGCGTGGAATCACCTGGTAACACCAACCTGACCCGGGCAGATCCTCTTCACCCCAGGCTGGGGTCTGACTTAAAATAAATCCCCATGACCCCCCCTGACCGCCCACTTAATCCCCCTGTAAGAAGCCAATACGAGGACTTCATGCGCCACGTGTACACGACGGGCGTGCAAAAGGGTGACCGCACCGGCACCGGCACGCGCAGTGTGTTTGGCCATCAAATGCGCTTTGATTTGAACGAAGGCTTTCCGCTGGTGACCACCAAAAAGGTGTTCCTCAAAGCCATCATTGTCGAGTTGCTCTGGTTTTTGCGCGGCGACAGCAATGTGAAATGGCTGCAAGAGCGCGGTTGCAGCATTTGGGATGAGTGGGCCCGCGAGGATGGTTCGCTCGGTCCAGTTTATGGCGTGCAGTGGCGCAGTTGGCCAACGCCAGACGGCGGTCACATCGACCAGATTGCCGAGGTGATGAAGGCACTCAAAACCAATCCGGATTCGCGCCGCATCATCGTCAGCGCTTGGAACGTGGCCGAGCTGAACCAGATGGCCCTGATGCCCTGCCACGCGTTCTTTCAATTTTATGTGGCCCCGCCGCAAAAGGCGGGTGACAAGCCCAAGCTGAGCTGCCAGTTGTACCAACGCAGTGCCGACATCTTTTTGGGCGTACCCTTCAACATCGCCAGCTACGCCTTGTTGACGCACATGGTGGCGCAGCAGTGCGAGATGGATGTGGGCGATTTTATTTGGACCGGCGGTGACTGCCATATCTACAGCAATCACCACGAGCAAGTCGAATTGCAATTGAGCCGAACGCCCATGGCCTACCCCACACTGAACATCAAGCGCTGTCCCGAATCGATTCTGGATTACCAATACGAAGACTTTGAAATGGTGGGCTACGCGTGCCACCCTGCGATCAAAGCGCCCGTGGCCGTTTGATGAAGTTGCACTTGATTTATGCCCGCGCCAGCAACGGCGTGATCGGCGCGGGCAACACCCTGCCTTGGCACCTGCCTGAGGACATGGCGCATTTCAAGCGCACCACCCTGGGGTGCCCGGTGATCATGGGCCGCAAGACCTGGGATTCTTTGCCGCCCAAATTTCGGCCGCTGCCAGGGCGTTTGAATGTGGTGGTGACCCGCCAAACCGATTGGCACGCTGAAGGTGCCACGGTGGCCCACTCCTTGCCACAGGCCATGACGCTGTGCCCCGCAGATACCGATGCCTGGGTGATTGGTGGTGCTGAAATTTACGCCCAAGCGGCCCCATTGGCAACGACGGCCGTGGTCACCGAAATCGACAAACCCTTTGATGGCGACGCCTTTGCGCCAGAACTCGGGCCCCACTGGTCCGAAGTGGCCAGACAATCCCACACCGCAGCCAACGGCTTGCCCTTCAGTTTTGTCACTTACCAACATCACCTATGAAAATTGCCACCTGGAATGTGAACTCCTTGTCAGTGCGCTTGCCGCAGGTCATCGATTGGCTGGCAGCGCAAGCAGCCTCAGATGCAGGTGCCATCGATGTCCTGGCCTTGCAAGAGCTCAAAATGAGCGATGAAAAATTTCCCCTCGCCGCGTTCACCGAAGCAGGTTATCAGGCACAGTGGTTTGGTCAAAAAACCTACAACGGTGTGGCTTTGATTTCACGCAGCACGGGTGCCGACGTGGTGAAGAACATTCCCGGCTTTGAAGACGACATGTCCCGCGTGATTACGGCAAGCTACCCTGACGGACAGGGCGGCACGGTGCGCGTGATCGGCGCTTACTTCCCCAACGGGCAAGCACCCGACAGCGACAAGTTCGTTTACAAAATGCGCTGGCTCACCGCCCTGCACGCTTGGGTCCAACAAGAAATGTTGGCGCACCCTAAGCTGATTTTGACCGGGGACTTCAACATCACTTTCGATGACCTCGATGTGTGGGACCCTGTGGCGCTGAAAGACACCATCCATTGCACAGCCGAAGAGCGAGCCCATTTACAAGCCTTGATCGCGCTGGGCTTGACCGACAGCTTCCGTCTCTTTACACAAGCCGAAAAGAGTTACAGCTGGTGGGATTACCGGGATTTTGGCTTCCGACGCAATCGCGGCTTGCGCATTGACCACGTGCTGGTCAGCGATGCCCTCAAGGCCGATGCGAAAGCTTGCGTGGTAGACAAACTACCCCGCAAAAACGAACGCCCCAGCGACCACGCCCCGGTGGTGCTGTCCTTGCTTTAAGCGCTTGTTTCGTCACTTGTTTTGTAGAAGCCCGCCTGGTTTTTGTAGCCAGCCTGGTGGCGATCAAAGGCCATCGCACAGGCAAGCTCCTAGATTGGGGCTGGGATTTATTTTTTCTTGGCCCCGAGTTTGGACTCTTTGCCCGCGACCAATCGGTTGATGTTGTCAATGTGCCGCCATACCAAGAGCAGGCTCATGACGATCAAGGCGCCCAGCAAAGGCTCGGCATAAGGCCAGGCGACATCGCCGCCAAAAGTATAGTATGTCGGTGCAAATACCGCTGCCGCCAGCGCAGCCAAAGACGAGTAACGAAAAAACCACGCCACGATCGCCCAAGTCAAAGCGACCGACAGTCCCAGCAAGGGATTCACGCCCAACAGCACCCCTGCAGCCGTGGCCACACCTTTGCCGCCCTTAAACCGAAAGAACAGGGGATACAAGTGACCGAGAAATGCAGCAATGGCCGCCAACGCCGCAGTCCCCGCACCCAGCGCGTAGTCACCGCCAAAATGTTGGACCGCAAAAACCGGCAGCCACCCTTTGGCAGCGTCGAGAATCAAGGTGAAGACGGCCGCTTTTTTATTGCCTGAGCGCAGCACATTGGTGGCGCCAGGGTTGTTGCTGCCATACGAGCGCGGATCGCTCAGCCCCATCACGCGACTGATGATGACGGCGAAGCTCAGAGAGCCCAGCAAATACGCGGCGACGGTCACCGCCAGGGTAGTCCACACAGAATGGTCCAAAAGTCTCTCCTTGTTTTCCGTAAGGGTCAGGCCCTCAATGCATGACGGCTATTCTGCCAATGCGCATTGCACCGATTGTGCACCCAGCAGCTGCACACACACTTGCGGTTCCAAGCCCACCAGATAGCCGCGTCTGCCACCGTTGATGACGATACGGGGCAGCGCCAGAATCGTTTCTTCGATGTACACCGGCATGGCACGGCGCGTGGCAAAGGGTGAAGTGCCGCCCACCAGATAGCCACTGTGTCGCTTGGCAACTTCAGGGCTACAAGGCTCTACCGACTTGGCGCCGATGAGACGCGCCAAATTTTTAGTGGACACCTTGCGGTTGCCATGCATCAGCACCACCAAGGGCTTGGCGTCCTGGTCTTGCATGATCAGGGTTTTGACCACCGTGAAAGGGTCCAGTCCCAATTCGCTGGCGCTGTGCAGCGCGCCACCGTGCTCTAAGTACGCGTAAGAGTGCTCGGTGAAAGCCACGCCCTGTGCGCGCAGCAAGGCGGTGGCCGGAGTTTCGCTGACGCGGTCTTTTTTGGCCAAAGTCTTTTCGAAGTTACAAGGCCGGGTCGCGCATGTCCCAGCGAATAGCGTCGATCTGCGTCAGCACTTCAGGGCTCAAGGTGGTGCCCCAGGCGTTCAGGTTTTCGTCCAGGTGCGTCACTGAGGTCACGCCAATGATGGTGCTGGCCACGCGCCATTGGGTGTAGCAAAAAGCCAACGCCATTTGGGTCGGCGTCATGCCGTTGTCGCGGGCCAATTGGTTGTAGCGGCGCGCGGCCGCTAAGGCTTCGGGGCGACCCCAGCGTTGCTTGCGAGCCGATTCATAAGCGCTCAAGCGTGTACCCTCTGGCGCGCCAGGACCGGTCAGCCCTGACGCATCGTATTTCCCGGTAAGCAAGCCGACGCCCAGCGGGGAGTAAGCCAGCAAAGACACCCCCAGGCGGTGGCAGGTTTCGTCCAAACCGTTTTCCCAGGTGCGGTTCACCAAGCAGTACGGGTTTTGCACCGTGGCCACACGCGGCAAGCCATGCTGCTCGGCCAGTCGCACAAACTCGTGCACGCCATAAGGCGTTTCGTTGGACAAGCCGATGTAGCGCACCTTGCCGGACTTGACGAGTTTGTCGAAAGCATCCAGTTGCTCGTGAATGGATGTCGATGAGGTTTCTTTGGCCGGGTCGTAATAGACAGCGCCAAAGGCAGGTACGTGGCGCTCAGGCCAGTGGATTTGGTACAGGTCGATCACATCGGTTTGCAGGCGACGCAAACTTGCTTCACAAGAGTGGGCAATGTCTTGCGCCGTCATGCCCTTGCCTTCACGCACCCAAGGCATGCCGCGCGATGGCCCCGCCACTTTGCTGGCCAACACCAGTTTTCGACGTGCACCCGGATGCTTGGCAAACCAATTGCCCATGATGGTTTCAGTCGACCCAAAAGTCTCGGCCTTGGTGGGGACCGAATACATCTCGGCGGTGTCAAGGAAGTTGACACCTCGCGCCAGCGAGTGGTCCAGGATGGCATGCGAATCGGCTTCATTGACCTGTTCGCCAAAGGTCATCGTGCCCAAACAAATGGGGGTGACGTGTAAATCGGACTGGCCGAGCTGAACGAGTTTCATGGTGTGGACTGAAGATAATCGGGTTGGAGTAAACAGGCTTATTTTGTCATGCCGCGACAAAACCCATCTTCTCTTTTAGAAAAAACACATCCGCCTCATCTCAGATAATAATGAGCATTAAAGAACGCATACCATGCTGCACATGACCGACGACTTCGACATCATCCACTCTCCATTGGAGCAGACCTACAGCGCCGACGGCCACAACGTGGACATTCAAATCTACCGCACGCCAGACACCCATTGGGTCCTTGAAGTGGTGGACGAAAGTGGCTCCTCTACCGTGTGGGATGACCTGTTTGAAACGGACAAGCAAGCGCTTGAAGAAGCTTTGATGCGCATCAACACCGAAGGCATTGGCAACTTCATCACCAAGGCCCACAACGGGGCCCAAGCTGCAGAACCGGCATTGTTGAAAGCACTTGAACAGGGAAAGATTCAACCCACAGCCCAAGACGTGCAGGACATGATGGCCCCACTGTCCGACGAGGAACTTGATGAACTCGATCAGTTCTTGCTCTACGGTGTAGACAACGACGAAGCCATGACGCTGGAAACCTTGGACGGTTATTTGCACGCCATCGCCATGGGGCCGCAAACCATCATGCCCAGTCAGTGGCTGCCCAAAATCTGGGGTGAAGACATCGCCATGATGCCGCCCATGGACAGCATTGACCAACTCAACCACATCATGGGCCTGGTCATGCGTCTCTACAACAGCATCATTCACGGCTTTGAGCACAAACCGCCGTTGGTGGCACCCTACTGGGACATCTGCGAATACGACATCGGCCAGTTTGAGGATGCGCAAGGCTGGGCGCACGGTTTTACCGAAGGTGTGGCGCTCAACCGTGCCGCTTGGAAACCCTTGTTTGACAACGCAAAGGGCCAGCAGTGGTACAGGCCCATTGGCTTGCTGGGTGAGGAAAGCTTTTCTGCCGATCAGGACGAACTGACCCAAACCCCCGCGCAACGAGAACAACTGGCCCAGCAGATTGAAGACAGCTTGGTCAACATCCACGCCTTTTGGTTGCCACTGCGCGAGGCGATCCACGAGCGGGAAACGGCCCAACGCTTGCGCACCAAGGTAGGACGCAACGAACCCAGCCCTTGCGGCAGTGGCAAGAAGTTCAAGAAGTGCTGCGGGTCAGCGGCTGAGTTGCATTGAACGACCATCATGATCTAAAGTTACGGACTTCACTGGCACATTGACAGCGTTTTTTGGGGGCGTCCCAACGCAGCAGGCACACGGCTTGGGGCGGCCAGTCGAAGCTTGCGGCGTAAGCACCAACATGTTGACCACCAGCCCCAGCAATCCAGCAATCCAGCAAAGCTTTGGGCTTGAAATCTCAAAAGAACTATTGCAACATATTTTGTTGCAATAAAACCAGCGCGCTATAATTTGTTTCATCCGATCCAATGCCAAACAGGAGCGCAAAAATGACAGCTGTACTTGAGCATCAGCCCCCCGTATCGCAAGACCGAGGCGCGCTGGCCAAAATGGTGATGACCTTGCTGGACCACTGGAAGTTGTCCACTGAAGATCAGGCGGCACTTTTGGGTATTGCCACAAGCAACCGCGCTGCATTGACCCGCTATCGCAAGGGCGAGGCTATTGGTACCAGCCGCGACCAGTTTGAGCGTGTCGGCCATCTGCTGGGCATCCACAAAAATCTGCGTCTGCTGTTCCCGCAAAACCGTGACTTGGCGTACCGCTGGATGTCCACACGCAACAAAGCATTTGGCAACTTGACCCCTGTCGACATCGTGAAAGAATGGGGTTTTGCTGGCTTGTTGATGGTGCGCGCCTACCTGGATCGGGCGCGTGGCTTTTGATGCAGCAGTTGTTCTCTCACCTTACGCTGACGGATGTTCACTGCCATGTCATTCGCAATATTGTTTCTCTCAGATCGTCCCAAGACCTGTTTGATGATTTGACCAGCAGTCCCGAAGAATGGGCACTTGCGCAACAAGTTGAAGATGAAGTCAAACCGCCGCCGTACCAGTCTCTCAACCCCGTCATTCACCGGCCGTTTGAGGACGCCGAATGGTTCAATGCGATTGGCTGGCCCTTTAAGCATTGGCAGGCCAGTCGATTTTCTGATGGGTCATTTGGGGTCTGGTACGGCTGTGACACGGTGAAAACCTCAGTTTATGAAACCGCCTACCACTGGTTCAGCGGATTTTTGACCGATGCAGGGTTTGAAAAAGAGAAGGTCATGGGTGAACGCAATCTGTATGAGGTGGCCTGCGATGCTGCGCTGGTGGACTTGCGGCCATTGGCAACCCCACATTCAGGTCTGATGCACAAGACCGACTACAGCACCCCCCAGTCGGTAGGCGCAAGACTTCACCGCGAAGGGCATCCAGGTCTGGTGACGGCATCCGTGCGCCATGCGGCAGGGCAAAACTATGTCGTCTTGAACCCCGATGTTCTGTCCAACCCACGACACCACGGCCAATTGACCTATCGGCTTGAAGGTCACCGGATCGTTGTTGAGAAACAGCCCGGCGTGGCTTGGCTGAAAATCGACACCGCTGCGCTTTGAATGGCGATGCTGCTGTAACTGAGTACCCACTGATGAGGCTGGCCTCGTCAAAATATCCACCGCATTTGAACCGGCTGCGCAGCGGCAAAGCCGCCTGACGGATCTACGGTGAGATGCTGCTCAGCCTTGAGCCCTCGCCTCTTCTTGCAAGCGCAAAATCCGCCGCTGCACCTTACCGGTGGTGGTCATGGGCAAGGCCTCAATGAACTCGATCTCTTTGGGGTACTCGTAGGGCGCGAGCAAGCCTTTGATGTGTTGCTGCAGCGCGCTTTGCAGCGCCGCTTCAAACGCCGCCGGGTCAGGCGCTTGGCTGCGTTGGCTTTGGTAGTCGGGCGAGAGCACCACATAGGCTTTAACCAAGGCGCCTCGGTCCTTGTCGGGCTTGGGCACTACCGCGGCGTTGGCCACCGCCGGATGTTTCACCAAACAGTTTTCAATCTCGCCCGGGCCGATGCGGTAACCGGCGGCTTTGAACATGTCGTCGGTGCGGCCTTGGTACCAAAGGTAACCTTCGGCATCGGCTACGGCCATGTCGCCGGTGCGGCACCAGTCGCCGGTGTACTTGGCCTGGGTGGCGGCCTCGTTGCGCCAGTAGCCCAAGAAGAACACCGGGTCCGGGTGGCCGTGCACATCGAAAAGATGGACTGCCACCTCTCCGGGCGTGCCCGTCGGGCACTCGTGACCGTGCTCGTCGATCACCGCCACACGGTGCCCCGGGTAGCCCTTGCCCATGCTGTTGGCGCGGGCCGGCCACAGGCGGGCACAGTTGCCCACCACGTAATTGATTTCGGTCTGGCCAAACATTTCGTTCACCGTCACGCCCAGTTCCTTCTCGCAGTAAGCAAAAACCGCGTCGCCCACGGCTTCGCCGGCGCTCATCAGGGCTTGCAGTTGCAAGCGGTAGTGGCTACGGGGATGCGGCACCGCTTTCATCATGGCTTTGAGCGCGGTGGGGAATAAAAAGCTGTGCGTGACCCTGTGTTCGGCCAAAATTTCAAACGCCACCTCGGGCCCAAAGCGGCCGTTGAACGCCACGATAGGGCGGCCAAAGTACAGGCTGGGCAGCAAGGCGTCCATCAGCCCGCCCGTCCAAGCCCAGTCGGCGGGCGACCAGAACACGGCTTGTGAAGTCTTGCGGGCGTCAAAGGGGTCAAAGCCAAACCAGTTCTGGCTGCAGACAAAGCCGGTCAGGTTGCCAATCAGGGCGCGGTGCGGGATCAAGGCGCCTTTGGGGTTGCCGGTGGTGCCGCTGGTGTAGATCAGTACCGCCGGGTCTTCGGCCAAGGTGCGCAGGGGTTTGAAGCGAGGCTGGGCGCCAGCCAAAGCGGGATCCCAACGCAAATCACAGGCGCTTGCGCCCTCGTTAGGTAAGCCCTCTAGGCCTACGCCAATCACGGTTTGCAAGCCAGGGCAATCGGCCCGAGCCGCAGTCACAGCGGGCAAGGCTGGCGCTTCACAGATCACCACCCGGGCGTCACTGTCTTGCAGGCGAAACGACAAGGCCTCAGGCCCGAACAGCATGGACAAGGGCATGGCCACCGCGCCCATTTGCAGCACCGCGATATAGGCCACTGCGGTTTCAAAGCGCTGCGGCATGACCATGGCCACCCGATCGCCGGGTTGCACGCCCAAGCCCTTGAGCACTTGGCTCAAACGGTTGGCGGCTTGCTGCAATTGCGCAAAGGTGTACAGCCGAGGCCGCTGGCCGGGCCGGTGCTCGCGCAGCGCCACGCGGCGCGCCGCATCCGGCGCTTCAGCCCAGCGGCCGCAACACAGCTGGGCCATGTTGAAATGGCGGTCCACTTGCCAGCCAAATTGCGCGTGCAGGGATGCATACAGGTCGGTTTGATCGTCTTGGCGACTGTCGCTCATTGTTTTCCTCCTTATGATCCAAAGAATGTACCAAGAAAGAAGAACTTCCAGCAGCCAATGGGTGCCTTTGCGCGGCTTTCGCTACCACGTGCGCACCTGGGGCTCCCCCATGCCCGGCACCCCAGCGCTGGTTTTAGCCCATGGTTGGATGGACGTGGCCGCGTCATGGCAATTTGTGGTGGACGCCTTGAGTGACGCCTTTGTCAAAGACCGTTTCATCATCGCGCCCGACTGGCGCGGCTATGGCCTGACCGAAGGCCCGCCTACCGACTGCTATTGGCTGCCGGATTACCTGGGCGACTTGGACGCTTTGATGGACATTTTGAGCCCGGATCAGGCCTTTGATCTGGTAGGACACAGCATGGGCGGCAATGTGGTGATGCATTACGCGGGTTGCCGACCCGAGCGGATACGGCGACTGATCAACCTGGAGGGTTTTGGCATGCCCGCCACCCGCCCTTCACAAGCCCCAACCCGCATGACGCAGTGGCTCAACGAGATCAAAGCCTTGAATAATGGCGAATCCGATTTGAGGCCCTACCCTGATGCGCAGGGTGTGGCCGCACGCTTGATGAAAACGAATAAACGGCTGACCCCAGACAAGGCCAACTGGCTGGCACAGCACTGGGCCGCACCGGACGCTGGAGGTCAATGGCGGATTTTGGGCGACCCAGCACACAAAGTGATCAACCCCTATTTGGGTCGGGTGGAAGAAATAATCGAACTCTACAAAAGCATCACTGCGCCGACCCTGTTCATTGAAGCCGCTGACGACTCCTTGAGCGGTTGGTGGAAAGGCCGCTTCTCGCTTGCCGAATTTCATGAACGCATCCAGTCCGTGCCCAAGCTTGAAAAAGCCTTGGTGCCCGATGCGGGTCACATGCTGCACCACGATCAACCGGCCGTTTTGGCTGAGTTGATGGCATCATTTTTGCAAAACTGACACCCTAACTGTCTAGAATGCATTCACTATATTCTTGGCTTCGAAGACCCATGAACTTTACAGAGCGTAGCCTGACAGGCCCCATTTTCGCCTTTGCATTCGCCTTCGCCTTCGCTTTTGGCTTGGGCAGTGCTTGGGCGCAAAACGCGCCCCCGGCCAGTTGGCAAGACAGCCAACCTTGCCCGTCCTGGGTCTCACGCGAAGGTGGCACTGCCCCTGCACAAGACAAGCGCTGGGACTTGACGCTGTCACCCTACACCTTGCACTGGGGTGCTCAAACACCCGAGCACAAAAAGGTGATCTTGGGCTCGCTCGACCGAGCCGTTCCCGGCAACCGCTTGTGCGGCATGAGCCTGTTCAGTAATTCCTTTGGCCAGCCCACGATGTACGTTTACGTGGGCCAGCGCTGGGACCCTTTGTTTGACGACTCCAAGTGGTTCGCCAAAGTCACGGCCGGCATTTTTTATGGCTATGTAGGCAAGTACAAAGACAAAGTGCCTTTCAACTCCAACGGCTTTTCGCCCGGCATTATCCCTTCGATAGGCTATGCATTCAGTCCTAACGACTCAGCTCAGGTTCTGATTTTGGGCAATGCCGGTCTGATGTTTGCCTACGGCCACCGGTTTTAAACTGGCACTGTCATAAACCGATCACACCGCCATCCTGGCGGGTGATGACGATGGTGGCCGAGCGGGGACGGCCCTTGGCACCGTAGCCTTGGTTGCCGGGCCACATGCTTTGAGGCGTATTGCCAGTCGACAAGGGCTTGGACAACTCCCCGGGGTGCTGGATGTTCACAAACAAGGTGCGACCGTCGGCGGTTTCCGTGATGCCCGTGACCTCTGAGCCCTTCGGGGCCACCAAAAAGCGACGTAATTTGGCATCGCCGAGCGCCGCACCCACAAAAGTCTCTTGGGTGCCGGTTTGTTCTACCCCGTTGACCACCATTTTGTTTTTGACGGTGACTTTGCCGCCGTCGCCCACCTGGCCAGGAATGGCGGCCAACATCATGCAGTTGGTTTCGTCGGTCATGGCGTTGTCGTCGGTCTGGATCCAGCAAATGCCCGTGGCCTTGCTGAACCACATGCCATCAGGCGAAGAAAACGCGTTTTTGGCAGACAGGCCTGACACATTGGCGTCGCCCGCATCCTCTTCTGCGCCAAACAAGAAAATGTCCCAGGCAAAGCCTTTGGCGGTCGATTTATTGTCTGCTTCTTTGAAACGGATGATGTGCCCATTGGGGTTGCCCATGCCTTTATTGCCATCCAAATCCATGTAAGCGCGTGGGTTGGCCGCGTCCACTTTGCTGGGTGTGCGGTTGGCTGCATTGTTGTTGGTGAGGGCAAAGTAAATTTCACCGTTGCGGTGGTTCACTGCACCCCACTCAGGACGGTCCATTTTGGTGGCCCCCACTGCATCAGCGGCCAGGCGGGGGTTGACCAACACATCGCCTTGGTTGGCAAATTTGTAAGCCGCAAAGTTGGCGATGCGTGGATCGGCGATGTTCAATTCCAACCATTCGCCTTGGCCTGTGGCATCAAAACGGGCCACATACAGCTTGCCTTCGCTGAGGTACTTGTCCCCGGCCTGCATGCCGCTGCCCACATCACGAGGATCCCATACGGCGGCACTCACAAATTTGTAAATGTATTCGTTGCGTGAATCACATCCCATGTAAAAGGCCAATGGTTCGCCGGCTTTGGGTAAGCCGCAAACGGCTGCTTCATGTGCAAAACGCCCCATGGCCACGCGCTTGGCGGGTGTGGAAGAAGGCGACAGGGGATCGACCTCGAAGTTGTAGCCGAAGGTGTTGGCTTCATTGCGGAAATCTCTTTCAGCGTTGGCACCCACAGCGGCCAAATTCCAGCGGGTAAATCGGTCGTCGGTGGTCGAAACCGTGTGCCAGCCTTGGCTCACTGCCTTGGTCACCCCCGCGGCAGGTGCAGCAGAGGCCACACCGTAGCGTTTGCGTGCAGCCACTTCTTTGGCCGACAGTCCCGCGCCCGCGCCCGTGGCCTGGAAGTAAAAGGCCCAGTTTTCTTCACAGCCCAAATAGGTGCCCCAAGGAGTTTTACCGTGGCCGCAATTGTTCAAAGTACCGCGCGACATGGCACCGGCGGTGTCCCATCGGGTCACCATGAGGCTGCGTATGTTGTCAATCTCAGCGCGCGGACCGCTGATGCGGGCCGGCGTTTGGGGGGTGAAGCGGCGGTTCAAAGGCGAGTCTTGCTTGATGCGCCAGCCTTGTGGGGATTTGACGATTTCGACCACCGAAATGCCGTGGTGGTTGATCTCCTTGAGCACCTCCAACTCGGGGCGAGAACCCAAGTCCCACGCGCCGAATTGGTCAAATTTCTTGCCACTCACGCCATTGGACGTTTGACCATTGGGATGCATGAAGTGCGCATCGGCCGAGCTTTCATGGTTCACGCACAGCACGGCGCGCCCAGTGTCTTTCTCGGTGTAGCGGCCGTTGGCATCGATGTAGTAAATGTCCATGCCGTCATGGTGATCACCAATGCGACGCGACCAGTCATCCGATTCAATGCCCTGGTTGGAGTAGGCGGGCAGGGCCGCGTCCAGTGCATCGCCTGTGGCATGCAAAATTGTGTATTGGTAGCCGGGCGGCAAAATCACATTGTCCAGCAGGCTCTTGTCCAAGGAGGGAAAACCCAGGGCAGAGGGTGCTGCGGCAAGGCCCGAGACCATGGTCGCGCAACCCGGCAACAAGGCTAAACCGGCCAGGCCCAAGCCGCCACGCAGCAAGCCACGGCGAGCCGGGTTGTGCAGCGATTGGGTCAGTACATCTTGAAAATGGGGGTTGTTTGAGGTGTTGCAGTCGGTATCTTGGTCGTGGGATGACATGTTTTTTTCTCCTTGAATGGGCGCATTGGAAATGCAAATGATGACTTTTTGATGTCAAAACCCTGACTTCCAATCGTCACAATTGAAATTACCCCTTGCCAACCCCGTCTCGGCTTGCAAATCTCAGCGACAAGCGTGAGAAAATCCTTCCTTTACAGATTCGGATACTTTGACACCATGGACGCAGAACACATCAACCTCATTGGCACCACTTTGACAGACCTGTCCGCTCGGACAGACGAGTTACGGGGGTATCTTTGACTACGATGCAAAGTCAGAACGGCTGAGAACCGTCAACGCATCCCTCGAAGATCCTTCGGTCTGGAACGACCCCAAGAAAGCCCAAGAACTGGGCAAAGAAAAAAAAACCCTCGACGGCGTGGTGGTGACCATCTCCACCCTGACGAGTGAATTGGCCGACAACCTGGAGCTGTTTGAGATGAGCAAGGAAGATGGCGACGACGCCGGCCTGCTCACCATCGAAGTTGAAACCGCCAAACTGGCCAAACTGGTCGAAGACCTCGAGTTTCGCCGCATGTTCCGCTACGAGGCCGATCCGCTGAACTGCTTTGTCGATATTCAGGCCGGCGCCGGTGGCACCGAAGCCTGCGACTGGGCCAGTATGCTGCTGCGTCAATACCTGCG
>CAMDKK010000037.1 GCA_945901045.1 Limnohabitans sp. Rim8
GGCCACGCGGGCGTTGGCGGCCATGGGGGGTGAGGTGGTGAAGATTGGCCAGAAGAAAGGCTCGCGCTATGTGCTGCGCGACGCAGGCCGTGGCTTTGGTGATGTTCCCGTGTTCCAGGTTGATGCAGAGGGCAAACTTGCTGAGTTGGGCGTGCTCTCGCCCGTTCGGCCCGATGGCTTTGTGTTCACGCAGGCCGATGGGCTGCAGGTACACAGCGACGGCCTGCCTTGGTGGCTGCTGGACATGCGGCCTCAAGGCTATTTGGGTCGCGCTTACGCTTTGCGCTATGGCGCAGCGCTGGGGCTGCCCAGCACGCTGAAAGAATGGAGCGACAGCCACGCCTTGCGGGCACTGCTGGTGCATGGGCACAACCCGGTGGGCAACTTGCTGCTGGGGCCCATCGCCCGCGACAAGTTCATGTCCATGCCTGAGCCCATGGCCTTGTCCCACGCTGATAAAGCAGCAACTTACGCCCGCATGGCCCTGGGTGCATCCCAGGGCGAATCGCCCGGCTCTTCTGCGGGCGGCGAGCAGCCCAAGTTCACGGCCTATGCCGTCACCGACAACGGCCCCCAGCATGTGCTGGTGAAGTTCAGCGAAAAGCTGGACAGCGCAGTGAGCCAGCGCTGGCGTGACTTGTTACTGGCCGAACACTTGGCGCTGAACACGCTGCGGCAAGCGGTTGTGTCTGCAGCCACTTCGGCCGTCATCGACCATGAAGGTCAACGCTTTTTAGAGGTGCAGCGCTTTGACCGGTTGGGCGCTTTGGGGCGTCAAGCGGTTGTGTCGCTGTCTGCTTTGGGTGCCGAGTTTGTGGGCGCGGCGCACCAGCCCTGGCCGGTGGTGGTCAAGCCCTTGGCGGCACAAGGTTTGGTGACACGCGAAGCGGCCGAGGCCACTGAAGTGTTGTGGGCCTTTGGCGTCCTCATAGGCAATACCGACATGCACGGCGGCAACTTGTCGTTTGTGTCTGAACAGGGGCGCCCGTACCACATCGCCCCAGCCTACGACATGACGCCCATGGCGTTTGCGCCCAGCAGCAGCGGCAAATTGCCCGGCAGCGTGCCCGCTGTGGCGCTGCACGCCAGCGTGCGCAACGACCACTGGCGTCAAGCCCAAGCCATGGCGCAAAGCTACTTGGCGGCATTGCGGATGTGCCCAGATTTCAGTGCGGAATTTCAAGTGTGTCTGGACGCACTGGCCAACCACCTGGACATCGCAAGCGCGCAAATATCGCGCTTGGCTTAAACCGCCTCGCCCCTTGGCCCACGCCCCATCAGGGCTTGCACCGCGTACGCAGGGTTCAGCTGTCCGTCCAGCAAAGCCACCACGTTTTCGGTGATCGGCATGTCCACGCCCAAGCTGCGGGCGCGTTGCAGCACGGTGCGGGCGCTGTACACGCCTTCGGCAACGTGGCCGAGCGAGGCCACGGCTTGGGCCAAGGTTTGACCATGCGCCAGCAGCAAGCCCACTTGACGGTTGCGGCTCAGGTCGCCTGTGGCTGTCAGCACCAGATCGCCCAAACCCGACAAGCCCATGAAGGTGTCGGCGCGGGCGCCCAGCGCCAAGCCCAGGCGCGACATTTCGGCCAGGCCGCGGGTGATCAGTGCTGCGCGGGCGTTCAAACCCAAGGTCAAGCCGTCGCACAAGCCGGTCGCTATGGCCAACACGTTTTTCACAGCACCGCCAACTTCCGCGCCCACAATATCGTCGTTGGCATACACGCGCAGGGAAGGGCTGTGAAAGGCTTTCACCAAGGCTTCGCGCACCTGCGCTTGCTGGCTGGCGGCCACCAAGGCGGTGGGCTGACCTCGGGCGACTTCTTGTGCAAAACTGGGACCACTGAGCACACCCGAGAGCAAATTGGGCGCCACTTGGGCGCAGACCTCGTGGGCCATCAGCCCCGTCGCGTTTGCGGGGGCATCAGCAGCCACAGTTTCAAAGCCTTTGCACAACCAGGCCACGGGCGCAGCGCAACCGTTCAGGGCCGACAAGGTTTCGCGCAAGCCCGCCATGGGGGTGGAGACGATCACCAGATCATGACGCGTAGCCTGCAGGGCCACCCGTTGCGGATCGGACTGGGTGACTTGCAAAATAGGTGGAAACGAAAAACCCGGCAGATACCGGGTGTTTTCGCTCGCTTCGCGCATGGCTTGAGCCTGCTGGGGATCGCGGGCGCACAGCAACACATCGTGACCTTGTTGCGCTGCGCTGATGGCCAAGGCCGTGCCCCAAGCGCCGGCACCTAAGAAGGTGATGGGCATGCGCAGGGCCTTCAGTGGATTACTGAACTTGCGGGGCAGCAGCAGCAGCTTGCTCGATCGCTTGGGCTTGTTGCTGCTCGTACATGGCTTGGAAGTTGATCTCGGCCAAGTGCACGGGCGGAAAGCCTGCACGGGTGACCACATCGGCCACGTTGCCACGCAGGTAGGGGTAGACGATTTGCGGGCAAGCGATGCCCATGATGGCGCCCATTTGATCGTCAGGCAGGTTCCGGATTTCGAAAATTCCGGCTTGCTTGCACTCGACCAAAAACACGGTTTTATCGCCAATTTTGGTGTGCACGGTGGCGGTCACGCTGACCTCAAACACGCCTTCGGCCACAGGCGAAGACTCCACGCCCAACTGGATGTCCACGGTGGGTTGCTGCTGCTCAAGCAAGATGGCAGGGGAATTAGGCTGCTCCAGAGAAGCCTCTTTAAGGTACACACGCTGGATTTGGAAAACGGGATCTAAGTCGGCCATGGGGAACTTTTGAGAATTAAAAAGAATGCCGTTCAGTGCAGCCAAAGCCCCACTTTTCGGAACACATGATTATGAACGAATTGAAACAGCCTATAAGGCAGTTCCGTGAAGCATAAAGCCTCTTGCATCAGGCAAATTGCATCAAGCAGATTGCAACAGGGTGACCAAGCCGCCTTTGGCGTCCAGCGCCATCAACTCATCACAGCCGCCCACATGGGTCTCGCCAATGAAGATTTGAGGCACAGTGCGGCGCGAGGTGATGGCCATCATGTGCTCGCGCTGTGCGGGATTGGTGTCGATGCGGATTTCTTCGATCTGCTCGACGCCCTTGGCTTTGAGAATTTGCTTGGCCCGCACGCAGTAGGGGCAAACCGCGGTGGTGTACATCTTGACGTGTTGCATGGCACTTTTCCTTTACATTTTGTCGATTGGCAAACTGGCTTCGCGCCAGGCTTTGAGACCACCCGCCAATGGCTGGGCTTGTTCATACCCCATTTTGCGGGCTTGGGCGGCACCGCGGGCTGCGCGTGAGCCGGCTTGACACAGCACCACAACGGGGGTGGCCTTGTTCTTGATCAGTTTGGGGAGATGCGTTTCCAGTTGGGCCAAAGGCACGTTTTTAGCGCCAGCCACATGGCCTTGTGCAAATTCTTCAGGCTCACACACATCAATCACCACCGCTTTTTCGCGGTTAATGAGTTGCACCGCTTGCGCTGTGGTCAAACCCGAGGCGGCACCCTGGGCCAATATGGGCCACATCAGTGCTGCGCCCGAGGTCAAGGCAATGACCATGAGCATCCAGTTGTCGAGAAAAAATTTCACAAAATAACCTTTAAAAGAATAAATCAGCGCCGCTTTCAATGCATTGCCTAATCAGGGATTCTAAAATGTGTGGCTGATAACTGTTTTCTTTGTTTTTTAAAACCTTCAACCATGTACAAATTTGTCTTGATTCGCCACGGCGAGTCCACCTGGAATCTGGAAAACCGCTTTACCGGCTGGACCGATGTGGATTTGACGCACACAGGTGAAGCCCAGGCCCGCGAAGCTGGCCGCTTGCTCAAAGCAGAAGGCTACGAATTTGACATGGCCTTTACCAGTGTATTACGCCGCGCCATTCGCACACTGTGGCTGACGCTGGAAGAAATGGAGCGCCACTGGGTGCCCGTGACCAACAGCTGGCGCTTGAACGAGCGTCACTATGGCGCCTTGCAGGGCTTGAACAAAGCAGAAACCGCAAAAAAATACGGAGAAGATCAAGTGCTGACGTGGCGCCGCAGCTACGACGTGCCGCCACCAGCCCTGGAAGAAAACGACTCCCGCTGCGAACGCGACGATCTGCGTTATGCCAACATGGCGCCAGACCCCGCGCCGCTGTCAGAGTGCCTGAAAGACACCGTGGCCCGCGTGCTACCTTTTTGGAATGAAGCCTTAGCCCCGGCCATCAAGTCCGGCAAACGTGTGGTGGTTGCGGCGCATGGCAACTCGATTCGCGCCCTGATCAAGTACCTGGACAATATTTCGGACGAAGCGATTGTGGAACTGAACATACCCAATGGCATTCCGCTGGTCTATGAACTGGATGCGAACCTCCAACCGATTCGCCACTATTACTTGGGCGACACGCAAGCAGCCGCCAAGGCTGCTGCTGCAGTGGCCGCTCAGGGCAAGGCCTGAAAAAGCCCCATTCGGCAAAACAAAGCCTGCCATGCGCACCGAACAGAATCAAGGTGTATATTGGACTGAATTATGAGATCGATCGAGGTCAAGGACTATGGGAAACAAACTTAAAATTGCAGGCTGGATTACCGTAGGCGCCATGGCGGGTGCACTGACCACCGTGTCTTTGCAAACAGCTGCACGCTCCTCCTTTGCGCCCCTTCCACTGGAGGAGTTGCAGCAATTGGCGGCCGTCTTTGGCATGGTCAAGAGCGATTACGTGGAGCCGGTGGATGAGAAAAAACTCATCACTGAAGCCATCTCAGGCATGGTCGCCAGCTTGGACCCCCATTCTCAGTATTTCGACAAAAAAAGCTTCAAGGAATTCAGCGAAGGCACTTCCGGCAAATTTGTGGGTGTTGGCATTGAAATCAGCCAAGAAGATGGTTTGGTCAAAGTGGTCTCGCCCATCGAAGGCTCTCCGGCGGATCGTGCTGGTTTGAAGACCAATGATCTGATCACAAAGATTGACGACACCTTCGTCAAAGGCTTGAGCCTGAACGAAGCCGTCAAGCGCATGCGCGGTGAACCCAATACCAAAGTGCTGCTGATGATTTTCCGTAAAGAAGAAAACCGCACTTTCCCGGTCACCATCGTACGTGAGGAAATCAAGACGCAATCAGTCAAGGCCAAAGTGATTGAGCCCGGTTTTGGCTGGATCCGTGTCTCTCAGTTCCAGGAGCGCACAGTAGAAGACTTCTCGCGCAAGCTCGAAGAAATGTACAAGCAAGACCCGCAAATCAAAGGCCTGGTGCTGGATTTACGCAACGACCCCGGCGGCTTGCTTGACGCTGCAGTGGCATTGTCTGCCGCGTTCCTGCCAGAGAATGTGACTGTGGTCTCTACCAATGGCCAATTGGACGAAAGCAAGTTCATTTATAAGGCTTCACCTCAGTTTTGGCGGCGCAATGCCAGCAACGACCCGATCGCTCGATTGACGCAAGCCACGCAAGGCGCATTCAAGAAAGTACCCTTGGTGGTTTTGGTCAATGAAGGTTCTGCCTCAGCCAGTGAAATCGTTGCAGGTGCGTTGCAAGACCACAAACGTGCAACGCTGATGGGCAGCCAAACCTTTGGCAAAGGCTCGGTGCAAACCGTGCGTCAACTGGGTCCAGACACTGCGCTGAAAATCACGACCGCGCGTTACTACACGCCCAATGGCCGATCCATACAAGCCAAGGGCATCGTGCCCGACGTGATGGTGGACGAAACTGAAAATGGCAGCCCGTTTGCTGTTTTGCGTACGCGTGAAGCGGATTTGGAAAAGCACTTGGGCAATGGCATAGAAGCTGAAAAGAAAGACGCTAACCGCGAAAAAGCCCGCGAAGAAGCCATGAAAAAATTGGAAGAAGAGTCCAAAAAACCCGTGGCCGAGCGCCGCCCGCCTGAGTTTGGCTCTGACAAGGATTTTCAGTTGAACCAAGCACTGAACCAACTCAAGGGCAAGCCCGTGTTGATCAGCAAGACTTTGGCAGAGCGCAAAGAAGAGAAAAAAGTCAAGTAAGACTTGCTCACGAAGCCCAGCCCAGTGATGACTGATGATCAGTTGCTGCGCTATTCGCGTCATATCTTGCTCAACGAGCTGGGTATTGAGGGTCAAGAGCGCATCTTGGCAGCGCATGCGCTGGTGATAGGCGCTGGCGGCCTCGGCTCTCCGGTGGCTTTGTACCTGGCCAGTGCCGGTATCGGTCGTATCACCATGATCGATCACGACACGGTAGACGCCACCAACTTGCAGCGCCAAATTGCGCATACCTTAGAGCGCGTTGGGCAACTCAAAGTGGACTCGGTGCAACAAGCCATCCATGCCATCAACCCTGACGTGAAGGTCTCGCCCATCGCCGAACGGGCCGACGCCGCACTGCTCGATCAACTGGTTGCGCAAGCCGATGTAGTGCTCGATTGCTGCGACAACTTTGCCACCCGACAAGCCGTCAACCGGGCCTGCATGCAACACGGCAAACCGCTGGTGTCGGGCGCAGCGATTCGCATGGACGGGCAAGTCTCGGTGTTCGATCCACGCCAACCCACTTCGCCTTGTTATGCCTGTGTCTTCCCGCCTGAACCGGCGCCCGAAGAAACCCGCTGCGCAACCCTGGGCGTGTTTGCGCCGCTGGTGGGCATCATCGGCAGCGTGCAGGCCGCTGAAGCGCTCAAACTGATCAGCCACGCGGGCAGTTCACTCGCCGGTCGGTTATTGATGCTGGATGCGCGCCACATGGACTGGCGCGAGGTGCGCATTTCGCGCCATGCGCAGTGCCCGGTATGCAGCGGATTGCGGGCTTGATTAGAGCCCTTTTCCTGCGCGGACTGGAGGATCCGCTGGAAGCCGCATCTGCCATTGAATTGGCATCCATCTTGAAGCTCATGAGTCCAGGAACAACTCGTTGCTGAGCACTATTTCGTTCCCGATAGACTCAATCAGGCCCGAAACCGGGTGTTGACAAATTGGCGGCGAATGGCTCCAAACGCGACAAACCGGTCTGACACAATCGTTAACGATCTAAACCAGCTCTCTGAGTCTTCAAGGCGTTTGGCAGCTGCCATGAAATTGCCTGAACACCTTGGGCGTCATGGGTTGAGTTTGCGCAAACAAGCCTTTTTTCTGCCGCCGCGCTTGGCGCTGTAAGACAGCGTAAGGTCCGGCGCTGGCACGAAAGCTGTAAGCCCAGGCCATGCCGGACGCCACCATCTCGGCGCCCACGTCACGCCCGTCGATTTCAACCCGACCCAAGACCCTGCCATAGGTGTCGGTTCCATGCGGGATCACCTGCACCGTTTTGCGATGCACCAAGTCGATCAAGGCATCGCGCGATGCATCACCCCCCGGCTGGCAGCGTTCCGGCGCATCGATGTTTTGGATCCGCAGCTTGACAGCTTCTTGGGCTTGGTCCGGTAACACCAGCAAGGTATCGCCATCGGCCACCCAACTGACCCAGCCTGTCCAGCGAGGCGATCCGGTTTGGGGATCTACTGTTAAGGCGGCGTCTTGTGTAAACGACATCGCGCAGCAACAGCATAGGCAACACACCAGTACCGTGCATGTGCGCTTCATCTGATGGCTTTCCCTTTTTGTCCCAAGTGGCGGTGGGCCTTGGGCAACGAACCGATCATTTGATCGTGCAAGACTTGTGCACTGGCTTGCAACAGGTCCAAGCTGGCATTGAATTGCACTGCTTGCGTATCGCTCAGGCCCGCCAAAATATTGCGATTGATGGCTTGCAGCAGCGCCAGGATGCGCCATTCGCGGCGGGTGATGCCATAGCCCCCTTCACACAAGCGCACCACCATGGCCCCAGCCACGGAGGTCAGGCGGTACATCCTGTACAGCAACAGGTCTTCAAACACTTCGGAAATGATCGGCGGGCGCATCTTCTGACCTAGGGTTTTCGAGAGGAGTGATTGATTAGATCAATCACCACGGGTCAGGCTACATTCTGAGGTAAATTGCCCAGAGTGGTCATGCCAAGTTAAATCCATTCCATCCAGAAAGACTTCACCATGAATTTCATACACGCCATGACACGCCGGACCCTGCAACTGACGGGTTTGGCAGCCATCCTGTGCGCCGCTGTGCCCGCGGTACAAGCGCAAGACAAACCTTCTCTCAAAATCTTGGTCGGCTTTGCGCCCGGCGGCTCTGCCGATGTGCTGGCTCGCTTGATTGCCGAGGCCATTCGAGATGACTTTTCCACCATCATCGTGGACAACAAGCCAGGGGCCGGCGGACGCATCGCCTTGAACGCAGTGAAAGCCGCCAAGCCCGACGGTCAAACCGTGATCGTGCTGCCCAGTGGCCCAATGGTGTTATTCCCTCACGTTTATAAAAAACTCGACTACGACGCGGTGAAAGACTTCACCCCGGTCTCGCAAATCGCCCGCTTTCAGTTCGGCGTGGTCTCTGGCCCATCCACGAATGTGAAATCGGTGGCCGACATGTTGGCCAAAGCCAAAACCGATCCATCCAGTGCCAGCTACGGCACGCCGGGTGCGGGCACCCTGCCGCACTTCATGGGGGTGTTGATGGAGCAATCGACTGGCGTCAGCCTGAACCATGTGCCGTTTCAAGGTGGTGCCCCGGCCAACAACGCGCTGCTGGGCGGGCATATTGGCTACAAGTTTGACGTGGTGTCTGAAACCGCTGAACTGCACCACAACAAGAAGGTGCGCATCATCGCCGTGACCGGCCCACAGCGCGACCCGCAAGTGCCTGAAGTGCCGACCCTCAAAGAGTCCGGCGTGAACATGGAAGCCACCGCTTGGTTTGCCATGTACGGACCAGCCGGCCTGAAGGGTGAGCAACTGAGTCGTTTGGAAAAAGCCATGATGAAGGCTGTGCGCGATCCGGCTTTGAGAGACAAACTGATCAAGCTCGGCTACGAGCCGATTGGCTCTAACTCGGCCGATTTGGCTACTGCGCAAAAAACCGACTTGGCCCGCTGGGAAAAACCCATCAAGGCCACCGGCGTGCAACTTGACTGAACCCCAACCCGATACCCCCATGAACCTGCCACGACGCACCCTTTCTTATTTTTCTCTTGCTCTGTGCTTGGCCGCGAGTATGAGCGCACCCGCCGTGCACGCGCAAACCTACCCGAGCAAAGCGATCCGCTTTGTCAACAACTTTCCCGCTGGCGGGCCATCGGACTTCTTGGCCCGCACCGTGGCCGAGGCCATCACCGTCAACTTCAAACAGCCCGTCGTCACCGAAAACAAGGCGGGGGCCGGTGGCAATATAGGTGCCGACTTGGTGGCCAAAAGCCCAGCAGACGGTTACACCGTGTTGTTCGGCATTGACACAGCATTCACCGTCAACCCGTTTATCTACAAAAGCATGCCCTTCAAACCCTCCGACTTCAAACCCATCATGGTGATGGTGTCTTCGGGTTTGTTGGTAGGCGCCTACCCCGGCTCCGGCATCAAAAGCTTGAAGGATCTGATCGCACAAGGCAAGGGCAAAGGTCTGAACTTCAGCAGTGGCGGCAGCGGCAGCCCAGGCCACTTGGCGTCTGAGATTTTCATGGATGCGGCGGACATCAAAATCCAACACGTTCCCTACAAAGGCAATACCCCGGCCGTATTAGCCGTTTTGTCTGGCGAAGTGGATGCGGGCGTGCTGGCCACCCCCGGCATGCTGCCCCACGTCAAAGCGGGCAAGATCACCGCACTGGCGGTCACCAGCAGGCAGCGCTCGCGATCTGCACCCGAGGTACCGACCGTGCTGGAGGCCGGCCTGAAAGAGTTGGAGTTGGAAGTGTTGTATGTGGCAATGGTGCCTGCGGCCACACCAGAACCCGTGATCCAGTTGTTGCAAAAAGCATTTACCGATGCACTCAAACGGCCTGATACCCAAGCCCAATTGGCCAGCATGGACCTGTTCTATGAAGGACTGATCGGCCCAGAGGCGAGCAAACGAATAAGCGACTTGTCGCAACGTTATGAACGCATCATCAAATCAACCGGTATGAAAGTGGAATAAGCGCATGAGCAGTCCTGCAACCCAACGCCCCAATATCATCTTCATCGTTGCCGACGATTTAGGCTTTGCCGATCTAGGCTGCTATGGCGGTCGCGACGCACAGTTTGGCAAAGTTTCGCCCATCATCGACCAACTGGCGGCGAATGGGCTGAAGTTCACCGATGGCTACGCCAACTCACCAGTGTGCTCCCCCACGCGTTTTGCCTTGATGACCGCACGGTACCAGTACCGCTTGCGGGGTGCGGCTGAAGAGCCCATCAACAGCCGATCCCGCAACAGCACAACCCTGGGACTTCCGACATCGCACCCGACCCTGCCCTCGACTCTCAAAGCCGCAGGTTACCGCACCGCCTTGATTGGCAAGTGGCACTTGGGTTACCCCCCTGCATTTGGGCCATTGCGGTCCGGTTACGATGAATTTTTTGGCCCCATGGCAGGCGGCGTTGACTACTTTACCCATTGCGCCTCCAACGGAGCGCACGACCTGTGGGTTGGCGAAGAAGAGCAAGCTCACGAAGGTTATTTGACCGATCTGATTTCGCGCAATGCGGTCGACTTTATTCACCGCATGCGCCAAGGTGACCGAAAAAACGATCCCTTCTTTCTCAGCATGCACTACACCGCCCCGCATTGGCCTTGGGAAACACGCGAAGACCATGCCTTGGCGGCCACCATCAAAGACAATATTTTCCATTTGCAGGGTGGCAACATCCACACCTACCACCGCATGATTCACCACATGGACGAAGGTATTGGCTGGGTGGTCAACGCCTTGCGCGAAACGGGGCAGTTGGACAATACCTTGATCGTTTTCACCAGTGACAACGGCGGCGAACGGTTCAGTGACAACTGGCCCTTGGTGGGCGGCAAAATGGACCTGACTGAAGGCGGCATTCGGGTGCCATGGATTGCGCACTGGCCCGCCTCCATCGCCCCTGGCGGCATCAGCCCACAGCATTGCATGACGATGGACTGGTCTGCGACCATGATGGCGCTCGGCGGCGCAAACATTGACGTCGACTATCCCTTGGACGGCGTGTCCCTGGCTGGCGTTTTGCGCAACCCTGCGCACACGTTTGAGCGCCCTATGCATTGGCGCATGAACCACCGAGGCCAAAGGGCGATGCGGGTTGGTGACTGGAAATACCTGCGTGTCGATGGCAACGATTACCTGTTCAATTTACCAGGAGACGCTCGCGAACGCGCTAATTTGGGCGGTAGACAACCCGCGCAGTTGCAAGCCTTGCGCGCGCGCTGGGAAGCTTGGAACGCCACCATGCCGGCCATCCCAGACGATGCCAGCGTCAATCTGGGCTATTCCGTCAAAGACATGCCCCAACGTTGATTCTGATCAGGCTAAGATCAAGCATGATTGATTTTCAGCGCTTTTTCACCTTCAGAAGTTGGCCCCCCCTCAGCCAGGAACTGGCCAAGGGGGAGGTGATCGCTGGTTTGACTGTCACGCTTGTCATGGTTCCCCAAGCCGTCGCGTATGCGGGCCTGGCAGGCATGCCCTTGGTCACCGGACTTTACGCCTGCTTGATCCCTGCTCTTTTGGCTGTGTTGTTTGGCAGTGCTACGCGTTTGTCCGTGGGGCCTGCTGCACTGACTTGCGTGTTGATCGGTGCTTCTTTGACCGGTTTGGCCGAACCCGGCTCGGCAGAATGGGTTTCACTTGCCGTATGGCTGTCATTGCTGTCTGGCGGCATTCAATTGTTATTGGGTCTGGGCAGCTACGGTTGGTTGATCAATCTGGTCAGTACCCCCGTGATGACTGGCTTTACACAAGCCGCATCCTTGCTGATCATGGCTTCTCAAATTCCAGCTTTACTGGGTGTTAAAGCCTGGAGCTGGGACATGCAAACCTGGCCAGTGTGGTTGGCAGACTGGCCGGCCTTATTTGGTCTGAGCAGCTTGATCTTGCTGCTTTTGCTGCGCCGATTTAAACCCCGATGGCCTGGCGTGATGTTGGTGATGGGCGCAGCCTCAGTCGTCGGTTATTTCAGCGATTACCAAGAACATGGTTCTGTCGTTGGCCTGCTGCCTTCCGGCTTGCCGGCGGTTTATTTTCCTCACTGGCCTGGATGGGATGTACTTGGCCAACTTTGGCTACCAGCGATGGTCATTGCTTTGGTTAGTTTTTTAGAAACTGCTTCCAGTGCACGTATCGAATGTCAGGGTGCCGGTAAACGTTGGGACGACAACATCGAATTGTTCGGGCAAGGATTGGCCAAACTGGCTTCTGCACTTTCGGGAAGCTTCCCAACGAGCACTTCTTTTTCACGTTCTGCACTCATGCTGTATTCCGGTGCACGTACGGGATGGGCTGTTATTTTTTCAATTGGATTTGTTCTGCTGGCTTTGATGTTCTTGATGCCAGCCCTCCAATATGTACCTCACTCAGTCATGGCTGCAGCAGTCATTGTGGCGGTCATGAATCTTTTCCAGCCTCGACAATTTTTAAAACTGTGGAAAATCGACCGTGTTGAGGCCTTGACCTCAGGTATCACCTTTGTCATCACCCTGCTCACAGCGCCACGTATTTATTGGGGGGTTTTAGCGGGTGTATTGGTCGGTCTATCCCACTTTTTGCACACCCGGTTGCATCCTCGCATTATCGAAGTAGGACTGCATCCCGATGGTTCTTTGCGCGACCGTCACCTGTTGAAACTGCCTCCGTTGGCCCCCCATTTATTCGCGGTGAGAATGGATGCTGAATTGGATTTCGCTGCCGCCAGCAGTTTTGAACGCACAATTACAGAACATTTGTCCCAGCACCCGGATGTCAAGCACATCTGCCTTTTTGCCCATCCGATCAATAGGATTGATGTCACTGGGGTCGAAACCTTCAGCCAAATGCGTCATCAATTGTTCAGCCGTCAAATCACCTTGCACATCAGTGGCATCAAGTTGCCTGTTCTGAATACCTTGACCAAGGCAGGCGCGCTGCATCCAGACAACAAACTGCGGCTTTATAGAACCGATGCCGAAGCCCTTAAAGCACTGGCGAATTTGAACCAAGACCCTGATGACATGGCTGCAGCAGCCATTTAATGGGTCAAGGGCTTGTCGAAACGGTGAAGCTTTTTCCAGCCCCAGAAGCCCGCTTGATTTTTTGCCGTGAAGCGTTTTCTTTGCCGAGTTGGGCCTTCATTTCTGCTTCAACTTGCGTGTTCATGAAAATCAAACAAGTCGAGGTTTCTGGCCACTTAATACACCTTTGGCATCGTAGACATCCACCCCCTGTCTGACGTCTTCCCGAACAACTTTCATTCCATGGATGAGCAGCGCATGTTGCATCTCATTTCGGTTAGCCGAACTTCAGTCGAATCATCCGCATCACTTAGCGTTTGCTTATTCGGTTGAATTTTTTGTTTTTCACTTTGCTTTTGTTCGCTTGCGAATCGAACAGATGAGAGGGCGGCGCATCAGAATTGGCGACATTGGCGACATTGGCGACATTGGCGACATTGGCCTCATTCGAATTGATTTCCAATCGGCGCTCATCTTTCATCAGGGAGCGCAGCAACAGTGAAGCGAGTATTCCCACTGAAACAGCGAGAGCCGCAGACAACAACAAAAAGACCGTCAAACTCACTGCATCACTCCTAAAATGTTCTGAAGCCATTCGCAATGGCCCCTGCAATTCACCGAGTTGGCAGCTTACACAGAGTTCTTTTGTTTTAAATCACAAAATTTATTTATTTTAATTATTTAAATAATTGCAAGGTTAACCGACTCACTTAGGCGCTCAGAATCCATCCCTCGAGAGGATCAAAGTCCGGCAATCCGAACCCGTTGGCTGTGGCATGCCGTTGCTCGGGTTGAACCGCCCATGCCGCTTGCATCAAGCACAGGGTGGCATCCAATGCATCGCCAGTGGGGTCGTGCACCAGTTTTTCTGACAAGATGGTGCTGAGTTTCAAACGCAGTTGCAACCGTGTCTGTCCACGCTCTAAGGCACTGAGAATGTCTTTGCGGGCCAGTAAGCGGTCCGTATTTTGTTTGGCTTTGTCGTCACTTTTGTAGCTTCGACGGCCCAAAATTTCACGGGCCAGCAAGCCTGGGTAGGCTTCTAGGGCGACGCGACGGGGGTCTGCCGCATGCAAGCCTGGCAAAGACACACCAGCCTGGATCAGCAAGGGAACCCCTGCGTGCAGCATGAACGCGACGGGCGGGTTGACCCATTTCATCGAGGGACTTGAGCCGGCAGGCGCATCAGTTTGTCGGTGGGCAAATTTAGCGCCAACCGGCCGGGCATTACAAAAAGCGGAGAACTCGCCCCGAATTTGTTCTCGGCTCAGATTGGCGTAATGGTGAATGCAAGGCAGCCATTCACTAGGCCAGCCCAAAGTTTCAACCAATTCTCTCGGCAAGCCAAATGGCAAATCAAAGCCGCCGACCCAATCGGCTGTTTGCGCCAGCCAATGAGCGAAATCGTTCAGCGTTTCAAAGCTTTCAAGTCGCAACAGCCGAACCTGGCGGTCAAGCGCCTGTCCCACCGCCAGCACAATTGGTTTGCGTTTGCTGGGGCTGCTCGAAAAATCGCAGCCAATCAACATGATCGGTCAGGACCTGCCGACAATCGAGGCCGTAGCCATCAACTCTTCTAACAGTGCCAGAGAAACTTTGCCTGACACGCTGTAGGGATCCAACTCGGCGCGTTCGGAATATTTGAGCAAAATTCGCGTATTGACTCGCGTCACATCGACTTGACCCATCGTCCATCCGCTGTAACGTCGTTCCGAGATTTCCTCGTAGTGCAGCAACACAACGTCTTTATGCCTTGGGTCTTTTTGAATATGTCCATACAACTCACTGACCGCTTCACGCCCGCCCTCTATAGCTTGTAAAAAGATGCCAACACCGTAACACAGGATGCCGGTAATTCCCCCGCTCGGATTGAATTGGCGTGATTGAGACAATATGGCGTCTATAGTTTCCGGCCCCGCATCGACTGCGCGACTCGCATAAAGCAAACGTACTAGCATGATCAAGCCTTTCTTGGAATCAGGGCCAAAAATTCGCGACGCAAATTAATGTCCTTCAGGAATACACCGCGCATCACCGAGTTGATCATTTTGCTGTCCATGTCTTTGACGCCACGCCAGCCCATGCAAAAGTGACTGGCTTCCATCACGATAGCCAAACCATCCGGCTGCGTTTTGCGTTGGATCAAATCGGCCAATTGGACAACCGCTTCCTCTTGAATTTGCGGCCGCCCCATGATCCATTCGGCCAGACGCGCATATTTAGACAGGCCAATCACATTGGTGTGCTCGTTGGGCAATACACCAATCCAGATCTTGCCAATCACAGGACACAGATGGTGACTGCACGCACTGCGCACAGTAATAGGTCCGACAATCATCAACTCGTTGAGGTGCTCAGCATTCGGAAACTCGGTGATTTCAGGGCCTTCGACATAGCGACCTTTGAAAACCTCTTTCAGGTACATCTTGGCCACGCGGCGCGCTGTGTTCTGGGTGTTGTGATCGTTTTCTGTGTCAATCACCATGCTTTCCAGCACGCCTTTCATCTTCTCAGTCACCTCATCGAGCAAGAGGTCCAACTCACCAGGTTGAATGAAATCAGCAATATTGTCATTGGCGTGATAACGCTTGCGGGCAGCCAAAATACGCTCACGGATTTTGACTGACATGGGTGTGCCGTGGTCTTGAGAAGGGGTGACTTCTAGGGCCGATATGGCTTCAGGTGCATTCTTGGACATGGCCGATATCGTAACAGCGATCGTTAGCACCCTGCGCAGTGAGGACTCTCCTGTCGGGAGAAGATGTCAGTAACGTTTGCCTGTCAAAAATAGAACAGATCGCATCAATCCATAAGCCATCCAGTCCAAGGCGCGCTGATACAGAGGACGATTTGCAAACTGTTCAGCTGCGATGTGTTTGCTTTCAAAAACCATGGCCTGTTCAAGTCGCGTATGTAACTGTTTCGCAAAAGGACCATCTGCCACGACCACATTCGCCTCACGTGCCATCAACAGACTGAGTGGGTCAAGATTGGACGATCCTACTGTGGCCCAAGGCCGCTCATGATAGGCGTCGATCACTGCAACCTTGGCGTGAAGAAAACTCGCGGTGTATTCATAAATTTCGACACCCGCCGCCAATAAGATGCCATACACAGGCCTGGCCGCATGGAATTGCATGAAGTACTCATAACGTCCTTGCAGCAACAAGCGCACTCGCACGCCACGACTCGCCGCATGGATCAGCGCCTTTCGGATCTTGCGACCAGGCAAGAAATACGCATTGGCAATCACAATGTCATGCCGGGCCAAACCGATAGCTTTGCGATAAGCCTTTTCAATTTGGCCTCGGTGCAAGAGGTTGTCACGCAGCAGTAAACCAGCCCGCGCCACAATATGCGCGCTTTGTGCCATGTTTTCAGCCTGCGTCCAAGGCAAATGAAGACCCGCAGCCTTGAAAGAGCTGAAGGCCTCTGGAAAATTATGTTGCCGCACATAGCGTACCGCTTGCATACGCCACCAAAGTTGAGACGTAGTCTCTTGCACTTCTTGTACCAGGGCACCCGTGGCTGCGACTGTAAAATCGAGGCGCGGTTTTTCCAACACCCCATGGTAGGGATCGTACAAATCATCCAAGATATTGATCCCACCGCAAAAAGCCAGTTGGCCGTCCACAACACACAACTTCCGGTGCAATCGACGCCATCTGCTTGGAATCATCAGGCCAAGCTTACTGAGCGGGGAATACACGCGCCACTCTACACCTGCATCGGCAAACCGTTGACGCCAAGCGTTGGGCAAAGGGCCTGAGCCTACTCCGTCGACCACCACCCAAACACGGACACCTCTGGATCCTGCGCGCAGCAACGCTTCTGCCACTTGAGCGCCTGCGCCATTGAAGTCAAAAATATAGGTTTCCAGATGAACCTGCGAACGGGCTCGGCCAATTGCATCAATCAAAGCAGCGAAATATTCTTTTCCGCCTTCCAATAATCGAATTTGATGCCCATCCCGAATGTAATGAGTTGAGCGCATGGTGATGTCAGTCGAAATGGAATTCAGCCAAGAGCGGAAGGTGGTCTGACATTTGTCGCCAGATCCGCCCACGCGGCACCATCAAACCAACGGGTCGTAAACCCCTTGCGTACACATGGTCCAGTTGCACCAAGGGCAAACGCGAGGGGTAGGTGAGCGACCTGCCCTGCATCCATTCCTTGAGATTCGCCTTGTGCAACATGCGGCCCACCCGTGTGCCCCAATCATTAAAGTCCCCGGCCACCAGCAAAGCGTCTTGCTTGGGAATTTCTCGCTCAATGAAGGTCAACAACTGCAGCACCTGCCGTACGCGACTAGCAGGAATCAAGCCGAGATGCACGACAATGACATGCACCAAGCGCTCTTGAACCTGCAACTCCACATGCAACAAACCGCGCTGCTCCAGTCTGTGCTCTGACATATCCTCATGCTGGTGCGTGACCACCGGCCAACGTGACAGGAGTGCATTGCCATGCTCGCCATGCTTGGTGATTGCGTTGGTTTCATAGATCGCCTCGTAACCCTCGGGCGCTAAAAAATCCGCTTGCGCCAACGCGGGCCAGTTTTTAAAGTATTTTTCTTCGGTGCGATGGACTTTTCTAACCTCTTGCAGGCACACCACATCGGCGTCGAGTTGCTCTACCGCATGGCCAATATTGTGGATCTCAAGACGACGTGCAGGCCCCAGGCCCTGCACGCCTTTGTGAATGTTGTAAGTTGCGACGCGAAACGCATTGGTTGAAAAATGGGGTGATGAACCAGGCACGTCAAGCCCTCATTCCAACCAGCGAGGCAGCATCAAAATCGCCTCGGCATTGGACGGTGAAAAGCACCGTTCAGCCGCTTCGCGCCAAGGCAACCATGCATATTCGGTATGTTCTTTGTCGTGTAATTGGACGGGCCGAACGACAGGCAGTCGCAAACCAAACAGGCGCTCGGTGTTGTGACTCACATGCGGCGCGTAGCGTCCCCGCCATACGGGGTAAATTTCGTAAACATTCTCTAAAGCCCAATCACGCAATTGGCAGTCTGCGTGCAGGGCATCGATACCCGTTTCTTCTTGAACCTCACGCACGGCGGTGCTGGCCCAATCCTCTGCTTCAAAGTCCTTGCTGCCCGTCACCGATTGCCACGAGCCAGAATCGACACGGCGTATCACCAACACCTCCAAAGCAGGCGTGTGAATCACAACCAGTACCGATTGTGGAATTTTGAAAACGCGGGATTCAGACATCTGAGTTTGAAGAAAATCAAGCGTTCATTCTAGCCACCACGCTGTGCACACGTTGGGTTTTAAGCTGTTCTTTTGAAGATCTACAAGTTGTCTTTGACGGACCCTTATGATGGGTCAATGAACCAAGTCCCTCTCACTGATGCGCCAGCCACCTTAAGTTGGACCGAAAACGGCACCGAATGCCATGCCCTGTGGCGTTCTGAGCGTCATGCCGCCCCTCCCAAACGAGTGATCATCGCAGACGACACGCTGAATGCTGACAGCGCCTACCGACTCGCCTGCGAGGGTACGGGTCTGCTGTGGCGTGGAGATTTTCAAAATGCACGGCTCTTGTTGCAAGCCATGATGCGCCGCTCGAATGCCCCCATCAAACCTGGCAAAGTGCGCGCCAAATCCAAAGCCAATGCTGACGCGCCGGTCACACCGCAGCAAGCCTTTCATTTGCACCGCCAGGCGCAATCTCAGCGCGCTCGCACCTTGTCCATGCTGTTGATTCCATTGAACGCGGACCGAAGCATTCCATTGCGACGCGCTCCTGACTTGGCACAAGCGTGCGCAGAGGCTTGGGGGCCCGCGACCCAGGCCAATACGGTCACCTCACTGCGCGAGTTACTGGGCGTTGTTGGAGCCCACGAATGGCATAAAAAAGGCATCGAAGTTGAAGCCTTGGGCGGCGCACCTAACAATAAAATTTTTCCCAGCTATGGCGTCTTCTCGCCCGTGCGTGGCGAATATGTTGCACTGGTTGCCAGCGCGCCATTGCCCGTCGATTACGCCTTGGCGTTTGACATTGGTGTGGGCTCTGGGGTCCTGTCAGCCATGTTGTCGCGACGCGGCGTCAAACGCATAGTTGCCACTGACAACGATCCCCGTGCGATCCTCTGCGCCCGCGGCAATCTCGATCGGCTCGGCGCTCTGCCCAAAGTGCAACTCATTCAGACTGACCTCTTCCCTGAAGGCCAGGCCCCTTTGATCGTGTGCAATCCCCCTTGGTTACCTGCCCGCGCCAATGCACCGATCGAACACGCTATTTACGATGAAAACAGCCAAATGCTGCGCGGCTTTTTAAACGGCGTCCTGGCCCACCTGACACCCCAGGGCCAAGCCTGGCTGATTCTGTCGGATTTGGCCGAACACTTGGGCCTGCGTTCTCGCGAAGCGCTGTTGGGATGGATTGAACAAGCGGGCCTGCAGGTGCTGGGCCGAGAAGACATTCGACCCACGCATGCCAAAGCCATGGACAAGCAAGACCCGCTTCACGCGGCGCGGTCCAAGGAAGTCACTTCCCTTTGGCGACTGGGCGCATTGACAGCGCCTTAATCTTCTGGGCGCAACGGCAATCGTCGCACAGGAGGCAGCCCTGAAAATTTGTCGCAAAGTTGAAATTTTCACCTGCTAAGATCTTTTGTTACGAATTTAAACTTCCTCATACGATCGACCTATGCACCACATTTGGAAGTCATCTCTGCTTTGCATGCTTTTGCTTAGCATCAGCAAAATCATTCAGGCCCAAGCCATCGAAGAACTGCCTTCCATTGAAATTCGCTCAACTGCTCAAACCCTCATGGGCATGGGCGGTGCAGCCAGTGAAGGCATGGTCTCATCTGAGCGTTTGACGGCCATGCCCTTGTTGCGGCCAGGTGATGTTTTGGAAATGGTGCCTGGCTTGATCGTCACCCAGCACGCTGGGGACGGGAAAGCCAACCAGTATTTTCTGCGTGGCTTCAACCTCGACCATGGCACTGACTTTGCCACTTACCTGGATGGCATGCCCTTGAACATGCCCAGTCATGCGCATGGCCAAGGCTACACCGATTTGAATTTTTTGATACCGGAATTGATTGAAACGATCCAATACCGTAAAGGCCCTTACAGCGCCGAAGAAGGCGATTTTTCATCAGCGGGTGCCGCACGTATGCACAGCATGCGCACACTGGAAAAGAGCATGGCTCAATTCACGTTGGGGCCTGGCGGTTACCAGCGTGGTCTGTTGGCAGGCTCGCCGGTCTTGGGCGTAGGTCATTTGATTTATGGGTTGGAATTTTTTAACAACAATGGTCCCTGGCTTGTCCCTGAACAAAACCGAAAGCTCAATGCCATGCTGCGTTACAGCGAAGGCTCGAGGAGCAATGGCTTTTCAGTTTCAGGCATGGCCTACAACAACCGCTGGACCTCGACGGACCAGATTCCGCAACGTGCCATTGAGCAAGGACTGATCCCCCGATTCGGCTCGCTCGACCCCACTGCAGGCGGCATCACAAGTCGCTACAGCCTGTCAGGAGAATGGGCCACCAAAACGAGCACGCGTCAAACCCGGGCCAATGTTTGGCTTTTGCAATCCAGTCTGGATGTGTGGTCGAACTTTGCTTACTGCTTGGCCGATATGCAAGCCAACAACAACTGCAACACAGGCGACCAATTCAAGCAAACAGAGCGCAGGCTGGCCGGCGGATTTGCGGCTTCGCACACCGTGTTGTCCACTTGGGGGCGGCGCGATATGACTCACACCTTCGGGGTGCAAGGTCGGCAAGACCAACTTAGCCCGGTGGGCTTGTTCAACACACAACAACGCGAAACCTGGAACACGGTCAGGCAAGACCGCATCCAGCAGCGCAGCCTGTCGCTGTGGGCGCAAACTGAAATTCGCTGGACAGATACCTTGCGCACCATCACAGGCTTGCGTGGCGACAGCTTCGATTTTCGAGTTAATTCCAGCTTGCCCGCCAACTCGGGACAACAAAGTGCACAGATGGTCAGCCCCAAGTTGGCCTTGATTTGGCGCCCGACGCAATCCAACGAGCTGTACCTGAATTACGGCCAAGGTTTCCACTCGAATGATGCCCGTGGTACCACCATCCGAGTCGATCCGAACAACCCGTCCCAGAGCGCGTCACCTGTTCCAGGGCTGGTGCGCACATCGGGCCAAGAGATCGGCTTGCGCAGAGACGTGTTGCCCGGCTGGCAAAGCACGCTTGCTGTGTGGCAATTGGACTCGGCTTCAGAACTGTTGTTCGTGGGCGATGCGGGCACCACCGAAGCCTCGCGCCCCTCTCGACGCTTTGGCGTGGAATGGTCCCATGTGTACAAAATCAACCGGCATTGGGGGCTTGATGCTGACTTCGCCTGGTCGCATGCCCGGTTCAAGGACTTCGCGCCCGAGGGCATCATGATTCCCGGCGCGATCTCCACCACCGCCAACTTAGGCCTGCGCTATGAACCCGCCAGTCCTTGGAGTGGCACCTTGAGACTGCGATACTTTGGCCCAAGGCCCTTGACGGAAGACGGCATCGTCCACTCCGCAGCCTCTTCGATGCTCAACCTGCGGGTGGGCTACAAAGTGAGTCCGCGCACACAATGGAGCCTTGACGTGTATAACTTGCGCAACAGCAAAGTCAATGACATCGAATATTGGTATGCCTCGCAAATGCGCGGCGAGACCCAAGCCGTTATGGACCGCCATCTTCACCCGGCCGAACCTCGCGTGGCCAGGCTGACTGTGACGCACCGTTTTGAATGACCAAAGGCCACAACTGAGGATGGATGGCCAATGCCCGTTCGGTCGAAATACGCTGTTGTTGTCCCCCACTCACATTGCCCGCGCAGCTGTTTCTTCATTGACCGGCCTCGCGTGCAACCACCCTGCATAAATTGAACAGGTTCTACTGATGACACACATCCGGGTTCGCGTCGAAAATTTGACCTTTGATTTCGGCACGCCTCTCTTCAAAGCGTTGAGCTTTGTCATCCCCTGTGGCGTGAGCTTGGTCCAGGGTGGGGAGGGCCGGGGCAAAACAAGCTTAATGCGCTTATTGGCTGGCGATTTGCATCCTGCTTCAGGAACCGTGCAAATTTCTGGCGCAGCGCCTCATGAGCCTTCCCAAATCTATTGGCACGACCCTCGGTCTGAAGATTGGAATGAGCTGTCGCCCCGGGCTTGGTGTGCCAAGATGCGCGCACGCTTCTCCCGCTTTGATGACATGGAATGGAATGCCTTGGCTGCGCATCTGCAACTGACAGAACACATGGACAAAGCCATGTACATGCTGTCGACCGGCAGCAAACGTAAAGTCAATTGGATCGCCGCTTTAGCCTGCGGCGCTGATGTACTCTTAATGGACGAACCCTTTGCCGCCATCGACATGGCCAACATTCAAAAATTGCATGCGCTATTGGAAAATTGGCACACCCGTAAAACCAGCGCATGGGTTTTGGCCGACTACCAAATACCGGAAAACGTACCGCTTGCGGCGGTCATCGACCTGGGCGAGTGAAGCGGCTTCAAAAAAGCCAATAGTTCGGCTCCGCGTAGACTTGCGCTAACTCTTTGACCAGTTCATTTCGACATCTTTGCCACTCTGCCAACACCGAAGGTGCAAAATGCAAGGTCTTGGCCACCTCAAGGCTGTGTTCTTCAATGCCAATGCGCACCTTGAGTTCAGCAACACGGCAATGAAATGGCAAATTGAACACCGTGCGCTCCAAGACAGGTCAGAAGTAACGGCTCCATTATCAACAGTTATCTATGCTCCTCGAAATTTTGGTTCTCTTATCAACGCTCGCTTTTGGCGGTTGGATGCAAAAATCCAAACTGCAACAGCAGCGCAAAGCCCTGCTCGGCAGGCAACTGCAGCCCTATCAAATCGAAAAGTTCATGGAGACCTTGACGGAAGGCTACCTGCGCGCTTTGGGTGAGTCCAGTGCAGAACGGCAGGCCAGCATCTGGGCCCTGATGGCAAGCTCTGAGGACGCATTGAACACACAATTTCAAGAATTTGTGCTTAATTTTTCCAAGCAGGACGCCGAATCTACCCAAGTCAGCACATGGCCGCTGTGCTTGCCCTACGCAGAAAAAATAGCGCCTCACGCCGTATTTGACATGCGCAAAATACTCAGCATGCACGCCCACGGCATTGCCAGTGCCACCGATAACACGACACAGCGCTCGTCAAAAGACAAGGCTTTTACGCTGATGGCCGAATTACTCTTGATGCAACACAGCTGCCACTGGTTTTGCAAATCCAAAACCGTGGCCTCTGCTCGGATGATGGCGCGGCACCAAACAAGTTACCCGCAACTCATTGCAGCGGTTTCCCCTGAAACCCGACACAAGTATCTGAAGTTGATCAACGGTTGATCAACCGTTGATCTGATCGTCGGGCTTGATCAGGCTTTCACGGCATCCAGATTGCGCAAACGGATGTGCAGTTCGCGCAATTGCTTTTCGTCCACCGAGCTTGGGGCTTGTGTGAGCAAGCACTGAGCGCGCTGGGTCTTGGGGAAGGCAATCACGTCGCGGATGGACTCAGCACCCGTCATCATGGTGACGATGCGATCCAAACCGAAGGCCAAGCCACCGTGCGGAGGCGCACCGTATTGCAGCGCGTCAAGCAAAAAGCCAAACTTGAGCTGTGCTTCATCAGGCGAGATCTTCAGGGCATCAAACACTTTTTGCTGCACGTCAGCGCGGTGAATACGCACCGAACCGCCGCCCATTTCCCAGCCGTTCAAGACCATGTCATAGCCTTTGGAAATGCACTTCTCAGGGGCGGTGACCATCCAGTCCTCGTGACCGTCTTTGGGCGCAGTGAAGGGGTGGTGCACAGCGCTGTAGCGTTGGTTTTCTTCGTCGAACTCGAACATGGGAAAGTCAACCACCCACATCGGAGCCCAACGGGCTTCGAACAAACCGTTTTTCTTGCCGAATTCGCTGTGACCGACTTTGATGCGCAGAGCACCGATGGCGTCGTTGACGATTTTGGCTTTGTCGGCACCGAAAAAGATCAGGTCGCCGTCTTGTGCGCCTGTGCGTTCGAGCACGGCCGCCAAAGCGGCGTCGTGGATGTTTTTCACGATGGGCGACTGCAAGCCGTCACGGCCCTTGGCCAACTCGTTGACGCGGATGTAGGCCAAGCCCTTGGCGCCGTAGATTTTGACGAACTCGGTGTAGGCGTCGATCTCGCCACGGCTGATGCCACCGCCTTCGACCGAGCCCTTAGGCACCCGCAGGGCGACCACGCGGCCACCTTTCATGTTGGCAGCGCCTGAGAACACTTTGAAGTCCACATCGCCCATCACGTCGGTCAGTTCGGTGAACTGCAGTTTCACACGCAGGTCGGGCTTGTCAGAGCCATAGATGTGCATGGCATCTTGGTAGCTCATAACGGGGAACTCACCCAGGTCCACACCGATGGTTTTCTGGAACACGTGCTTGATCATGCCCTGGAACATTTCACGAATTTCTTCTTCGGTGAGGAAGGAGGTTTCGATATCAATCTGGGTGAATTCGGGCTGGCGGTCAGCGCGCAGGTCTTCGTCGCGGAAGCACTTGGTGATTTGGTAGTAGCGGTCGTAGCCGGCCACCATCAAAAGTTGTTTGAACAACTGAGGCGACTGGGGCAGCGCAAAGAACTGGCCGTCATGCACACGGCTCGGCACAAGGTAATCGCGCGCGCCTTCAGGGGTGCTCTTGGTGAGCATGGGGGTTTCGATGTCGACAAAACCGTTTTCGTCCAAGAACTTACGCACTTCCATGGCCACGCGGTAACGCAGCATCAGGTTGTTTTGCATGTAAGGGCGACGCAGGTCGAGCACGCGGTGTGTCAGGCGCGTGGTCTCCGACAGGTTCTCGTCGTCAATTTGGAACGGGGGCGTGACGGACTCGTTCAACACGATCAGTTCGTGGCACAGCACTTCAATCTTGCCGCTCTTCAAGCCTTCATTGCTTGTGCCGTCAGGACGCAAACGGACCTCACCTTTGACTTGGATACAAAACTCGTTGCGCACGTTCTCAGCCACTTGGAACATGTCAGGTCGATCAGGATCGCAGACGATTTGGACGTAGCCTTCACGGTCACGCAGGTCGATAAAGATCACGCCGCCGTGGTCACGACGGCGGTTGACCCAGCCGCACAGGCTCACGGTTTGGCCAGCGACGGTTTCGGTCACCAAGCCGCAGTAGTGGGAACGCATGTTGGACATGATCTAGGCTCTTTCTTTATTTTTAAACTTCAGACTTCTTGACTGGCAATGCATCCGGGCCACCAGGCACCACCACGCCCATCGAGATGATGTATTTCAAGGCGTCATCCACACTCATGTCGAGTTCGACCACATTCGCACGTGGCATCATCAAAAAGAAGCCTGAAGTCGGGTTGGGTGTTGTTGGCACGTACACGCTGACGTACTCCTCTTTCAAATAGCGCGCCACTTCGCCACCGGGCTGACCGGTCAAAAATGCAATAGTCCAAGAATTGGCATGAGGGTACTGCACCAACAAGGCTTTGGAAAAAGCATTACCGCTGCCAGAGAACAAGGTGTCTGCCACCTGCTTGACGCTGCTGTAGATGGTGTTGACCACGGGAATACGGGTAATCAACTTGCCCCATTGGCGCAGCCACCATTGACCAAACATATTGGCCACAAACATGCCCGTCGCCAATATGACCGCCGCGACAAGGACCACGCCCAAGCCGGGCACATTGCGCAAACTTTCAGCCGAAGCATGCATACCTGGAATGATTGCATCCATCGCACCCAGCACGGAAAGGAAAATGTGGTCGAGCGTACCCACCAGCCAGGTCAAGACCCAGACCGTGATCCCCATAGGCAACCACACCAATAAGCCGGTGACGAAGTAGTGGCGCAAGCGCAGATTCATGGGGTTCAATCAGTTTGAGAAAAAGGAATCGTCACAGGCGTCAGTGACAGGCGCATGAAGGTGCGCAACTGGCCGCAGCCGATCCCGATCCCGATGCCAAGGGGGGGCTGTCCGTTGAAGCAGGTGTTGCAGGTGTTCCGGGTGTGGATGGCGCAGCATCACCGCCCTCCGTGGACACCTGAGGCGCAGTTGCACCACCCGATCCACCTTTGAAATCAGTCGCGTACCAACCATTGCCTTTGAGTTGGAATCCAGCCGCAGTGAGCTGCTTTTTGTAACTAGGCTTGCTGCAAACAGGGCAATCGGTCAGGGGCTCATCGGCCATTTTTTGCAAAACGTCCTTGGCATGGCCACAGGACTCACATTTGTAAGCGTAAATAGGCATAGGTTAAGGCGTCAGAGTTGAGGATACAAAACCCTCGATTATAGGCGGCGCGGCAGGTCAGCCGATGTGGGGCGCCGCGTGGTGCATTGCCTTTTGGTTGCGGATGCCTTGAGGCAGGGTTGAACCGATGACCATGCCGGCCCAGCTGGCCAAGACGCCCGCCAATTGGGCAGGAAACTCGGCACCTGCCGGGGTGAGCAGCAATGTCAGCCAAGTACCCAAGCCCAATACAATCGAAAAAATGGCCCCTTGGGTTGTCGCCCGAGGCCAATACAAGCCAAAGACCAAGGGAACGAAAGCCCCCACCAAAGGCACCTGGTAGGCGCCAGAGACCATGTCATAAATACTGCTGCCTTGCATGACATTGGCGTAGATCAAAACCAAGCCACTGAACACCAACACCGTCAGCCGCATCGCTTTAAGCTGCTGCTGGTCACTGCTGTGCGGGTAAAACTGACGCCATATGTTTTCTGTGAAGGTCACACTGGGGGCAAGCAAGGTGGCGGATGCGCATGATTTGATGGCAGACAACAAGGCACCAAAGAACAAGACCTGCATGGCAAAAGGCATGTGCTCCATGACCAAGGTAGGCAGAACTTTTTGGGGATCTTCTTGCATCAGCGTCATGGCCTTTTCGGGCATGATGATCAACGCGCTGACGACCAAGAACATGGGCACAAACGCAAAGAGAATGTAAAAAATACCGCCCCAAACAGGCCCACGTGTGGCCGCATGAATGCTGTTGGCCGACATGACACGCTGAAACACATCTTGCTGCGGAATGGAGCCAAACATGATGGTGATGGCCGCAGCGAAAAAGAAAATGATGTCCTTGAAGTTGGGCTCAGGCCAGAACTTGAACAAGTCTTTGCTCACGGCCAGGGCCAACACTTTGTCGGCCCCGCCGGCTTGATGTCCTGCAAAAACCGCGATGGTGGCCAACCCGACCACCAAAATAATCATCTGCATAAAGTCTGTCACTGCCACAGACCACATACCGCCAAACAATGTGTAGGCCAGGATAGACACCACCCCGATGACCATGCCCATCGGCATGCTGATCGCACCGTCGGACAACAGATTGAAAACCAAACCGAGCGCCGTAACCTGTGCCGAGACCCATCCCAAATAACTCACCATGATGATGATCGAGCAAATCACTTCCACACTGCGCCCATAACGTTCACGGTAATAGTCGCTGATGGTCAGTAAAGACATTTTGTAAAGCTTGGCAGCAAAAAAGACGCCCACCAAAATCAAACAACTGCCTGCCCCGAAAGGGTCTTCGACCACACCGTTCAAGCCGCTGTTCACAAATTTAGCGGGAATACCTAACACAGTTTCAGAGCCGAACCAGGTGGCAAAGGTGGTGGTGACAATCATGACCAAGGGCAGGTTACGCCCTGCGATGGCAAAGTCGGCTGAGTTTTTAACGCGTTTTGCAGCCAACAAACCGATAGCGATGGTGATCAGCAAATAGGCAATGACCAGAATCAACAACACGATACTTCTCCTTCAATCGCGGTTCAATACACAGATTCAAAACAAATCCAGATGCCACAGCAGTTGCAAAGCAACCGAAGCCACCACAAAACCAATGCACAAATACAAAATAGTTTGCAATGTATGGTTTGTCCGACGTTGCTCGGCGATCAAATTGGCCAGGTTTTTGCGCTCTTCAAGGTCGCTGCGTGGTTGCCTCAAAAAGTCATGCAATAAGCGGGGTAACTGCGGCAGTAATTTGGCGTATTGCGGCGCCTGGTCGCGCAATTCCAGCAGCAGCTTTTTGGGTCCGAGCTGATCGATCATCCATTTTTCAAGGAACGGTTTGGCTGTATTCCACAGGTCCAATTCAGGGTCCAACTGGCGGCCCAAGCCTTCGATGTTGAGCAAGGTTTTTTGCAACAACACCAATTGCGGCTGAATTTCGACATGAAAACGGCGCGACGTCTGAAACAAACGCATCAGCACCATGCCCAATGAAATTTCCTTCAGGGGCCGATCAAAATAAGGTTCACAAACGGCTCTTATGGCGGATTCAAGTTCATCCACGCGGGTGTCCGCCGGAACCCAGCCTGACTCAATGTGCAGTTCGGACACCCGTTTGTAGTCACGCCGAAAAAAAGCCGTGAAATTTTGCGCCAAATATTTTTTGTCAAATTCTGTGAGTGTGCCCACGATGCCAAAGTCAAGGGAGATATAGCGCCCGAAAGTGTTGGGTACCAAACTCACCTGGATGTTGCCCGGATGCATATCGGCATGGAAAAAACCGTCACGAAACACCTGCGTGAAGAACAGGGTCACGCCATCCCGGGCCAATTGCGGAATGTTGACGCCCGCATCACGCAAGCGTTCTATCTGGCTGATAGGTACACCGATCATGCGCTCCATGACAATGACTTCGGTGTGGCAAAAATCCCAAATCATTTCGGGAATCAGTACCAAATTCAAACCGTCCATATTGCGGCGAAGTTGTGCTGCGTTGGACGCCTCGCGCACCAAGTCAAGCTCATCGTGCAGGTACTTGTCGAACTCAGACACCACCTCTTTGGGTTTGAGTCGTTTGCCATCCGCACTCAAACCTTCGACCCAACCGGCCATCATGCGCATGAGCGAAAGGTCTTTTTCGATCACGGGCAGCATCTCCGGGCGCAAGACTTTCACCGCCACATCGCGCTCCACACCCAGCTTGTCTTTTAAAACAGCAAAGTGCACTTGTGCAATCGATGCACTGGCCACGGGTTGGCGGTCAAACTGAACGAAAATATCATCTACCTTGCGTTTGAATGCGCGCTCAATGGTGGCGATAGCCACTTCGGAGGGAAAAGGTGGAACGTTATCTTGCAATTGAGCCAATTCATCGGCAATGTCCGTGGGCAGTAAATCGCGTCGTGTGGAAAGCACTTGGCCGAACTTGACAAAAATGGGGCCCAGACGCTCCAAGGCTTCACGGATTCTTTGTCCTCGGGGCGCCGTCAAGTCACGGCCCATGGAAATCATGCGGGCCAGAACACGCAGCCAGGGTTTTTGGAAACTCGTCAGCACCAGTTCATCCAGACCATAGCGCAAAACAATGAACAAAATAAACCCACCACGCAGGAGACGGTTCATGGCGTGGCTTTCGAGCGCACATCAGCGCCCGTCGCATCTGTCTTGTGCTGTGCTGCAAAACGCCTTAAAGCTTCTATGCTGTTGCGCGCCAGAGTGGCCAAGGTGTGGGCGGGGCCATCGCCAATCCATTGAGCGACATCTTCTTCAGGCTCCCAACGCACATGGTCAATCAGCCAATTGACTTCCGCCGCCAATTGCACATCGCCCTCGACACGAACGGCCGGTTTGTCACCCCGCATCAAGGCGGTTGCAATGTCCAATGGCGAGTCATCCGTCACGGTCAAGCGCAAGTCAAAGCCATCACACTGAACACGCTCTAACAAACCAGCCGGAGTAGGAGAAAGTTTCATTGCAAATGACTGCCACTGAATCTCGATGCGCTCGCCTTTTTGGCGCGCCAATCGACGCATGGCTTCGGGTTCTTGCATGAGCACGTGATTTAAAAACAAAACCACGCGATTCAGGGTTTCATCTATCACCCATGTGGGGGGCGAGAATGAGGCGCCAAACTGCTGTAAAGCCTGCGCGGCCAAAGAAAAAGGGGACTGTGTTGCCATAGTCCCCGATTATTCCCGAAAGCAGAGGGTTTATGAATGCCTTAACCCTTCTGTCAGGTGATTACTGAAGGGCTTGCACCCCAGACACCAACCAACCGCTGCCACCCTGGCGTGGTTTGGTCATGTTCCAGACTTCACGGAATGGGCTGGGGCTGGCGTTGGCTTCTTCACGGATCATGCCGTTGAATTCCACGCTGGCCATGTAGACGTCAGGCAATTCCTCAATACCCAGTAACTGGGCTTCCAACATGAGCACCTCGGTTTTGTTGGGTTGACCGGATGCCGTAGCTTCGCGCTCGGCCAGTTGGGCACGAATTTCGTTGAGCATGTTGTCCGTCATCATGGAGCGCAGCATGCTGATGTCAGAGCGGTCCCAAGCATCCTGCAGGGTTGCGAAATTTCGTTTGGCTGCAGCCAAGAAGTTTTCAGAGTCAAAACCGGCGGGGACTCCCCAGTTCTGACTGCCTCCTGCGCCCAATGCAGAACCGATCATCGAACCCGTGGCCGCTGGTGCGGCACTGTCGAAGCGGGTGTTGTTCGCTTCCCATGGACGGGCAGACGCGTCGTTGCCTACTTTTTCAGGGTTGTAATTGCGCAAGACCTCAGGGGTAGCAGCGCTTTCACCTGCCCCTTGGTAAGCCAAGCCACCTTTGCCGGCAGATCGGCGTGAGCGCATGAACCAGCCGATCAAGGCGATGGCCGCAAAGGCGATCAAGGCGAACATCAGAATGTTGCCCATGGCACCGCCCAGACCCATGCTGTTTGCCAACCAAGCCAAGCCCAAACCAGCAGCAAGTCCGCCGAGCATCGCACCCCAAGGCCGGGCAGGTGCTGCAGGCGGCACAGCGGGTTTTGCCACGCCGGCAGGTGCAGCCTGTTGCGCAGGTGCACCAGGCTTAACGGCTTCACGTTGCGTCACGTTATTGGACTGCTGTCCAGCTGATTTGCCGCCACCCAAGCGTTTGGCCTCAGCGCTAAAGCCGCTTAAGGATAAGAATAAAACCAAAATAACACTTAAAAATTTATTCACAATGTCTCCAAGAGAATAGCGGCACAAGGCCTGTACAAAATGATCAACATTTAATGCCGACGTGCAAGGCTACCACCCCTGCGCTGAGGTTGTGAAAATCCACATGGCCAAAACCGCTATTTTTCATAAGGGTTTTCAATTCTTGCTGGCCGGGGTGCATGCGGATCGACTCGGCCAAATACCGGTAACTGCTGTCATCGCCCGCCACCAACTTGCCAAGGGGCGGCAATACCTTGAAGCTGTACCAGTCGTAGATCTTTTCAAGCGGCTTGGCCACCTTGGAGAACTCCAACACCAGCAACTTGCCGCCGGGTTTGAGTACGCGGCACATTTCTTGGAGTGCCAGCGCTTTGTGCGTCATATTGCGCAATCCAAAGGCAACGCTGACCACATCAAATTGTCCGTCGGCAAAAGGTAATTTTTCGGCATCGCAAACCAGCGTAGGCAAGACCACACCGCAATTGAGCAAGCGATCGCGTCCAGTCGACAGCATGGCTTCGTTGATGTCGGTATGCACCACCCGCCCCGAGGCACCAACTTTTTTGGCAAAGGCCAAGGCCAAATCACCCGTACCGCTGGCGATGTCCAGCACCTGACCGCCTTCTTTCAAGTTGGCTACTTTGACGGTGTAAGCCTTCCAAACACGGTGCAAGCCCAACGACATCAGGTCGTTCATGACATCGTATTTGGAGGCCACCGAGTCGAACACGCCTCGGACATGCTTGGCTTTTTCGATTTCCTCGACCGTTTTGAATCCGAAATGGGTAGAGCTCATGCCAAAGCTTTCAGCGCAAGCACTTAATGGGAGTGACCGCAGTTGGCACCGGCAGCCGCGATCATCGGTGCGTCGCGCTCGGCGCCAGCAGCAGCGAGTCGTTCGTTGTACTGCTTCCAAAGTGCGTCTTGCTCGGAGCCCAGAAAATACAAATACTCCCAAGTGAAAAGGCCCGAATCATGTCCGTCTGAAAAAGCAGGTTTGACCGCATAGTTGCCCACGGGTTCAAGACTTTCAATGTCGACCAAACGCTTACCCGTCTGCAACACTTCCTGGCCTGGGCCATGCCCTTGTACTTCGGCCGAGGGCGAATACACCCGCATCAGTTCAAAGGGAATGCGAAACTGCGCGCCATCAGCAAAACCGATTTCCAGCACACGCGTACTGCCATGCACGGTCAGCGATTCGGGTGTCGGCGTCTTGGAGGTCAAACCAGCCATAGGTACTTTCAGTCAGACGAGCACGCGCTCAATGCCACCGGCATTCGCCGCGCTCACATACTCGGGCATCCAGTTCTCGCCCAGGATGTGCTTGGCCATCTCGACCACGATGTAGTCGGCTTCGAGCAGGCCGTTTTTCATATCGTCGCCAAACCGGGACAGCCCTTGCAAACAACTGGGGCAACTGGTCAAAATCTTGACATTGGCTTGTGGCGCCAATGCACCGCTGGCGCGCAAAGCGACCTCGCCCTTGAGCAACTCTTCTTCCTTGCGAAAGCGCACCTGCGTTGAGATGTCGGGTCGCGTGACGCCCAAGGTGCCTGACTCCCCGCAGCAACGCTTGCTCTCGATGACGTTATCACCCATCAAGGCCTTGACTGTCTTCATGGGCTCTTGCAACTTCATTGGACTGTGACAGGGGTCATGGTAAAGGTAGGCGCCTTGCGACTCCAGTTTGATGCCTTTTTCAAGCAGGTACTCGTGAATATCCACGATACGGCAACCTGGGAAAATTTTGTCAAACTGGTACCCCTGCAACTGGTCGTAGCAGGTTCCGCAACTGACCACCACGGTCTTGATGTCCAAGTAGTTCAGTGTGTTGGCCACACGGTGAAACAAAACACGGTTGTCGGTAATAATTTTGTCGGCTTTGTCAAACTGACCCGAGCCTCTTTGCGGGTATCCACAGCACAGATAACCGGGGGGCAAAACTGTTTGCACGCCGGCATGCCAGAGCATGGCTTGGGTGGCCAAGCCTACCTGACTGAATAAACGCTCCGAGCCGCAGCCTGGAAAATAAAACACGGCCTCCGTTTCAGCGGTGGTGTTTTGCGGATTGCGGATGATCGGAACGTAATCGTTGTCTTCAATGTCCAACAAGGCCCGGGCGGTCTTTTTGGGCAGATTGCCTGGCATCTTTTTATTGATGAAGTGGATCACCTGCTCTTTGATAGGCGCTGCCCCCACCGATGCCGGGGGTGCGCTGGTCTGCTTGCGGGCAACACCCTTGAGCAAGCCGGCCACAAAACGCTGTGCCCGCATGCCCACGCCGACCATGGCGGCACGCGCCAGCTTGATGGTTTCGGGGTTGGTGGCATTGAGCATGAACATGGCAGCGGCGTTGCCCGGACGGAAACTCTTCTTACCCATCTTGCGCAGCAGATTGCGCATGTTCATGGTCACGTCGCCAAAGTCGATTTTCACCGGGCAAGGGGACAGGCATTTGTGACACACGGTGCAATGGTCGGCCACGTCTTCAAACTCTTGCCAATGCTTGATCGACACGCCGCGGCGAGTTTGCTCTTCGTACAAAAAGGCTTCCACCAGCAGCGAAGTGGCCAAGATTTTGTCGCGCGGGCTGTACAGCAAATTGGCGCGCGGCACATGGGTCGCGCACACCGGTTTGCATTTGCCGCAACGCAGACAGTCTTTCACGCTGGCGGCAATGTCGCCTATATCAGACTGTTGCATGATCAGCGACTCATGGCCCATCAGGCCAAAGCTGGGCGTGTAGGCGTTGGTCAAGTCGGCTTGGATCTCAGCACCTTCAGGGCCGGTGACCCGGCGCATCAATTTGCCTTTGTTGAAGCGTCCCTCGGGGTCAATACGTTGCTTGTATTCGGCAAAGGGTTGCAACTCAGCGTCGCTCAAAAACTCCATCTTGGTGATGCCAATGCCATGCTCGCCAGAGATCACGCCGTCCAGACTGCGGGCCAGCGCCATGATGCGGGTGACCGCTTCGTGCGCGGTTTGCAGCATGTCGTAGTTGTCGCTGTTCACCGGGATGTTGGTGTGCACATTGCCGTCACCGGCGTGCATGTGAAGCGCCACCCAAACGCGCCCTTTGAGCACGCGCTGGTGAATGGCGGTGCATTCGGACAGGATCGGCTCGAAGGCTGCGCCCGAGAAAATCGCACGCAGCGGCTCGCGAATTTGGGTTTTCCAACTGGCGCGCAGGCTATGGTCCTGCAGTTGGGGGAACAAGGCGTCCAGGTCGTTCAACCAGCCTTGCCACAAGGCACGCGTTTCGCGCACCACGGTCAAGGCTTGTGCCACACGCTCTTCAAGGAGCTCGGCAGCGGGAATGTCGTTCGCGTCTTCTTGCTTGCCCAGAGGCAGGTTACCGCGTGCCATAAACTTTTCGAGCTCGTTGCACAGGGCCAGCTTGTTGCGCAAGCTCAAATCGATGTTGATGTACTCGATGCCGTCGGTGTACTCAGCCATTCGCGGCAGCGGAATCACCACGTCTTCGTTGACCTTGAAGGCGTTGGTGTGTTTAGAAATAGCGGCCGTGCGTTTGCGGTCGGCCCAGAATTTCTTGCGCGCCTCAGGGCTGATGGCTACAAAGCCTTCGCCGCTGCGCGAGTTGGCCAAACGCACCACCTCAGAGGTGACGCGTGCCACGTCATCAGGGTTGTCGCCGGCAATGTCGGCCAGCAACAGCATCTTGGGGAAATGACCGCGCTTGGACTTGGTGGTGTAACCCACAGCACGCATGTAGCGCTCGTCCAAATGCTCCAATCCAGCCAGCAGCACGCCCGAGCGTTTTTGCTCGGCAAACATGAAGTCCTTGATCTCTACGATGCTGGGCACTGCGTCTTTGGCGTTGCCAAAAAACTCCATGCAAACGGTGCGGCTGTGCTCGGGCATGCGGTGCAGCACCCAACGGGCGCTGGTGATCAGGCCGTCGCAACCTTCTTTTTGTACACCCGGCAGGCCGGCCAGAAACTTGTCGGTCACGTCCTTGCCAAGGCCTTCCTTGCGGAAGGTCTTGCCGGGTATCACCAGGGTTTCGGTGCGCAACGGGGTTTTGCCGTCGGCCTTGAAGTAGCGCAACTCAAAGGTGGCGACTGCTGCGTCATGGATCTTGCCCATGTTGTGGTCCATGCGCACGACGTCCAGCCATTCGGCGTCGGGCGTGACCATGCGCCAGCTGGCCAGGTTATCAAGCGCCGTGCCCCACAGCACGGCTTTTTTGCCGCCGGCATTCATGGCGACGTTGCCGCCAATGCAGCTGGCCTCGGCCGAGGTCGGGTCCACCGCAAACACAAAACCGGCGCGCTCAGCGGCATCGGCCACGCGCTGCGTGACCACACCGGCTTCGGTCCACAACGTAGGCACGGGACGGTCCACACCCGGCAGGTCCAGCAGTTCCACCTCGCTCATGCCTTCGAGCTTTTCGGTGTTGATCACCACACTCTTCCAGGTCAGCGGGATCGCGCCGCCGGTGTAGCCCGTACCGCCGCCACGCGGAATGATGGTCAACTCCAGCTCGATACAGCCTTTGACCAGCTGCGCCATTTCGGCTTCGCTGTCAGGCGTGAGCACCACAAACGGGTACTCGACACGCCAATCGGTCGCGTCAGTCACGTGGCTGACGCGCGACATGGCGTCGAACTTGATGTTGTGTTTGGCCGTGAGGCGGCCCAACACTTTGTGGGTCTTTCGCCGCAAAACAGCCATAGCGGCAATGGCCCGGTCAAAATTGTGCAGTGCATTTTGAGCCGAAGCCAGCAACTCACCCACCAAGTCGTCTCGTGAAACATCAGTTTCTGGTGTGCGTCTTTTTTGGACTTCCCCCAAACGGTGCTTCAAGGCCTCGACCAGCATTTGGCGCCGGCCAGGATTGTCCAACAGGTCGTCTTGCAGGTAGGGATTGCGCTGCACGACCCATATATCGCCCAGCACCTCATAGAGCATGCGGGCCGATCGGCCTGTGCGCCGCTCGTTTCTAAGCTGATTGAGCAACTCCCAAGCACGCGGACCCAACAAGCGAATCACAATCTCCCGGTCCGAGAAACTGGTGTAGTTGTAAGGAATTTCGCGCAATCGAGGAGCAGACTCTTCGGCTTGCATCAGTTGTTTTAGCGTAGTGGGTGCATTCATTGTGTCAAACCGGTCGCAGCCAAAACCTGACACAGTGGGGGTGTGCCATAGGCTGTAGACTTCATTTTATCGCAGTGCAACATAACCCTTTCATTCGTAGGCACGACATGCCGCGGACCATGGCCAAAGCCAGAAAGTGATCAAAACCGAGCATTGTCTTTTTTTATTCTTCTAAATGCCATCAAATTGACATAAATTAGCGTTAGGCTCTGTTTTAGATTTCTTTTTCGAGGAACTTTGCAATGAACATGAAATTAACTCTTGCCGCCATGGCGCTTGCCGCCAGCAGCCTGTCGGCGCAAGCCCAAACCGAAATTCAGTGGTGGCATTCCATGTCCGGCGCTTTAGGCGACTGGGTAGGGGATATCGCCAAAGACTTCAACGGCAAACAATCTGATTACAAGATCATTCCTGTCTTCAAGGGCAACTATGACGAATCGATGACCGCTGCCGTGGCCGCCTTCCGTGCTGGCAATGCCCCGCACATCTTGCAGGTATTTGAAGTCGGCACGGCCACCATGATGGCCTCTAAAGGCGTGGTCGTTCCGGTCGAGCAAATCATGCGCGATGGGGGTTACAAATTTGACCCCAAGGCCTATGTGCCTGCTGTCGCCGGTTATTACACTGCACCCAGCGGTCAAATGATGTCTTTCCCGTTCAACAGCTCAACTACGGTCATGTGGTTCAACGTGGACGCACTCAAGGCAGCCGGCGTTTCGACCGACAAGCTGCCCCAAACCTGGCCGGAGGTCGCTTTGGCCGCAGCCAAACTCAAAGCCAGTGGCCACAAGTGTCCTTTCACCACCGCTTGGCAAGGTTGGACCCAGTTGGAGAGCTTCTCCACTTGGCACAACACCGAATTGGCCACTAAAGGCAACGGCATGAAGGGCATGGACGCCCGCTTGGTTCTCAACTCGCCATTGCATGTGCGCCACATTGAAAACTTGGGCAATATGGCCCAGCAAGGTCTGTTTGTTTACAAGGGCCGTGCCGGTGCCGCCGGTGCCACTTTTGAATCTGGCGAATGCGCGATGTACACCAACTCGTCGGCCGCCTATGCTGGCATCAGCAAAAACGCCAAATTCAAGTTCGCTGTGGGCACTTTGCCTTATTACCCTGATGTGGCCGGTGCGCCGCAAAACACCGTCATCGGTGGCGCCAGCCTCTGGGCTATGGCCGGCAAGAAGCCTGCGGAAAATAAAGGCGTTGCGGCCTTCTTCAATTACCTGTCTGACCCGGTCGTTCAGTCGGTCAATCACAAGCGCACCGGCTATTTGCCAGTGACGATGGCGGCTTTCAAGCTGACCGAAGAGTCAGGCTTTTACAAGCAAAATCCCGGTACTGACGTGTCCGTCAACCAGATGATCCGCAAGACCACTGAGAAGTCACGCGGCATCCGCTTGGGTAACTATGTGCAGATCCGCACGATTGAAGACGAAGAACTCGAACAAGTCTGGGCGGGCAAAAAGTCAGCCAAAGACGCCTTGGACAGCATCGTCAAGCGTGGCAACGAATTGCTTGTTAAATTTGAAAAAGCCAACAAGTCCTGATCGTCAGGTCTTTTATGAAGGCAAGCCAGTCGGCGTTCGCGCCTGCTGGCTTGATTGATTTTGAGCAGCGATAAAAAAGTTATTTTCCGTTCGAGCTGGTTGCCTTGGGTGCTCATTGCGCCCCAAGGCTTCATCATTTTGGCGTTCTTCTTTTGGCCCGCAGGTCAGGCTTTGTTGCAATCGTTTCAGCAATCGGACGCCTTTGGCATGTCGGTGCAATGGAGCGGCTTGGACAACTTTGCCGACTTGTGGCGCGATGACACCTATCTGGCCTCATTCAAAACCACAGCCCTTTTTTCGGTCTTGGTGGCGGGCTTGGGTATTTCGCTGTCATTGGTGTTGGCCTTTTTTGCCGACCGCGTGGTGCGCGGCATCTGGCTGTACCGCAGCCTGTTAATCTTGCCCTATGCTGTGGCGCCTGTGGTGGCGGGTGTGCTGTGGTGGTTTTTGTTTTCGCCGTCGGTGGGAGTGGTGGCCTATGTGCTGGAGAAATGGGGCATCGAATGGAATATTTTGCTCAACAGCACGCACGCGATGACCTTGATTGTGATCGCTTCCGTCTGGAAACAAATCGCCTACAACTTCTTGTTCTTTCTGGCGGGCTTTCAAAGCATTCCCAAATCCCTGGTCGAAGCAGCCGCCATCGATGGCGCCAATGTGTGGCAGCGCTTTTGGACGGTGCAACTCCCACTGCTCACGCCCACCACTTTTTTCTTGCTCGTGGTCAACACCGTCTACGCCTTTTTTGAAACCTTTGGCATCGTCGACGCCACGACCAAGGGGGGGCCGGGCAAGGACACCGCCATCTTGGTCTACAAGGTGTACTTTGACGGCTTCAAAGCCATGGACCTGGGCGGCTCAGCGGCACAGTCGGTGGTGCTGATGGTGATCGTGATCAGCCTGACGGTGCTGCAATTTCGCTATGTCGAGCGCAAGGTGAATTACTGACATGGTTGAACGACACCGTTTTCTGGACTTCATCTCTCACGGTCTGCTGGCATTGGGTGTATTGGTTATTGTGTTCCCGATTTACCTGGCCTTGGTCGGCTCGACTCATTCGGCGCAGGAGATGGCGCAGTCCCCCATCCCCCTTTGGTTTGGCCAAGACGCCATGCACAACTACCGCGCCATCTTGCTGGGCGAAGGCCCCGGCGTGACCAGCCAAGTGCCTGTGGCGCGGATGATGTGGGTCAGTCTGGTCACCGCCTTGAGCATTGCGTTTGGCAAGATCGTCATCTCATTGCTCAGTGCTTTTGCGATCGTTTATTTCAATTTTCCTTTTCGCAAAGCAGTGTTCTGGGGCATCTTTATCACCTTGATGCTACCGGTCGAGGTGCGCATCGTCCCTACCTATAAAGTGGTCGCCGACTTTGGGATGATCAACAGTTTTGCAGGCTTGACCATTCCGCTCATCGCCTCGGCCACGGCCACTTTTTTGTTCCGGCAGTTTTTCTTGACCGTGCCCGATGAACTGACCGAAGCCGCCAAGATGGACGGTGCCTCGCCGATGCGGTTTTTTTGGGATGTGTTGTTGCCACTCTCGCGCACCAGCATCGCTGCTTTGTTTGTGATCCAATTCATCTATGGCTGGAACCAGTACCTGTGGCCCTTGCTGATGAGTACCGAAGAGCGGATGTACCCCATCGTCATGGGTATCCGCAGCATGACCGCAGGGGCCGACTCGCAAGTGGAGTGGAATTTGGTCATGGCCACCGCCATTTTGGCCATGCTGCCACCCGCTTTGGTGGTGGTATTGATGCAAAAATGGTTCGTCAAAGGCCTGGTCGATACGGAGAAATAAATAACCCCGGGGACAGACCACTGCGAAGCGGTGCTCTGTCCCCGTCTGATTAAAAACCCGGGGACAAAACACTGCGAAGCGGTGCTCTGTCACCTTCAGATCTGAAAATTTATGGCTTCTATTACACTTTCTCACCTCCAAAAAACCTATGGCGTTGGCGCCAAGGGCAACACTGTCATTCAAGATTTGAGCGCCGACATTCTAGATGGCGAATTCATCGTCATCGTCGGCCCCTCGGGTTGCGGCAAATCGACGCTGCTGCGCATGGTGGCGGGCCTGGAAGAAATCAGCGCCGGCACGGTATCTATTGGCGATCGCGTGGTGAACGACCTCGACCCGGCAAATCGCGACATTGCCATGGTGTTCCAGAACTACGCCCTGTACCCGCACATGAGCGTCTTCGACAACATGGCCTACGGCCTGAAGATCGCCAAACGACCGGCTGAGGAAATCAAGGCACGGGTGGACAAAGCGGCGGGCATTCTGGAACTTTCGCACCTGCTGCAGCGCAAACCACGCGAACTCTCGGGCGGCCAGCGCCAGCGTGTGGCCATGGGCCGCGCTATCGTGCGACAGCCCCAGGTTTTTTTGTTTGACGAGCCCTTGTCCAACCTGGATGCCAAACTGCGCGCCCAGACCCGACTGGAAATTCAAAAACTGCACCGCGAGCTGGGCATCACCAGCCTGTTTGTGACGCATGATCAGGTCGAAGCCATGACGCTGGCCCAG
>CAMDKK010000038.1 GCA_945901045.1 Limnohabitans sp. Rim8
TGCCCCGTGCTGTATCCGGTGGCGGCCAAGTTCGGCATTGATCCGTACCATTTCTCAATGATTGTCGGCATCAATTTACTGATCGGTTTGATCACGCCGCCGGTGGCAATCAGCCTGTCCATAGGCTCACTCATCGCTGGGGCGCGTTCTGACGAAGTGAACCGCGAGGTGTTGCCGTTTCTGGGCGCCGCCATTGCGGTGGTGCTGATCGTGACCTTTGTGCCTGCGGTATCACTGTGGTTGCCTTCGCTCATCGGCGGGCGTTGAGCGGTTCTAGACGCAACGCGTCACGCTGTTTATCCATTTTCAAGGAGTGCAAGACATGTCTCGACGTTTTGATGGCCGAGTGGCCATGGTGTGTGGTGCTGGCGCTGTAGGCCCAGGGTGGGGCAATGGCAAGGCGGCGGCCGTGCAATACGCCCGCGACGGCGCGATGGTTGCTGCCATTGACATCAATATCGAATCGGCCAATGAAACGGTCGAGATCATCCGCAGCGAAGGTGGTACGGCTGTGGCTTGGTGCTGTGACGTGACGAAGCGGGACCCCATAACCCAGGTCGTGGCCGAAGTGTTGGCGCATTTTGGGCATATTGACGTGTTGCACAACAACGTCGGCCTGCCTGCCATGGGCACCATGGAAACGCTGGACGAGGCCGAGTGGGATCACGCGATGAACATGAACCTGAAAACGGTTTTTCTCACCTGCCAAGCCGTTTTGCCCATCATGGTGCGACAGGGCAAGGGCGCGATTGTAAACATCTCGTCCCTTGCTGCGATTCGTTACACGGGCTACCCCTACCCGGCGTATTACGCCAGCAAGGCTGCAGTGAACCATTTGACGGCATCGATGGCGCTTGAATACGCCAAAAAGGGCATCCGTGTGAATGCCATCATGCCCGGCATGATGGACACGCCGCACATTTACAAGGCTATCGCTGGCCAATACGCATCGCATGAAGAGATGGTCGAAAAACGCAATGCCTTTTGTCCCACCGGCCGAATGGGCACAGGATGGGATATTGCCAAGGCGGCTGCATTTTTGGCGTCCGATGAAGCCCAGTACATCACGGGCCAATGCCTCGCTGTCGATGGCGGGTTTTCCGTCAGGGCCTGAGGCGCGCAACCGATTTCTTGAGTCTGTCCTCTAAAGTGGGCAAAAACACGGGTTTTCCCTTGCTTTGATTTTGCTGCAGTGCAACAATTCAGTCACTTCAACAACTTCTCACAAGGAAATCACCATGTCTTTCAATACTGAACAATTTGCCGCCGCACAACAAGCCAACCTGGCTGCAGCCACTGATATGTCCAAAACCGTGATGAGCGGCTTTGAGCGTTTGGTTGAGCTGAATATGGCGGCTTCCAAAGCGGCTTTCAGCGAGTCTTTCACGGGTCTGGAAACCCTCTTGGCTGTGAAAACTCCGCAAGACTTGATGGCTTTTCAAGCCAGCATGGGCCAACCTGTGTACGAAAAGTCGGTGGCGTACAGCCGTCATTTGGTGGACATCGCCACATCGACGGGCGCTCAATTGACCAAAGCCACCGAAGGCAAAGCGGCCGAAGCCCAAAAGGCATTCTCCAACGTGCTGGAAACCAGCCTGAAGAACGCGCCTGCCGGTTCTGAGGCTGCTGTGGCCGCGATCAAATCCGCCATCGAAGTCGGTAACACAGCCATGGAAAGCGCACAAAAAGCCGTTAAGCAAGCGTCGCAAGTTGCTGAAACCAACTTCAAAGCGGCGACCAACCAAGCTGAAGCCGCTGTGAAAACAGCCATGACCAAAGTAAAAGCCAAAGCTTAATTCGCTTCAGCCTCACTGCAAAAAGGCGCCTAAGGGCGCCTTTTTGCGTTGTAAGCGCAGCCGATGGAGGCGGCCATGATCAAACCCATCGCCAGCAGTTGTTGGGCACTCAATTGTTCAGACAAGACCAGCCAACCCGCCATCGCACCCACCGCGGGCTCCAAACTCAGCAAGACGCTGAAGGTGTGCTTGGGCAAATGTTGCAGGGCGTACATCTCAAGGCTGTAGGGCACAGCACTGGACACGAGTGCAACGACCAAGGCCGTCAGCAGCAAATGGCCGTCGAATAAGGCGCCACCTGCAACGGTCAATCCGACTGGGGCCACAACCAGGGTCGCTATCAACATGCCCATGGGCGCGGCCATCGCACCATAGCGGGAGGCTACCCGCTGGCCGAACACGATGTACAAAGCCCAACAACAGCCAGCACCCAGCGCAAAGCCCATGCCGATCGGGTCAAGTGCGTCGTTGCTGCCCTGCCAAGGCAGGAACAGGCCCAGGCCCGCAATGGCCAGCATCACCCACACATAGTCGAGTGGTTTGCGCGATGTCCACAAGGCCACAGCCAAGGGGCCGGTGAATTCAATGGCCACCGCCAAGCCGAAGGGAATGGTTTGAAGGGCGCAGTAAAACAGGAGGTTCATCACGCCCATGGGCACGCCGTACAGCGCCAAGGGCAGCAGATCGGCCCAGGCCCAGGTTCTGCGCCATGGTCGTAAAAAGAGCATCAGCAGCGCGGTAGAGAACACCAGGCGCAAGGTGGTGGTGCCCTCAGCACCGACAAAGGGGAACAGGCTTTTTGCAAAAGAAGTGCCGACACACAAAGACACCAGGCTGCCCATCAAGGCAGCCACAGGCAACACAGGAAAGCTCAAAGTACAGCGTCCAGGGCAATCGGCTGACCATGCGGGGTGCGGGCTGCAGCGTCTTCCCAAGCGTGTTCAAGATCGTGAATTTGATCGGGCGTGCCCAGCTTGTGCTGGATCACCATGTGCTCCAGTGCATTCAGCCAATGCAGGTAGTAATGGTGTCCGTCGTCTGCGTCACCACGCGCTTGGGCGTCGCGTATAGCTTGCGTCAAGGCGGCGGCCCATTGTGGCCAGGTGAACAGGCCTTTTTCATGCAACTGCACGGTCATGGCAAAGGCGTGGGCTTGCCAGGGTTCGGCAAACACGACAGCGCCCGGTGCAGCCGATGTGCCATCCGATGCAGCAGGCAAGGGCATAGTGCCGGCACATTGCCTGGCAATGTCTTCCAGCGTCAAGTGCGTGGTGTTGGCGTTCACAGCACCGCTTCCAAATACGATTCCCAAGCGTCCACGCTGACCTGCACTTGCGGGTCGGCTGCATCACCCCACAGTTCTGCGCCATCAAACACCACGGTGTACAGCCATTCGGCATGGCTGTCGAAGGGCGGCAAGGACTGGCTGACGTGGCGGTCAGCAAACACATGGCTGCCGTGGGTCTGCACAACGGTGCCGCTGTGGCCGCGCACATAACGGGGCAAGCGTGTATGGCCTTGCGGGTGGATGTTGCGGGCCCGCACGCGCTGGCCCACCGCAAAAAGTGCAGGGCCGACAGACTCCCGAAGGGTCGGGCTGCCAGCGGCCAGGGCGGCGTCCACGGTCTGGGCATTGAGCACGCGCGCGATGGGCAGAGGCTGCGAATGCATGTGACCGGTTTGCAATTCAGTGGCGGTCACCATGTCGCGTTCAAGCATCAGTTTTTCGAGCGCGCGAACCCAGATCTCGTAATAGCTGCTCGACAGATAGACCGCGGGGGGCAAGGATTCGCGGGCGGCGCGGGCCAGGTCGATGTTCCATTGGCCTGCCGCCCCCATGGCCACGTTCATGGCCATGGCCCGGCTTTCCCAGCCGGCATGAAACAGCGGTTCATGGGGCTCAGGCATGACCGGCCCGAAACCCTGCATCCCACCCATGTCGTGAACGCCGTTCATGTGGCCTCCTCAGCGGACAAGGCCAATCCCGTGCCGATCATTGCGTTGCGTGTGACCCGCTGGGCCAATTGAGCTTCGTCAAGATGCTCGGTGCCTTCAGGCCGCATGGGCAGCACCAAATAGCGAACCTCTGCGGTGGAATCCCAAACTCTGAAGCGGGTGTGTTCGGGCAGGGTCAAGCCAAAGTCGGCCAGCACGCCGCGCGGGTCCATGACCGCTTTGGCGCGGTAGGCAGCGCTTTTGTACCAAACCGGGGGTAGACCCAAAATGGGCCATGGGTAACAACTGCACAGCGTGCAGACCACCATGTTATGGACCTCGGGGGTATTGGCCACAGCCACCACGTGTTCGCCTTGACGACCGGTGTAGCCCAGCGAGGCAATGGCCGCTGTGGCATCTGTCAGGAGCCATGCGTTGAAGTCCGGGTCGCTCCAGGCCTTGGCCACGACACGGGCGCCATTGTGGGGGCCGATGTCGGTTTCATAGGTTTCAATGATGCGGTCCAGCGCGGCCGGATCTACATACCCTTTGCGGGTGAGCAAGGTTTCCAGGGCGCGCACCCGGATGTCCATTTCGCTCAAATGGCTGGGCTCGTCAGGACCGTGGGTGTGATGGTGACTGTGTTGATCGCTCAAAAGGGGTCTCCCCATGAAGGCATTGGCTTGAAAGGACAAGGACTTTAGTGCGCATCATAGCCCGCATACAATCACGCGTTGACCTGCCCAGGCCGCGTTGGCCGTATGGAACAGGCTTTTAAAGAATTTACAGGAGATTGACGATGTTTGCATCTGCTTTTGCACAAACCGCACCCGCCGTAGCCGCCTCTGGTGGCAGTGACATTCAGTCCTCATTGATGAGCATGCTGCCCTTGCTTTTGATGTTCGGGGTGCTGTACTTCGTGATGATTCGCCCTCAAATGAAAAAGCAAAAAGAACACAAAACCATGATCGATGCCTTGGCCAAAGGCGACGAGATCATCACCGCCGGTGGTTTTTTGGGCAAAGTGAGCAAAATTGGTGATGGTTATTTGAGCGTCGAAGTGGCCACAGGTGTTGAGGTTCAAATGCAACGCTCGGCCGTGGTGCAGGTTTTGCCTAAAGGCACTGTCAAATAATTCAAATTCCACAATTCAACGTTTTAGACGCGACCCACCATGAACCGTTACCCAGTATGGAAATACGCAATCATCGTGATCGCGCTCTTGTTGGGGGTGGTCTACACCCTGCCCAACTTCTTCGGTGAAGCGCCTGCGGTGCAGGTGTCGTCAAGCAAGGTGTCGTTCAAGGTCGACAACGCCACGCTGGGCAAGGTTGAAGATGCCCTCAAGGCCGCTGGCGTACAAGCCACATTGATCTCTTTGGAGGGCACATCGATTCGCGCTCGCTTTGAGACCACCGACGCCCAGCTCAAAGCCAAAGACATCATTCAAAAGGCCTTGGTGCCCGATGCGGCAGACCCGGCCTATGTGGTGGCCTTGAATTTGATTTCGCGCTCCCCCAACTGGTTGACGGCATTGCATTCGGCGCCCATGTATTTGGGGCTGGACTTGCGCGGTGGCGTTCACTTCATGCTGCAAGTGGACATGAAGGCGGCATTAACCCAAAAAACGGATTCAGTGGCTGGCGATATCCGCACCACCCTGCGCGAAAAAGACGTGCGTCATGGCGGCATTAACCGCAACGGTTTGGCGATTGAAATTCGCATGCGTGATGCGGCGCAGATCGAAGCTGCCACGAGCGTGTTGTCTGCGCAATTCCCTGATTTACTGGTGACCCAAAGCCCGGATGGCGCAGAGTTCAAGCTGTCTGCGACCATCAAACCCGAAGCGGCACGCAAGGTGCAAGAGCAGGCTTTGAAGCAAAACATCACCACTTTGCATAATCGGATCAACGAACTCGGCGTGGCCGAGCCGGTGATTCAACAGCAAGGCCTGGACCGCATCGTGGTGCAGTTGCCTGGTGTGCAAGACACCGCCAAAGCCAAAGACATTTTGGGTCGTACCGCCACGCTGGAAGTGCGCATGGTCGACGAAAGCACCGACGCCCGCATGGCTGAACTGGGAACAGGGCCAGTGCCATTTGGTGCCGAGCGCTATCTGGAGCGTTCCGGTCAACCTGTGGTGGTCAAAAAACAAGTCATCCTGACCGGTGACAACCTGACCGATGCGCAGCCCGGCTTTGACAGCCAGACTCAAGAGCCGGTGGTTAATTTGTCGCTCGACGGCAAAGGTGCCCGGATTTTCAAAGACGTGACCCGAGAGAACATTGGCAAGCGGATGGCGATCATCTTGTTTGAAAAAGGCAAGGGCGAGGTGGTCACCGCGCCGGTGATCCGCGCTGAAATCGGCGGCGGGCGTGTGCAAATTTCTGGCCGCATGACTTCGGTTGAAGCCAATGACACGGCGCTGCTGCTGCGCGCAGGCTCCTTGGCCGCCCCAATGGAGATCATTGAAGAGCGCACCATCGGGCCCAGCTTGGGTGCCGAGAATATTGCCAAGGGTTTCAACAGTGTGACCTGGGGTTTCCTGGTGATCGTGGCCTTCATGTGCATTTACTACATGGTCTTCGGCCTGGTCTCGGGTATCGCCTTGGGTGTGAACTTGCTGCTGCTGGTGGCCGTGTTGTCCATGCTGCAAGCCACCTTGACCTTGCCCGGTATGGCGGCGATGGCGCTGGCGCTGGGCATGGCGATTGACTCGAACGTGTTGATCAATGAACGCGTTCGCGAAGAGTTGCGCAATGGCGCCAACCCGCAAGCCGCCATTGCGATTGGTTACGAGCGCGCATGGGCCACCATTTTGGACTCCAACATCACCACCTTGATCGCGGGTGTTGCTTTGTTGGCCTTTGGCTCGGGTCCGGTGCGGGGTTTTGCGGTGGTGCACTGCATCGGTATTTTGACCAGCATGTTTTCGGCCGTGTTTTTCTCGCGTGGTTTGGTCAACCTTTGGTATGGCCGCCAAAAGAAATTGCAGTCGGTGCGCATCGGTACGGTGTGGCGTCCCGAGTCCTCGGCTGTGGCCACCACTGACAAAGAATGAGCGGGAGCTTCAATCATGGAATTTTTCAAGATCAAAAAAGACATCCCGTTCATGAAGAACGCGTTGGTGTTCAACGCCATTTCCTTCTTGACTTTCTTCCTGGCGGTGTTCTTTCTTTTTTCGCGTGGCTTGCACTTGTCGGTGGAGTTCACGGGCGGCACCGTCATGGAGGTGAGCTACACCCAGCCGGCTGATGTGAACAAGGTTCGCGGCATTGTGGCGGGCTTGGGTTTCAGTGATGTGCAAGTGCAAAACTTTGGCTCAGCGCGGGATGTGATGATCCGCCTGCCCGCACAAAAGGGTGTCAGCTCGGCGCAGCAAAGCGAAAGTGTGATGACCGCCTTGAAGGCCGATACCGCAGATGCGACGATGCGCCGCACCGAGTTTGTCGGGCCGCAAGTGGGCGAAGAGCTGGCCACCGATGGACTCAAAGCTTTGGCCTTTGTGGTGATCGGCATCATGCTCTATTTGGCCCTGCGTTTTGAGTGGAAGTTTGCGGTTGCTGCGATTGTGGCCAACTTGCACGACGTCATCATTATTTTGGGTTTCTTTGCCTACTTTCAGTGGGAGTTTTCGCTGGCAGTGTTGGCTGCGGTGCTGGCTGTGCTGGGGTATTCGGTGAACGAGTCGGTGGTGATCTTCGACCGGATTCGCGAGAACTTTCGCCGCTTTCGCAAGTTGAACACGGTGCAGATCATTGACAACGCGATCACCTCGACCATCAGTCGCACGATCATTACCCACGGGTGCACCCAAATCATGGTCTTGTCCATGTTGCTGTTCGGTGGCGAGACGCTGCATTACTTTGCTATGGCCCTGACGATTGGTATTTGCTTTGGTATTTACTCGTCTGTTTTTGTGGCTGCGGCCATTGCCATGTGGCTGGGCATCCAGCGCGAAGACTTGATCAAACCGGTGATCAAAAAAGACGGTGACCAAGACGGCGAAAACGCGGGCGCTGTGGTTTAAGCGCAGGTTTGCCTCAAGCTTTCGCTATGCGCTGAAACAGACCGCCTGGCAAGCGACCGATCCGCCCAGCCAACTCCAAGGTCAACAACTGCGTTTGCAGCGAGGCGGTGTCCAAGCCGCAACGTGCTTGTAAAGCGTCGAGGCCCACGGGGTCAAAACCCATGCAGGCCAGCAATTGTGCCTCTGGCGTGAGCGCTGATTCTTTCTCCTCGGTTGAAGGGTTTTGACTTGATTTAAAGGGGTCGGGCACGCGCAGCTCTTCCAGCACGTCTTGAGCTGACTCCACCAGTTTGGCGCCTTGCTTGATCAGCGCATGGCAGCCCTTGGACTGGGTCGAGTGAATCGAGCCCGGAATGGCCAGCACCTCTTTGCCTTGCTCCAGTGATTGTTTGGCCGTGATCAAGGAGCCCGACTTCAAGGCCGCCTCCACCACCAGCGTGGCCTGCGACAAACCCGAGATGATCCGATTGCGTTTGGGAAAATTCGCATTCAAGGGGGGCGTACCCAAGGGGTATTCACTCAAGATCAATCCCCGTTGCGCGATCTGGTGGGCCAGTTGCAGATGGTGCTTGGGGTAGACCCTGTCCAGCCCCGTACCGACCACCGCGATGGTAGCCAAGGCCTCTGGGGCTGCACCTGCCAAGGCCCCTTGGTGTGCAGCGCCATCAACCCCCAATGCCATGCCGGACACCACGGTCAAACCCGCGCTACTCAAGACTTGTGCAAACGCTTTGGCGTTGTGTTCCCCTTGGGGTGTGGGGTTGCGACTGCCCACCACCGCAATGCACGAGGTGGCTTCGAGCTTGGCCAGCCAGTCTGTTTGTCCGATGGCGTACAGCATCATGGGCGGGTCGGGCATTTGCAGCAGCGCGCTGGGGTATTCTTTGTCGCCGAGTGTCACGATGCTACGTTGTACCTTGGAGCCTGCAGGTGTTTGCAGCCATTCCCACGTGTCGTCCAGCAGGGTTTGCAAGCCTTCGGGCTCTTGCTGCAAAGCCAGTGCTTGCGCAGCAGAGACGACTTGCCGCAAAGTCGAACTGCTCTGTGTAAAGACGGCTTCAGGTAAGCCAAAAGCAGCCATCAAGCGGCGCATTGTTTCGTTGCCCACGCCGTGGGTCAAACTCAGGCGCAGCCAAGCGCTCAACTCTTCTTTCGAAGTGATCATGTCTCCTCCCTGACTTATTTGTGATTCATTGTGAAGGCAAGGGGTGGGTGATGTCAAAATTACGGGCATGAAACTGTGCATTCTGGATAACGATGTGCTGGACCCCGAGATGGCTGCGGTCTACGGCAGCTACGCGGCCATGACAGAGCGCTTGTTGCGCCAAGCCGGTGCGCAAGGTGAAATCAACGTGTTTCACCCCTACCATGGCCACTATCCCGCCGATTGGGATGCCTTCGACGCGGTGTTGCTGACGGGCAGTCGAGCGGATGCTTTTTCGGATGTACCTTGGGTCGTGAACTTGCGTGCACAGGTGACGCACTTGTTGGCCGCACACAAAAAACTGGTCGGGATTTGTTTTGGCCATCAGCTCATTGCCCTGTGTCTGGGCGCGCCGGTGGGACGTGCGCCGCAAGGCTGGTGCATGGGCCGTATGAATTACACAAGGTTTGACGAGCCTGCGCAAACATGGTCTTTGTTGGCCAGCCATCAAGACCAAGTGCTGGCACTGCCGCCCGGCGCGCAGTTGCTGGCCAGCCACGCGCAGTGTCCAGTGGCCGCTTTCCGTGTGCAGGACAGGGTGTGGTGTGTGCAACCCCACCCGGAGTTTGTGCCCGATTACAGCGCTTTTTTGCTTCACAAACGCCGTACCCAACTGGGGGAGCAGGCCTTTCAAATGGGCATGGACAGTTTGTCGGAGGGCCATGATGGTTTGGCTTTGGGTCAGGAAATTGTGCGTTTTGTGGGCTGAGCCGACGAAGCACTCATAAATTGGCGAAAATACACGCTTACTCTGACCTTTTTTTGCGCCATGGCCTTGCTTCATATTCTTCGTTACCCTGACCCTAAATTGCACACCGTGGCCAAGCCTGTGGTGGCCGTGGACGAACGCATTCGCGCGTTGATCGCCGACATGCTGGAGACCATGTACGAAGCCAGTGGCATTGGCTTGGCTGCGACCCAGGTCGATGTGCATGAGCGCGTGGTGGTGATCGATACCTCAGAAGACCGCAACCAACCGCTGGTGTTGATCAACCCCGAAATCACCTGGATGAGCGACGAACGCGTCAAAGGGGATGAGGGTTGTTTGTCGGTGCCCGGTATTTACGACGGCGTGGAGCGTGCCGCCCAAGTCAAAGTCCAAGCCATGGACGCGCGAGGCCAGTTGCGCACCATTGAGGCGGACGAGTTGCTCGCCGTGTGCATTCAGCACGAACTCGACCATTTGATGGGCAAGGTGTTTGTCGAGTATCTGTCGCCCCTCAAACGAAACCGCATCAAAACCAAACTTGTCAAAGCCTTGCGTGACGAAGACGACTGAAAGCCCCCTGAGATGCGTGTGATCTTTGCGGGTACGCCTGAATTTGCCAGCGTGGCGCTGGCACAGTTGCACGCTGCAGGGCATGAGGTCGTGTTGGTCCTGACCCAACCCGACCGGCCGGCCGGTCGCGGCATGAAGCTGCAAGCCTCGGCCGTCAAACAGTGGGCGGTGTCAAAGGACTTGGCGGTGTCACAGCCGCGCAGCCTGCGACACGATGGCAAATACCCCGATGATGCGCAGGCTGCGCAAAGGGCCATCGCGGCGGCCAATGCCGATGTGATGGTGGTCGCGGCCTATGGTTTGATCTTGCCGCAGTGGGTGTTGGATGCGCCGCTTCATGGCTGCTTGAACATCCATGCCTCCTTGTTGCCACGTTGGCGCGGTGCTGCGCCGATTCACCGTGCCATTGAAGCCGGCGACAGCGTGACCGGTGTGACCATCATGCAAATGGATGCGGGGCTGGACACCGGCGACATGCTGTTGACGCAAACTGTGAGCATCGCGCCGACAGACACCACTTCTGCGTTGCATGACAAATTGGCCGACTTGGGGGGTCGCCTGATCGTGCAGGCGCTGGGCAGCGTGGGGCAGTTCAAGCCACAAGTGCAGCCCGTCGAAGGCGTGACCTACGCGCACAAGATTGAAAAGTCCGAGTCGAGTGTGGACTGGACCTTGCCTGCGGCGGTGATTGAAAGACGCCTACGGGCCTTCGATCCTTTTCCTGGCGCGTCGTGTGTGATGCCCAACGCAACCGAAACAGAGACGGTCAAAATCTGGCAAGCACAAGTGCTGCCAAATACAAGCCAAAGCCCAGCAGGCACGGTCTTAAGCGCTGATGCGCAGGGCGTTTGTGTGGCCTGTGGCGAAGATGCATTGCGCATCACCCAATTGCAACGGCCCGGTGGTAAACGCTTGAGTGCAGCAGATTTTATGCGCGGCTTTGCATTGCAGCATGGGCAAATGCTGGGCACTAAAGCGTAAATCCGATCCATGTTTTTCCTGCCTTCTCTCTACAGACATCCTGAGTTTGCAAAAGGCGCCCGCGAGTTGGCGCCGCAAGCCTTGGGCATTGCCGCATGGGGCCTGGTGACGGGCGTGTCCATGGTCAAGTCGGGCATGAGCGTATTCGAATGTGTGGTCATGACCTTGGTGGTGTTTGCCGGCAGTTCACAATTAGCGGCCATTCCGCTGATCATTGCGGGTGCGCCTGCATGGGTGATTTTGGCTACCGGATTTTGTGTGAATTTGCGTTTCGTCGTGTTCAGCCTGCACCTTCGTCCGTACTTGATTCACTTGCCACTGTGGCGTCGCTTGGGTCATGGTTACATGACCGCCGATGTGAGTTATGTGCTGTTCATCAAACGCTTTGCCCAACCCAGCACAAGCCCTCAGGACAGGCTGGCCCAAGAGGCCTATTTGGCAGGGAACGATGGCCTCAATTGGTTCAGTTGGGTTACTTTCAGTTTGATCGGTATCACTTTGGCCAATGGCATTCCACCGGCTTGGGGCTTGGGTTTTGCTGGCATTCTGTGCTTGCTGGGCATCCTGTGTTCGCTGGCCAGTTCGCGCATGCGGGTCTTGTCGGGTTTGGTGGCCGGTGCAGCCGCCGTGGCGGCTTATGCTTTGCCGCTCAAGCTGAACATCGTGGTGGCCATTGCGGCCGCTGTGATCTTGTGCCTGACGGTTGAGCGTGTGCGGGGTGTGAAATGACCGATTGGATGAACAGCACCGACTTGTGGACACTGGCAGTGATTCTTGGCTTGGCAGCGATGACGGTGGTGACACGGTGTTTTTTCTTGATCTCCAATGCCGAATGGCAACTGCCCCATTGGGCACAACGCGGCTTGCAGTACGCACCGATTGCCGCGCTGTCGGCCGTGGTCATTCCTGAGGTCGTGATGCAGCAAGGCGAGCTGATCAGCACCTTGCAAGATGCCAGGCTGTATGCGGCCGCAGTGGGTGCGGCGGTGTACTTTTGGCGTCGCGACGTACTGCAAACGATCTTGTTGGGCATGGCGGTGTATTTGCCCTTGCATTTGGGCTGGGGCTGGTGAGCTAACCACAATCACAGCTCCCGTTAGTCTGCGTCAGTTCCCGTCAGTTGCCGTCAGTTGCGGCTCTTAAAATGACAGATAAATTACCATTACAGTCCACCATGAACGTCATTCGTTTTTCTGATTTGTGCGCCAGCGGCGCTGCCCAAGGCCAACGTGTTTTCATTCGCGCCGACCTGAACATACCGCAAAACGACGATGGCACCATCACCGAAGACACGCGCATTCGCGCATCGGTGCCTTGCATTCAAATGGCGCTCGACGCCGGCGCTGCCGTGATGGTGACCAGCCACCTGGGACGCCCCACTGAAGGTGAGTTCAAACCTGAAGACTCCTTAGCCCCCGTGGCCAAACGCCTGGGCGAGTTGCTCGGCCGTGAGGTGCCTTTGGTTGCCAACTGGGTGGACGGTGTGCACGTGGTACCGGGCCAATTGGTCGTGCTCGAAAACTGCCGCTTGAACAAAGGTGAGAAAAATAACACCCCTGAGTTGGCCCACAAACTCGGCGCCTTGTGCGATATTTTTGTGCACGACGCGTTCGGAACCGCCCACCGCGCCGAAGGCACCACCTACGGCATCGCGCAGTTCGCGCCTGTGGCCTGCGCAGGCCCCTTGTTGGCGGCCGAAATGGACGCGATCAGCAAGGCCTTGGCCTTGCCTCAGCGTCCACTGGCTGCCATTGTGGCGGGCAGCAAGGTGTCGACCAAACTGACCATTTTGAAAAGCTTGGCCAACAAAGTGGACCAGTTGATTGTGGGCGGTGGCATTGCCAATACCTTCATGTTGGCTGTGGGATTGAACATTGGCAAAAGCTTGGCCGAGCATGATTTGTTGGCCGAGGCCAAAGAAGTCATTCAGATCATGAAAGCGCGCGGTGCCGAGGTGCCTATTCCTACGGACGTGGTGACAGCCAAAACCTTTTCTGCCGATGCCGTGGCGACCGTGAAACAAGCCACCGAAGTGGCCGATGACGATTTGATTTTGGACATTGGCCCGGAGACTGCGGCCAGGCTGGCCGCGCAGCTCAAGCACGCCGGCACGATTGTGTGGAATGGTCCGGTGGGGGTGTTTGAGTTTCCTGCGTTTGAAAATGGCACCAAGCGCATTGCCCAGGCGATTGCCGAGTCCCGTGCTTTCAGCATTGCCGGCGGTGGTGACACCTTGGCCGCTATCGCCAAGTACGGTATCGAGCACCAGGTGGATTACATCTCGACGGGGGGCGGCGCGTTTCTGGAAGTGCTGGAAGGCAAGACCTTGCCTGCATTTGAAATTTTGACCCGCCGCGCTGCGGGTTGAAGCTCAAAAAACGAAGAAAGAGCAGCCTACAGCCCGGCTCACGACGACGTTTGCATTCGTCCTTTAGGCTGCAGTAACTTGTGGCAAATTACCCCGCACCGGACTGGTTTTTTTGCCGGCAAAGTCGGTCCAGCATTCGCGGGTGAAGTCGTACAGTTTGCAGTCACGGGCGGTTTGGAAATACCAGCGCCATGAGAAGGGCTGCACGATGATGCGTCCAGGCAGCATTTCTTCGAGTTTGGCTTGCGCTTGCTTGAGTTTGTACAGCGGGATGCTCATGTCCACGTGGTGGGCGGTGTGCTCCATGATGTGGTGCAGCATGGCGCCGATATTGAATTTGAAGGTCAGGTGCACCGTAGTGGACACGAAGGGCTGGGCCTTCATCCAGGCGCTTTTTTCGTTGTGCCAAGACACCTTCACATGGGTGTGGTGCACATACACCACAAAGCCGATCATGGAGTTCCAAAAGAAAAACGGCACCGCCACGCCGAGCAGCAAGCTCAAGGCCACGGATTGGTCGGTGGCCACAGCAGCGGCCGAAATGACGGCCACCCACAGAGCGCCGAAAATAGTGACCAACATGCTGTCTTTGAAGAAGATCGGGCGGCGCGTGGGCATGTGCGACTTGTTGGGGAAGAACTCGCGCTTCCACCAAATCTCAATCATGTAGTACAGGCCCGGTGCCCAGCCGCTGCGGTAAGCCCGCTCGAGCAGTCGTTGCATGGTCGGGAGGGCGGCAAACTCTTCGGTGGTCAGCGGCGTCCAGACAAAGTCCACGCCTTTGAGGTTGGTGTAGCCATGGTGCACCACGTTGTGGCCGGTGTCCCACAGGCTGTAGGGTGTGAGTGAGGGCAAAAAGGCGATGCGGCCCAAGACCTTGTTCAGTTCGCGGTTGGGTGTCAGGCTTTGGTGGCAGGCGTCATGCCCAATGATGAACAAGCGGCCGATCACAAAACCGGCGACCAGGCCACAGACCAGCTTGGCCCAGGCGGCCTCGAACATCACTGTGCCGGTGATCAGCGCGAAAAACAACGCGTAGTCCATGAACAAAAAGAAAAAGGCGCTGAAATAAGTACGGCCTGACAAGGGGATCAACCATTCGCGCAAGACCTTGCGGTGGGGTACGGGCTGATCCAGCGGGATGGGCTGAGAAGAAGTCGTCAAAGGAGTGGTCATAGCGCAGATGCAAGTCTTAAGATTTCAAAGTGTAGGTGCGGAATGGTTAACCGGAGATGACATGGATCAATCGAAGACTCAGGTCAAAATGTCGCTTATGCCGATTTTAAAGGAGCAGGGGCAAGATCAGTCACCTTCGCGGCCCAAGCCCTTGGATTTTGCAGAACTTTAAGCCCAAAAGACCGCACAATAGCAACTTCAAGATAGGAATGGTGACACGCAATGGCCTTGACGCGCAGCCTTTTTAACGATGACCATGAGCAGTACCGGGACGCTTTAAGGCGGTTTCTGGACAAAGAAGTTGTGCCGCATCACGCGCGCTGGGAGGATCAGCAGTATGTGGACCGCGAGGCCTGGCTCAAAGCCGCACAAGCGGGCTTTTTGTGCGGCACGATGCCCGAGGCTTACGGCGGTGCGGGCGGCGACAAGTTGTTCTCGGTGGTGTTGATGGAAGAAATTGCCCGCATCAATGCCACGGGCTTGGGCTGGAGTTTGCACTCCGAGATCGTGGCGCCGTATTTGCTGCATTACGGCACTGAGGCGATCAAGGCCAAGTACCTGCCTGCCATGGCGCGGGGCGAGATGATCGGTGCCATTGCCATGACCGAACCTTCGGCAGGCTCGGACTTGCAAGGCATACGCACGACGGCCGTTTTAGAAGGCGATCATTACCGTTTGAATGGCTCCAAGACTTTCATCACCAACGGTTACTTGTCTGACTTTGTGATTGTGGTGGCCAAAACCAAGCCCGATGCGGGCGCCAAAGGCACGAGCTTGTTGCTGGTGGACGCCCATTTGGCTGGGTTTACCAAAGGCAAGCCCTTGAAAAAGGCCGGCTTGAAAGCCCAAGACACCTGCGAATTGTTCTTTGACAATGTGATGGTGCCTGCGGGCAATTTGCTGGGCGGTGAAAATCAGGGCTTCATTTACCTCATGCAAGAGTTGCCATGGGAGCGATTGCAAATAGCCATTTCCGGACTCGCCTGCGCCGAAGCCGCGCTGGCCCACACGGTGACCTATGCCCATGACCGGCATGCGTTCGGTCAAGAAATCGCCAAGTTCCAGAACATCAAGTTCCAACTGGCCGACATGAAGACCGAAATCCAAGTGGGCCGCGTGTTTGTCGACCGCTGTATAGAGTCTTTAATGAAGGGCGAACTGGACGCGGTGACCGCCTCCATGGCCAAGGCCTGGTGTACCGACATGCAATGCAAGGTGCTGGACACGTGTGTGCAAATTCACGGCGGCTACGGTTATATGTGGGAGACCTTTGTCACCCGCGCCTGGGCCGACGCGCGCGTGCAGCGCATTTACGGCGGCACCAATGAAATCATGAAAGAGCTTATCGGCCGAAGCCTGTAGAGCACAGCCTTACGGGCCGCCTTGATGCGTTCCATCAGACCCGCTGAGCAGGCCTTGGCAAAGCACGTTGTGCACGGCTGAGATCGGTTGGCGGCTACCGTTCAATCGGCAATCATTTCGGGCTGAATGTGTATCAGCCTGGCTGTACTTATCCTTATGAAGGGATAAATTTAGCCGCAAATGTTCCCGATTTGTCTTCAATTTCTGTGACATGGGGCGCGCCGAAATGGGTCGGAAAAAGTTTGGCGCCGGTCTCTGCGCAATAGCACAGCATGCGCCGACGTGTGGCCCGGGCTTGCTCAGGATTTTGACAAAACTGGGTGTTCCAATCAGGCGCGTAAATTTGGAGCGGGTGGTGAATGACGTCACCACAAAATACACCCTGCCCCTTGGCATCGTTTAACTTGAGCAAGATGTGGCCTGGTGTGTGGCCCGGTGCGGGTTCGACCAACAGGTTGTCGTCAATTTGATGGATGCCGTCGACCAATTGTGCTTGGCCTGCATCGATGACCGGAAGCACGCTGTCTACGTAGGCGATACGACGCGCCGGGTCATCGACAAGGCTTGGGTTTTTCGATGGGTCCCAGTAGTCGTTTTCAATGCGTGAAAAAAGGTACTTTGCGTTAGGGAAGGTGGGCACCCAGCGTCCATTTTGAAGGCACGTGTTCCAACCTATATGGTCTGCATGCAAATGCGTGCACAGCACCATGCTGATGTCGCTTGGCTGCACGCCTGCTTCGGCCAGTCGCTCTAAAAAAGGTGTGTTGAGTTGGTGAAATCGTGGCCACCAGTGGCGGTCCTTGTGGTTACCCGAGCAACTGTCAAGAAGGATGGTGTGATGCGGTGTTTGAATGAGCCAAGAATGCACGCTGGTAATAAGGGCGTCTTGCGAGGGAATGTAATGGTGCGGCACCAACCAATCCAAATTCTGATGCAGGACTTCGCGGTCGAAACCTGTGAAGTACTGCTCTGGGGGAAAGCTGCCTGCGCCGAGTTGCTCCTCGATGCGGGTCACCGTGGTGTTGCCGATGGTCCATTTTTGCATGAGCACCTCTAGGTTGTGGCGTTGCGGTGGTACCAATGTAGAACGTTGTGTTCTACAGACAAAATCAGCCGGTTGAGCAAGTAGCCCGTGGCCGCCAACAAGAAAATGGAGGCGTACATGTCGCTCGCTCGCATGGCGTACTGCATCGTCAAGATGTAATAACCAATGCCTGCTGAGCCAGCGATCATTTCAGCCACAACCGTGACGATCAGTGCGAGCGCCAAACTCACCCTCATACCTGCCAAGATGTAAGGCAGGCTGGCAGGCACTGTGACTTTCAAAACAACCGCGATACGACTGTGTTTGAAAGTGCGAGCCACGGCCAGTGCGGTGGGTTCCACTGATCGGACGCCCGCCATGGTGTTGATCAACACGGGGAAAAATGCCGAAAAAGCCACCACAAAAATCTTCATTGCATCGTCAATGCCCAAAATCAAAATCAGGGGCGGCACGATAGCGGGGATGGGAATGGGGCGAAGAAATTCGAGCATGGGCTCAAGTGATGCACGAACCCAGCGCATTGTGGCCATACACAATCCCAAGGCAACCGCGACAGAGACACCAGCAGCGTAGCCCAGCAACATACGGTAGAGGCTGGACCCAAAGACCTCGGGTAATTCACCAGAGCGCATGCCAGCGACCAAGGCTTTTGCAATCTCGGTGACGGGGGGCCAGTTGGTACTTTGCACCCAGTACAGTGAGGACAATTGCCACAACAACAACAAGCCTGCGACCATCACAAAGCCAGATGCGCGGGACAGCCACTTTTTAGACACCATGCACCCACACTCCCCCTACGGCCGTGCCCAATACCTGTGCGTCGCGTAATGCATCAGGATCGCAGTCCACGGGATTGACCGAGAGCACAGTGAAGTCGGCCAAGAGCCCTGTTTTGATCATGCCACGCTCATGTTCTGAAAAACACAAATAAGCGGCATCGCGGGTGTAAAGCGCTAAGGCTTCTTCACCGCTGATGGCCTGCAGACGGCCTACAGGCTCGTCACAGCCTGCAATGCTGCGACTGCGCGCTTGCCAAAGCCCGAGCAGTGGCTCAAAAGGGGTCACTGGAGAGTCTGAACCTCCGCCGACCTTCACGCCACCATCCAACCAACTGCGAACAGGCGTGGCCAAGGCCATCAGGGCTGCACCAAAGCGTTTCACCAAGATGGGGCCAAAGGTGTATTGCATGGAACACTGCGTTGCAACAGTGACCCCCAACTTGGCGGCCTGTTGGATGTTGCGGGCTTCTGGCCAAAGATAGGCGTGAATCAGCGAGAAGCGCAGATCACGCAGGGGGATCTCTTCGTTAATTTCGGAAAAAACATCCAGCGCAATGTCGATAGCTTGACCCCCGACAACATGGACCCCCATGGACCAGCCTTGTTCAGCGCACCGCTTGGCAATCAGGAGAAATGTATCGGTAGACGTGACCTGAATACCGCAGTTGCAGCGTTCATCCGGGTAGGGTTCTCGCATCAACGCTGTACCTAAGGATGCACCGCCATCCAAAAATAGTTTCACGCCACCCAACTTCAGGGAGGCATCTCCAAAACCGGTACGCATTGCACTCGATGAAATTTGAGCCAGCGTCTCTTCGACTGGGCGGCTTGAATCTGCCAGGGGCATGAGCACTGAGCGGACTGTGAGTTCGCCACGTGACCACAGTGACTGGTAAATTCGCATCATCTCAGGTGTGACGCCTGGGTCCATGATGCCGGTCAACCCGGCCTCATGGTAGCGCTTTTGGATGTTGCGCAATGCCAACTCTTGGTCTGTGGTCGAGGTGGGGGGCACCAATCGCGCAACGGGTTCAAAGGCGGGCGGCTCCATCAGAATGCCGTTGGGCACGCCCTGATTGTCACGCAGTATTTTTCCACCTTCGGGGTCGGGTGTGTGCAAATGGATACCCGCAAGTTCAAGTGCCAAGGTGTTGGCCACAGCGGCATGGCCAACACGAGGCAGGTACACAGGACGATCGGGGCAAGCGGCGTCGAGTTCTTGCCGTGTAGGGTAGCGCTGTTCCTGAAGATTCACCACATGCCAACCGCTACCGCTGCTGATCCAGGTTTCATGAGGGTAGGCTTGGGCGTAAGCGCGAATGGCTGATTGGATGTCGGCTATTGAGCGCGTTTGCGAGAGGTCAACCAGCCGGCTTTGCATTCCGGTCCAGTGCATGTGATTGTGCGTGTCAATAAGGCCTGGAACGAGGGTGCCCTTGATTTTTCGTGTTTCAGTCACGGCGCCCAAAATAGCGCGCACATCGGCTTCGCTACCCACAGCAACGATCTTACCCGCCACAATGCCTATGGCCTCAGCCCGAGGCTGAGCCGGGTCCATGGTGACGATCTCGCCCAGCAGTAACTGCGAGTGGCTTGGCATGGCGTGCCTTACTTGACCGCAGTTCGGTAAAGCAAAGCTTTGCTGTCGAAAGGACCTTCGATCATTTTGTGCTTGCGCATCTGCTCGACAACCATGTCTATGCTTGCAGGGTCTACGGTCTTCTCATACGCGGGCAGGCTCAATGAACGGATCTGTTCGGGCGCCAAACGGGTGTAAGCAGAGATGATTTTGGTCCACTCTTCGGAGCCTTGGTTTTGGTTGGTCCAATCCACTGATTTGTTGTAGGCGCGAACCCAGCGATCGATCACGCCAGGGTTTTGCGTGATGAATGTTTTGGTCGCCGCATATTGACTCACAGGGATACGTTTTTGCACTGCGTTGTAGGGCCAAGCCACAATACTGACTGCATCAGACGCCACCCCTGCACTCAGGAAAGGCTCCACCACAAAAGCGGCATCTACGCGATCACCCTTGACGGCGTCGACCATTTGTGGGAACGGGACCTCGAGGTAAGTCACGGCATCGGGGTTGCCGCCTGTGGCCTGCACCCAGGCGCGAGCGTACAGCCAGATGATGTTGTTGCGAGTGTTGACTGCAACGCGTTTACCTTCAAGGTCTTTGCCGGTCTTGATGGTGCTTCCTTTCTTGGCAATCAGGGCCGCAAGATCCGGTGTCTTGTCCCCCGTGTTGCTCCCTGCAGCGATGATTTCAAAGCCCAGACCCTGCTTGGCACCCAATACCACGGAGATGATATTGCTGAAGGTAATCTGGACCTGGCCTGCCGCCAGCGCAGGTAAACCCATTGCGCCGCCTGCAGTCGGCGTGGTGTCAACCTCCAAACCTTCGGCAGCAAAAAATCCCTTGGCGATGCCAACTTGCAAAGGGGCTGTGTCGATGATGGGGATGGTGCTGACCCGAATTTTTGTCGGTTGGGCTTGTGCGCCAGGCGTCAAGGCCAGCAGTCCACTGATCGCTAAAGTAGCGACTTGCAGCAGTCGCTTGATTGAAGATGCATTCATTTCAGACTCTCCTAATAAAGGTGGGTAAGTGGGGGTGATAACTCAGGTTGAACTGGGAATGGCCCAAGGGATGGCTCTGCGCTCAAGTTGCAAAAACAAGTGATTGAGCGTAAAACCAAGAACGGCCAAAATCAAAATCCATGCGTACATATTGGCGACTTGGAAACTGCGTTGCATGTCGATGATGAGGTAGCCGACCCCGCCTGTGCCCGCAAGCATCTCGGCGATAACGACCAGAATCAGGCCTAAGCCGAGACTGACACGAAGACCTGCAAAAATCATCGGCAAAGCGCTTGGTAAGACCACGGACATAAGTGCACTTGCGCTCGAATGTCCCAAGGTACGTGCGACAGCAAGCTTTACCGGGTCCGTCCCGCGCACACCTTGGATGGTGTTGACCAGCACAGGAAAAAAAACGCCCATTCCGACCACAGTCAGTTTCATCGCGTCACCCAATCCTAGAAACAGAATGAGCGGTGGTAGCAGAGCCGGTTTTGGAAGAGGACGTAAAAATTCAATAAGGGGTTCAAACAAGTCATACAGCGCTTGAATGCGACCCATGAGCAGGCCTAAGCCAATCGCTAAAAAAGAGCCCAACAGATAAGCAGTGAACAGCAAATACAAGGTACTTCTGAGCGGCTCCCATAAACTGCCAGCAACAACAATCCCAGCAGTTTTTGCAAGCACGACCGATGGCGAAGGTGTCAAAGCGACATTGACGTAACCCAAGCGAACAGCCATCTCGAGGGCGGCCAGAATGACGACGATGGTCATTGCACCCAACGCTTTTTCAAGGGTCGATGATTTCATGCCGGTCGCCCCAGAAGCATGGACAGAATCTCATGTCGAAGTGATAAAAATCGGGCAGACTCGCTGGTGCTGATACTGTCACGGGGACGAGGCAATGCCGTATCAATGACCTTGCTCACTTTGGAGGGACGCGAAGACAGCACCACAATGCGGTCAGCAAGAAAAACGGCCTCATCGACATCATGCGTGACAAGCACAGCGGTGAATCGGTGCCGAGTCCACAGGTCTAACACCAGGGCATGCAGTTCCAGGCGCGTCAGTGCGTCAACCGAGCTGAAAGGTTCGTCCATTAACAAAATGCGGGGTTCAGCTGCAAGTGCACGCGCTATGGTCACGCGCTGTTGCATGCCGCCGGACAGTTGCCAAGGATAACGATGGGCGACATCTGCCAGCCCCACCATCTCCAGATAAAGAAGACTGTGCGCGCGAGCCCGATCGCGCGTCATGCCTGGCTTGTGTTCTACCGCAAAAGCTACATTGGCAAGCACAGTACGCCAAGGGAACAGTGAGTTGCCATACTGTTGAAACAGGTAAACGATGCCCGGTGGCGGCTCATTGACTGCAAGACCATTGAAATGTACCGTGCCTGCAGATGCCGGGGTCAAACCAGCGGCGATTTGAAGCAGTGTGGATTTGCCGCAACCTGAAGGTCCCACAATCGCTAAAAACTCTCCTTCCACAACGCTCAGGTCGATATGACCGAGTGCCTCAGTTTGCAAGAGGCCGGTACCAAATGTTTTTTGGATTCCGCTCAATTCAAGATAAGGCTGGACCATATTGGGCATTCAGTACTGTGTGGTGGGCAGTTGGACCGACAAACCGTTTAGGGCTGGGGTCAGCTGTATCTGGCAACTCAAGCGGCTGTTTTTATGGCGCAGTACCGCCGTAAATTCGAGCATGGCCTGTTCATCGTTGCTGGCTGGCGGCAATTGTTCTGTCCAATCTTCGTTCACTGTGACATGGCATGTGGCGCAGGTCAACAAGCCACCACAGTCTGCGGCAATACCGTCAAGGCCTGCATCGCTTGCGGCGTCCATCAGGCTGCGGCCTGGCCGGGTTTGCACAGCCGTTTCATGGCGAGCGCCATCGCTTGCAATCCTTACAAAGTAAACGGTGATCATTCAAATCCTGCCAAAGTATTCACGACGGTGGAACTCGGTTTTGTCCTCGGCCTGCTCAAAACGAAGTGCTTCTGCGCTTTTGATTTGGCTGTAATACGCGACAAAGTCGGCGCCAAAGGCGTTGACCAAGGCGGCGTCTTGGACAAGTGCTTCAAGCGCTTCACCCAGGCTGGAGGGCAGTTTGTGGGCTTGAGGGTTGTAGGGGTCGTCAGTGGCTTGCGGTGCACGCAGTTGGCGTTGGATGCCGTCCATCCCGGCATGGATTTGCGAGGCCATGTACAAATAGGGATTGGCGCCTGATTCGCCGAGTCGATTTTCAATGCGGGTGCTGCGGTCGCCGCACTCGCCAATCACGCGCAGCATTGCACCGCGGTTGTCCCGGCCCCACAAGACTGATTGCGGTGCCAATGCATTCGGTTTGAAACGCCCGAACCCGTTGGCTGTCGATGTACAAAAAACAGTCATGCCGGGGGCATGGGCCAGCAGGCCGGCCAGGTAGTGCTCACCCAAGTCGGACAGGCTGTAGCCCGCATCCAGTGGTGTACTGCCTTGAGCGGGCGCGTCGCGTTGAAATACATTGTGCCCGGTCGATGCGTCGACCAGTGATTGGTGCAGGTGCCAGCCACTGGACATGATGTTGGGAAACGGTGGCCGACACATGAATGTGGCATGGTAGCCGGCGCGCCGCAAGGCCTGTTTGACGGCATTGCGAAACAGGACCATGTTGTCGGCTGCGGTCAGGGCATCGGAGACATCGAACACGGCTTCGACTTGGCTGGGGCCCATCTCGGCTTCCAGTGACAAAAGTGGCAGACCCAGCGCCTGCGCCGTCCGCTGCACGATGCGCATGGCCGGCTCGGCCATGTCAAACCAGGACTCGGTCAGCAAGTTGTAGCCGGGGTGGAGCATGCTCACGCGCGGCGCTTCGCCGGGCCAGGCGGCCAGCTCGGGGTTCATTTGCGCGTCGGTGTTTTCTATCTTGTAGATGTGGAACTCGACCTCCAGACCGCAGCGCATCGCCAGGCCCGCTGAATGGAGGCGCTCCAGCGCGTGTTGCAACACCCGCCGTGTATCGAGTTCGACGGGGCGACCGTCCGGAAACCAGGGCTGGGCACGCAGCCAGCCGGTTGACTCGGCCCATGGCAGCAACTGAAAGCTGTCGGGGTCGGGCAGCAACACCAGATTGTTGGCTTGCCCAAAGCCCGGTAACGAGGCGGTGCCACCCGGCTCGAACACACTGAAGGCCGTGCGGTCTGAGCTGTCTTTGAGCATCAGCGTGCTGACCATGCCGACGCCATCGTCTAAAGCGCGCTGGAGCGCTGAGGCGACCAAGGTCTTGCCGCGGACCACACCATGCAGGTCGCACCAGCCCACGCGCACCAATTCCAGAGCACTGGCCTGCACGCGCTGCAGCAAACGTTCGACGGCCTGCGCACGCGCTGCGTCATGCACGCCGCAAGAGATTGCGAATGCTGTCACGCCGGAACTTTGTGGTGCTGTATCCACGGCGCCCCATCGCGCTTGGCCTGAGCTTGTGCTTTCCACCAAGTGCCCCAAGTGCCTGCGGGTGCAATGCCATCAACCGTGTCGGGTCCTTGTTGGTGTGCGGACTCTGCAGGATTGGCCATGAAAGGCGCAGAACCACCCGCCTGAACCGTGGCAATGGCCTGCAGCAAAAGGCGGCGATTGGCCATGATCACTTTGTCTGTGGTGCCCAGGTGTTCGCGGGTGCGGTCCTGGATGGCGCCCATGCTCTCTACCGCCCATTGGTCGTGCACATTGATATCGTCTTCACCCATCCCGAGGTAGGTGGACTCGCGTTGCTCTTGGGGGTTAAAACCCCAGCCGTTGTGGCGTCCCGATTTCGGGATGTACATCGGTGGCGGGATGTACTGAGTGCGCTGGTTGCGCATAGCTTGTTTGTCGACAGGGCCTGCAAAACTGGTGAAGAACGAGTACCAGTAGGTGTGCGTGTCATCGATCGGCACATGCATCTGGGTGATGGTGAGCGTCTCAGAAAGCGGGATCACAAAGGTCTGAGGGAAAATTTCATGCGTCACCCGCACATGCGTCAGTTCCTCGGTCATGGGCCTCAGCGTGGTGAGTTGTAAGCCCCATGGTTTTTGCTCGAAGCTGATCTCGGGTTGGCAGAACTCGCGCATGATGCGCGTCATCGGCCAGCGCTCGCCCTTGAACTCGCCCGCACTGGCACTGCGAAATTGTTTGCCGCCCGGGTTGTCGCCGATGCCTTCAAGGGATTCGTCGTTCAAAAAGCGGTGCAAAAAAGACGTGTGTGACGGATCGATACCGACTTCGAAGGCCTGAAGCCAATTGCATTGCCACATGCCCTTGAAGGCAAACACATGGCTCGACGGCGCAGCAAAACAATCGAATTTCGGAAATGGTGGCGCTTGGCCTTCTTCACCCATCCAGGCAAACAGAACGCCGCTTTGTTCCATCACCGGGTAGCTGCGTTGTTTGACGCGTTCACACAGTTTGCTGCCCACCGGCTCGCCCGGGGTCTCCAGGCATTGGCCTGAAGCGTCGAATTTCCAGCCATGAAAGGGGCAACGCACGCCATCGCCTTCATGCCGGCCAAAAGCCAGGTCGGCGCCGCGGTGCGGGCAGTCGCGATCAATCAAGCCCCAACGACTCTGATCGTTTTTGAACAGCACCAAGTCTTGACCCAGCAGGCGAACGGCTTTCAAGGGGCGTTCAGCCATGCGTGGCTCCAACAGGGGGTCAAACTCATCCAACAAAGCCACAGGCTGCCAGTACTGCCGCAGCAAGGCGCCACACGGTGTGCCTGGCCCAATCCGGGTCAAAAGCTCGTTTTGCTCTGCTTTCATCAAGAGTTCCTCTGAATTTTAAAACGGTATACCGAAATTTTGATTCAGTGTACAGTCAGGGGCATGAGTTTGCAAGAAACCGTTTTACTGCAGTTGCGCGAATGCATTTTGCGTGGTGAGTTCGAGCCTGGGCGGCGTTTGGCGGAGCAGCAAATTGCCGAGCTTCTGGGTTCATCGCGCACGCCCGTTCGCGCTGCGCTGGTCACCTTGGAGCAAGAGGGCCTTGTGCAAGCCAATGACACGGGCGGCTTTGTGGTGCGCCAGTTTTCGGTGCGCGAGGTGACGGATGCGATCACAGTGCGTGGCCACCTGGAAGGACTTGCTGCAAGGCTGGTGGCCGAGCACGGGCTCTCGCGGCAAGTGGCACTCGACTTGCAATCTTGTCTGGACGAAGGCGATGTGGCGCTGGCACCCAACCCCTTGTCGATGGACGACTATGCCCGCTATGTCAGCATGAACGATCGCTTTCATGCCCTCATTTTGGAGGCCAGCGGCAATCGGGCCTTGCAACGTGCGGTGGCGATGAATGACAAGCTGCCTTTCGCGTCAGCCTCGGCCATGCTGCCCATGCAAGGCTCGATGGTGAAGGACCGTGACTGGATGCTGTATGCACACCGGCAACACCACATGCTGCTCGATGCGATGCGGCGCGGCGAAGGCGCGCGCGCCCAAGCCTTGGCGCAAGAACATACTGAAGTGGCCCAAATGAACATGCGACAAGCCTTGGAGCGGCGCAGCGAAGCCGAGCAACTGATGCCTGCGATGCGCTTGGTGGTCGGTCGTTAAAGCGGTCAGAAATACCCTCGCCAACTGTTGACAGTGGGTCGCCCCGTTTTATGATCCGCCCTTGTTTTCATTTCTCTCAAGGGATTCAACTGAATGACCGCACGCAATACCACCGTCACAGCTGAAGCCAATGCGCCAGCTGTGACCGCCATGTTGGCCGATTTCGTGGCCAGCCATCCGTCTCAAGGCTGGAGCGACGAGGTCGAACAACAAGCGCACCGCACCTTTGCCAACTGGGCCGGTTGTGCTGTGGGCCCTAGCACCCACGAAACCGTGGAGGCCGCTTTGGCCGCTGTCCAAGAGCTCGAACCAGCGCCTCAAGCCGCATTGCTCGGCCGCAGTGAGCGCGTCGACATGGCCAATGCAGCCATGATCAACGGCATCAGCTCGCACACCTTTGACTTTGACGACACGCACCTGAAAACCATCATCCACCCCGCAGGTCCTGTGGCTTCGGCGGTATTGGCCTTGGGTGAGCATTTGGGGGCGTCAGGCCGCCAAGTGATTGACGCCTTGGTGCTTGGGGTGGAGGTCTCCTGCCGCGTTGGGAATGCGGTGTACCCGCATCACTACGACCGAGGTTGGCACATCACCGGCTCCACCGGCATGTTGGGCAGCGCCGCAGCGTGCGCACGCTTGCTCGGTTTGGACGCAGCGCACACGCAAATGGCCTTGGGCATTGCGGCTTCTCAGCCTGTGGGCTTGCGCGAGCAGTTCGGCACCATGACCAAGCCTTTCCATCCCGGCGCAGCGGCCAAAGCCGGTTTGATGTCTGCCCTCATGGCGCGCCATGGTTTCACCTCTTCACGCCGTGCGCTGGAGGCACCGCGCGGTTTAATGCAGGTGTTTTCGGACAAAACCGATTGGGCCGAGATCACCGAAAACCTGGGCACAAGTTGGGAGATCGCCCTCAACACCTACAAGCCTTTTGCCTGCGGCATCGTGATTCACCCCGCTATCGATGCGTGTGTGCAATTGCGCAAGCAACACGGCCTGACCGCTGACCAGATCGCCCGCATCACTGTGCGCGCCCACCCGCTGGTGCAAGAGCTGACCGGCAAGAAAACCCCGCAAACAGGACTGGAAAGCAAGTTCAGCGTCTTCCATTCGTGTGCCGTGGCGATCATGAAGGGCCAAGCCGGTGAGCATGAGTATTCGGATGAGATGGTCTTGTCCCCCGCCACCATCGCCTTGCGCGACCGCGTCGAGTTGGTTGTCGACCGGGCGATCCACGAAGCCTCGGTGGACGTGACCATCGAGACCACCGATGGGCGCAGTCTGCACATCTACATCGAGCGTGCGATAGGCAGTCTGGAAAAACCGATGACCGGCACCTTGCTGAAAGCTAAATTTGTCGATCAAAGCGCGCCCATCATTGGTCAGGCGCAGTCTGATACCGCTTGGGACTTGTGCATGAGTTTGGCAGCGCAGCCGGACTTGAAAGCGCTGCTGCAGAGTCTGACGCGTCAGGCTTGATGCTTGCTCGGGAGTCCTTGAAATTTCACGCCATGAGGGCTGCGTTTTGCCCGGGCAAGATCGCGGTCTGCGTATGATGCATAACCATTAGCAGTTGAAAGTCATGTCATGGAACGCATCACCATTTCTATCGAACCTGAGTTGGCAGCCATTTTGGACCAATTGACCGAGAAGCATGGTTACACCTCCCGGTCTGAGGCGATGCGTGACCTGATCCGGGGCTGGCATTCGCAAGATGCTTTGCGGCAAAACGAGAGTTCGCATTGCATCGCGCACATTGGCTATGTGTACAACCACCATGACCGCACCATGGCCGAGCGCATGGCCAACATTCAGCATGATCACCATGACCTGACGGTGTCCAGCATGCATGTGCATTTGGACCACGATCATTGTCTGGAAGTTGCATTTTTAAAAGGACCCACCAAAGAGGTGCGGCAATTTGCAAACCGCTTGGTGGCGCAAACAGGCGTGCGTCACGGCTCGGTGAACATCGTACCCGTGCATTTGGCTTTAGGCGGCGAAGGACATGACCACGGGAATGGTGCTTACCATGTTCATCTTCAACCCGCGAGCTGAGCTGACAGCCGCATTCAATGCACAACAAAAGGTGGCGTTGTCTGGTGACCTGCAACCACTGCCCCGTGGGCATGAACATGGGCTGTTTTGACCTCAGCGTTTAGACGCCAGTGGCTCCAGCCGTACACACAAAGCAGAGACGCTGTAAGTCCCAGGCCAATCCAGCCGCCCCAGTCATCCCATACAGTTTCCAGCGCCGGCATGTGCTGACTGCCATGGCTGACCACCACCACGAGCAGCGCCATGCAAGCGATCACGCCACTCATCCAGCGGCCCGCGTGCTTCGCCAGCTTGTCGTTTCGGCGCACCAGCCAGTGCATGACCAGGCCGTTAGCCGTGTCGGCCAGCATCATGCCCAAACCAAAGCAGAAGGCGAGCAAAACGATCACGCCCAAGCCCCCCAGTTCATGTCCCTTGGCGGCCATCAAGCCGGCTTGTGCCAAAGAGTCAAAAGAAATGGCAAATGCAAAACCCACACCCATCGGGTGCGCCAGCGGACCCATGGCCCGCAGGATCATGCTTTGAACCGGACCTGTGACATGGCTGTGCGCAGGCCCTGCCCAGCATTGGCGCAGATTGGCAGCCGCCAACCAAAGTAAAAAAACCGTTGAGACCCACAAGCCAATGGCGTCCAGCCATTGCGGTAATTGAATGCCTTGCCAGTAAAAAATCAGCGTCGCGAGCAAGAGGGTCAGGCTGTGACCGCAGGCAAACTGCAAGCCCGCCAAACGCGCAGACCCCAAGGCGTTGGCTTTGTAGCGCATACGGGTCAGACCGTCCACAGCAGCGATGTGATCGGGGTCCATGCCATGGCGAAATCCCAATGCGATCAGCAAGCCCAAAGTGACCCACAGTGAAGAGGAGGTGTTCATGGTGTGAAAAATCTAAATTTGTTCATACTGAAAGATAAAAAAACGCGCGACAGTAAGCGTTTTTTCAAAAGGATCGGTCATGCACACCCCCCTCTTGCGAGAAGCTTTTGAGCAGCCGCATTGCGGCTGCTGCCAAAGAAAGGCGGGAACTTTCAATCGTTATTGTTTCCGTGAGTAGCAAGCTGTAAGGCGTCGAAAATCCTGTTAACTCATTCCCGCTTCCAAGAAAATCGTTCCTTATAAAGAAAGGCTTTTTATTTTGCCAGAAACCCAATGGTGACGAAAGAACCACTTGCCTGCGGAAAATTGACACAAGGAAAAACCCGCCACGCCAGGGCAAGGGCGCAAGGCGCTGCAGGCTCGGTTGCGTTCGATGCCAAAGGGTTGGTGATGGCGCTGGGCTGGATGAACCTTGACCTTCATGCCTTGGTACCTGGCCAACGTCATGGTCATTTGGATTCCTGCACAAGACAAACAGCGCACCGCTTAAAGTGCATTGATTGGAATCTTGAAGTAACGCACGCCATTACTTTCGAGGGGTGGCATATCACCTGCTCGAATATTGAATTGAATGGCCGGCAAAATCAGCACCGGCATTTCGAGGGTGGCGTCCCGCTGGGTGCGCATCGCCACAAATTGTGCTTCACTGATGCCCTCATGCACATGCACATTGTGTTCGCGTTGCGCACGCACGGTGGATTCAAAAGCAACAGGTCTTGCATTGTCAGGCGGGTAGTCATGGCACATGAACAAGCGCGTATCGCCGGGCAAACTGAGGATTTTCTGAACCGAGGCGAACAAGGCTTGGGCATTGCCACCGGGAAAATCGCAACGTGCTGTGCCCACATCGGGCATGAACAGCGTATCGCCCACAAAAACTGCATCGCCTATTTGAAAGGCCACACAGGCAGGCGTGTGGCCTGGCACATACAGCACTTTGCACGACAACGCACCAATCGGGAACACTTCATCGCTTTGCAGCAGACGGTCAAACTGTGAGCCGTCCCCTTTGAAGTCATCCCCGAGATTGAAAATACCTTGAAAGACCGATTGGATTTGGGTGATGTGTTCACCTATGGCAATCTGACCGCCCAACTGCGCTTTCAGATAATGGGCCGCAGAAAGGTGGTCTGCGTGCGCATGGGTTTCCAAAATCCAGGCCACTTGCAATTGCTGGGACCTGACAAACGCGATCACCTTGTCAGCACTCGTGCGCCGGGTTCGCCCTGACTTGGGGTCGTAGTCCAGGACCGAGTCGATGATGGCGCAAGCCGACCCGGGCTTTTCGTAAACCACATAGGTGACGGTCCAGGTGTGCGGGTCAAAAATGCCGTGGACTTGCGGTGCAGGAGGATAGATATTCATGTAAAAAACAGGGTCAATGCAGTGATGAGAATGACAGATGCTTTATTCAAATGAGGGTTACAGCGGCTTGACTACGGGTTTGCCTGCAGCCACCCAGGCGTCATATCCGCCGGCAATGGAGATGACATCGCGGTAACCCATTTCATGCATCACTTTGGCAGCCAAGGCGGCGCGACCGCTGGTTTTGCAATACAGCACAAAAGAAAGCGCGCGAGATGACAAATCGGGGCTGCCGCTGAGCTTGAACTCCAACAAACCGCGGGACACATGAATGGCCCCGGGCAGGTGACCGGCGGCAAACTCTTCGGCCTCACGCACATCCAGGACTACATTGGCGCTGCGTACGGCGTACTCTGCTTGGTCTAGCGGAATTTCGCGGACCGTGGATTTGGCTTCTGTAACGAGGTCGTGGGCCGTTTTCATGTCAATTTCAATTTCAAAAAAATAATTTAACCCGTCATTTTCTCAATCATGACGAGAGCTTGTGAGCTGGAGTTTCAGGGACGCTTGTTTTACCCTGGTAAAACACCGTTCCTTCTAAAAGAACAGATGAAAATTAAGCAGCTGAGAAGGAGTTGGCAATGTCGCACGGTAAAGACAATTATCATCGGCACGAATTTGCCGCTGAAAAACAGAGCCGCAAGGCTTTGGCGACTTGGGTCTTGACAGCAATAATGTGCTGGGCTAAGCCAACAAAGCCGCTGTAAAGGTCTGACTGAATGCCAAAACCCAAACTCTACCCCGCCATTGAACCTCACGCCCAAGGCCTGCTCGATGTGGGCCAAGGCCATCAGGTGTATTGGGAGGAATGCGGCAACCCCGAGGGTTTGCCGGTCGTGTTTTTGCACGGTGGGCCTGGAGGGGGGTGTTCGGATTATTCGCGCCGTTTTTTCAACCCTGCCGTGTATCGGGTGGTGTTGTTTGACCAACGGGGCTGCGGGCGGTCTGTGCCGCATGCTTGCACCCAAGACAACTTTATCCACCATTTGGTGGGCGATATGGAACTGCTGCGCAACACCTTGTTCATCGACCAGTGGGTGTTGTGTGGGGGCTCCTGGGGCTGCACGCTGGCCTTGGCTTATGCGCAGCAGCATGCGGACAGGGTGCGCGGTATCGTGATGCGCGGCGTGTTTGCAGCGCGGACCTCAGAGATGAATTGGCTGTACCAAGCCGGCGGCGCCAGCCAGGTCTTTGCCAAAGAGTGGGCGCAGTTTGCATCCCACTTGGACAAAGGCCATGCCATGGGCCAGGACACGCATGTATTGAACGCCTATGAAGCCTTGTTGCAAAGCGATGATCCTGAGCAGCAAGCCCATGCGGCGGCGGCATGGTGCACATGGGAAGACAGTTTGTGCAGCGTTCACTCCTCGCTACCAAGCCAGCCCGACCCGCTGCGCGCACTGGCCATGGCCCGCATCAGCGCGCACATGTTTGTCCATGACCCGGCTTTGAACCAAGCCCAGTGTTGGGGCTTAGGGGATGGGAAACCCTTGTCCTATTTGGCAGGTGTTGCGGGCATCATCGTGCAAGGTCAGTTTGACATGGTCACACCGGCGGTGACGGCTTGGCAGTTGCACCAGGTCTGGCTTGGCAGTCAATTGCGCATGGTGCATACGGCAGGCCACAGCAGCAGTGATCCCGCGTTGCAAGCAGCCTTGGTGGATGCCCTGAACGATATGGCAAGCCTGGCCCGATGAGATTGAAAGCATTCAGGCCACACCGGTGAGCCGGTGTATTTGTCCGAAGACGAAGCCGGCAACTCTGCAGAAACCTACGCCGGTCTAAGCGAGCGGCCTTGGGAATTTTTAAAGCGCAAACTGGCCTCTGTGCCGCTTTGACCTTGACCCCCTAGTGCGTCTTCCCGTCACGCCCTGCCCCACGGCTGCAACTGATATTGAATTTGTTTTCAGGATGTCACAGTATTCATGTGAAAATTGAAATCAAATTACATGGAGATTCGCATTTATGCCCCGCGCCACCAAAATTGTTGCCACCTTGGGACCTGCATCCAGCGACCCTGCATTGCTTGAAGCCATGATCCGTGCCGGCGTGAACGTCGTGCGTTTGAACTTCAGCCACGGCAAAGCCCAAGACCACATTGACCGCGCCCGTATGGTGCGTGAAGTGGCTGCCCGTGCGGGCCGTGAAGTGGCCATCATGGCCGACTTGCAAGGCCCCAAAATCCGGGTGGGCAAGTTTGCCGAGGGCAAAGTCATGCTCGAGAACGGGGCCAAGTTTGTGCTCGACGCCTCCCGCAGCGAACCCGGTGACCTGCAGGGCGTGGGTCTGGATTACAAAGAGCTGCCGCGCGACGTCAAGTCCGGCGATCTTTTGTTGCTCAACGATGGCTTGATTGTTTTGACCGTGGACGTGGTCAAAGGTGAGCAGGTCCACACCACCGTGAAGATCGGCGGCGAGTTGTCCAACAACAAAGGCATCAACAAACAGGGTGGCGGCTTGACCGCGCCCGCCTTGACCGGCAAGGACATGGACGATATCAAGACGGCCATGAGTTTCCAGGCCGATTATGTGGCGGTCAGTTTTCCGAAGAATGCCACCGACATGGAAATGGCCCGCCAGCTGTGCAATGTGGCCGGTGCGGAATTTGGGCACAAGCCCGGCATGATCGCCAAAATTGAACGCGCAGAGGCGATACCGCGCCTGGAAGAAATCCTCAAAGCCAGTGACGGCATCATGGTCGCGCGCGGTGATTTGGCTGTTGAAGTGGGCAATGCGGTGGTGCCCGCCTTGCAAAAACGAATGATCAAGCTGGCCCGTTTGAACGACAAAGTGGTGATCACCGCCACGCAAATGATGGAAAGCATGATCACCAATCCGGTGCCCACCCGCGCTGAGGTGAGCGATGTGGCCAATGCGGTGCTCGACGGCACCGACGCGGTCATGCTGAGTGCCGAAACGGCTGCAGGCAAATACCCGCTTGAAACGGTCGTAGAAATGGCCAAAATTTGTGAAGCCGCCGAGAACGCCGAACATGTTGAGCTGGATGCCGACTTTTCGGGCCAAACCTTCAGCCGCATTGACCAGTCGATCGCCATGGGCGCATTGTTCACCGCGCACCATTTGGGCGCCAAAGCCATTGTGGCTTTGACAGAATCGGGTTCGACCGTGCTGTGGATGAGCCGTCACCGTGTGCAGATTCCGATTTACGCGTTGACCACCAAGGTCAGTTCTCAGCGCAAAATGGCTTTGTACCGCAATGTGCGCCCCCTGTTACTGGACACCAGCGCCGACCGAGACACCGCTTTGGTACAGGCTGAGGGGCATCTTAAAAAGCGCGGTATTGTGGCAACGGGTGACGTCTACGCCATCACCTGTGGCGAACCCATGGGGGCTCCAGGCGGCACCAACATGCTGAAGATCTGCCAGGTCAGCTGAAGTTCGGTGGGAATTCAGGTCAAGAACGCCGTGATGCCTTTAAAATCCAGATCAGTTACACAGCGGTTACAAGCAGTCTCAGGCCGCTTGTGAGCCGTCTTTCATTATTCAACTTCTGGAAAATACACCATGGCCCTCGTTTCAATGCGTGAATTGCTCGACCATGCCGCCGTCCATGCGTACGGTATTCCTGCCTTCAACGTCAACAATCTGGAGCAAGTCCAAGCCGTCATGACAGCCGCTGACGAAGTCGGCGCACCGGTCATCTTGCAAGCCAGTGCGGGTGCCCGGAAATACGCCGGTGAGCCCTTCATCAAGCATTTGATCCAGGCCGCCGTCGAGCAATGGCCGCATATTCCACTGGTCATGCACCAGGACCACGGCCAAAGTCCATCGATTTGTCAGGGCGCGATCGACTTGGGTTTTTCCTCGGTCATGATGGACGGCTCTTTGCATGAAGACGGCAAAACGCCGGCCGACTTTGGCTACAACGTCGATGTGACGCGCCGCGTGGTCGACATGGCGCACGTGCTGGGCGTGTCGGTTGAGGGTGAATTGGGCTGCCTGGGCAACCTGGAAACTGGCGAAGCCGGTGAAGAAGATGGCATTGGCGCCGAAGGCAAACTGGACCACAGCCAGATGCTCACCGATCCCGAAGAAGCCGCGCAATTCGTCAAAGCCACTGGCCTGGACGCTTTGGCTATTGCCATTGGCACCAGCCACGGCGCCTACAAGTTCAGCCGCAAACCCACGGGCGATATTTTGGCCATCAGCCGCGTGAAAGAAATCCACGCCCGCATTCCCAATACCCATTTGGTGATGCACGGCTCATCGAGCGTGCCGCAGGACCTGCTGGCGATCATCAACCAGTACGGCGGCAATATGAAGGAAACCTACGGCGTGCCGGTTGAGGAAATTCAGGAAGCCATCAAGCACGGCGTGCGCAAGATCAACATCGACACCGACATCCGTTTGGCCATGACCGCCGCCGTGCGTAAATTTTTGGCCGAAAACCCCGACAAGTTCGATGCCCGTGAATGGCTCAAACCCGCCCGCGAAGCGGCCAAGCAAATTTGCAAGCAGCGCTACCTGCAGTTCGGCTGCGAAGGCCAGGCCGGCAAAATCAAAGGTGACAGCTTGCAGGTGGTTGCCGCTCGCTACGCCAAGGGCGAGCTGGCGCAATGGGTGAACTGATACGCAATGACCTCTCTCCATACTTCGGCGCTCACTTCCCTCACCCTGCTCGCACGCGGCAAGGTGAGAGACAACTATGCGGTAGGCACCGACCGCATTCTCATGGTGGCCTCGGACCGCATCAGCGCATTTGACGTGATCATGGGCGAGCCGATTCCGGGCAAGGGCGCATTGCTCACGCAGATGGCGTTGTTCTGGTTTGACAAGCTCGGCCCCCAAGGCCTGAACTTGTGCCCAATCCACCTGACGGGTGAGGTGCCTGAAAGCGCTGTGAGCGCGGCCGAAGCAGGTCAAGTCAAGGGCCGCTCCATGCTGGTCAAACGCTTGAAGCCGATTCCCGTCGAAGCGGTGGTGCGGGGTTACCTGGCCGGCAGCGGCTGGAAGGAATACCAAGACAACCAAGCCGTCTGCGGCGTCAAGTTACCCGCCGGATTGAAAAATGCCAGCAAGTTGCCCGCGCCCATTTACACCCCGGCCGCTAAAGCGGCGGTGGGTGAGCATGACGAGAACATCAGCTTCGAGCAAACGGTGGAAATGATCGGCGTGGACCTGGCGACCCGCATCCGCGACATCAGCATGGCCCTTTACCAGGCGGCCAGCGCCATGGCCTTTGACAAAGGCATCATCATTGCCGACACCAAGTTCGAATTCGGTCTTGACGACCATGGGACTTTGGTCCTGATGGACGAGGTCTTGACGCCAGATTCGTCGCGTTACTGGCCCGTCGAAAGTTACCAGGTAGGCAGCAATCCGCCAAGCTACGACAAGCAGTTTTTACGTGATTGGCTGGAGGCACCCCACAACGGCAGGGTGTGGGATAAAACCGCACCCGCCCCCCATTTGCCGCGGGATGTGATCGAAAAAACAGCCGCTAAATACCAGGAAGCCTTGCAACGCTTGACGACCTGACTGCTGCAGCCTTGCGCTGCCCCTCTTCGCCTGTGACCCGTTGGCCATGGGTGTCCGTTTGAAAGTATTGACATGCTCAATTTGTTTCGCCCGGCCACTACCTTGATGGTGCAATACGCGCACTACCACCGCGATCGTCGCAACATCCTCACGCATGTGGTGGGCATCCCCTTGATCGTCATGTCGCTGGGCATGTTGTTGGTGCATCCCGTGTGGAGCTTGGGGGATTTTTGGTTCACGCCAGCAGGCGTCATTTGGTTTTTGTCCAGCCTTTGGTATGTAAGCCGGGGTTCTCTTTTGTTGGGGCTGGCCACCGTGATGGTGAACGGCGCTTTGATGTGGGCCGCCTACCGCACGCCGGTTTGGGTGGCGTGGTTGGGGTGGCCTGCGCTTGAGAATCAGCCGGTGTGGTTGCTGGGTGTGGGCGTGTTCATTGTGGGCTGGGCGATCCAGTTCATCGGTCATTGGTTTGAAGGCCGAAAACCGGCTTTTGTGGACGATGTGGTGGGCCTCATGATTGGCCCTATGTTCGTGGTCGGTGAGGTCTTGATGGCGTTTGGATTCTTGCGCCGCATGCACCACGACATCAACCGATTGGCCGGATCGACTCGCTAGTCAAGCCCACCATGGATCCGGCCCGATGCTGTAGACATGTCAGCGCTGCCACTGTTTTTACGTCACCGACCGAGTTCAACAGGTGACATCTTGTCAAGCCGATCTGCGGTATCGTTCGGGCACTTTTTCAGAAGGCACCGAATGTCGATTCACTTTTACGAACCCAAAGACGGCCACCGCTTGCCGCACGACCCTTTTAACGCGATCGTCGGCCCCCGGCCCATTGGCTGGGTCTCCACTTGCAGCGATGACGGCATCACCAACTTGGCGCCCTACAGTTTTTTCAATGCTTTCAATTACGTGCCGCCGATCATTGGCTTTTCAAGCGCGGGCTACAAAGACTCGGTGCGCAACATCGAGGCCAATGGTGAGTTCGCCTGGAATCTGGTCACGCGGCCCCTGGCCGAAGCCATGAACCAAACCTGCGCTCCCGTGCCACCCGAAGTCAGCGAGTTCGAGCTGGCGGGTTTGACCCCGGTGGCCTCGCGCTTGATCAAGCCGCCGCGGGTGCTGGAAAGCCCGGTGACATTTGAATGCAAAGCCACTCAAATTTTTCAATTGCAAGGCATAGACGGCGTCAAAGTACAGACTTGGATGGTGCTGGGCGAAGTGATTGGCGTGCACATCCGGGAAGACCTGCTGGTCAACGGCGTCTACAACACCGCCGGTGCCGAGCACATTTTGCGCGGTGGCGGGCCAGCCGATTACTTCACCATTGGGCCGGAACAGTTGTTCAGGATGCACCGCCCGCGCTGAAGTGCCCGACAATCGGTCTCTTTGACAGATCCGGTTGGTAGAGATTTTTATGGCGATTCAATGGTTCCCTGGACACATGCACCTGACGCGCAAGGCGATCGGGGAGCGCATCAAAGACATTGACGTGGTCATTGAAATGCTCGACGCGCGCTTGCCGGGCTCGAGCGCGAACCCGATGCTGGCCGAACTGATTCAAAGCAAACCCGGGCTCAAAGTGCTGAGCAAGCAAGATTTGGCCGATCCGGTGCGCACTGCGCTGTGGCTGGACCATTACAACGCCTTGCCCGGCGTGCGGGCGATAGGCCTGGACACCAGCATGGCCTCGCCCGCCAAAGCCCTGATCGACGCTTGCCAGCAACTCGCCCCTCTGCGCGGCGGCATGGTCAAACCGATGCGGGTGCTCATTTGCGGCATCCCCAACGTGGGCAAGTCAACCCTGATCAACACCCTCAAAGGCAAACGCGCCGCCAAGACCGGCGACGAAGCCGGCGTGACCAAGATGGAGCAGCGCATCACCTTGGCCGACGACTTTTATCTGTACGACACGCCGGGAGTCTTGTGGCCGCGCATCATCGTCGCGCAAAGCGGCTACAACCTGGCCGCCAGCGGCGCGATCGGCATCAACGCCTTTGACGACGAAGAGGTGGCGCTGGAGTTGCTGAACTACCTGATTCCCAATTACCCCGAGGCGCTGACCAATCGCTACAAAATCACCGATGTGGTGGGTCGCACCGACGAAGACATGCTGGACGCGATTGGTCGCCAGCGCGGCGCGATCCAAAGCGGTGGGCGTATCAACACCATCAAAGCCGCTGACATCGTGATCCACGACTTTCGCTCGGCCGCACTCGGGCGCTTGACACTGGAAACCCCCACCGAATTCGCCGCTTGGCTGGCGCTGGGCGAGCAAGCCGATGCCGAACGGGCGGTGCGCAAAGAGGCCTTTGAAAAGGCCAAGAAGGCACCGGGCAAGAAAA
>CAMDKK010000039.1 GCA_945901045.1 Limnohabitans sp. Rim8
CGATGCCGCGGTGCGCCAGGTGGATGTCGTTGTTGCGCGCGCTTTCACGGCTGGCCCAGGCGCTGAACAGTTCTCGGTTGGTGGCGACTGTGAGTGAGCCGGGTTCGGCAAGGTTGGCTTCGAGCAGCGCGTAGATTTCTCCGCGCTCGTTCATGAAGTCGTTTTTGGCCAGTAAAACAGAGATGTAGTTCAGCATGGGCTTAAAAGTTCAGGCGTTGAGGGTTTTTGGCCAGGCGGTGCACCGAGGCGCTGGGCGGCATGTCGTGCAAGGCGTAGGTGTCGAAGGATTCAAAGTCGGCTTCGATGTCATTGGGGTCGACCAGCCCGGCGCAGGCTTTGTACAGCGCGTGTTCGTACGCGGTTTTGCCTTGCATGTGCGGTGCGTCGAAGCCGTGCTTGCGCTGCACGCGCCACAGGTGTTCGACCTGCATCCAGTCGCGCTCACGGATGGCATGCAAGATGGCATCGTCGGGGGTCAAAATTTCAGCCACCACCGTCAGGCCTTTGGTGCCGGCCAGCCCCACCGATTCGACTTTGCAATGTGGGCAGCCTTGTTCATTGGCGACAAACATGGTGCCCGGGTCGACTGCAAATTTGTCGCGCAGCAGCTCTTGTGTGTACGCAGGCAGGTGGTCGGTGGCGGGCAATTTGCAGTACGGACACAGCTTGGGCAAAAGCTTTTGGTACATCACCGCCGACAGGTATTTTTTGGCCGCCAGGGTGGACGGGTGGATGCCGATTTCTTCACCGGTCAAACGCGCCAAGACGTCGACGCAGCCGTCGCCGTGCACGGTGGTGAACACCCGGTGGCCGGTGCGGTTGAACTCCGAGGCGAGGGAGGCGGAGTCGTGGTCGCGAATTTCGCCCAGCATGAGCACGTCGGGGTCCATCCGCAAGACGCTGCGCAGGGCAGATAAGAATTTCATTTTGACCACTTCGTCGGGGTCGTCGGAGTTGCGCTGCACCGAGATTTGGCGCATGAAGGGGTTGAGGTATTCGACCGGGTCTTCGACGCCGAAAATTTTCAACTGCTCTCGCTCTGGCAGGGCGTAAATGAAGGAGCGCAGCGCCGTAGATTTGCCCGAGCCGGTGGAGCCGGCAATGACCATCATGCCGGCATTTCGCCGAATAGCCGGCAGGATTTGGGCCTCGACGTGGTGCGAAGAGTAGCCCAGGCTTTCGATGCTGGGGATGGTGCTGTGAGGGTCGCTTTCGAGCAAGCGCATGACCACGTCATACCCGTTGACCAGAGGGTAGCCGTTGAAGCGGCCGTTGTAGGCTTTGCCCTGGACCACCTGCTCGGTGATGGTGTTCATCGGTCGCTCGAAAGACAGCGCCCCGGCTGAGTTGGTGCCGCTTTTGGTGCGCTTGGAATACGCCGAGGACAGTGCTCCCTTGACCAGTTCAGTGGGCAGCCATTGCCATTCGCGCAGCCGTCCAAAAATGCGCAGCTTGATCGGCGTGGTCTTGGTGTTTGTGATTTCGAAATGGATGTCAGATGCCTCCAACTGTATGGCCGAGCTGACCAGGTCGTCGTAGGCGACGATGAATTTGTTGTCTTCGTTCAAGACCTCCCCGACGTGGAACAACGAACGCTTGTCGCCCTGGTTGCGTATGTGTTGCAGCAGCGCTTCGCTGGTGATCCATTCACGTACCAGGGTGCATAAAAACCGGGGGCCTTTGAGCGTGCTGAGCAAGGTCAGGTAGTTGCTGGAGCCGTAGAAGGCGCTGGTGCATACCACGCCCACTTCGGCGCAACCCAAGTCGAGCACCAACACGGATTTTTGCAAGGTGATGTTGACGGTGTTGGAAATCACGCCCTTGAATGTGCCCAGATCGTCCAGGCGACTGATTTTGACGGGCGTCGCGATGGCACTGGCCAGTGCAGAGGCAGTCACAGGGCTTGCCAAGGTGTTCATCAGCTGGCCTCGTAGTGCATGACTTTGAATTCGCAGGCTTTGCTGCGGACGCATTTGCTCAGGTGCACGCCTTGGCGGGTGATCTGATCGATCACCCAACCGCCTTGCAGGCGCCCCCCGACCGGCAGGTAGCGCACTTGACCATCGATGTTGAATTCGGCCATGGCGTTTCGGGGTGACAGGAACAAGCCGACCAACACGGCACCTGCGCTCAGGTTGGGGCTGGGTGGAGGGGGGCTGGGTGGGGGTAAGGGCATGGACAATTTCGGAGGCGGAGGTGGAGTCAGGGCCGGTATGGGCGTCTTGGGTGTGGCCAGGGGTGTGGGCGTTTGCAGGCTGCTGATGGGGACGTCGTTGGACTCGGCGATTTTTTTTTTCGCTGCTTGCCCGATGTCGTCAATGGTTTTGCGCGCCGGGCCTTCGGCCCAGGCCGGTAGCCACCAGATGGCCAGCAGCAGCGCTGCTGCCTTAAAAATGGGCCTGTTATTTGCGGACATAGGCCATACCGGAAGCACTGAAGGTGACGCTTTTCAAGTCGTCTTTGATGAGAAACGTGAATTGCTCCAGCGTGATGTGCGACCCCAAAGTGCCCAGGATGTCGCGGCTCAAAGGCCAGTCGGTCTCTGCCAAGCTCCACGGCATGGCGTAAATGGCGTTGGGGTGGTCAGCCACCTGCACCGCCTGGATGGCCGGGGGGACGGCTTGTTGCACGGCGGGCTGGAGCCGCAAAGGCCATTTCAAGTCTTTGAGTTTTTGCAGATTCACACCCATCTGGAATAAAAAATCTTCACGGCTGGGCCAGCTGGGCTGGGGCGGTAATTTGTCCGAGGTCAGCGAGAGCTTCAAGTTGTGTTGGATGGTTTTCAAATCGCCCAGGATCTGGCTGTCGGTGGCGCCCAGAGACAACTTGCCCCAGGCTTTGGGGGCGACTCGCCCAAAGTCCTCGTAGGTGCCGCCGGTGGACTGCCAGGTGAATTGGCAGTTGGCCAAGGTGCAGCTCATGCGGCTCAAGACCCATCCGTCCAATTGCGCGGGGAGTTCGCGCAGTTGATCGCCGATTTGCGCCACTGCCGAGGGTGCCAGCAGGTAGTCTTGAGCCAAGGCGTTTTTGACCGAGACTTCATACAGGTAGGCCGGGGTTTGCAGGGCGTTTTTCAATTGATCTTCCAGCTTTTTTTGGTTCAGCTGGTACCAATCCCAGGTCCACAAGAGCAGCATCAACGCCACTGCGGCGATGGCGGCAAAAATGACGAGCAAGATTTTTTTGTCGTCTTGCAGTTTTTCAAGTTTGACTTTTTTTCCTTTGCGCCCTTCCACCAATTCGGCCAAGGTGAAGGGGTGATTCAGGCTCAGGCCTTCGGGCGCGATATCGCCATGGGTGACAAAGTGGCGGCCACTGCTTTCGCACAGGGAGGCAAATTTGCGGTAGTAGATGTCGATCTCGGCGCTGGCCAGTTGTTCGTCCATGACCACATTGCCGTCGACCAAACCGATGGCGTAGGCCGTGGGTTCCTCGGTCTCGGGCAATTGCATCAAGGCCAAGGCGGTGGTGCTTTTGAAGCGCGGGTGGGTGGCCACTTTGGCCGCCACGCTGTAAACGCGAAACTTCACCAGGGCTTCGTGCGCGGTGCTGCTGGTAAAGCCCACGTTGACTTCGGCACCGTTTTTGTATTTCAAAAAATAACGGTAACCTTCGGCCAACATTTGATGGATTTGGTCGTGGATGAACAGCTTGTCGGCAAACGGGTCCAGCACCTGCCAGTGCAAATTGCTGACAAGCACCTCTTTTTTATCGGGCAAAGTGAACAGTTCCATAGCGGTCGGGTGTTCAAAGACTTTTCAAAATGCGCGGGGTGATGATCACCACGAACATGCTTTGGCCGGTGTTGGCCGCGTTGGACGCGCCGCCAATGCCGTTGTTGCTGCGGTTGCTGCTGCTGTTACCGCCCAGGCCGACCATGACCATGGACTCTTCTTGGTTGAGCAGCAGGTTGGCAATGGTTTTGGAGCCAGTGGTGTTGGCCCACTGAATTTGCTGCAAGGTGCTGCCCGCGCCGGTGCTGGCCGAGTCGATGTTCACCAGGTCAGAGATGTCCACCGACATATTGATCAAGATCGTGTTGTTGTCGCGGATGGTGGGCAAGATGCGCAAGAACGAACCTGTGGTGATGGAGCCGGGCAACAGCCCAGGCACGCTGGTGCCGCCAGCCACTGAGCTGGGCACGGAGATGGTTTGCGCCAAATAGCCGACCGTTTTGTAGGACCCGGTCATCGCGGGCACACGGTTGGTGGTGATGACCGAGGAGCTGGTGTCGCTCACCGTAGTGCCAAACTGGTTGAGGCCTTGAACGACGAATTTGCTGCCGTTGAAGCGGGACAGCGCATTGTTCATGGCAAAAGTCAAATTACCTGCCGACGAGGTGGTGCGGGTGCTTGGCGCTGTGGAGGACAGGCTGGAGTTGTCGATGCCGTCGGTGCTCAGCGCCTTGTACACGCTGTTGAGGTCAAAACCGGCTTCGCTGGCTTTGTTCAAACTGACGTTCAAGATGCGCACGTCAATGATCACTTGCTGGCCCAAGACCGTCGATTCGTTTTGGATGATCCGCTCTATTTTGTGCAGGGCGTCGCGCGTGTCGGTCACGGTCACCACGCCGGTGGATTCGTTCATGGCGATCTTGCCCAGCGAGGTGCTGGCCGTGTCCAGCATGGGCTTGAGTAATTTCCAAAACGAATACGAGACCTTGACGCCCACCGAGGCGTTGCTGCTGAAGCTGCCCGTGGAGTTGGCGTTGGCGCTGCCGGTTTGACCGGTGCTGGCTTGGCCCCCTTTGGACATGTTGTCGTTCAAGTCCACATCGCCCGGGCTGATGTTGGAGAGGTTGAAGGTTTTGGTGATGAGTCGATAAAAATAAATGGCGCCGTCTTTGTATTCCCACTCCACCCCGGCGGCGTTGGCCACTTCTTTGACGTAGGCGTGCAGCGTGCCGGTGAAATCCAACCGCACTTGCAAGCGGTTGTTCGGGGGCACCACGCTGGCGTTGGGGGTGTCCGTGGCGGCCGGGGGGGGCGTGGCTTGCGCTGCGCCAGCGCCGCCAGCACCCGTCGCCGGCATGGGGATCAGGTCCACATCGGGGTTGACGCGCACCGGAATGCCGGTGGCCAGGTAAATTTGGCGCGCCGCTTGCGCCACCGAGCCAAACCCCAAGCCGCGCGATTGCAAGAAGATGGTTTCAAAAAATGCACTGGGCAAGCCTGCGGCGTAGGGCAAATCGATCGGCACATCGCCCAGGTAATTGCCTTGGACGTAGGTCATCCGGGATTCGCGTTTCAATTGCTTTTTGGCCAAGTGCAGGACCTGCTCGGCCTCTTGAGTGACTTTTTCTTTGGCTTGGTTCACCTGCGATGGCGTGACGGCGCAAGCCGACAAGAGCACGGCGCAAATGGCGCTCAGGCAAGCCAAGGCGCAGCGATGAAGCTTCAATGCCGTTGACATGCTTGAGAGACGTGCAAAATGCGGATGACACGGTTGGCGTAGGTGCACGCATGCAGCGGGTAACTGGAGCGCTCGGTGTCGGCCATGACCATTTCGATGGCGTCATGCAGGTTTTTTGCGGGGTAGGCCGTGTTGCGCGCTGGAAAATCTTTGCCCGCATCCCATATCAGCTGTACACCCTGCGTGGTCGTCCAGCGGCGCAGGGCTAAAAACAGGGATTCATCGGTGGCCAGGATTTCATAGGCAAAGAGCTTGGGCGTCGCAATGGGGGGGCGTTCCAAGTCCGGCGGGTCGCTGGGCCGAGGCAGGGGGGTGGGATTGGGCGCTAATTTGAGCATGTTGATTTCAGGGGCGGGTTTGGCCGCTGGCTCGGGATGTTGGAGACTCAGAACTCGGTTCAAAATCAACTTCATCGCGGGGGATCTTTCCAGCTTCTCGCCGCCTTGCTCTGTGGGGGCGGAGTTCCCTGCTTTCGCTGGCGCTGGCCGCATTTTCAAGATGTACACAGGTTGTGTGAGCTTGTCGGGCTCGGCCCTGCTCAATGGGCTCACGCACAGGAGCGCGATGATGGCGATGGACTGGATGCCACCCCATAACGAAAAAAAGTCCGGCTGGAACCGCAAGTGGGCATGGGGCGGCAAGAGCCAAGGCCCTGAACCAGGTTCGGACGGACGCCGTGAGCGAAAACCTTGTGAGGTATTCATAAATGAAACCACCAATTAAATATAAAAAATCCTATCAAAGAATGAAATTTATTTATATTAAGAGACATTAAGAACTATTTTAAAGAAGAAATCGTTACAACGCAGTGAATGGCTCATATTTCACTGAAATAACCATTTTTTTGGAGTGTGAACGCAACAGTGAATTCACTGTCCAGGCTGCCAGTGCCAGTGCCAGTGCCTTGGTTCGGTGGTTCAGGGGCTGGTCTTTTCAGCTGCGCCGGACCAGGTAATTTGGTGACGACCTCTTGAAATCCGGTCAAATGCCCTTATCATTAGCACTCGTTGATGGAGATTGCTAACAAGCGTCTCTGTCGCGTTGCAAATTTGCGCTTATTGGACATTCCCAATCAGCGCCTTGCTTTTCAACCTTTGTTTCATATTCAAGGAGATTCCATGAAACTGCGTCCTTTGGGCGATCGCGTGATCGTCAAACGTGTCGAAAGCGAAACCAAAACTGCTTCGGGCATCGTGATCCCCGATTCAGCCGCTGAAAAACCAGACCAAGGCGAAGTCTTGGCTGTCGGCCCCGGCAAAACCAACGACAAAGGCGATCTGAAAGCCCTGACAGTGAAAGTCGGCGACCGCGTGTTGTTCGGCAAGTACAGCGGCCAGACCGTCAAGGTCGATGGCGACGAGTTGCTGGTCATGAAAGAAGAAGACCTCTTCGCGGTAGTGGAATAACTTGCGGAACAGACCGACTGACGCGCGCAGCGCCCGGTCGCTCTGTCCTCAACTGATCAAATCAATTTAATTCAGGAGCTATCAAAATGGCATCAAAAGACGTAATTTTCGGCGGCGAAGCCCGCGCACGCATGGTTGAAGGCGTGAACATTTTGGCCAATGCGGTCAAAGTGACTTTGGGCCCTAAGGGCCGTAACGTGGTGTTGGAGCGCTCTTTCGGCGCCCCTACCGTGACCAAAGACGGTGTGTCAGTCGCCAAAGAAATCGAACTCAAAGACAAACTGCAAAACATGGGCGCGCAGATGGTCAAGGAAGTCGCTTCCAAGACGTCTGACAACGCAGGCGACGGCACTACGACCGCCACCGTGTTGGCTCAAGCCATCGTGCACGAAGGCATGAAGTACGTGGCCGCCGGTATGAACCCGATGGACCTGAAGCGCGGCATCGACAAAGCAGTGACTGCTTTGATCGAAGAGTTGAAGAAAGCCACCAAGGCCACCACCACCACCAAAGAGATCGCCCAAGTTGGCTCAATCTCTGCCAACAGCGACCACAGCATCGGCGACATCATCGCCAAAGCCATGGACAAAGTGGGCAAAGAAGGCGTGATCACGGTCGAAGACGGCAAGTCTTTGGACAACGAACTCGACATCGTTGAAGGCATGCAGTTTGACCGCGGCTACCTGTCGCCTTACTTCATCAACAACCCCGAAAAGCAAGCCGCTTTGCTGGACAACCCCTTCGTGTTGTTGTTCGACAAGAAAATCAGCAACATCCGTGAGCTGCTGCCGACCTTGGAAGCCGTGGCCAAAGCCGGCCGTCCTTTGTTGATCATTGCTGAAGAAGTTGAAGGCGAAGCCCTGGCAACTTTGGTGGTCAACACCATCCGTGGCATCTTGAAAGTTGTGGCTGTGAAGGCCCCTGGCTTTGGCGATCGTCGCAAAGCCATGTTGGAAGACATCGCCATCCTGACCGGCGGCAAAGTGATCGCTGAAGAAGTTGGCCTGACACTCGAAAAAGTGACTTTGGCTGACCTCGGCCAAGCCAAGCGCATCGAAGTGGGCAAAGAAAACACCATCATCATTGACGGTGCAGGTGCTGCTGCTGACATCGAAGCCCGCGTCAAACAAGTGCGCGTGCAAATCGAAGAAGCCACTTCTGACTACGACCGCGAAAAGCTGCAAGAGCGCGTGGCCAAGTTGGCTGGCGGTGTGGCCGTGATCAAGGTCGGCGCTGCCACCGAAGTCGAAATGAAAGAAAAGAAAGCCCGCGTTGAAGACGCCCTGCACGCGACCCGCGCTGCTGTGGAAGAAGGCATCGTGGCTGGCGGCGGTGTGGCCTTTCTGCGCGCACGTCAAGCGGCTGGCGTCATCAAAGGCGACAACGCTGACCAAGACGCAGGTATCAAGCTGGTGATGAAAGCCATCGAGTCCCCCCTGCGCGAAATCGTTTACAACGCGGGTGGCGAGCCCTCGGTGGTGGTGAACGCAGTGTTGGCTGGTTCTGGCAACTTCGGTTTCAACGCTGCCAACGACACCTACGGCGACATGATCGAAATGGGCATCTTGGACCCCACCAAAGTGACACGCACTGCATTGCAAAACGCAGCGTCTGTGGCCTCTTTGATGTTGACCACCGAGTGCATGATTTCTGAATCACCGAAAGACGACGCTCCAGGCGGCATGCCTGACATGGGCGGCATGGGCGGTATGGGTGGTATGGGCGGCATGGGCATGTAAATGCCCGGCGCGCAAAGACCTTGACCGGTCTTTGACCCTCCGCAAAAACCCTGCGATTTTTCGCGGGGTTTTTTTATTTCCGAGTCGATTCAGTCACAATCCGTTCATGTACGCAGATCGTATTCTTTTGCACTTGAATAAACGCTTTCCCGCGTTGATGGCGGTCTACGCATTTGGCAGTCGCATTCAGCAACATGGTCTGCATGCCCATGCACAGAGTGACTTGGACTTGGCCGTGCTGGTTGAAGGCTATGCAGACCCCGTATTGATGTTCGATGTGGCGAATGAATTGGCCGATATTGCTCAATGCCCCGTAGACCTGCTGGACATTCGCGCAGCAAGCAGCGTGATGCAATCACAAATATGGAACCAAGGTCAACGCTGGTGGGCAAAAGACATGCGCGCCGCCTTGTTTGAGGCTGCCATGCTCAATGAAAAGCTGCACTTGGATGCAGCCAGGCAAGGCTTGCTCAACGACATCGCTCTCAGAGGCACAGTTTATGGTCGATGATGTGATGCTGAACAAAGCGGCCACCATCGAGCGTTGCGTGGCGCGTCCGCGCCAGGAGTATGCAGCCCAGCCTGAAGAGTTTGCACTCAACTTCACACGGCAAGACGCTGCTATTTTGAACATCCAAAGGGCTTGTGAAGCGACCCTGGACATCGGGCAGCACATCATTCGTCGGGAGTCTTTGGGTATCCCGCAGAGCGCCAGAGATGTGTTTTCGCTTTTGGCGCGGGCCCAATGGATTGATGCCCTATTGGCTGAACAAATGAAACGTATGGTGGGCTTTCGCAACGTCGCCGTTCACGACGACCAAAAGCTGCAATTACCCATCACAGTCAACATCATCACATTGCATCTGCAAGAGTTCATCGAATTCAATAAACAAGTTCTGCGCAAGGCCTAAGCATGAATTTGCGTCGAATATCTGGGGTTTTGATTCTGGCAGTGCTGCTCAAAGTGAGCGCGGCCTTAGCCTCTCCGACGCCTCACCATGGGCCGATTGCTGCCCCTTCCGCAGGTCATGCGCTTCCTGCGTGTGACGAACACCAAGCTCATCCCAGCGCTGAGACGCCGCCCAAGCTGGATGCAGTGGATACATCCACGGCATCCCAGTTGACTTGCTCGCCATGGGACGACTGCCAAAATTGCTGCGCTGTGGGTCTGGGTATGAACCCGCCCCAGCTGGCGCACAAACTGCCCAGCGCAGCGCCAATGCGTGCATGGACAAACGGCACCAGTCTCAGCCCACGACCGGGCCTGCGCCCGCCCATTGCCTGAACATTCACGGCCACAAGCCACTCAGTTCCTCATTAAATGAGGTTTCTTTGTTTTCGCGCCTACGTTGTGGGCGCATGGATTGTTTATGACTTCATCTTTTTCACTTCAACACGGCGCCATGCTGCTGCGCTATACGGGCATCAGCTTTATTTCAGGCGCTGTGAATCACGGCTTTTTCAGTGGCGAACGCTCTTTGTGGACTGCTGCAATTGGCATGGTGCTCTTCGTTCTGGGCGCGGTTCTGGAGCACCGCTCGACCGAACACTCCCCCAACCAACCCCAGTCAAGCCTGCTGCAAACCCTGGCCTTGGGCTCTTTATTGTCAATTGGCTTGGGCCTTTTCACCGGGGGGTTACAGCACTTTCCCGACGCGCCTGCACGCAGCAGTTGGGTCGTGCCTTTGGGATTTTTTGTATCGGTCTTGGCATTGGCGTTCAGCGCCCCGCGCGCATGGCAACGCGCGGCCACGGTGTATGTGATCGTGCTGGGCGCGTGTGTGGCGGGCGGCAGTTGGAGCGCCTGGCAGTGGCTGGAGCGGCACCCTGAATGGGCGGCTAACGGGCACAGCCACGATGAAAGCACAGCCCCTGCCGACAAGGCTCATGACGGCCATGATCCAAGCCACTTACCCAGCCCCTTAGTGGCCCAGGTGGTAAGCCGCAGCTTGGCGCTGCGCATGGACGACCAGATGCGCTTCACGCCATCGCAGATCGACGTGCAAGTGGGAGAAACGGTGCGCTTTGTGGTTCATAACGCGGGTCAGACCACCCACGAAATGGTGTTGGGCACGGAAGAAGAGATTCGCCTGCATGCCAAGGCCATGCAGCAAGGTGCTGGGCACGCGCCTGGCCACAGCCACGGCAGCGGCGCAGCCATCACGTTGGCCGCAGGCCAGAAGGGGGAATTGGTGGTGAGCTTTGCCCAAGCCCAGAAGTTGCAAATGGCTTGTTTAATTCCGGGGCACTACGAGGCGGGCATGCGCGGCGCGGTCACGGTCAGTATTGCGAATGCTGTGAATGCTGCAACGCCAAAGCCTGCACACGTTGGGCACGGATCACACGCTCACTGAAGGGGGGCTGTGGTCAAAAGATACCCGCATCACGGTCAGATGCGGCCCTGCTCACACATAGGCGTGCAGGCGACCACGCTGATCGTAAGTGGTCAAATATGGCTGCACGGGTCGCCTTGCCTGATAGAGCGCGTTGACGTTGCGATGGAGTGACTCAAAAGGAGCTTGTGGTTCTAAGCGGCTGAGGTCGTAAGCACGGCGGCTGTCTGCCTGGCTCAACACGCTGTAGGCGCGGTTGAGGCGAACCATTTTGTCTTCGGACGCCTGGCTGACGCAGGTTTGGCGGTCAGGGTGGTACCTCTGGGCCAAGACGCGGTAGGCAGCCCGAATGACTTCGGGTTCTGCCTGCGGCGTGACGCCGAGTTCGCTGTAGTGGTCCATGAAATGTTGCATGGACGAATTATTGAATAAGAATACATTTAAACTACTAAATAAACAAAATGAAATGTATCAAACTGTTAATCCAATCCCAAGCCGCCTCTCATCACACAACCCACGCTGACGAGGGCCACTCAAACCCTGCACACGCGCTGCAACAGGGCCGCCGTTGAGCTGTCCAGCCCCGCCACCACACCCGACACGATCCGGGCATGGATGTCTTTGGCCAGAACCTTGCCCAGTTCCACGCCCCACTGGTCAAAGCTGTTGATGCCCCAAACCGAACCGCTGACAAAAACGCGGTGCTCTTGCAAGGCAATCAAGGCGCCTAAACTGGCTGGCGTGAGTTCATCCAGCAGCAAGAAAGTGCTGGGTCGGTTGCCCGTGAAATGGCGGTGCCCGCCAGCGTCGTCCTTGCCCATCATCAAGGCTTGCGCTTGGGCAATCACATTGGCCAAGAGCAATTCGTGGTGGTCCTTCAGCTTGTGTGTGGGGGTTTTTACAGCAATGAACTCCATCGGCACGATGTCGCTGCCTTGGTGCAGCATCTGAAAATACGCATGCTGGCCATTTGTGCCCGGCTCGCCCCACAACACCGGTGAGGTGCCGTAGGTGAGCGCCTGGCCGTGGCTGTCTACGCGCTTGCCGTTACTCTCCATCTCCAGTTGCTGCAAGTACGCCGGCAAACGGCGTAAAGCGCTGTGGTACGGGGCAATGCTGCGGCTGGTGAAGTGCAAAAAGTTGCGGTACCACACGTCCAGCAAGCCCAAGCGCACCGGCAAGTTTTGCGCCAATTGCGCAGTTTGGAAATGCTGGTCCATGGTGTGCGCCCCGGCCAACAAGTCTTTGAACCCGGCCGCGCCAATGGCGATGGCCAGCGGCAAACCAATGGCCGACCACAGGGAGTATCGCCCACCCACCCAATCCCAAAACCCAAAGGTGGTGCCGATGCCGAACTCGGCCGCAGCCGCCACGTTGGTGGTCAGTGCCGCAAAATGCCGTGCCTGATCATGGCCGCCTTGCGCTTTGAACCACTGCAAGGCCGAATGGGCGTTGGTCATGGTCTCGACAGTGGTAAAGGTTTTGGAGGCGATCAAAAACAAAGTGCTTTCGGCCTTCAAACCCCTGAGGACGCCGGCCAGTTCATGGCCATCCACATTCGAGATAAAGTGAAAGCGTTTGCCCGGCAACGCAAAATCTTGCAGCGCCAACACCGCCATTTGCGGGCCCAGATCCGAGCCGCCAATGCCAATATTCACCACGTCGGTGATCTGCGCATCGGCGCGCACCTGCTCGGCGTAAGCCAGCATCGCATTCAGGGTGTCGTGCACTTGGGCCAAAGGCGCGGCGAGGGGTCCGTTCAAGCTGCCCGCCGGATGACGCAGCAGCCAATGCATCACCGCGCGGTCTTCGCTCACATTGATGTGCTCGCCGCAGAACATCGCATCGCGGTGCGCCTCCAGACCCGTCTGCTGCGCCAGCTGCAGCAGCAGCGCTTCGGTCGCCGCATCCACGTGGTTTTTGGACAGGTCGGCAAACACATAAGGCGCGGACTGGCTCAGAGACTCGGCACGACCCGCATCCGCAGCAAACGCGGTACGCAAGTCAAAGCCTTGAAAAGCTTGCGCGTGATGTTGCAGGTTCTTCCAAGCAGTGGTCTGGTCACATCGCATGGTGTTTTCTTTCTATAGAGGGATCGCTTGTAGGCAAGCATCTCCTACGGGACGTAGCATAGATCGCTTGCAGGCAAGCGCCTACGGAGACTCAACAGGGATCGCTTGCAGGCAAGCGCCTAAGGGGGTTTGGAGGCTACTTTGGAGCCAGCCTGCTGGCGATTTCAGGCTTTCTGCATCAAGACTTCGAGTTTGACGGCGTCGGCACAAAAGGCGCGAATGCCTTCGGACAATTTTTCGGTGGCCATCGCGTCTTCGTTGAGTGCCAGACGGAAAGACGCTTCGTTGTAAGCCACGGCCGGTAAATCCAAGGCCTGTGCAGTTTGGGCGTCCAAGGCGGGCCCCAAGGGCGTCTCGGTGGCAGCCAGTTGCGCCAGCAAATCGGGGCTGATGGTCAACAAATCACAGCCTGCCAGTGCGGTGATCTGCCCGACATTGCGAAACGAAGCACCCATGACTTCGGTGGTGATGCCGTGTTTTTTATAGTGGTTGAAAATCGCACGCACCGAACACACGCCCGGATCGTTGGCGCCCGATTGCGCCGACTCGTCCCAAGCAGCCCCTGCGCTCTTTTTGTGCCAGTCATAAATGCGGCCGACAAAAGGCGAGATCAACTGCACCTGGGCTTGACCACAGGCCACCGCTTGGCAAAAAGCAAACAACAAGGTCAGATTGGTGTGGATGCCTTCGCGCTCCAACTCGGCTGCGGCTTGAATGCCTTCCCAAGTCGCCGCAATTTTGATCAATACCCGATCACGGGCGATGCCCTGGGCTGCATACAGCGAGATGAGGCGCCTTGCGCGTGCCGTGCTCGCAGCCGTATCAAAACTCAAACGGGCGTCGACTTCAGTCGACACGCGACCCGGAATGGTCTTGAGAATTTCACACCCAAAACGCACCAGCAAGTGGTCCATCACCACGTCCAGCGGCTCACCACGGTGCTCGGCAACGGCTTGCGTGAGCAAGGGCAGGTATTCTGGTTTTTGTACCGCTTTCAAGATCAAGGACGGGTTGGTCGTTGCATCTTGCGGCTGGAATTGGGCCAGTTGTTTGAAATCACCGGTATCGGCCACCACGGTGGTGAATTGTTTGAGCGCGTCGAGTTGGTTCATGCGTATTTTCCGAATTAACACTTGAATTATCAATGAAACAAAGTTACATTTCAAATGAAATTTCTATGTAACTAAAGAACAAAATGGCTTTTGACCTCGTTTTTTTTGGCGGTACAGGCGACCTCGTTTGGCGCAAACTCATGCCCGCCCTGTTTCAAGCTTACCGACATGACACCCTTCCTGAAGGGGGTCGCATCATTGGCGTGGGCCGCGACGACCTGAGCGACGAACAGTACCGTCAGCAAATTCAAATGCGTTTCGAACAGGTCGACGGTGCCAAACGCCCCAACAGTGAAGAGTTTGCCCGCTTTGCCAGCCTGCTGTGCTACGTGCGCATGGACCTGACCAACCCCGAAGCCTACGCCAAGCTGAAAACACGCTTGTCCGAGCGTGAAGCCAACAGCGTGGTGATGTACCTGTCCACCGCGCCCAGCCTGTTCACCACCGTGTGCGAGCAACTCGCCGCCAGCGGTCTGAACACGCCTCAAACACGCATTGTGCTGGAAAAACCACTGGGACACGACTTGGCCTCCAATCGTGCCATCAATGAGGCGGTGGGCAAAGTGTTCAAAGAGCAACAAATTTTTCGCATCGACCATTACCTGGGCAAACCTGCGGTGCAAAACCTGTTTGCCATGCGTTTTGGCAATGCCTTGTTCGAGCCCTTGTGGCGGCGTGAGCACATTGCCAACATCCAAATCACCATGTCCGAAGAACTGGGCGTGGAAAAACGCGGTGCCTTTTATGAAACCACTGGCGCACTGCGCGACATGGTGCAAAACCACGCCTTGCAACTGCTGTGCGCCATCGCCATGGAGCCGCCCATCAATGCCCATGCGGATGCCATACGCGATGAAAAGCTCAAGGTGCTGCGCTCTCTCAAACGCTGGACCCCTGAAACCTTGAATCAGCACGTCATCCGCGGCCAGTATGCACCGGGCATCATCGATGGCAAACCCGTGCCCGCTTACTGCGAAGAGGCAGGCGTCCATCCTGACAGCAGCACCGAAACATTTGTCGCCCTGCGCACAGAAATCGCCAACTGGCGTTGGGCCGGCGTGCCTTTTTACATCCGCACTGGCAAGCGCATGGCGTCCCACGAGGCGCACATTCACATCAATTTCCGCAGCACTCCGCATGAGATTTTCAAAAACCCGGCCGGTCAGTTCAACACCTTGGTGATTCACCTGCAACCCAAAGATGGACTGGAATTGCATTTGTTTGCACAAGACCAAAGTAAGCGCAACCAAGCAGGCAGCAACAACGCCTTGAGCCCGGTTCACTTGGACTTGGACTTTGACAAACGATTTGGCAGCCAGCGCGTAGGTGCTTACGAGCGCTTGTTATTGGATGTATTGGGCGGCCGCCTGAATCTGTTTGTACGAAGCGATGAACAAGAAGAGGCCTGGCGCTGGGTTGAGCCCATCTTGCACCATTGGCGCTTTGACGCCCTAGGTCCACGCCCTTATGGCGCAGGCACTTGGGGCCCGAGCGCGGCCAGTGCAATGATTGCGCGTGACGGCTTTTGCTGGAGCGAAGAAACCTGATTTTTTAGGAAACACGACATGCTAGAACGTATCAAAGCCTCCCTGCCCTCTTTGGCGCCGGCCGAGCAACGTGTGGGCAAGCTCGTTTTGGAAGATCCCCGTGCCTTTGCCAAGTTGCCTGTGACAGAACTGGCCCACCGCGCAAACGTGAGTAAACCCACGGTGGTGCGCTTTTGCCGCAGCGTGGGTTACGACGGCTTGTCAGACTTCAAACTCAAGTTGGCGGGCAGCGTCAGCGAGGGCGTGCCCTTTATTCACCGCAGTGTGGATGTGGATGACAAAACCAGTGACGTCGCTGTCAAGGTAATCGACAACACCGTGGCGGCCTTTTTGAAGTACCGCAACGACGCCAGTTTTTTTGCCCTCGATCGCGCAGCGACTGCGCTGGCCGAGACCCATGGCCATGGCCGCCGGATCGAGTTCTACGGCGTCGGCAACTCCGGCATCGTGGCGCAAGACGCACAGCACAAATTTTTCAGATTGGGTCTGAACACCATTGCCTACAGCGACGGGCACATGCAAGTCATGAGCGCATCGATGTTGCAACCCGGCGATTGTGTGGTGATCATTTCCAACTCCGGGCGCACGCGTGATTTGATGGACGCCTGCGACATTGCACGCAAGCAGGGCGCCACCACCTTGGTCATCACCTGCAGCGGCTCACCCTTGGCCAGTGCCGGACACATTCACCTGAGCGCCGACCACCCCGAGGGTTATGACAAATACAGCCCCATGGTCTCGCGCCTGTTGCACCTGCTGATCATCGACATTCTGGCCACCACCGTGGCGCTGCGCATGGGCGAGCGTTTGCAACCCCTGCTGCGCGAAATGAAAAATAATTTGCGCAGCAAGCGCTACACCTGAAAAACCAATCATTTGAGACTGCGTCTGCTTTGCAGCATTCTGACGTTCATCTCACCATCAAGTGAAGATGCGTAAAATTTTTCGATCATCTGCACTGACCTCACGAACCGCCTAGTGCAGACCCGCATGCTAGGTGGTCTGGCAGGGGTGCATTCATGGTGACTGCCCCCTATGCCGATTGTGACCCCGTGCGGCGTCGCTTTGCGAGGCGTTTTCAATGCATCAACTGATCTCGTTGCCGCGCAATGGTCTGGAGAAGCTGTTGCCGTGTTGTCGCGCGCAGGTCAAAACCACGGGCGCTGTCTGGCCAAAGGTCAACGGCTTGCAGCATCTCGTCGACGCGCCGACTGGCCCATCGGCTATCGAGTCCGCCTTGCTGGGCCAGCATCACCCAGTGCTGACGACGAATGGTTTTGCCTTCGCCGCACAAGTCCATTTGGTGCTCGCCGCACAAGTCCATTTGGTGCTCGCCGCCAGGGCCTTCGCTGAAGGTGAGGTCGAAACACGGGGCCAGGTGCCATTGCCTTTGGGCGTCGAGTCGGTAGGCAAAGTTTTTAGGATGGTCATCACGGTTGTGAGTCAGCACATTGAATACGGCACGCTCAAAGGCCTTTTGAACTTCTCGTTCATCTTGCGTGATCAGGCGTGTGGCGCGCAGCAGCGTGGTGTAGTCCACTGCTGAGGGGATTCTGAAATCGGCATGCAGCAAACCAGCGAGTGAGTGAACCGGTACCCGCAAAGGGCCTGACACATCAAAACGCGCAATCCCAAAGGCGGCCGCGTGTGGCCCCAGATCAAAATAATGTGTCTCAGGTACTTCCAGGCCACACATTTGGGCCCATTGGGCGTAAATAGCCTCGATAGCGCAGACTTCTGGGCTCTCACCAGGTGCCTGAAACTTCACTAACCAGGCCGACCCCGCTTCAAAAGGGGCGCTGCTGATGCGTGCAGTGGCTTTATCGTAATAAACCAAGACCTTGGGCCGAGCTCCTTGGGGGGATCCGCCCAGCAAAGCCATTTGGAGCAAGGCTTCAGATTCTTGACCCGAATAAATCAATGCGGATTGGTGCGCTAATTCATGCAGATCTATGGATTCTGCAAGCGAGTCCTGTTGCGTGGCCGGCTCGAAGGTGAGTGCCCCCATACCCCGTTGCCCGATGAAACTGAGACGATCAAGTGGTGAACATTGCGCAGGGTTGACACCCTGTTTGCGAAAAAGTCGGTCCATCAGCAGCATGCCCCAGCCATCGGGTAAAGCGTCGGCGATGAGCCCGGGTAGACGCAATAGATGTGCGGGGAATCCGCCAAATGCCGCTCGCTGAAGCGGCAGATGACGCGGCGACAATTCAAGGCCTTGCGCCAACGCAGCATCAGAATATTCAAATAACAAGCTTTGGCCATCGTCCGCCAAGGTGCCCAAAGGCCAATCCTCACCCCATCCCTTGTAGTGAACCCGTACTTTTTTCATGCCTTATTGGGGCGAGGTAAGCGTTGTCGTGAGGCCCGCTGGCGCTGAGGTGTTTGCCGGGCTTGCATGTCAGCGATAGACAGCACCGACGGCTTGAAAAGGGCTTGCAATTGCCCTGCTTGCCCCAAACATTGCGTCCATTTGATCCAGGTCTCTAGCGAGCCTTTGCCTGCGCTCTCTAGCGCATGGAAAGTGCTGCGCGACACGCCGATACGCGCTGCTGCTTCTGCCTGAAGCCACCCTTTTTGAATGCGAAGGACTTTCAATCTCTGGGCGAGAGTTTGCGCAATTTCGGAAGAAGTTGCCAGGCCAAAGTCTGAAATATCAATCATTCATTAAAAATTTGTAATTTAATGATCAATATTCTATACTTTAAATAAAAATGAACAAGCTCTTATGAGGTTCGGCTCAAGTCACCACATGGCACGCGATCTTGATGCCCTTGAGTTCGCGCAACTGCGGCCGCTCGGTTTTGCAGCGTTCGGTCACTTGGGGACAGCGCGGGTGAAAGCTGCAGCCCGTTGGCGGGTTGAGGGGGTTGGGCACCTCACCTTGCACGGGCGTGCGGGCTCGGCCGGTGTCGTGCATTTTAGGAATGGCGTCGAGCAACATGCGGGTGTAGGGATGCTGCGGATTGGCAAACAGGGTGTGCTTGTCGGCCAGTTCCACCAAACGACCCAAATACATCACACCCACCTTGTCGCTGACGTGGCGCACCACCGCGAGGTTGTGCGAGATGAACAAATACGTCAGGCCGCGCTCGCGCTGCAGGTCTTTCATGATGTTGAGCACCTGCGCCTGCACGCTGACGTCCAGCGCAGATGTGGGCTCGTCGCACACCAAAAATTCGGGCGCGGTGGCCAAGGCGCGGGCTATCGAAATGCGCTGGCGCTGCCCCCCCGAGAACTGGTGCGGGTACTTGGGCATGTCAAGGGCCGACAAGCCCACCGATTGCAGCAACTCGGCCACACGGGCTTTGAGCTCGCTCGCATCTTGGATCATGCCGTGCTCGTGCAGCGGCTCGCCAATGATGGCTTCGACCGTCCAGCGCGGGTTCAGGCTGGCATAGGGGTCTTGGAAGATCATCTGGATGCGCTTGCGCATCGCTTTGGCGTCGGGTGATTTGAAGGCCGCATGGGCGTCCTGCCCGTCAAAGGTCAGGCCACCTCGGGTGGGCTCATACAGGCCAACCAGCAAACGCGCCACGGTGCTTTTACCGCAGCCGGACTCGCCCACCAGCGCCAAGGTGGTGCCACGTTCGATGTCAAAACTCACGCCGTCCACAGCATGGAGCAGCTGGCGGGGTTTGCCTTCCAGCACGCGGTTGAGCCAAGGCGCCGAAACGTCAAAGGTCTTGGCCAGATCATGGGCTTGAACCAGCGCCGTCATGTTGCGCCACCTACATGCCAGCAGGCCGCTTGCGTGGCGGTGGCAGGGCGCAGTTCGGGGCGCTCTTGCAAACAGCGCTCCATCACGCGTGGGCAGCGGGGATTGAAAGCACAGCCTTGCGGAATGGCGTTCAAGCGAGGCATCGCGCCATCGATCTGGTTCAGGCGTTCGCGGTCACTGCTCATATCGGGAATCGAAGCCATCAGACCCGATGTGTAAGGGTGCGACGGGCGGTTGATCACTTCATGCACGGGGCCGATTTCGACAATGCGGCCCGCGTACATCACGGCCACGCGGTCACAGGTTTCGGCAATCACACCCATGTCATGGGTGATCAGCATGACGGCTGCGCCGCGGTCTTTGCAAATGGTTTTAAGCAGGCCAATGATTTGCGCCTGAATCGACACGTCCAGCGCGGTGGTGGGTTCGTCAGCCACAATCAATTGCGGCTCGGCCGCCAGCGCCAAAGCAATCACGACGCGCTGGCGCATGCCACCCGAAAACTGGTGCGGGTAATGGCCCATGCGCTCGGCTGCAGCGGGAATGCCAGTGTCTTGCAGCAAACGGATGGCGCGTTGCTTGGCCTCTTCATCGCTGACTGGCAAGTGCGCCTGAATCGTCTCCGTGATCTGCCGGCCCACGGTGTACAGCGGATTGAGCGAGGTCAAGGGGTCTTGAAAAATGGCGCCAATTTTGCGGCCGCGAATATGCCGCATCTGGTCGTTGTTGTACTGGTCAATGCGCTCACCTTGCAGCGTAATGCTGCCGGATGCTATTCGGCCGGGCGGCTCGAGCAGTCCAATGATGGAAGCCCCCGTCAGGGACTTGCCTGCGCCGGACTCACCCACCACACCCAGAATCTCGCCGGGGGCGATGTCAAAAGAAATGCCATCGATGGCACGCAGTGTGCCGTGGCGGCTGGGGAACTCCACCACCAGTTTGTTAACTTCCAAAAGACTCATGAAAAAGACACGTTCAAGTTAGCGTAAGCGCGGGTTCAAAGCGTCACGCAGCCAGTCACCCAGCAAGTTCACTGACAAGGCAATCAGCACCAACATCAGCCCTGGAAAGATAGTGATCCACCACTCGCCCGAAAACAAATAGTCGTTGCCCACCCGAATCAAGGTGCCCAAGGACGGTGATGTGGGCGGCACGCCCACGCCCAGGAAAGACAAAGTGGCTTCGGTGATGATCGCGGTCGCGACCTGGATGGTGGCCAAGACCATGACCGGGCCCAACACATTGGGCAGCACATGGCGCAGCATGATGCGGCCCGAAGACACGCCGGTCACGCGGGCCGCTTGGACATATTCTTTGTTGCGCTCGACCATGGTGGTGCCGCGAACAGTGCGCGCATACTGAACCCAACCCGTCAAAGAAATGGAAATGATCAGCACGCCAAAGGCCAATGATTCATCTGCATTGGGGAACAAGGCACGACCCACGCCGGCAATCAACAAAGCCACCAAAATGGCCGGGAATGACAACATCACATCACACAAACGCATGAGCATGGTGTCGATCCAGCCGCCCCGGTAACCGGCCAGCAAGCCCATGCTCACGCCCACCAGCACCGAGACCAAGACCGAGGCCACGCCAACCACCAACGAAATACGCGCCCCGTAGATCAGGGCCGACAAAATGTCGCGCCCCTGATCGTCCGAGCCCAACACGTACTTGGTGGAGCCGCCCTGCATCCAAGCCGGCGGCAAACGCGCATCGCTCAACTCCAGCGTGGCCAGATCGAAGGGATTAGTGGGGGACACCCAAGCGGCAAACACCGAACAAAAAATACACACAAAAGCGATCAGGGCCGCCGCAATCGCCAAGGGCGAGGTGCGGAAACTGTAGCCCAGATCGCTGTGCCACCAGCGCTGCCAAGTTTGCGTCATGTTCAAGTCTTAGGGTTTGACGGTGATGAACTTCCAGGCCATGTTGTTGTCGGGGTGTTGAACGACTTCGATGTTTTTCTTCACCGCCCAGTTCAGGGCTTGCTGGTGCAGTGGCAGGTGGCCCACGTCATCTTGGTGGATCTTCATGGCTTCGCGGATCATGTCGTTGCGCTTTTTCTGATCGGTCTCAGAGGCCACTTTGTCGGTCAACTCGTCCACTTTGGGATTGCTGTAAGCACCCAAGTTGAACTGGCCGCGACCGCCGTCGCCCGGTGTCGACAAGATGGGGTAGAGCACGTTGTGCGCGTCCACCGTGCTGGCGGTCCAACCCAGCATGTAAAAGCTGGTGTTGCGGCTCAAGATTTTAGGGAAGTAGGTGCCCTTGGTCTCGGCTTCGAGATTGATCTTCACGCCGATCTTGGCCAAGTTAGCGGCCACGGCTTGGCAAATTTCTGCGTCGTTGACATACCGGTCGTTAGGGCAGTTCATCTTGACTTCGAAGCCGCTCGGGTAACCGGCTTCGGTCAACAATTTTTTGGCGGCATCTGCGTCATAAGGCAGGCGTTTGGCCAGATCGGGGGCAAAGCCATTGACCTGCGGTGGCAACATCAAAGCCAGGGGTGTTGCCGCGCCTCGCATCACGCGGCTCTTGATGGTCTCGATGTCAATCGCTTGGTAAAAGGCTTTCCGAACGCGAATGTCTTTGAAAGGGTTTTTGCCTTTCACATTCGAGTAGAGCAGTTCGTCACGCTTTTGGTCCATGCCCAGAAAAATCGCGCGCAGTTCAGGCCCTTGCAAGACCTTGAGTTTGTCATTGGATTTCAGGCGCTCCACGTCTTGCACCGGCACAGGCTCCATGATGTCGAGTTCGCCCGACAGCATGGCCGCCACACGGGTGGCATCGTTGCCGATGACCGAGAACACCACTTCATCCACGTTGCCCGTGACTTTGCCCCAGTAATTGAAGTTGCGGGCAAAGCGTGTCTGCACGTTTGGCTGACGCTCTTTCACCACATAGGGACCCGTGCCGTTGGCGCGGAAGGACGCTGCATTTTCAATGCCCTTGCGGCGGTCCACAGGCTTGGTGGCTTGGTTTTCTTCGCACCATTTTTTGCTCATGATCGCCCAGTGCGTGATCAACTCAGGCACGATGGGGAATGGGGCATTGGTGATGATGTCGATCGTGTGGTCGTTTATTTTTTTGATTTCTTTGAACTGACCGACATAGCTCTTCATGTCCGAGCCCTCGCCTTTGGCGCGCTCGTAGCTGAAGATCACATCGTCTGCCGTGAAGGGCGTTCCGTCATGGAACTTCACGTCTTTGCGCAGATCAAAGCGCCACACGGTGGGGGCGGTTTGCTTCCAGCTGGTGGCCAGCAGGGGGGTGAGCTTGTAGTTGGCATCGCGCGAGATCAAAGATTCGTACACGTTTTCGACCACGGTGATCTGCAAGGATTCGTTCAGAGAATGCGGGTCCATGGACAAAGCATCGCCCTGGTTGCCGATGCGTATCGTTACCGCAGAAGCCGACAGTGCGGTCAAGGCCAATGCTGAAGCCAAAGTGGCAACAAGTGGGGTGAGTTTGAATGTCATGGAATCTCCTTATGGAATGAAATCACTGAAATACACGGAAACAAATCAAGCCGCCATCAAGGGCAAAGCATGCTCGACCAAACTGGCATGCAAAGCGGCCCCCAAAGGCAATATCTCGTCATTGAAATCGTAACGGCTGTTGTGCAGCGGATGCGGCCCCGCCCCATCGGGCAAACCCTGACCAATGCGCATGTAAGCACCCGGCACCACTTGCAACATGAACGAGAAATCTTCGCCGCCCATGCTCGGCATCATGTTACGCCACACTTTGTCTTTGCCGACCAACTGGGCGGCCACATCGGCCACAAAATGGGCTTCGGCCACGGTGTTGACCGTGGCGGGATACACCCGCTCATAGTTAACTTGGGCTGATGCGCCCATGCCTTGCGCAATCGAAGTGCACAGCAAGGTCAAACGGTCTTCTATCTGCTGTTGAATCACTTCGCTGTAAGTGCGCACCGTGCCCACCAAAGTGGCCTCGCCGGGGATCACGCTCATGGCGAGGGGATTGCCTGCGTGCATGGCGCAAATGCTCAGCACCGCCTGGTCAAAGGCCGACAGGTTGCGCGAGACGATGCTTTGTGCGGCGGTAATGATGTGCCCTGCCACCAGCACCGGGTCCACCGTTTGGTGCGGCCGTGCACCATGACCGCCTTTGCCGATGATTCGGATCTCGATCCGGTCCACTGCGGCTTGCATAGGCCCGGGCGTCACGCCCACCACGCCCAGCGGCACATCGGGGGCGTTGTGTTGGGCAAACACTTTTTCGCATGGAAAGCGCTCAAACAAGCCGTCTTGCATCATGGCTCGCGCACCGGCATATCCCTCTTCACCGGGCTGGAAAATCAACACCGCAGTGCCCGCAAAGTGGCGTGTCTCGGCCAGATAGCGGGCCGCGCCCATCAGCATGGCGGTGTGGCCGTCGTGGCCGCAAGCATGCATCAAGCCGGGCTTGCAGGACTTCCAGGCCATGTCACCCAGCTCAGGCAAGGGCAGCGCGTCCATATCGGCGCGCAAACCAATCATGCGGCCCGGATTTTGCGCCGAAAAGCCGCGCCCATACACCAAAGCGACCACCCCCGTTTTGCCAAGACCGGTATGCACAGCATCGACGCCGCAGACCTTGAGGCCTTCGATCACTCGCCCCGAGGTGTAGACCTCTTCAAAGCCCAGTTCGGGGTGGGCATGCAGATCGCGGCGGAACGCTGTCAGCTCCGGATGAAAGGCGGCAATGTACGCAAACGCACGGCCGTGGGCCAAGGTGGACTGAAGCGACAGACCAGACATGTTCAATGCCCTCCGGGTTTGCCCACACGCATGCGCGGGTCGACTGCAAAGTACAGCAAGTCCACCACCAGATTGATGATGACAAAAATCAAGGCGATCAAACACAGGTAGGCCGCCATGACCGGAATGTCGGCAAAGGTCACCGCCTGGATGAAAAGCAGGCCCATACCCGGCCACTGGAAAACGGTTTCGGTGATGATGGCAAAGGCAATCAAGCCCCCCAGTTGCAAGCCAGTGATTGTCATGACCGGCACCAAGGTGTTCTTAAGCGCATGGCCAAAATAAATAGCACGGTTGGGCAGTCCGCGGGCACGCGCAAACTTGATGTAGTCGGTGCGCAGCACCTCCAGCATTTCAGCGCGTACCAAGCGCATGATCAGAGTGAGCTGAAAGATCGCCAAGGTCACTGCAGGCAACACAATGTGTTGCCATCCTTGAACCGTGAACAAGCCCGAAGACCACCAGCCCAGCTTGACCACGTCGCCCCGCCCGAAACTGGGCAACCAGCCCAGCCAGACCGCAAAAATCAGGATCAGCAAAATACCGATCAAAAAGGTCGGCAAAGAGACCCCGAGCAATGACACCGTCATGAACAACTGACTGCCAAAGCTGCCGCGCCGCAGCGCTGCATACACCCCCAAGGGAATACCCAAGCTGAGCGCCATGGTGGCCGCCACCAGGGCCAGCTCCATGGTTGCCGGAAAACGCTCGGCAATCAGCCGCGACACTTTGGCCCCTTGGCGCAAGCTCAAGCCGAACTCGCCTTGCACTGCATTTTGCAAAAAGTGCCAGAACTGCACAAAGAAGGGTTGGTCCAAACCCAGGTCTTGCCTCAACTCCTTGATTTGCTCTGGACGTGCATCTTGACCCAGCAAAAACACCACCGGATCGCCCACGTATTGAAACAGCAAGAAGGCGATGAATGCGACCGTGACCATGACCACCACGGCCTGCAGGAGGCGCTGAAAAATGAAAGCGAGCATGAAGGGCAGGTGAGGGTAAAGGTCATTGGACCGTGATGAGAGCCCAGTCTAATCTGTTATCTGGACGGTGAACAACGGTCACGCTCTTTTTCATGACCCATGGAATCACCTGGTTGTGAAGCGGTATGTGCGCTACCGTGTCGTTCTGCAATTGCAGGCCTTCTGTGAGCAGGCGGTTACGGACAAGCGTGTCGGTTTCGGACTTGACGCGGTCCACCACGTAGTCCATGCGGGCATTGCTGTAGCGCCCCACGTTGTAGTTGCCATCACCACCCGTGCCAACACTTCGAACCAATGATTGAAGGCTGTACAGGGCGTCAAAAGTGGGCACGCCCCAGCCCAACATGAAGATGCTGGCCTCGTAACGCTGAATCATGGGGAAGTAGGTGACCAGCGGCAAGGTGCGCAGCTTGGCCTTGATGCCGATTTTTGCCCACATGGCTGTGATGGCTTGGCAGATTTCTTCGTCATTGATGTAGCGGTTATTGGGGCAGGCAAAGTCCACTTCAAACCCTTGCGGGTAGCCGGCTTCAGCGAGCAATTTTTTCGCTTCATCCAATCCGTACGGCAGGCGCTTGTTGACCCCCGCAGTCCACCCATTGACCTGGCTTGCCACGATCGCTCCGGTGGTTTGTGACATGCCGCGCATGGTCACTCGGTGAATGGTCTCGATGTCGATGGCCTGGTAAAGCGCTTTGCGGACTTTCAAGTCTTTGAGTGGGTTTTTACCTTTGACGTTGGAGCCAGGAAGTTCGTCTCTGAACTGGTCCATGCCCAAAAATATGGTGCGGTTTTCAACGCCATCAATGACTTTGAGATGGGCTTGGTTGCGCATGCGCGCTAAATCCTGGGGACTGGGGTCCAGCACGAAATCCACTTCGCCCGACAAAATGGCGGCTGCGCGTGTAGCTTCGTTTTTGATGGGGGTGTAAATGATTTCGGTGACATTCGAGGGTGCCGAATTCCAGCCCCACCAAAGCGGGTTCTTGACCAGGATCAGTCGCTGGTCTGGCTGCCACTCCTTGACCATATAAGACCCGCTTCCCATGGCATTGCGGTGGGCGAAGGACTCTTCTGGGGTCCGTATGTCTTTGGGTTCAATGGATTTGTTTTTTTCAGCCCAGGCTTTGCTCATGATGCGCAATTCGGTCAGCTGATTGAGCAGCACCGGATTGGGGCCTGACAGCATGATGTCCACATTGCTCTCATTGACTTTGATGATTTTGTCGAAGCCTTGGGTATAAACCGTGAAATTGGATGTCTTGGCGCGAGCCCGGTTCAGAGAGAAAACCACATCATCCGCAGTCAATGGCGTTCCATCGCTGAATTTGACACCCGCACGCAAAGTGAAACGCATTTGTGTGGCGGAAATTTCTCTCCATGCGGTGGCCAAACGAGGCTCTAACTTGAATGTGCTGCTGTTGTAGTAGACCAAGGAGTCATAGACGGCGGCATGAACGCCGTTACTCAAGGCATTGTTTTGCGAGTGAATGTCCAGCGTCGGGATGTCGCTGGCACTGGTCCACTTGAATGGTTTTGCGGCGACCGGCAGGGCCCATGCCATGACGAAGATCCAAGCGCAAACCGAGTACCGGCTGAAAAAAGTTTTGATCATTTTGAAATTTCCTTAACACCGTATCTTTGGGTGCCGTGACTATGCAACATGAAGAACCGAAGGAGGGTGAGGGAATACCCCCAAAGCGTGCATTTTTTGTCAAGGTTTTGTCACGGATTGCAGCAATTGCACGTTTCCGTACCAGGCGCGCGTGTGGGTGCGGGTGTTGTCGCTGTCTGTCATCAGCCCTATCGCGACCAAGGGTCCGGGCGCTTCACCAAAGGCTTTCTCAAAATCAGTCCGAATGTCTCGCTCGTAGTTCCGCCAGCGCTGGAGTTGATGGGGGCCAGATTCGACCACGATTTTTTGAATTCGATCGGTGCGCGGATTGACAATAACCGACTCAACAGGGCGTTGATTGCACCACACATACATCAAGGTGGCGTAAGGCATTTCTTCATGGGTCAGCGTGCGGACCAGCTCGTTGAGCATGGCGTTACGCGCTGAAAATTTGGAGCGATCGCCTTCAAAAGCCAGCACCAGTCGAACCGGCGAATCATCTGCCTCGCGCACGCCCATGTCTGCACCTGCAATCAACTCGGGCACGAACCAAGAAAATTTCAAGGCGCCCAATTGGTCTGCGGGCACATGCACCGATTGCCGCAACATGCTCACAGCAGAGTGCGCATCGGCTTGTATGCCTTCTCGGCCTTGGCGCTTTGCCAATTGGTACTGGGTGGGGTTTTTGCCTGGGAATGGCACCGCAAGCCAGGTCAGTTGTTGCTCGGGCGTCCAAGTCCGAAAGGCTTGGGGGCTTGGCAAATGCAGCGCATCAGCGCGCATGGGGCTGCTGGGCTGCGTTGCACAACCGGCCATCAGCCCTACGCAAATGAGCAGCAGCATCCAACGGAATTTCATATCAATGAAGAACATGCCTGTTTCTACTACAACAATGCCCAAGGGCCTTGGGTCAAGTCCACAACTTCGCCGGTTTTTGCAGAATGTTCTGCGGCCAAGCCAATGACGACTGCAGACAAACCATCCGACAAACTCACTTCAACTGCAGCGAGACCTTGCACCACCGACAAGAATTTTTGATGCTGATAAAAGGTCGATCCATTGTGATCGCCTGCTGCCAACAAGTGAGGGTCAACCGGAATGTCCAGCGTATGCGGTCCTGCAGGGTTTCGCGGACTGACGATCAATTGCGCCACGGGTGGTTCGCCCAAAGTGTCAGCCGGCCAAAAGCGCGTGGGGCCGGGCACCTTGCACTCGATCTTGCCAAGGGGGCCCACCACGCAAATTTCTTCTTGATAGCGTGAGCCTTGTGCAAACATGCACAGCTCTAAAAGTGCGCGGCGGCCGCCTGGAAAGTCCAGCACCACCATGGCGTTGTCCAGAATATCGGGTATGCCGTCGGGGTAAGACTCGTGAACATGGTTGTGATTTTGACCGCCTGAAGCAAACAATCGAATCGGGTCGGCTTGCATGAGCAAGCGCATCAGGTCAAAAAAGTGACAGCACTTTTCGACCAGCGTGCCGCCGGTGTTTTTGTTGAAGCGATTCCAGTCGCCTACCTTTTCCAAAAACGGATACCGGTGCTCGCGTATCGACAGCATCACCGCCGAGCCCGTGGCACTTTGCGCATGCACTTGCTTGATCAACTCAGCGATGGGCGGCATGTAGCGGTACTCCATGGCGGTCCAAATGGGCTGGCTGTATTGAAGAGCCATTTCGCGCAAACGGGCCACAGAAGCCAAATCGGTACAGGCTGGTTTTTCAACCAAGATGGGCAAGGGGCGGCGCGCCGCAATCGCCAGCAGTTGATCGGCGTGGCAGAAATTGGGGCTGGTGATGACCAAGGCGTCCACATCGCCAGCGTCGATCAAAGCAGCCATGCTGCCCACAGCGCGTGCACCAGGCGCCAGCGCCAGTGCAGCCGCCAACATGCTTGCATCGGGCTCGTAAATGGCGACTGCTTTGGCTTGCGGCAGCAAGGCCATGTTGCGCAAATGCTCTTGGCCCATCATGCCGCATCCGAGCATGCCATAGTGCATGGTTTTACCTGTCTGGTTCATTCGTCTCTTTCTGTGCAGGGTGGGTGCATCAAGACCATCGGGCCATGTAATGCGCCAAACGGGTGTCGACCCAAGTCGTTGAAAATTCTTCGAGCGGACCGTTGCTGCTCCAGGCTTTGCGTTCGATCTTGCAGCAGGTTTGCCCCGGTCTGAGTTGGAACTGCGCAGGCGCCCAATCAGGGACTTCGCCCACTTTCAGTCTGTCCTCGGCATGCGATATCCAAAAGCCCAGTTCGGTTTCGTAAAAATGGTAAAGCGCTTCGTCCAATTGCGCCATGGTCAAGCCTTCACGGTGTCTCGCGTCAAACCAGATTTCTTCGACCGCCACAGGCGATGAATCCAGAAAACGCAAGCGCCTGACCCGGTAGCAAGAGGGTGTTAAGCCATTTCCAAAGGCAGGTATGGCTGCAGGCTTTCGGACTTTTTTGAGCTCGATGAGCAAAGCTGATGGCAAGCCACCCCCACCTTCGAGTTCGAGCCTGAAAAATTCATAGATGTTGCGCGCCGAGGCATCGACTTGCTTGCGACCGCGCACATAGGTGCCGGAGCCTTGTTTGCGTTCCAGCATGCCGCGAGATTCCAGCAAGGCCAAGGCTTTGCGCAAGGTGCCTACAGAAGCCCTCAAATGGACCGCCAACTCGGCTTCGGGTGGCAACCGCTCACCGGCCTGGTAGTGGCCTGCTCCAATCCCGCGCGCCAACACCTCCGCCAACCGCAAAAAAAGCGGCAACGATTTGGCGGGCGTCAATTGAGGGGCATCAGGTGAAATAGGCATTGACAAAGTCCTTCACTATTCCTACATTAGTTTGAACTATAGCAAAGACTGCTAAAAAATTTCATGCTAAGGATCGATTGTGTCTGTTGTACCCGTTAAAAGCCAGCACCTTGACAGCGCCGAGATCGCGTGGTTCGCACCGCTGTGTTCAGATGATTACAGGCATTTAGGTGTACCCGAAGGCGACTTGCGAAGCAGTTGGGAAAACACGCGTGACATTGCCTTGGCGGCCGACCAACTGGGTTACCGCAATATCTTGTGCCCCTCGTCTTACCAAGTGGGTCAGGACACGATGAGCTTTGTGGCGGCCATGGCCCCTTTGACCGAACGCATGAATTTTTTGGCGGCCATTCGCTGCGGTGAAGTTCAGCCCATCATGCTGGCACGTTCAGTGGCCACGCTCGACCACATGCTCAAGGGACGCTTGATCTTGAATGTGATTTCGTCCGACTTCCCCGGTGAAACGGCCACCAACGAATACCGCTACCGCCGCTCCAAAGAGGTTGTCGAGATTCTCAAGCAGGCCTGGACGCAGGACACGATCAATTACCAAGGTGAAATTTACAACTTTCAGAATTTGTCCACCGATCCGATCAAGCCTTATCAAAAAGGCGGGCCCCTGTTGTATTTCGGTGGGTATTCGCCTGAGGCCGTTGATTTGTGCGCCGCCCATTGCGATGTGTACCTGATGTGGCCTGAAAAAGAAGAAGAATTGGCAAACCGCATGCGAACCGTGCACGCCCGTGCAACGCACTACAACCGTGTGATCGACTACGGCCTGCGTATTCACATGATCGTGCGCGATACCGAAAATGAAGCCCAAGAATACGCCGAAGAGCTGGTCTCCAAGTTGGACGACGACGTCGGTCGAAAAATACGCGAGCGAGCACAGGACGCCAAAAATTTTGGTGTCTCCATTCAGACCCAAAACCTGGCCCTCGCTGATGAACATGGGTATGTGGAGCCGCATGTATGGACCGGTGTTGGCCGCGCACGCTCAGGCTGCGGGGCCGCGCTGGTGGGCAGCGTTGATCAGGTCCTGAGCAAGATCGAGGCCTATCAGAAAATGGGTATTCGGGCTTTCATTTTTTCGGGTTATCCTCATTTAGATGAGTGCCGTATTTTTGGTGAAAAAGTACTGCCCCATCTCAAAACCTGCTCCCTGCCCCACGCCTATGGCCGCGTGCCTGAGCAAACCCCTGCCACCCCACTAGGACAAGGAGTCCGTCGTTGATCCCCACTATTGCATTTCACAAGAACTTGTCACCTTTCAGTGCCTTGGTTTATGGCGCTTGGCGCATGGCCGATGGCAGCGATACCTCTGCGCAAACGGCATTGAAAAAAATCAAGCTCTGTCTGGACTTGGGCATCACCACCTTTGACCATGCTGATATTTACGGGGATTACCGCTGCGAGGCCTTGTTCGGTGAGGCCTTGAAGTTGGACCCCGGTCTCAAGCACAAGATGCAAATCGTGAGCAAGTGCGGCATCAAGTTGATCTCGTCCCAATACCCTGCCAGAAGTGTCAAACATTACGACACGAGTGCGGCGCACATCCGGTATTCAGTCGACAACTCGCTTCAGCGCTTGGGCGTTGAGCGTCTGGACGCTTTGCTGATTCACCGTCCTGACCCGTTCATGAACGCCCACGAAACAGGCGCCTGTTTGGACGCGCTGGTCAAGGAAGGCAAAATCGCTGCAGCGGGTGTGTCGAATTTTTCAGTGACCGATTTTGATGTGCTGCAGTCCGCCATGCAAACGCCGCTGGTGACCAACCAGCTGGAGTTGAGCTTGCTGGCCCAGCATGCTTTTTTGGACGGTTCGGTGAGTCAGTGTCAGCAACACCAGATCCGGCCTATGGCCTGGTCACCCTTGGGCGGTGGGCGCTTGTTTAGTAATGAAACTGCTGCACTGCGCCTGCGCCCAGCCTTGCAGCGCTTGGCTCAAGAACACGCCGTGGACGTGGACGCGGTCGCGATTGCCTGGCTGCTGGCCCATCCGGCCGGCATCGTGCCCGTTGTAGGCACCAACAATTTGGACCGCATGGCCCGACTGGGTGATGCCTTGAAAGTTCGGATGGACCTGGAAACCTGGTATGCGTTATGGACCTTGGCGGCAGGCCAGGAAGTGCCATGACCATCAAGTCTGCGATGAGCCGGTTCACCACGGGCGTGACGGTGGTCACCACCCACTTCGAAGGCCAGGACTGGGGCATGACGTGCAACTCCTTCAACACCGTATCCCTTGAGCCCGCCATGGTGCTCTGGAGTATCCGAAAAGAAGCCAACAGCTACCAAGCCTTTACGCAATCTTGCACGTACTTGGTGAATGTATTGCAAGCCGACCAAAAAGACACGGCCATGCGTTTTGCGTCCGGTCCTCAGCCAGAGCGTTTTGCCAATCAGCTGACTGAACGGACAGCGCAAAAGAACCTCAGACTCAAATACACCGTCGCTTGGTTCGAGTGCCGCTTGGCGCAAGTGGTGACCGCGGGTGACCACGACATTCTGATTGGCGAAGTCACGGGTTACGGGACACAGGAAGGCCAAGGCCTGGCCTACGCTAACCGCCAGTTTGGCGTCCTGTCGGCGTTCGAAAGCTGACTCATGGCCCATGTAGAACTCCAAAATGTTGTCAAAAGTTATGACGGACAGAACAAGGTTTTGCACGGCATCAACCTGACTGTTTCTGACGGACAATTTGTTGTTCTGGTAGGGCCTTCGGGTTGCGGAAAGTCGACATTGCTGCGCATGGTGGCCGGGCTTGAAACGGTGACGCAAGGTGATATTTTGATCGATGGCGTTCGCATCAATGACCTGCCGCCTCGTGACCGCGACATTGCGATGGTTTTTCAAGACTATGCGCTCTATCCCCACAAATCTTTGTTTGAAAACATGGCTTTTGGCTTGCGCTTGCGCAAGGAGTCCGAAGCGGTGATTCAACAGCGTGTCATGGACGCGGCCAAGTTGCTGAAAATCGAACACCTGCTGGAGCGCAAGCCTGCGGCCTTGTCGGGTGGTCAGCGTCAGCGCGTGGCCATTGGCCGCGCCATCGTGCGGCAGCCTAAAGTGTTTTTATTCGATGAGCCGCTGTCCAACCTGGATGCCCAGCTGCGCGGCGAAATGCGCGCTGAAATCAAGAAGCTGCACTTGCGCTTGGGGGCCACCATCATTTACGTGACCCATGACCAGGTCGAGGCCATGACGCTGGCCAACCAAATTGCGGTGATGCACGGCGGCCACGTGGTGCAGTACGGCTCGCCTGATCACATTTACAACCAGCCCCAAGCCTTGTTTGTGGCGGGGTTCATGGGCTCACCGGCCATGAATTTACTGAATGTTCTTTTGCACAAGCAAGAGATTCAATTGGATGGGCAAGTGCTGGCCATTCCTGCCTTGCGCCTTCAAGCCTTGTCAACCGTGCAGCATTTGAAAATGGGATTGCGTCCTGAAAAATGCCGCGTGACGCGTGATTCTGCGCAAGACATTCAGCTGCACACCGAACTGGTTTTGCTGGAGCCCTTGGGGGCCGAAACCTTGGCTACTTTTAAAATTGGCGAGCAAGAATTGACAGCGCGTTTGCCGCCTGATTTCCATTTGCCGCCCGGCTCGGCTTGCAATTTGTATTTTCACCCAGAGCATTTACAATTTTTCGATGCAGACAGCGGCCTGTCGCTGTAATTTTTTTCAAACCCACGTTATTTACCACTGGAGACAAACCATGAAACGCAGACTTTTTGGGAATTCGATCAGCACTTTGGCTGCTGCACTTTGTATGGCTGTGGGCTTGATCAGCATGCCAGCAGCCGCAGACACCAAGCTGCGCGTTTTTTCGGGCGGCCAAAACCAACGCCCTGATTTGATGCGCAAACTGTTTGACAGTTACCAGGCCAAAAACCCGGGCGTCACCATCGACATTGAAACCGGCGGTGCCACCAGCGAGCTGCAGCGCCAGTACCTGAGCACGGTGCTCAATGCCAAAGACACGGCGATCGATATCTACATGATTGACATCGTCAACCCCTCCCAGTATTTCAATGCCGGTTGGTTAGAACCACTGGACAATTATGTCGGCGGTGCGCAAGCGCTCAAGCCTTATTTGCCCGTGTACTCGCAAGCCAATTTGGTCAATGGCAAAGTGGCCGCCATGCCCGCCTTTGCGGATGCCATGTTCATGTACTACCGCAAAGATTTGTTGGAAAAGCACGGCATCAAGGAACCCAAAACCTGGGATGAGCTGGCTGCTTCGGCCAAAAAAGTGCTGGACGCTGAAAAGAACCCCAATCTGCAAGGCTTGAGCATTCAGGGCGCGCCCATCGAAGGTGCGGTCTGCACTTTCTTGCTGCCTTACTGGAGCCAAGGCAAGCAGTTCAATGATGCCGCAGGCAAGTTGACGCTGGACAAAGACACCGCAGTCAAGGGTCTGGACATGTGGTTGAAATTGGTCGACAGCGGTGTCATGAAAAAGAACATCGCCGAAGTGACCACGCCCATCACCGTCAACGAATTCAAAGCCGGACAGGTGCTGTTTGCCATCAACTGGGGCTTTGCCTGGGACGTCTTCAAGGACGCTGCGGACAGCCAAGTCAAAGGCAAAGTGGGTGTGATGCCTCTGCCGGCCATGGCCGGTGGCAAGAGCGCCACCTGCGTGGGCGGCTGGCAATGGGCTGTGAGTGCTTTCAGCAAGAACAAGCAAGCCGCCGCTGATCTCGTCAAGTTCATGAGCACACCGGAGACCAGCAAGTTCTTGGCGGTTGAGGGTTCGCTGTTGCCGGTCTTCCAAAGCGTCTACAACGACGCGGCTGTGCTCAAGCAAGCCCCTTGGTTCAAAGACGCGGCCAACGTGATCGTTGCCGGTCAAGCGCGTCCGATCAGCAGCCAATACGGCCAAGTCAGCGACGTGGTCCGCACCAACACCAATGCGGCACTGGCCCGCACCAAGACGCCAGCCGAAGCTGTGGCTGACATTGACAGCCGTTTGACACGGGTTATGCGCTGAACTGATGACCTCTTGGCGCGACCCCTCTGAGAAAACGCTGGCGCTGCTGCTGCTGGCACCCGCGTTTTTTCTGATCGCTTTGATTGTCATTTACCCGGTGGGTAAGTTGATCTACACCAGCCTGTTTGACATGCAATTGAGCGGCGGGGCGCGTGCGCTCGATTTTGTAGGTTTGCGTAATTTCGAAGAAGCCCTGAAGGACAAAGAGTTTTGGCATGCTGCGCGCAACACCTTGCTGATCACCGTGGTCACCGTACCGGGGGCCTTGGTGGTGGGCTTGGGTCTGGCCCTGTTGGCCAATTTGCCTTTCCGCTACAAGTGGGTGGTGCGTTTGTCCTTGTTGCTGCCTTGGGCCTTGCCGCTGAGTTTTTGCGGTTTGATTTTTGCCTGGTTCTTCCACACCGATTACGGCATCGTGAACGATGTGTTGCGCATGCTGGGCGCCCCTGAGCCGACCATGTGGTTGCTCAATCCCACTTGGGCCATGACCGCCATCTGCCTGACGATCATCTGGAAAACCAGCTCCTTCATGGCCCTCATTTTGTTGGCTGGACTGCAAATGATTCCGCGCTCTTTGTATGAAGCTGCGCAGGTGGATGGCGCCACCCGGTGGCAACAATTTTGGCAAGTCACTTTGCCTTTGCTGGTGCCCAGCATTGTGGTTGCGCTGATTTTCAGGACCTTGACCGCTTTGCAAACCTTCGACATTCCCTACACCATGACCAAAGGTGGCCCGGGCAGCAGCACCGAGACCTTGGCCATGCTGATTCACAAAACCACCATTGATTACCTGGACTTGGGTTACGGTTCAGCCCTGGCGGTGTTCATGTTTCTGATGTCTATGCTGGTCACAGCGGTCTATTTGCGGCAAATCGGAAAGCAAGCATGAATCTGTGGACCTCTGCCCGCTTGCGCTTGTTTGCGGCTGTCTGGATTGTCTTTAACGGTGTGTTTCCGGTCTTGTGGATTCTGTTCACATCCCTCAAGCCCGAAGCCGAGTTGGTGCAAAAGCCCATCACCTGGTGGCCACACAGCCCCACGCTGGTGCACTATCAGCATGCGTTCACCGAGCAACCTTTGTTGCATTACCTGGGCAACAGCCTGATTGTGGCGAGTTTGTCAACGGTGCTGTCTTTGATCGTGGCCACGGGTGCCGCGTACGCCATTGCACGCCTTAATTTACGCTACCGCCAGTGGATTTTGACGGCCATTGTGGCCTCGAGCATGTTCCCCTTGATTGCGCTGTTGGTGCCTATTTTTGAGATCATGCGCAGCCTCGGGCTGCTCAACACCTATACCGCCTTGATACTGCCCTACACGGTGCTGAACTTGCCTGTTTGTACCTTGGTGTTGGTCAGTTTTTTCCAGAGCATTCCACGTGACCTTGAAAATGCGGCCATGATCGATGGTTGCTCCCGCATCGGCGCCTTGTGGCATGTGGTGATTCCCTTGGCCGCGCCGGGCGTCTTCACGGCCGGCATTTTGGCCTTTGTCAACGCCTGGGATGAATTTTTACTGGCCCTGTCCCTCAATGCCAGCGCCGCCATGCGTACCGCGCCCGTTGGGATTGCGATGTACCAAGGGGAATACACCTTCCCGTGGCCGCTCATCAGCGCGGCCTTGATCGTGACCATCATCCCGGTGGCATTGATGATTGCGCTGTTTCAGGAGCGCGTGATTGGGGGCTTGACGCAGGGTGGCCTCAAGGGTTAACCCGTCGGCCATCTGGCACAGGCCAGGCACTCATCAGCTTAAGCTGAAGAGTCACTCAGATCGGCAAAATTGCTGATCCTCACAACACCATCCGGGAATCGCGCGACCACCTCTAATTGCCCAGCCATCGCTTCGATGTGACTTCGCAGAGTTGAGATGTAAATGTCCGTGCGCCGCTCCATTTTGGCGATGGATGGTTGCTGAACATGAAGTACATCAGCCAGCATCTTTTGTGAAAGGCCACGCGCTTGTCGCAACTCGTTAAGCGGCATTTCGTCAAGCATCCTCCGGGCCTTAGCCTCAGCACGTGTCAGAGACTGGGGCGACATTTGTTGCCGTGGTACTGCAAATTTGTTAGCCATTGATCAGCCCTTCCTTTCGAAGTTGCTCTCAGTGTTCATCGTAAAGTTCGTCAGCAACAGGAATATGCATGTCATAACAGCGGCTGTCTCCGGTTTTGTCGCCACCGATCAACAGAATGGCTGAACGCCGTGGATCAAACGCGTACAAAGTTCGAAACGGCCGTCCCTCGTGCTGAGTCCGCAATTCACGCATATGTGTGTGTCTAGAACCGTTGATCCCGCTACTGTGCGGAAAGCCCAAATTCGGACCTCGATTTTCCAGCAGTCGCACCAATGCATCCAACGACTCCTGCTCGCCCTCTGACAAACCTGCCCACCATTCGCCAAAGTCATCTGTCTATTCAACGTCCCAAGTCATGTTGGCCAGAATACCCTTCATGGAATATTTCTTCAATCCGTGATGGCTGGGATCCAGGCCGCCTTCGTTTTGGTATTTCATCTCCGACACGACGCCCAGGGCCTGGCAGAAGTCTTCCTGATGGATGCGCACCAAGCACTCATCATTGCCCGCCTGACGGTCATACCGTGCAACCAGCAAGATGCGGCGTGATCTACAGAGAAAATTTGCGTCGGGCTGTGGGTAGCCCCAAGGCCTTTGCCAGGGTCATACAGAAGCCTTCGTTGAGCACGCTATGTTGCACCGCCAAGATGGCGGTTTTGAGAATGTGTGTACTCGGCTGGCAGCCTTGAGGCAAGCCGATACACTGGCCATCGAAGAGCACCGGCAATTTGTCTTGGGCACCTGCCAGTGACAAGCGAATTCCCTCTCGTCCAGCCAGCATGGGGCGGTGGGGCAACTCATCCAGCACGGCTTCAAGCTGTTGCTCGCCCAACCATTGCACGCCTGACTTTTCGGTGGTC
>CAMDKK010000040.1 GCA_945901045.1 Limnohabitans sp. Rim8
AATCAATTGCGCGTCTGACTTTTGGTCGCCGCTCAATTTGCTCACGAAGTCTTTGGTCCCGCTCTTGGCAATCGTGCCCAAGTGCTCAATGGCCTCTTGTTCGGTCATGCCAATGCCGTTGTCTGTGATGGTCAAGGTCCTGGCCTTGTCATCAAACGACAAGCGCACTTGCAACTCGGGCGCGTCTTCGAACAGCGCTGAATTGTTCAGCGCTTCAAAGCGCAGCTTGTCGCAGGCGTCTGAGGCGTTAGAGATCAGCTCGCGCAAGAAAATCTCTTTGTTGGAGTACAGCGAGTGCGTGACCAAGTGCAGCAGTTGCGACACTTCGGCTTGGAAGGAATGGGTTTGTTTACTCATGGCGATACAAATGGTGAATACAAAAGGTCAGAAAAAAACAAGACGCCCCACAGTTGGGGGCGTCCAAAATGATTTCAAGAGCGTCAACGCACTTGTGCGCCCACTTCCTTGTTCCAGCGCTCCAAAAGGCGGCGGTGAATTTCAGGGACTTCATGCTTTTTTTCAGAAAGATTCGTTGGGCCCCAAATACCGCCATGTCCCCGCAGGCATTTGACCGAGTTGCACACGGCCCATGCGGATGCGTTTGAGGCCCACGACTTTCAAGCCGACTTGTTCGCACATACGGCGGATTTGGCGCTTTTTGCCTTCGGTCAGCACAAAGCGCAGCTGTTCTGGATTTTGCCATTCCACCTTGGCGGGCTTCAGGGGCTTGCCGTCCAGGCTCAGACCGAGGCGCAGGCGCTCCAGATGCGCGCTTGGAAAGACCGCTTGCACATTGCTGGTCACGCGGTCGTTCTCGTCGATGCTGCTCAGCTGCGTCGCCTTGCCGCCATAGGTGGCGGATGCTGCCGATGCGGCAGCTGTGTTTTCGTGGCCGGTGTAGGCCACGCGTACCAAATATTCTTTTTCCATTTCGGCGTCTTCGCCGATCAATTGACGCGCCACGCGGCCGTCTTGCGTCAACACCAACAGGCCTGTGGAGTCGATGTCCAGGCGCCCTGCAGGGGCCAGGTTGCGCAGGTGCGGCGGCGTGAAACGCATCTTGGACAGATCGCCCATCCAGTGGCTGCGGGGGTTGATCAGGGTGATGGCCGGTTGGTGCCCGTCTTCCGCCTGGCCGCTCACATAGCCCATCGGCTTGTGCAGCAAGATGGTCACTTGGCGTTCTTGTTGCAGCTCGGCCGCTTTGTCCACCGATATGCGGTCCGACAAGCTGACTTGCTGACCCATGCTGGCGGGCAGGCCGTTGACCTGGACCCAGCCTTGCTCAATCCAAGCATCGGCTTCGCGGCGTGAGCACATGCGCAGCTCCGCCATGCGTTTGTTCAGGCGCGAGGTACCGCTGGGCGCGGCCGTTTCGCCTTTGCCTTCTGGGCGGGGCGCACGTTTGAAAGCCGGGGGCTGTGTCATGGGGTAGCGGGGCAAAAAAGAAGTTGACCGATTGTCCGCTGTTTTGAGCCGTTGGTGCTTGGGTTTGCCCTACATGAATTGCGCGGTTCGAAGTCCATTCAGATCCAAAATCCGCAGGCCACCGTATTCGACGCGGATGAGCTGATGCATTTCTAATACTTTCAATGCTTCGTTCACCCGTTGCCGGGACAGGCCTACCAGATAGGCCAGCTCTTGCTGCGTGATGCGCAGCACTTCACCCACGCCTGAAAACAAGACCGGGTTGAACAACGCGGCCAAGTGACGGGCCAGGCGCATTTCGGGCTTGTTCATCCGGTCCATTTCGCGTGCCGCAATGAATTGGCCCAATCGCTCATTGAGTTGGTTCATGACGAAGCGGTTGAACCCCAGCGAGTGGTCTATCAACCAATGAAACGTATCCACAGGCAGCCCGGCCACCAGGCTGGGGCGCAGCGGTTGAATGTTGTAGCGGTAACTCTCGCGCTTGAGTGCGGTACCTTCACCAAACCAGCCGCCGGGCGGCATTCCAGTGAAGGTCATGGTTTGGCCGTTTTCGTTGTCGCTGCTCATTTTGAGTAAGCCCGAGACCACGCCAAACCAATAGGTAACGGGCCTTCCCACGCGGCAGACATAGTCCCCCGGCTGAGGGTCGCTCACCACCAATTGGGGAATGACTTGCGCACGCTCTTGTGCGGTCAGCAAATTCATCCACGGAATTTCTTGCAGTTCGGTCGCCGTCGGCGCGCGGCGGCGCTGGTGGACGCTAGGGGTTTGGGTCATCTTGTTCGGTTTTGTCAGACTCGGGTCAGTTGTTATCAGGGTCTTCCCTTAATTGTCGTTGAAACGACAACTTGACGTCAAATGTCGACCTAGCATCCGTTCTTGAATGAATACGCATCCGTGTGGGTGCGCTGTGATTGGAGACAGAACCGGTGATGCAAATAACCTTTCCCCGCTTGATGCGCATGCACGCTCAGCAGCGTCCGGGCGCGGCTGCGCTGCGTGAAAAAGAATACGGCATTTGGCAGGCCACGAGTTGGTCGTCGTTGGCGCAGTTGGTGCAATCGGTGGCGTGTGGGCTGCACCAAGCGGGCTTGCAGCGGGGCGAGCACATCATCATCGTGGGCTCCAACCGCCCTCGCTTGTACGCCACCATGTTGGCCGCGCAGTCGCTGGGCGCGATCCCTGTGCCCTTGTACCAAGATGCGGCTGCGGCCGAATGCGTGTTCCCGATCACCAACGCCGAAGTCCGGTTTTGCGTGGTCGAAGACCAGGAGCAAGTCGACAAGATGCTGGAGGTGCGCGAACAGTGCCCGCAGCTGAGCCATATTTACTTTGACGACCCACGCGGACTGCGCAAATACACTGAAGACGGATTGGGCTCACTCGAAGCCTTGATTGCTGCCGGCAGCGTATTTGCGCAGCAGCACCCGCAGTTTTACGCAGATGAAGTTGAGAAAGCGCAGTACACCGATGTGGCCGCGATGTTCTTCACCTCCGGCACCACGGGCAACCCCAAAGGTGTGGTGCACACGCACGGCTCCCTGATTGACCGTGCCGATGCGGGCGCTGAATTTGACAAGCTGACCCACAGCGAAGACGTGCTGGCTTATATGCCGCCAGCCTGGATTGGGCAAAATATTTTCAGCTACGCACAATGGCTGGTGTGTGGCTATGTGGTCAATTGCCCGGAGTCGGCGGCCACCGTCACCATCGATTTGAAAGAAATCGGGCCCACTTATTATTTTGCACCGCCCCGTGTTTTTGAAAGCATGCTCACCAGCGTGATGATTCGCATGGAGGACGCTGGCAGACTCAAGCGCGGCATGTTCCATTACTTCATGGGTGTGGCCCAAAAAGTCGGCCCTGCCTTGATGGACGGGCAATCGGCGGGCTTCTTCGACCGATTGAAATACGCGGTGGGCAACTGGCTGGTCTATGGCCCCTTGCGCAACAACTTGGGCTTCAGCCGTGTGCGCGTGGCCTACACCGCAGGCGAGGCCATTGGGCCTGATTTGTTCACTTTTTTCCGATCAATCGGTGTCAACATCAAGCAGTTGTATGGCTCCACCGAAACGGCAGTTTTCGTGTGCCTGCAACCCGATAACGAAGCCCGCGCCGACACCGTGGGCGTGCCGTGCAAAGGGGTCGAAATCAAGGTGGCCGACAACGGTGAAATTCTGGTTAAGTCGCGAGGACTGCTCAAGGGTTATTACAAAAACCCCGAAGCCACTGCAGAGGTGTTGACCGCCGATGGCTGGTACCACACCAGCGATGCGGGTTTCATCGACAGCCACGGCCACCTCAAAATCATTGACCGAGTGAAAGATGTGGGCCGTATTGTGGGCGGTGCCAACGATGGCGCCATGTTTGCGCCCAAGTACGTCGAGAACAAACTCAAGTTCTTTCCGCACATCAAAGAGGTGGTGGCCTATGGCGACCAACGCGAAAAAGTGTGCGTGATGATCAACATCGATTTTGATGCCGTAGGCAACTGGGCTGAGCGCCGCAACCTGCCCTATGCCGGTTACACCGACTTGGCGCAAAAAACCGAGGTGTACCAGCTGATCCGGGAATGCGTCGAGAAAGTGAATGCCGACTTGGCGCAAGACACGCTGCTGGCGGGCAGCCAGGTGTCGCGCTTTTTGGTGTTGCACAAAGAGCTGGACGCAGACGATGGTGAACTCACCCGAACCAACAAGGTTCGCAGAAGCTTTATTGCCGAAAAATACAAACCCTTGGTCGATGGGCTATACGGTGGCATGACATCGCAATTCATTGAGACTGTTGTCAAATTTGAAGACGGCCGCTCGGGCAGCGTCAGCGCAACACTGCTGATTTCTGACGCGAAAACGTTCACCCCTGTGAAGGCAGCATCATGAGTAAAGTGATTGGTGACGTCATCCTGGGTGTGCAAAACATCAGCTTGCGGTTTGGCGGCGTGAACGCCCTGATCGATATTTCATTCGATGTCCGCGAGCATGAAGTGCGCGCCATCATCGGTCCTAACGGCGCGGGCAAGAGCTCGATGCTCAACTGCATCAACGGCGTCTACACGCCGCAAGAAGGCTCGATCACTTTCCGTGGCCAGTCGTTTGACCACATGAACAGCCGACAAGTGGCCGAGATGGGCATTGCCCGCACCTTCCAGAACCTGGCCTTGTTCAAAGGCATGAGCGTGATCGACAACATCATGACCGGGCGCAACCTCAAGATCAGAAGCAACATCTTCTTGCAGGCTTTGCGTCTGGGCCCGGCCCAGCGTGAGGAAGAGGAGCACCGCTCAAAAGTCGAGCACATCATCGACTTTCTGGAGATTCAGGCTTTCCGCAAAACCCCCGTCGGCCAACTGCCCTATGGTTTGCAAAAGCGGGTCGACCTGGGTCGCGCCCTGGCCATGGAGCCGCAAGTGCTGTTGCTGGATGAGCCTATGGCCGGTATGAACATGGAAGAAAAGCAGGACATGTGCCGCTTCATTCTCGATGTGAACGACGAGTTCGGCACCACCATTGTCTTGATCGAACACGACATGGGTGTGGTGATGGACATCTCGGACCGCGTGGTGGTGCTCGACTACGGCAAAAAGATCGGCGACGGGACACCCGAGGAAGTGCGCAACAACAAAGAAGTGATCAGTGCCTATTTGGGCACCAGCCACTAAGGAGAACAAGAAATGGCATTTTTTCTGGAAGCCCTTTTTGGCGGCCTCATGGCCGGCATGCTGTATTCCTTGGTCGCCCTGGGTTTTGTACTGATTTTCAAGGCCTCTGGCGTGTTCAATTTCGCGCAGGGCGCGATGGTGTTGTTTGCGGCTTTGGCCATGGCCCGTTTCTCCGAATGGATACCCGGCTGGCTGGGCTTGGAAAGTAAGTTCTTGGGCAACTTGCTTGCCTTTGTACTGGCAGCTTGCGTCATGTTCATGCTGGCTTGGTTGATCGAGCGTTTGGTGCTGCGCCATCTGGTCAACCAAGAAGGTGTGACCTTGCTCATGGCCACGCTGGGCATTACCTACTTTTTGGATGGCTTGGGTCAGACGATCTTTGGGAGTGCCATTTACAAGATCGACGTCGGCATGCCAAAAGAGCCAGTTTTCGTGTTCGAGTCGATTTTTCCAGGTGGCGTTTTGATCAGCTTGGAAGATGTCTATGCCGCCTGTATCGCGGCTTTGCTGGTGGTGGTCTTGTCCTTGTTCTTCCAAAAGACAGGGACGGGTCGGGCCCTGCGTGCGGTGGCCGATGACCACCAAGCCGCGCAATCGATTGGCATCCCGCTCAACCGCATTTGGGTCATTGTCTGGTTTGTGGCCGGCATCACGGCCTTGGTGGCTGGCATCATTTGGGGCTCCAAACTGGGCGTGCAGTTTTCGCTGACCACGGTGGCCTTGCGTGCCTTGCCGGTGATCATTTTGGGTGGCTTGACTTCGGTGCCGGGCGCCATCATTGGCGGTCTGATCATCGGTGTGGGGGAGAAATTATCCGAGGTTTACCTGGGGCCCTTTGTCGGCGGAGGCATTGAAATTTGGTTTGCGTACATGCTGGCCCTTGTCTTTTTGTTGTTCCGTCCACAAGGACTGTTTGGCGAAAAAATCATCGACCGCGTGTAAGGAGAGAAAACATGTTTTACAGAGAAAATGGTCAGTTCAAGACCTCTTACCGCAGCGACCAACAGATTTTTGCCATTGCGCAAGACCGCTGGGCAGTCTGCGCTTTGATTGCATTCGCGTTTGTGGGTGTGCCCATGCTGGCCGACGAGTACATGTTTCGCGCCATTTTGGTTCCCTTTCTGATTCTGGCCTTGGCTGCCTTGGGGGTGAATATTTTGGTGGGTTATTGCGGTCAGATATCTCTGGGCTCTGGGGCTTTCATGGCCGTGGGCGCTTACATGGCCTACAACACCTATGTGCGCATCGAAGGCATGCCGGTCATTTTGGCCTTGCTCGCAGGGGGAGTCTTTGCCACATTGGTCGGTATCTTCTTTGGAATTCCCAGCTTGCGGGTTAAAGGACTTTATTTGGCGGTGGCTACGCTGGCTGCGCAGTTCTTTTGCGATTGGGCATTCAGCCGAATCAGTTGGTTCACAAACAACAGTTCTTCTGGCTCTGTCGCAGTCTCTGATTTCCAAATCTTGGGGTGGGTCATTGATTCGCCGGTTGACAAATACCTGTTTGCCTTGAGCTTCTTGGTGGTATTTGGTTTGCTTGCCAAAAACCTGGTGCGTTCGGCCATTGGTCGGGAATGGATGGCTATTCGTGACATGGACGTGGCGGCTGCCGTGATTGGCATTCGCCCTATGTACGCCAAGCTCAGTGCATTTGCGGTCAGCTCTTTCATCATTGGTGTCGCCGGCGGCCTTTGGGGCTTTGTCCACCTGGGTTCTTGGGAACCTGCAGCATTTTCAATTGACCGCTCATTTCAGCTTTTGTTCATGGTCATCATTGGTGGCATGGGCTCCATCATGGGGAGTTTCTTTGGCGCGGCATTCATTGTGGTGTTGCCGATTTTTCTGAACCAGTTCTTGCCGGCTTTAGGGACACTTGTCGGGGTTGAAATCTCAACGGCCTTGGTCTCCCATGTCGAATACATGATTTTTGGTGCTTTGATTGTCTGGTTCTTGATTGCCGAGCCTCACGGCCTGGCCAAGCTCTGGAGCATTGCCAAGCAGAAGTTGCGGTTGTGGCCCTTCCCGCACTGAGTGAAAGGGTGTGTTGGCAAGCGTCTTTATCTGCGCGCTCAATACACCATTGCAACTTGAATGATGGGTCCATTGGTATTTTTCACACGATTTAAGGAGACAGTTAAATGAAGCTTAAAAAGTTAGCTATGTTGGCCACTTTGGTTTGCGCAGGTTTGTCTGCTGTGGTCTCTACCACGGCAGTCATGGCGCAAGAAAAAATTCAATTTTTTCCCAGTTTGACGGGCCGTACGGGACCTGTCGCGCCTAACGCTACACCGTTTGCAAATGGCTACGCCGATTACATGAAGTTGGTCAACATGCGCGGCGGCATCAACGGTGTCAACACTTTGGTTGAAGAGTGTGAAACAGCCTATGCGACCGATCGTGGTGTTGAGTGCTATGAACGCCTCAAGGGCAAACATGGTGGCGCTACCGTCTTTCAACCCTTGTCAACGGGCATCACATTTGCGCTGACCGAAAAAATACCGGCTGACAAAATTCCCATGATCACCTCTGGTTATGGCCGCAGTGACTCTGCCGATGGCGGTGTCTTCAAGTGGAACTTCCCCTTGACCGGTCACTACTGGGTTGCGGGAGACGCTTTGTTGCAGCACATCGCCAAGCAGGCGGGTGGGTGGGACAACCTGAAGGGCAAAAAAATCGCTGTCGCCTACCATGACAGCCCGTTTGGTAAAGAGTTGTTGCCCATCGTGCAAGAGCGTGCAGCCATGCATGGTTTCACCCTTCAGTTGTTGCCAATTCCTGCGCCAGGCGTAGAACAAAAAGCCATTTGGTTGCAAATCCGTCAGCAACGTCCTGATTACGTGATGCTTCAGACCTGGGGTGTGATGACGGCTACGTCCGTCAAGGAGGCCGTTGCCACGGGTTATCCACGTGAAAAAATGTTTGGCACTTGGTGGTCTGGTGCTGAGCCTGATCTCAAGGATATCGGTGCTGCCGCCAAGGGTTACAACGCAGTGATGATGCAGCACGGCGCTGAGCCGGGGTCAGTAGTTGCGAAAGAAATTTTGGCTAAAGTTCACGATAAAGGCCAGGGTACTGGTCCTAAAGCCGAAGTGGGCGAAGTGCTGTACATGCGCGGTGTCGTGGGTGCCATGTTGGCTGTTGAGGGCGTGCGCCAAGCACAAGAGCGTTTTGGCAAAGGCAAGGTCATCACCGGTGAGCAAGCGCGCTGGGGCTATGAAAACCTGAACTTGACGCAGGCCAAATTGGATGCCTTGGGCTTCAAGGGCGTTATGCGTCCGGTCTCCACATCGTGTGCTGATCACATGGGCTCTGCATGGGCACGCGTTCACACATGGGACGGAAGCAAGTTTGTCTGGGCATCTGATTGGTTGCAGGCCGATGAGCAGATCATCAAGCCTTTGGTCAAAACGTCTGCAGACAAGTACGCCGCTGAAAAGAAGCTGACACGCCGCACCCCTGCGGATTGCCAATCTTGACAGGACTCCCGCCTGCCGCGCAAGCGGCAGGCGGTCAGCTGCGCACGGGCATCTGCCCGTGCGCAGCGGCCACATGAAACCCTTGCGTGCAGCGGTTTCATGTGGTTTGAAACCGCAGAATTTGAAAAGGCACAGCCCATGAGCGAAAAAAATATTGTTCTGAACGTCAATGGCATCGAGGTCATCTACAACCACGTTATCTTGGTGCTCAAAGGCGTGTCCTTGCAAGTCCTTGACCAAGGCATTGTGGCTTTGCTGGGCGGCAACGGTGCGGGCAAAACCACCACGCTGCGTGCGGTCTCCAACTTGCTGCAGGGCGAGCGCGGTGCGGTGACCAAAGGCAGTATCGAGCTGCGCGGCGAGCGCATTGAAAACCTGTCGCCTGCCGATCTGGTCAACCGCGGTGTGGTGCAGGTTATGGAAGGGCGTCACTGCTTTGCACACTTGACCATCGAAGAAAACCTCATGACCGGCAGTTACACACGCACCGACAAGGGCGAGATTGCGGCCAATCTGGAGAAGGTCTACACCTACTTTCCGCGCCTGAAGACCCGCCGCACCTCGCAAGCTGCATACACCTCAGGCGGTGAGCAGCAAATGTGCGCGATTGGTCGCGCTTTGATGACCAACCCCAGCGTCATGTTGTTAGATGAACCTTCGATGGGCTTGGCGCCACAGATCGTGGAAGAGGTGTTCAACATTGTCAAAGACTTGAACGAGAAAGAAAAAGTCACCTTCTTGATTGCCGAGCAGAACACCAACATGGCGCTCCAATATGCCGACTACGGCTACATCATGGAGTCCGGCCGTGTGGTGATGGACGGTGTTGCAGCTGATTTACGCACCAACGAAGACGTCAAAGAGTTTTACCTCGGCGTAGGCGGCGGCGAGCGCAAAAGTTTCAAAGACGTCAAGAGCTACAAACGGCGCAAGCGCTGGTTGGCTTGATGGCCATTTAAGCCCTTCCTTTCTTTACCCAGTACCTCAGAAAGAAATTCATGTCTCAGCATTTTGATGCCTTGGAAACCCGCGCCCCACACCTGCGCGAAGCCGATTTGATGGCCGCATTGCCTGGCCAAGTTGCGCACGCCAAAGCCCACGCACCGGCATTGACCGCTCTGCTCGCTGATGTGAACGCGGCCAGCGTCAACAGCCGCGCTGCGTTGGCGCAGTTGCCCGTCATCCGGAAAACAGAATTGCTCGAGCGTCAAAAGGCTGCGCGGGCTGGAGGGGGCTCGGTTTTTGGCGGCTTCAGCGCTTTGGGCTTTGGCAAAGCCATGCCCCGTGTGTTTGCCAGCCCCGGCACGATCTACGAACCCGAAGGCACGCGCGGCGATTACTGGCGCATGGCCCGCGCCCTATTTGCAGCGGGTTTCCGTTCGGGTGAGTTGATTCACAACAGCTTCAGCTACCACTTCACGCCCGCTGGCTCGATGATGGAAACCGGCGCCCATGCCTTGGGTTGCACGGTGTTTCCGGGGGGCACGGGCCAAACCGAACAACAAGTGACCGCCATCGCCGAGCTGCAACCTGCGGGCTACATTGGCACCCCCAGCTTCTTGAAAATCATTCTTGAAAAAGCCGCTGAGCAAGGTGTGGCTTTGCCCAGCGTTCGCAAAGCCTTGGTCTCTGGCGAAGCCTTTCCGCCCAGCCTGCGTGATTGGATGACCGAACGCGGCGTGGCCGCGTACCAGTGTTACGCCACGGCCGATGTGGGCTTGATTGCGTATGAAACTTCGGCACGCGAAGGCCTGGTGCTGGACGAAGGCGTGATCGTCGAAATCGTGCGCCCTGGCACCGGCGACTCGGTTTCTGAAGGCGAAGTCGGCGAACTGGTGGTCACCAGCCTCAACCCCGACTACCCTTTGATTCGCTTTGGCACCGGCGACCTGTCGGCAATGTTGACCGGCCCGTGCCCCACGGGCCGCACCCATCAGCGCATCAAAGGCTGGATGGGCCGCGCCGACCAAACCACCAAAGTGCGTGGCATGTTTGTGCATCCGGCCCAGGTCGCACAAATTGCCAAGCGTTTTCCAGAAGTGGTCAGAGCCCGCTTGGTGGTCAGCGGCGAAATGGCCAACGACAGCATGACCCTGCATGTTGAAACCGAACATGCCACAGACGCACTGAAGTCGCACATCAGCGAAGCCATCCGCGACATCACCAAACTGCGCGGTGAGGTGGTCTGGGCGATGCCCGGTACCTTGGCCAATGATGGCAAAGTCATCGAGGACGCGCGCAGCTATCAATAGAGGTCGTTTGATGTGACGCAATGAAAGGCTGTGGCACTTCAGTTAGCCTTTGTTTCTCGGCGTTATAGGTAATACCCGCGATCTCACCGGCGCTGTGGAACCCTTAAACTAGGCCCATCTTTTTTTTGGAGTTCCCTGTGAAACGTTTGCTCGTTGTGGCCGCTGCGGCCTTTTCCCTTTTGGCGCAAGCCGACACTTACCCCACCGCCAAGGCCATTTCCATCGTGGTGCCGTTCACGGCAGGTGGGCCTACTGACCGTGTGGCGCGTGACCTGGCCGAGGCCCTGCGCAAACCCTTGGGCGGTGCCACGGTGGTGGTCGACAATGCCGCTGGTGCGGGTGGCTCGATCGGTGCCAACAAAGTGGCCAAGGCTGCGCCCGATGGCTACACCTTGCTGTTGCATCACATTGCCATGTCTACCATGCCGACGCTGGTACGCAATATTCCCTTCAAAGTCGAAAGCGATTTCGAATACTTGGGCATGGTCAACGATGTGCCCATGACCCTGATTGGCAAGCCTGCCTTGCCAGCGACTAACTACAAGGACCTGACCACTTGGATCGGCGCCAACAAAGGCAAGATCAACCTGGGCAACGCCGGCATCGGTTCTGCCTCGCACCTGTGCGGTTTGCTGTTCCAAAACGCGATTCAAGTCGACATGACCACTGTGCCCTACAAAGGCACCGCGCCTGCCATGACCGATTTGATTGGCGGACAGATCGACCTGATGTGCGACCAGACCACCAACACCTCCAGCCAGATTGAAGGCAAAAAAGTCAACGCTTACGCGGTGACCACCAACAAGCGCTTGACAACGCCCGCCTTGAAAGATTTGCCCACCATGCAAGAGTCCGGCTTGAAGGGTTTTGAGGTCACGATTTGGCACGGTTTGTATGCTCCGAAAGGCACGCCCGCAGACATCCTGGTCAAGCTCAATACGGCTTTGAAAGCCGCGTTGAAAGACCCTGAGTTCATCAAAAAGCAAGAAGGCCTGGGCGCAGTGGTTGTGGCGGACAAGCGCGTCGAACCCGCTGAACACAAGAAGTTTGTGGCCGCCGAAATCGCCAAGTGGAGCCCCGTGATCAAGGCCGCTGGCGTTTACGCAGATTGATCAGAACGGGCGGTGAGGTTTTTAGGAAGCCGAATAATCGATCTTCATTTCAAAGCCTGCAGACTGCATGGAAGTGCGTAACTGCAGGGCTTGCCCCTCATCCAGCGAAACCAATGGCGGGCGCAGGCGCTTCCAATCCATTTGACCGGTTGCCTCTGCAACCGCAGTCTTCATCGCTGGAATCATGGGCATGGCAGCAAACAAAGCGCGAACGACGTCAAGGCGCTCTTGCTGAGCATCTGCATCAGCTGCTGTCCATTGGCTGCACAACGCAGAAATAGCGGCCGGGTTGACATTCGCTGTGGCACTGATGCAACCCGCACCCCCTGCGCGCAAGGTTCTCATCAAGAAGTTCTCACTGCCGGCAAACACTGAAAAACCGCGCGATGCAAAACGCTCAATCATGGCGGCGGTATTGGGCCATTGGCCGCCGCTGTCTTTTGCGCCCGCAATGATGGGGCCGTACGCGTTGAGCAAACGCTCAATCAATTCCATGGAAAAGCCAATTTGGGAGACCGGCGGAATGTGGTACAGGTACACACGCAAGTCGCTGCTTCCCACTCTTTCAATGAGCTCGCTGAAAAAAGAGAACAGACCCTCATCGCTCACGCCCTTGTAATAAAAGGGGGGTAACACCAAAACGTTGTTGACGCCTGCATCCAAGCAGGCTTGCGTCAGACTCACCACATCCGGTAAAGCACATCCACCCGTGCCCGGCATCATGCGCGTCGGGTCAATACCCTGGCCCACAAGGTGCTGTACCAAGTCCGATCGCTCGCTGACAGACAAAGAATTGCCTTCCGAGTTGGTGCCAAAAACCGCCAGTCCGACGTTGCAGCGCAAGAGCCATTGACACTGCGCAGTCAGCAGGGCTTTGTCAACCGACAAGTCTGCTCGGAATGGGGTTAAAACCGGCGACAACACGCCCCGCATGGCAGGGCTGGCGGCAGGGGCGGACATGGACTGGGTGGCGTTCACGGAGATCTCCTTCTGTTTTTCACGGGTAAAGGTCAGTTTAGCCGAGTCTTAGCTGCAATGGAGCCTGTGAAATAAGGGTCAACCCCTCTTGAAAAGGCCCGTCTCTGCTGTAATGCTTGGGGCAGGTATTAATCTTCAAGGACACACTTATGCGACTCGCACACATCCTCTCCGGTTTGGCGTTGCTGGCCAGTAGCCATTTGATGGCTGAAAACATCTCCATTGCAACGGGCGGCACGGGCGGTGTTTACTACCCCATGGGGGGTGGCCTGGCCAATGTGTTGTCTAAACACGTGTCAGGCATGCAAGCCACGGCTGAAGTGACGGGCGGGTCCGTGGACAACCTGAATTTGATTGGCAGCGGCAAACCCTATGTCGCCTTCTCGATGGTGGACGTCGCTTTGGATGCGGCCAAAGGCCAGGAAAAATTCAAAGGCCGAAAAGTCGATGTCAAAACATTGCTGGTGCTCTACCCCAATCGCATGCATGTGGTCACAACCGAGTCCACTGGCATCAAAACCATGGCGGATCTGAAGGGGCGCCGCATTTCTGCCGGCAGCCCTGGCAGTGCCACGGAGGTCATGGCCTTTCGGCTGATGGAGGGCGCAGGCCTTGACCCCATGAAAGACGTGAACCGCGAGCGCTTGGGTGTAGCGGAGTCTGCCAACGCGCTGAAGGATAAAAAAATCGATGCCTTTTTCTGGGTTGGCGGACTGCCTACCGCTGCAGTGACTGATCTGGCCAGTACCCCCGGCATCAAAATTCGCATGATTGACCACGCCGAAGCTGTCGCGGCGATGAACAAAAAATGGGGTAACTTGTATTACGCCGATGTCATTCCGCAAAGCACTTACTCTGGCATGGCGGCCGACAATAAAATGGCCTCAGTGGCGAATATTTTGATCGCCAACAGCAACATGCCAGACGACCAGGCCTACAAAATTGTGAAGGCCATTTTTGACCATCAAAAAGATTTGATTGCCGTCCATCAAGAGTACGCTAACGTCAAGGTTTCAGCGCAGAAAAATGCCGCCACATCAGTGCCTTTCCATCCCGGTGCAGAAAAGTACATCAAAGAAAAAGGTGGAAAACTTGACTGACCCACTGACAGATTCCCTCGACGCGGAAACACGCCAACGCGTCGAGGATCTGATCAAAGAAGAAGAGGGTGACGCCAACCAATACAAAGGCAGTTTGGGGATCGCACTCACCTTGGTCGCGGTGCTCATGTCCCTCTTCCATTTGTATGCAGCTTACGCCATCGTACCCGCGCAAATACTCAGAGCAACCCATGTGACCATGGTGTTGGTTTTTATCTTTCTGACGTTTCCGATCGCTGCACGTTTTAAAAACAGGTTGATGCTGTGGGACATTGGCTTTGCCTTATTGGCTGTCTCCACATTGATTTATGCCATGCTGGGGGGCGATGATTTTGCCGATCGAAACACCTACCCACTGACAACGGACGTTCTTTTTGGCAGCATCCTGATTCTGCTTATTTTGGAAGCGTTGAGACGAACCAATGGCTGGGTCTTGTTGACCGTGACGGTTTCATTTTTACTCTACGCCTTGTTCGGCAACTATTTGCCAGCACCCTGGACGCACAAGGGCTATGAGCTGGCCCGCTTGGTTGGCTTCATGTACATGACTCTGGAGGGAGTTTTTGGCACGGCCATCGATGTTTCTTCCACGCTGATTATTTTGTTCACCATCTTTGGGGCTTTTCTTCAATTCAGTGGCGCTGGTAAATTTTTCATTGATTTTTCCTTCTCGGTCATGGGAGGCAAAACATCCAATGTCGGTAAAACGGTCGTACTTTCCTCATTTTTATTAGGCGGACCCTCCGGTTCGGGTGTGGCCACGACCGTCACAGTGGGCGCCGTGGCGCACAACATGCTGGCCAAAGCGGGCTATGAAAAGAACGCTGCCGGCGGTTTGCTCGCCGCGGGTGGACTCGGGGCCATCATTTCGCCGCCTGTCCTCGGGGCAGCGGCGTTTTTAATCGCCGAGTTCTTGAAAATTTCGTACCTCGATGTGTTGCTCATGGCAACCGTGCCAACGTTCTTGTTTTATTTGGGTCTTTACGTCATGGTCACCATCGACGCACGCAAATACAACATGAGCGAGCAAAAAATTGAGAGCATTGAAAGCGCCTGGACTCTGACCAAAAAGTACTGGTTCCACTTTTTCTCATTGATCTCCATTGTGGTCTTCATGCTCATGGGTTTTTCACCCGGCATGTCTGTCTTTTGGGCCACGGCTGCCTCTTTGGTGACCAGCTTTTTGCGCTCAGACTCCGCCATGATTTCGTATGACACCTTTCAAGGCAAAGCACCTTTTTGGGCCAGTCTCTACAACTCTAAATTCACCCAGGCCCTGTCGGGTGGTTTCACCCAAGTGCTCTCCATCGCTGCCACCTGTGCGGGTGCTGGACTGATTGTGGGGGTGGTGGTTTTAACAGGTCTTGGCTTGAAGTTCAGTGCCATCGTGCTCGACTATGCAGATGGGTCCCTCTTTCTTACCGCCCTGTTCACTGGCCTGGTGGTGTGGATCGTGGGGTTGGCGGTGCCCGTGACAGCCTCGTACATCATTTGCGCCGTTATTGCGGCACCGGCCATGATCAAGTTAGGGGTGCCGGACTATGCCGCACACATGTTTATTTTTTACTATGCCGTGCTCTCAGAGGTGTCGCCCCCCACGGCCTTGTCACCCTTTGCAGCGGCTGCTATTTGCAAAGGCGACCCCTATAAAACAACTTTTCAAAGTTGGAAATACGTCGCGCCCGCCATATTGGTGCCGTTTATCTTTGTGCTCGACCCCGCGGGCGTCGCCCTCCTTTTAATGGGCAATGTCAAGGCCCTTGCGGCCGCCAATTGGAGCGAGATTGCTTGGATTGTCTTTACCGCCTCGGCAGGTATCGTGGCTTTGGCGGGCGGATTGCAAAGTTGGTTTATTCTGAAAACCAGCTTGATAGAACGGTGGGTGCTGATTGCGTCAGGGGTCGCACTCACTTACCCCTCTGCCGTTGGCGATATCGGTGGCTTCGCAGGACTGGGCATGGTGGTCGTGCTGCAATGGCTCAGGCAATCAAGGCAACAAGCCAACTGAATTCATGCCACCTGAATTGACAGCGTGGCCCTGTGTTCGGGCCTCCTCGAACGTTCTCGTGCTTTCAATTCACAAACTGCTCAGAACCCACAATGCCCAGCTTGGTCAGACCCATGCGCTGGGCGCTTGCCATGACGCCGGCCACCGCTTCGTACTTGGCTTTGGCGTGCGAACGGATGTGCAGCTCCGGCTGGGGCTGAACCGCTGCTGCCTCGCTTAACTTTTGCTCCAGCTCGGCGCGGCTGGCAATGGGCGAGCCGTTCCAGTTCACCACGCTTTGTGCGTTCACATCGATCTTGATCACCACCGGGTCGAACTTTTTGGGTGCGTTTGTGTTCACCGGCATGTCCAGATTCACCGAGTGCAGCTGCGCTGGAATGGTGATGATCAGCATGATCAAGAGCACCAACATGACATCGATCAGCGGCGTGGTGTTGATGTCCATCATCACCTCGGGCTCACCGCTTGTGCCGCCTCCTAAATTCATGGCCATGGTCTTGTTCCTTGGGTTGTTTTGTGGGTGCTGAGGTTTGCTTAGGGTTGTGGCTCGGTGATAAAGCCCACCTTGGTGATGCCTGCGCGTTGCACTGCATACAGCACCCGCCCCACCGACTCAAAGTCGCTCTTGCCGTCGCCGCGGATCTGCACTTCTGGTTGGGGCTTGGCCACCGCAAACTTTTTCATCCGGTTGAACAAGTCATCTGAATTTTTGATCGGCGTGTCGTATAAAAATATCTTGCCCTTGGCATCTACCGAGATGATCACGTTCTCAGGCTTGGTCTCGCGCACCAGGTTGCTCTCTTTGGGCAGGTCCACCTTGATGGACGTGGTCACCACCGGAATCGTGATCAAGAAAATGATCAACAGCACCAACATCACGTCCACCAAGGGCGTGGTGTTGATCTCGCTCATGATTTCGTCATCGGCCTCGCCTACATTCATCGCCATGGTCGGGCTCCTGTATTCGCTGGGTTACTTTTGTGGGGTGGCCAAGATCACCGAGTGCAGGTCCGAGCCAAAGGCGTTGACGTCTTCCATCACCGCCTTGTTGCGGCGCACCAGCCAGTTGTAGCCCAGTACCGCTGGCACCGCCACCGCCAAACCAATTGCCGTCATGATCAAGGATTCGCCTACTGGACCGGCCACCTTGTCAATGGACGCTTGCCCCGTCATGCCGATCTTGACCAGCGCGTTGTAGATGCCCCAAACGGTACCGAACAAGCCTACGAATGGACCGGTCGAGCCCACCGTGGCCAGCACAGCCAGGCCGTCTTGCATGCGGCTTTGTACGTTGTTGATGGCGCGTTGGATGCTCATGGTCACCCAGGTGTTGAAGTCCACCGCGCCCAGCAGCCCGGTGTGTTTGGAGGCGCCCTCAATCCCCTTTTCTGCAATGAAGCGAAACGGGCTGTCTTCGTGCAAGGCGTCTGCGCCTTGGCGCACACTGCCGGCAGACCAAAAGCTGTCTTGCGCGGCTTTGGAAAAGCGCATGTTTTTGGACTGCTCGTAAAGCTTGGTCACGATCACATACCAACTGCCTATGGACATCAGCACCAAAATCAGCAAGGTGCCCTTGGCGACGATGTCGCCTTGCGCCCACAGGGCCGCAAGGCCATAAGGGTTGTCTTCACCTGCATGCGCATCGCCTGCGGTTGCCGCAGCGGCCACAGTTGCAGCGAGTGGTGCAACCGCTGGTGCTGCGGGTTCCGCAGTTGCTGCAGGGCTTGCAGCAGGGGCCATCGCAGCCGCCACGGGTGCGTCCTCTTTGGGCTTGGCCGCAAAGCTGCTGCTGGCCAGTGCCAGGCCTGCCGCCGCAGCGATGCTGCACAGCAACGTCTTGACTTGTTTGTTCATGATGGGTGACTCCTGCTTGACTGATCTGAATGGGTTTAAAAATATCTCTTGGAAACTGGGCCCTTTTTCAAGCCCTTACTCCAGCTTCCAGGTGTATCGCATGCTCGCCCAACCCTCAACAGGCTGGCCATTTTCTGTACCGGGTTTGAACTGGCACTTGGACAATCCTTGGCGTGCCGCCTCGTCCAAGCGCCTAAAGCCCGAGCTCTTGTCTACAGCCGATTCTTTGACTTTGCCGTCCACGCCCACCAAGAACTTCAAGGTGACGGTGCCTTCCTCTTCCAGGCGACGCGACGCGCTGGGGTAGTCAGGCTTCTCGCACGAAGAGGCGGAGATCACGGCCGCGGTGCGGACAGGTGGCGCTGGCGGTGCGGGTGGCGCAGGTGGTGCGGGTGGCGCAGGTGGTGCAGGTGGCGGGTTACTTGGCACAGGCAGCGGCGAAGGCGGCGCTTCTGGCTGCGGCTTGTTCGAAACCGCTGCAATCGCATTGACCGGTGGCGGCGTGTTCACCTGCACCTCCACCGGGGGCACGTAAGCCGGAGGTGGAGGCGGCAGATTTTTGGGTGGCGGAGGCGGCGGAGGGGGAGGTGGTGGTGGTGGCGGAGGTTTGAGCTCTTCAAGCAGTACCGCTTCTACAGGGGGTTTGACGAATTTGACAAATTTATTCGCCAAGCCAGAGTTGACAGCCCAAAAAAGCAGCGCGTGCAACACCACCACGACCGACAGACCCACCCAGTGTTTTCGGGGTGACCTTTGTCTGCTGGCGTAATCTTTCATCAGATTTGCGTTCCTTTGTGAGATCAAACTGACTGACATCCGTCAGTTGAGTTCAAGCATTTGTAATTTATTTGCAATGGCATATAGTTTACGACCAAAATGGCATCTTAAAAGGCCGTATAAGGCAGCTGAAACCAAGATTGCATGGCAACGCCGCTTGGACAGCATTTTCTGTTCAATGTGGGCAATTCAAATCATATTTGTAATAATTTATACAATATAAACAAGGCGTCAGAGGTGGTGGTGAAGTCTATGTCGTTGTCCCTAGGGCGATGCCTTTTTCAGCTTTGAAATTCAAGTGACAATATCGGTATGTCATATCGTTGCTATTTGTTGCTTCGTCTCGCCAGCTTAGGGGTGTGGTCCTTGTTGAGCTTGTCCGTTGTTGCGCAAACGGCGGCGCCTGCCGCGGTGCAGATGGAGGTTTATAAACCCCTTCAAGCTGCCCAAGAGGCGTTGAAAATCAGCCAACCGCAGCAAGCGCTCACCTTGGCTAAAGAGGCTTTGTCGGCGTCCAAAATAACGCCTTACGAAACCTATCTCGTGCAGCGGACCTTGGCTGTGGCAGCACTCGCGGCCAAAGATTTCGATCAGGCCACAGCCTCATTGGAAGTGTTGTTGTTGCAGCCCGGGCTGAGTGCTGCAGAACAACGTCCTTTGCTGGAGTCTTTGATGCACGCCAGTCAGCAAAAAAATGACTCTGCAGGTTTGGTCAAGTGGGCCAGGCGCTATTTGGGCGACGGCGGCACCAATCCGTCGGTTCGCCCCGCACTGATTCAGACTTTGTCCTTATTGAATGCGCATCAGGATGTGATTCAAGAAATGTTATTCAAAATGAAGCTAGATGCAGCTGCGGGCCAAAACGCGACTGAGGGGGAGTTGCGCCTCTTGGCGGTGAGTTACCGCGAGGTGAAGGACAGCGCTGGGTATGAGGCCACTTTGCATCAGCTGTTGGCCTTGTATCCTTCCAAAGCCTATTGGGCAGAGGCCATAGGTCGCCAACTCAGTCTAGCTCAAACCAATACACGCTTCGATCTGGATGTGTACCGTCTTTCAGAAGAGACCGGTATTTTGGAAGATGCCGAGACGTACATCATGATGGCCGAGTTGGCCTTGAAGGCCGGTTTGCCTGCCGATGCGCAGCGAGTCATGGAAAACGGTTTCCAGATCGGCCTACTTGGCAAAGGCAGCCAGGCTTCGGCACATGCTAGATGGCGTCAACTGGCCGCCAACCAGTTGACTGAAGATGACAAGTTGATGGCTTCGCTCGAAAAATCAGCCCAAAACAGCAACGACTGGGTGGGTTTGGGCGATGTGTGGCTTTCTAAGCAGCAATGGGCGCAGGCCAGCGCGATGTACGCCAAGGCTTTGGCGGCAGGGCCGGTTCGGCGTGTGGCCGAGGTGTATTTGCATCAAGCTATTGCTCTGTTCAAAGCGGGTGACGCGGTGGCAAGTCGGACTTTGCTGGCCAAGGTCAGCGACGACAAGACGGCGATGGCGGTGGCCAATTTATGGCGCATTCGCACGCTTGCGCCATCAAAGTGACCGTATAAAAAACGATAAAACGAAAAAAACTATCAGAGCTTGAGTGCTTGGGCCGCAGCAGTGGCTGTCGCTTTTTGGGCAAACTCGGCACGCAGAGCTTTCAATCGCGCGCGCGGATCTTCCCGCACCGTTTCTTTGTCGAGGGCCATTTCGATAATGAAGCGGCTGGGCAGCGCAGAAATGGTTTCGCGGCCTTTTTTGCGGCGCTTGGTCCAACTCACAGCCAGGCTGCGTTGGGCGCGGGTGATGCCCACATACATCAGGCGGCGCTCTTCTTGCAGGCGCAACAATACAGCTTCGCTCATCGCGCCTTCGGCCATCCCTGATGGGGTATTGTCCTCACCAAGTTTGAAGGGCAGCAAGCCTTCGTTCACACCCACCAGCATCACATGCGGCCACTCCAGGCCTTTGGAAGCATGCAGTGTGGAAAGGGTCACCACGTTTTGCTCGGTTTCGCGCTCGTTGAGCGTCGACAGCAGCGAGATGGTTTGCGCCACCTCTAAAAGCGATTTGACTTCGGATGCGTTGCTGACGCCTGCGGCGTCGTCGATTTCGCCGCCGCAGCGGGCCGCCATCCAGTCGCAAAATTCGAGCACATTCGTCCACCGGGCGGCGGCGATTTTCTCGTTGTCTTCGCCCTCGTATAGATGCTTTTCATAGCCAATGTCTATGAGCCAGTCGCTCAAAAAAGTGCGCGCACTTTCAGCCCCCAAGGTGTGCCGTGCACGGTATTCTTGGTCGTTCAAAAAACGGCCGAATTCGTGCAGGCTGCCCACGGCTTTGGCCGACAAGACGCTGGGCAGGCTGTTGGCAAACAGGGCTTCAAACAGGCTGAGTTTGTATTGATTGGCAAATTTGCCCAGCTGCGCGAGGGTCTGATGACCGATGCCGCGCTTGGGGCTGATGATGGCGCGTAAAAAGGCCGGGTCGTCGTCGTTGTTGATCCACAGGCGGAACCAGGCGCACAGGTCTTTGATTTCGGCGCGGTCAAAAAAGCTTTGGCCGCCAGACACTTTGTAAGGAATATTGGCGCGGCGCAGTGCTTTTTCAAAAGGTTTGGCCATGTGGTTCGCGCGGTACAAAATTGCAAAATCTTTGAGCTCACGGTACTGCGCCTCGCCTTGGGCATTGGTGGTGACGGTGGTACCCGCCCGCAAAGACTGTATCCGCGAGATGGTCCGCTCGGCCTCGTGCTCTTCGTTGTCGGCATCGACCACCCGCACCGGCTCGCCTTCGCCCAATTCTGAAAACAAGGTTTTGGGAAACAGTTTGGGGTTGGGCTGAATCACATTGTTGGCCGCACGCAAGATGGCGCTGGTGGAGCGGTAGTTTTGCTCCAGCTTGATGACTTTCAGCTTGGGAAAGTCTTGCGGCAGCTTTTTCAAATTATCCAGCGTTGCGCCACGCCAGCCGTAGATGGACTGGTCATCGTCGCCCACCGCGGTAAAGCGGCCATTTTCTCCTACGAGGTGCTTGAGCACTTCGTATTGGGTGGCGTTGGTGTCTTGGTATTCGTCCACCAGCACATGCTTCATGGTAGCTTGCCATTTGGCCCGCACCTCAGGGTGGTGGGCCAGCAGTTTGAGCGGCAATCCAATCAGGTCGTCAAAGTCGACGCTTTGGTAGGCGCTCAAGCGGTCTTCGTACAGGCCCATGATGCGGGCAATGATGTGTTCGTTGTCGTCTTTGGCCTGCGCTTGCGCTTGGGCTGCATTCAGCCCGTTGTTTTTCCACAGGCTGATGGTCCACTGCCATTGGCGTGCGGTGGCGGCATCGGTGCTGCCGCCGCAGTCTTTCAGGATGCTGGTCACATCGTCCGAGTCCAAAATGCTGAACTGAGGTTTCAGGCCCAGCACGGCGCCGTCTTCTCGCATGATGCGCACGCCCAGTGCATGAAAGGTGCAGATCAATACGTCTTTGGCGGCTTTGCCGATCAGGCTGCGGGCGCGCTCGCGCATTTCGGTGGCGGCTTTGTTGGTGAAGGTGATAGCCGCAATTTGTTTGGCCCCCAGACCGACTTGCATCAAGCGGCCAATTTTGTGGGTAATGACCCGGGTCTTGCCTGAACCCGCCCCCGCCAAAACCAGGCAGGGGCCGTGGACATAATTGACCGCATCTTGTTGCGCGAGGTTGAGGCCGGTGGTGAAGTCAGACATGGGCGGTCATCATAGCCGCACGGTGTTCTTTGGCTGCGCCAATTCAAGAGACAATGGCGGGATGTTTGACGTTTTGCAAGTGACTTTTCCGTTTTTTTTCCTGGTTTTGGCCGGTTTTATTGCCGCTCGCAGGGGGATGCTGCCGCTGGAGGCGATTGCGGGCTTGAATGGGTTTGTGTTGTATTTCGCATTGCCGTGCATGTTGTTTCGCTTTGGCGCGGGCATGCCCGTGGCGCAATTGCTGAATGCCGGGGTCTTTTTGACCTATTTGTTGTGTGCTTTGGTGATGGTGGGGTTTACGGTTGCGGTGAGTTTGAACCGGCGTATTCGCTGGAACGATGCCGCTTTTGGGGCCCTGGTGGGGGCTTTTCCCAACACCGGGTTCATGGGCGTGCCTTTGCTGGTGGCTTTGTTGGGGTCTGAGGCAGCGGGTCCGAGCATCGTGACGATTTTGGCTGACATTGTGTTCACCATGTCTTTGTGTATCGCCTTGTCGCGGCTCGATGCTGCGGGTGAGAGTGGGGCGTCTTTGGCGGCACGCAAGGCCTTGGCAGGTGTGCTGCGCAACCCCATGCCGTGGGCCATTTTGCTGGGCGCCATATTCTCTTGGCAGCAATGGGCCTGGTGGGGTCCTTTGGACAAGACGGTCGGTCTGATGGGCGATGCGGCATCGCCTGTGGCCTTGTTCACCATCGGGGCGGTGTTGGCCCGTTCCCAAATGCAAGCCCATGCGCGGAAAAATAGCCCCTTGCTGTGGCGCGATGTGGTGCCGATCGCTTCGATCAAACTGGTGTTACACCCCTTGCTGGTTTTAGCGGTGGGTGCGGCGGCGATATCAGTCGGCGTGCCCATCGACGCATTTGCCTTGAAGGTCATGGTCCTTGTGGCGGCATTGCCCAGTGCCAGCAATGTGTCGATGCTGGCCGAACATTTTGGCGCCGACAATGGCCGCGTGGCCTTGATCATTTTGGTGTCGACCTCGGCCGCTTTCTTGACCTTTTCCGGTGCCGTTACTTTGCTCAATTGAGCGGCAGAACAAAGACTGTTTACTGGCGCGGATTTTCGGCGGTTAAATCGCCAGCGGGTCGACATCGACCAGCCAGCGGATCAGCCCTTTGTGTTCAGGGCTGGAGCGGACGCTGTGCATCAAGGGTTGCAAGGTGGCCAGTACTTTTTGCAAGGCCATGCGTGAGGCGCTCTCGATCAGCATTTGCGCCCGCTCCACATTGGCGACTCTTTGCATACTCATGGGGACCGCCGGAAACAAGCTCACTTGGTTGAGCAGCTCGGCCATTGAAGGGTCTTGCGCCGCTTGGGCTTGCAGGGCTTGGCTGGAGGCATTCAAAAACAGCTGCGCGACTGCTTGACTGCGAGCATCGGCTCGCAGCAAGGCTTGGTAACTCAGGGGAGGCAGGCTGGCTTGTTCGCGCTGCTTTAATTGACTGGCGGCAAAAGCCGGGTAGTCGTGTTGTTTGAGGGCGGCAAATACGTCATGTTGAGGGTGAAAGGTTTGCACCCACATTTCACTTTGGCTGCTTTGTCCAGCGTCTCTGCCGGCCCGACCACCCGCTTGCATCAGCAACGAAAACAGCCGCTCAGGCGCCCTAAAATCGCTGGAAAACAAGGCGTTGTCGGGGTTGATGGCGGCGACCAGCGTGATGCGTCGAAAGTCATGCCCTTTGGCAATCATTTGTGTGCCCACCAAGACGTCGACCTCGCCTGAGTGGACTTGCGCCAATTGGCTTTCGAGGGCGCCTTTGTGTTTGGTGCTGTCGGCATCTATCCGTAAGATGCGCACGGCTTGGCCATCCGGGCGTCGCACGTTGACCAGCAACTCGGCCAGGTGTTCTTCGAGCTGTTCGGTGCCGCGCCCCATGGGGGAGATGTCGGCGTTGCCGCAAGAGGGACAGGCGCGCGGGACGCGTTCTGTAAAACCGCAGTGGTGGCAGCGCAGGGTGCGGTCGAGTTTATGGAACACCCGAAATGCGCTGCAATGGCTGCATTCGCTTTTCCAGCCGCAATCGGCGCAGTGCAGTACGGGCGCATAGCCGCGCCGGTTGAGTAGCAGCATGCATTGCTCACCGCGTTCAATTCGGGCTTGTATGTCGGTCAAGAGCTGGGACGACAACACGGTTTTGCGCGGTTGCTTGTTCATGTCGACCCGGCGCACAAAGGGCAATTGCCCCGCGCCGACGCGTTCGGGCATGACCAGCCGTTGGTAGCGCCCGCCTTGCGCCGCAGGGCGGCTGTGGTGCCAGCTTTCAAGCGACGGTGTGGCCGAGCCCAGGATGACTTTGGCACCTTCCAGGCGGCCACGGTAAACGGCCAGGTCGCGCGCTGAATAGCGGGCCCCTTCTTGTTGTTTGTAGCTGGGGTCGTGTTCTTCATCGACCACGATCAATTGCAAATGGGGCAGCGAAGCAAACACCGCCATGCGTGTGCCCAGCACGATGCGGGCTTTGCCGGCATGCGCTGCCATCCAGCTGTTCAGCCGTTGTGCAGGGGTCATGCCACTGTGCATGGAGACAACACGCTCAGCCCCAAAGCGGGCGTTGACGCGTTCTTCAAGTTGCGGGGTCAGGTTGATTTCGGGCACCATGAGCAGCGCCTGGGCCAAGGGGTCGGATTCGAGTTGGCGCTGAACAGCTTGCAAATAGACTTCGGTTTTGCCGCTGCCAGTGGCACCAAAAATGAGAAAAGGGCCGGGCTGGGCGGCAATCTGCGCCAGGGTGTCGCTTTGCTGTTTCGACAACGCCAATCCGGGGGCAAAGGAGGTTTCGTCTGTGCTGGCGCGGGCTTGTTTTTTGAGGCGACGCCCCATCTGGATGGCGCTCAGGTCACGCAGTTGGGGCGGCAGGGCGGCCATGGCCACCTCGCCCACTGAGCGTTGGTAGTATTGCGCGGCAAACTGGACCATTTGCCGCCAAACTGCAGGCAAGGGGGCGATGCCTTCGAGCAGGCCTTCAATGTCCCGCACGCTGTCTGCACGTAAATCTGCGGGAGGACTGTCGTGAATGGCCCAGATGACACCCAATAAGGAACGCGAACCCAAGGGCACGCGCACCAACGCACCTTCAGTTGGCATGCCAGTTTCACTGCTTTGCCGGACATGGCGGTAGGTTAGCAAACCACCAATCTGACTGTGCGCAGGTGTTTGAACGGCGATGTCAAGCCACAGGGTCATGGATGCTTATTCGGTACTGTTATTTGTAAGCGTTGTGAATTTGATCATTTTTATACTGAGAGAAATTTTTCAAATCATCGCTAAGTCATTGATTTTTAGAGGGTTTATGAATGATCCCAAAAATCTGTGGATAACTTTGTTGAAAACTAGCCTTGGAACGTGCGCGAGGCTTGAAAAACAAGCCTTCTACTGGATTGCTCAGCATCTGAGCAAAAATAAAATAGTAAATAAAAACAAGGACTTAGCTTGTTTCGACTTTCAGTCTGTTGAAACATATTTTATCAAATAGACCGCAAAGCGGCATGTGGTGTTTTGTGCATAAGTCAATAGAAAAAACACAAAAAAATCATAAATATTCCTTCGTCAAGGCCAATTTTCTGTGCTAGGTACTGCAAATGGCCTGTGCAGTAGGGTGCCATGGGGTCACTCAGGCGCGCACAGCCCTGGAGTGGGTGTGCACCGCCTCAACCAAGGCTGAGACGTGTTCTGGCGGTGTATATTGGCTGATGCCATGGCCCAAATTGAAGATATGGGTCGGCCCGCTGGTGGCGCTGTTGGTATGGGGTTTGCCAAAGCTGTCGAGCACGCGCCGGACTTCTTGCTGAATTTGCGCAGGCGGGGCAAACAAAACATTGGGGTCGATATTGCCTTGCAAGGCTTTACCGGGTCCGCCCACGGCGCCGCCCACGGCAGCACGGGCTTTGGCCAGGTTAACGGTCCAGTCCAGACCCAGTACTTCGCAGTCCAGGCCAGCCATCTCGTCAAGCCACAAACCGCCGCCTTTGGTGAAGACCAAACGGGGAATGGTCTGCCCGTTGTGTTCTTTTTTGAGTTGGGCCAGCACCTGGCGCGTGTAGGCCAGGCTGAATTCTTGGAACGCGCCATCGGCGAGCACACCGCCCCAACTGTCAAAAATCATGACCGCTTGAGCGCCGGCTTCGATCTGGGTGTTCAGGTACAGGGCGACCGCATCGGCATTGATTTTCAGGATGCGGTGCATCAGGTCAGGACGGCTGTACATGAGGCTCTTGACGTGGCGGTAATCGTCTGAGCCTTTGCCTTCAACCATGTAGCAAGCCAGCGTCCAGGGGCTGCCGGAAAAGCCGATCAAGGGGACGCGGCCGTTGAGTGCTTGGCGAATGGAGGTGACTGCGTCAAACACGTAGCGCAGCTTGCTCATGTCCGGCACTTGCAACTCGGCCACGGCGGCTTCGTCACGCACGTTTTTGGCAAAGCGGGGACCTTCGCCCAGCGCAAAGCTCAGGCCCAAGCCCATCGCGTCGGGCACGGTGAGGATGTCGCTGAACAGAATCGCGGCGTCCAGCGGGTAGCGTTCCAGCGGTTGCAAGGTCACTTCGGTGGCAAAGTCCACGTTGGTGGCCAGCCCCATGAAGCTGCCTGCTTTGGCGCGGGTGGCACAGTATTCGGGCAAATAGCGGCCGGCTTGGCGCATCAGCCAGACAGGGGTATGGTCTGTCGCTTGGCGCATGCAAGCGCGCAAGAAGGTGTCGTTTTGCAGGGGGGCGAATGGGCTTGCGTGGGTCATGGTGCTTATTGTCGCAGGGCGTCGGTGATTTCTTGAACTGAGGGCAACTCTGACAGAACTCGGGGCGGCTTGCCGGGTGCGTAAACCGCATAGACCGGAACGCCGTTGCGCCCGAGTTGGTTCAGTGCTTGCGTGATGGCGGGGTCTTGCCGTGTCCAGTCGGCACGCAGCAAGGCCACATGCTGCGCGTTAAAGGTTTTCAGCAAGTCCGCGTTGGTGAAGGTGGTTTTCTTGTTGAACTGGCAAGTGACACACCAGGCGGCTGTGAAGTCCACAAACACGGTTTGGCCAGCGTCGAGTCGGGCCTGCAGCGTTTGAGGAGACCATGGCTGCCACTGAGCAGCGCCAGGCAAAGCTTCAGCGCTGCTGCCTGAAACGGGCAGCAGCGCCTGGGCGATGAAAACGGTGTGGCCCAGCCAGAGACTCAGCGCCATGCCCAGCGCTGAAAGCGCCCAACGCGTGCGGCCCGCCAAGCCCCAGGTCCAGATGACGAAAGCCAAGGCGACCAGCAAGCCCAGCAAGGCGCTGGCCCCATCGACGCCGGTTTGTTGGCCCAGCACCCAGAGCAGCCACACCACTGTGGCGAACATCGGGAAAGCCAGCAGTTGACGCAGCGTTTGCATCCATGCGCCTGGTCGCGGCAAGGCTTTGGCAAAAGCAGGCCATAAACTGGCGGCGAGGTAAGGCAAAGCCAGACCGGCGCCCATGGCGGCAAAAATAGGCAAGGCCTGCCAAGCGGGCAGGCCAATCGCCAGGCCCAAAGATGCGCCCATAAATGGTGCCGTGCAGGGCGATGCCACCACCACAGCCAACACGCCAGACCACAATGCATCGACCGCGGGATGGCGGTGCTGCGCGGCCGCTAAGCGGCTGGGGACAAATTGACCGAATTCAAAAAACCCCGAAAGATTCAAGCCCAGCAGCGTAAAAAGTACCGCCAAAGCGGCTACCACGGCGGGCGATTGCAATTGGAAGCCCCAGCCCAGTTGGCTGCCGCCGGCCCGCAAGGCGAGCATCAGCCCGCCCAGAATGACAAACGAGCCCACCACGCCCATTGTGTAAGCCCAGCCCGCCCAGCGATGCTCCGATCGCGTGTGTCCGGGTTGGGCAAACCCAACTACTTTGATGGCCAGAACGGGGAAAACGCAAGGCATCAGGTTGAGCAACAGACCGCCCAAGAAGGCGCCCAACACAGCCCCAATCCACAAACCCAGGCCTGCGGGCGTTGACGCAGAGGGTGGCAAGGTGGCGGCATTGTCTTTCAAGGCTTGACTCAATTGTGGCGAGACGGCGGCGCCGGCTGGCGGCGGCCATGTACCGGTGACCGGTGTGGACACTGTCACACCGGCGACTTTGTCTGCAGGGGGATCACCCAAGGCCACCAACCATTGGAGAGTTTGAGGGCTGTCGACGCGCTCCGGCGAAACGGGGAACTGGGCGGTCCAGACGTCGCCCGTCCAACGCTGGGTCCAGTCGCGGCCTGCAACGGCAGAGTTGACGATGATCTCTGGCGTGATCGGAAACAGGCTCAGCTTCTGCCCACGCCAAGCGGCGGGCAGTGCCTTCAATTGCAAATTCAATCGACTTGCTTGGTCGCTCAAGGATGCTGTCGCTGAGGCTTTTGCATCGTCTGGCGGTGTGTCACGGGCCAGCAAGGGCTGGGGCTGGAGTTTCAAGGCCGTCTCAAAGAGATCGCTCTGTGAAGCGCTAGCGCCTTGCGCAGGGAAACTCAATGAAAAAAGACCTTCTTGCGGAATACATTCTTGTCGGCAAACCAGCCAGTTGGCTTGGAGTTGCACGCTGAGCGTGCCGCTGGCTTTGAATTCTTTGCCGACTTGAACCGGAACGACCAGCAAGCTGCTGTTTTCGTAGCCATAGTTGGTCAGCGTTCCGATGGCTATTTTTTGAGGCATCGGCCAAATCGTCTCTGCGGCGGTCAGTCCAGGCGGCAGTGTCCAGCGCAGTTGAGTGGGCAGGCCGGAGTCACCCGGGTTCTGCCAGTAGGTATGCCAATGGGGCGCATGCTGCAGTTGCAAGCCGAGCCAAAAGCTTTGCCCGGCAATTACGCCTTGGGGCGCATAGGCCATCACTTCGGCCCTTACCTGGGCTGTTTGCACGACTGAGCCTGCCGGTGCGGTGGACGTCAGTGCCAAGTTGGGGTTGGTTGTGGCGCTGGGTTTGGCAGTTGGGAACAGTTGGGCCCAGGCGGGTTCATGGGCCATGGCGAACACCAAGAACAGGGCGAACACAAAGGCTGAGGCAGATCCTAAGCGTAACAGCAGGCGGTGTTCCCAATGCGGGGACGTGAGTGAAAAGCGCATAGTTCGAGACTGTACACCGGGTACAGGCCGGCTGGCGTTGGTGACCTCTATTAAGATGCGGGCATGAACTCCACACCTCGTTTCTGGGCCGAATTGACCACGGCCGATTTTGCGCAGCTGGATTTGTCGCGCACAGTGGCTGTATTGCCCGTGGCCGCAACCGAGCAACACGGACCGCATTTGCCTTTGTCGGTGGACACCGATTTGGTCGATGGCGTGGTCCAGGCCAGCTTGGCTTATTTGCCTGCTGATTTGTCGGTCTTGTTTTTGCCGACGCAGGCGGTGGGGCTGAGCCCTGAGCACGCGCGGTTTCCGGGGACATTGACGCTGCGCGCAGAAACGGTGATTCGTTTGTGGACCGAGATCGGTGAGTCTGTGGCCGCCAGCGGCATCCAAAAGTTGGTGCTTTTGAATGCGCACGGAGGGCAGGTCGGCGTGATGGACATTGTGGCGCGAGGCTTGCGAGCCCGCTTCGGTATGCTGGTGTACAGCGCAAGTTGGTTCAACCTGCCTTTGCTGGATGCAACCGGGCAGGACGTGAATGCCCAATTCAGCGCCCATGAGCACCGCTTTGGGGTGCATGCGGGCGAAATTGAAACTTCTATGATGCTGGCGCTCAAGCCTGAGCGGGTTCGCATGGACAAAGCGCAGAATTTCCACTCCACTTCTGCCGATCGGGCTGCAATCTTGCCTGTGCTGGGCAATGGACGCAGTGCCAAATTGGCTTGGCAAATGCAGGACTACAACCCTTTGGGGGCCGCAGGCAACGCGGCCGCGGCCACCGCAGAAAAAGGCAGAACCTTGGTCAGTGCGGCCGGGAAAGGACTGGCCGCTTTGCTGGAGGAGTTGGCGGGGCTTCCCAATGCGATTTTGACCGATCAAATCGGTCCGTTTTAATCGGCTTTAAGGCCAGGGCGGCAAAACCAAATCGCAACTGCTGGCATGGACTTGCTTGGGGTGTTCGCGGGTGGTGTCAATACAGCCGCCTTGCGCATAAACCCCTTGGGGATCTCGCATGCGCGTCATGCGGTCGAGCACATGCGCCAGCGCAACGGGGTCATTCAGAGTTTGTGCGACGAAGGCATCGACTCGCTTTTCGTCCATTTGCAATTGGCCATGGCCATCGACGTAGACCCCATCGCGCCAATGGAAAATTTCGACGCATTTTTTCACCAAGGTGTAGTGCTTGTCTTGCTGCCAGAAGTTGCTGAACAAACCCCCGCCCATGTAGATGACCCAAGAGCCTTCATAGCCGGTGATGTCGGAGGAGCGTTCATCCGGATTACGGAACCACAAACGATCCCCAGGGACGTAGTAGTGCGAAGGCAGCGGATTGTCCATGCTGCCGTATTCCACTAAAAATACCTCATGGAACAAGCCTGAACGAATCGCATGCACTTCGTTTCGCTGTTGTAAGGCGTTAAAAAGGGGCGGGTTGCTGATTTGGGCTTCTTGCGCAATGCCCAGCAAAATCACATATTCGGTCGCGCGGTAGCAGGAGAAATCGTAGTGTTTTCCGGTGGCCTCAGGTTGAGTGGCGCTGATCAGGGCGCAAATCAAACTTTGACCGTGCTGCAAGACAAAGCCACGCTCTGGTTCATAGCGCCAAAAGGTTTCAGGCCGCTCAGCGGCAGCGGTGTTGAAGGCCAAGGCCGTTTTGCGTGCGGCTTCGACCATGAAGCGGCGGACCCGGATGCTGGATGCCAAGGCCTCTAGATCTGAAAAATGAAATGCCGTTGGGCTTGCCAGCAAGGCAACCATGATTTCACGGTCTAAAGCCTTCTGCTCAGCCGCTACAGTTTCTGCTTCTTGCAATGGTTTCCAGCGGTGAAGGATGTCCAAAGTGTCATGGCCTGGGGTCCAGCTCATTGCGGCCGCATCGGACAAGTGGCACTGAAAGCAAGTTGAATGGACCGTCTGCACCGGCGTGACCATCACGGCATCTTGCAGTTCGAGGGACGCAAACAAAGTACTGATGGCTGAACGAACGGCTGAAAGTCCCTCTTGGCTTGCGGCACCATATTGCAACTGGATTCCCCCTGCGCGGCGAATCAATGAGTGGGCATCAGGCTGTAAGGGCATGCGCTCTATTGTGTATGAAAACGGACGCAGTGTTGATTCGGGGAAACACTGCCAACACCACGCGAAAAGTCATGGCAATGGACTCTCTCCCTTTGTCCCTCTTTTGTATGTTAAGCGTAAGTTATCCATTTCGCATGCGCGGCGTCATCCAGATGCGGCAAAGTGTTGTAGGTCACGAGCATGTGACGCTTCGGGGTGTATGCAAATTCTGTGAGCGAAGTGTTGCGGATGCGCAGATTCAACTCGATGGTGGTTTCGGCGGGTGTGCCAAGGATGTGGCCTACAGCGGTTGAAATCGGCCCGCCACTGGAGACGATCAAGACCGGTCCGGTGTGGTTTTGCCTGACATGGTCCAGCGCGCTGGTGACACCGCGCACGAAGTCGACATAAGAAGGCATGTTTTGGGGTTGCGATTGACCCGACATCCACTTTTTGAGCGCGTCTCTCAACACACGAAAGTGGTGCCGGTACATTTCGGGCGTGTCTGGCTTGGCCAAGGGTTCGGGGTGCACGGTTTGGATCAGGGCGTGGCTGTCGTACTCGTCGAGTCCTGGCCAGATTTGCGGTGTGTGCACCCACCCGGCGCCTTCTGCCATGGCCTCCCAAGTCTGACGGTGGCGTTTCAGGGTGCCGATCAATACGGCATCAAATGGTGCGCTTTCGTGCGTGCCAAAGGCCTTGGCTCTTTCGCGCCAATATTGGCCCAAGCGAATGCCTTGTTCACGACCGCGCGGGCTGAGTTGGTCGTAGTCATCGGAACCAAACGAGGCCTGGCCGTGGCGCACAAGATAGAGATTTCCCATGCGCTGATTCTGTGCAAATTGCGCGTAAATTCCAGTCACCTACGTGCTACAAATGCACTTGACCCCGGACGCAGGTGACCGACTGACCCCCCACCCACACCTGCCCTGTTACATCTTGTTCGATGTAGATGCGTCCTTCTCGGCCCAGCACCGTGCCTTGGCTTGCCACATAGCGCGTGGGCAGCAGGCCTTCGGCGATCAACCATTGTGCGAGTGAAGCATTCAAACTGCCTGTGACAGGGTCTTCAGGGATGCCAATGGCGGCGGCAAAGCCGCGGACTTCGAGGGCTATTTCTTCAGGCAGGGTGTGATGGCTTGTCTTCATAAAGGCCAGCGCTTCATGATTGGCTCGCCCAATGAGTGCAGGCATGGCCTGCGCCTCGTACAAAGCAGCCACGCCCACTTTGAAGCCGGTTTTTTTAAGAGCTGCATGGTCAGGCGACATGCACAGTACGGTGGCGGTTTTGTCTAGCAACAGGCCTAGCCACTGGGGGCCGTTGTTCAAATGTTGTGCACGCAAGACCAGCGCGCTGTCCAGTCCCAGTGCTTCGCAGACAGCACGGAGTTCGTCTGCTTCAACGTCATGGCGCTGCAGTGCGGGCGCAGCAAAGGCCCATGCGCCCAAGGGGGAGGCTTGTTGAATGTGAACCAGTCCGACACCGCATTCTTGCACCACGCGGTCGGGGTGTTGTGCTTTTCCGCCAGCCTCTCGCCACGCATGGGCGGTGCCCAGCGTGGGGTGCCCGGCAAAAGGCAACTCGCCCCCGGGCGTGAAGATGCGCACAAGGTAATCAGCCCCTTGCGCCTGGGCTGCTTCGGTGGGTGGCAAGACAAATGTGGTTTCACTCAATTGCGTCCAACGCGCAAATTGTTGCATCGCGTCTGCATCAAGGTCTGCACCATCGAGCACCACCGCGACGGGGTTGCCCAGGTAGGGGTGGTCTGTGAACACGTCGACTTGGGTGAATGGCCGTTGTTTCATTGGGTGGTGCATTTTCAAAGTGAAGTTCGTAGGCGAGGTGTCAGGAAATTGGACCGCTTCTTTCGTAGATGGGCATGCGTTTGCCGGCCATCACGGCAGCCATGACAGCCAAGCCGAAGCCCACGGTCATCAGGTCGAGTTGCTCTCCTAATAGGGGGACAGAAATCAGCATGCTCATAAAGGGCTGCAATTGTTGAATCTGGCTGACACGCACGGTGCCACCGAGCGCCAATCCTCGGTACCAGGCAAAAAAACCGATCCACATGGAAAACAAAGACACATAGGCAAAGCCCATCCAGGAAGTCGCACGGATCGTCGTGTCTGGCAGTGCCCATACACAGAAGGGTAAGCTCACTGGCAATGAAATCACCAGCGCCCAGCAGATGACGTGTTCTGCAGGCATGCGAGCCGACAACTTGGCCCCAGTTACGTACGACAAAGCCGCCCAGCCCATGCCCGCTAGCAGCACCCCGTCTGCCCAGTGCAGGCTCAATCCGGTTTGGCCTGATCGCAAAACGGCAAAGCCTACGACCAGTGCACTGCCTAGGCTGGCACAGACCCAAAATCCGAGGGACGGCCGTTGCTTGTGTGCCCAAGCCCCGATAGCCGCAGTGGTCAAGGGCAACACGCCCAGCATCACGCTGGCATGAACCGATTCCACATGTCGCATGGCGATCGAGGTGAATAACGGAAAACCAAATACCGCCCCCAATGCGGTGAGGCCAAGCAGTTGCCAATCGCTGCGTGCCGGTAGACCTGCGCGTTGCGCAACCAACAGCAATGCGCTGAGCAGACCGGCTACGGTGGCGCGCCCCATGGCAATGAAAATTCCCGACAATTGAGGGTCGGCTGCTGAGCCTGTGGCCAGTCGGGTCATGGGCAGCGTGAGTGAAAAAATGACAACGCCCAGCAAACCCAGCCACATTCCTAGCTTTGGGGCTGGCATCTTTGCTTTCGCCCATGTTGTCTCGAGGCGTGTCATTCAGTGGGGCTCATGGTATTTGCGCATCGACTCCTCAGCGAGTGCTTAGCGCCTCCACACGTTCCAGTGCCGCCATTAACTCGTCGTCAATGGCGGCATCCCTGGCGTACAAGGCATTCGCTTTGGCGGCATCTTGCGCAAACAACTGGCCATCTGCCAATTGGGCGCGCAATGTTTGCTGCTCTTTTTCTAATTGGGCCATCATTTCGGGCAGCGTTTCGAGCTCACGTTGCTCTTTGTAGCTCAGCTTGATTTGCGTTTTTGGGGCTGCTTTAACTGGCGCAACCGCTGCCGGCATTCCCAGAGTCTTGCTGTTGACGGGCTGTGATTTGGCCTGGATAGCGGCGCTGCGTTGTGACTGAATCAACCAATCTTGCACAGAACCTTCGTATTCGCGCCAAAAACCGGGTTGCGCTTCGGTGCTTTCGCAGGCAATGATGCTGGTCACGACGTTGTCCATGAAGGCGCGGTCATGGCTGACCAAAAAGACGGTGCCGGGGTAGTTTTGCAGCAAGTCTTCAAGCAACTCAAGGGTGTCGATGTCCAGGTCGTTGGTGGGCTCGTCCAACACTAAGACGTTGGCGGGGCGCGCAAACAAGCGGGCCAGGAGCAAGCGATTGCGCTCGCCACCTGACAGCGACTTCACGGGGGAGGTCGCTCTGGCGGGAGAAAACAGGAAATCCGTCAGGTAGCTTTTGACGTGCTGTCGTTTGTTGCCGATCTCAATCCACTCGCTGCCAGGGCTGATGAAGTCTTCGAGGGTGGATTCGAGGTCGAGTGCGTTGCGCATCTGATCAAAATAGGCGACCTCGATGTTTGCACCTTGCCGAATTTTGCCGCTGTCTGCCTGAATTTCCCCGAGAATGAGTTTCAAGAGTGTGGTTTTCCCGGCGCCGTTGGGTCCGAGCAGGCCAATTTTGTCTCCGCGCAAAAGTGTCGCGCTGAAGTTGTTGACGATCACTTTGGGTGAACCGTCTAATTGGGTGAAGCTTTTGCAGACATCGGTGAGTTCAGCGACCAGTTTCCCGCTCGGTGCACCCGAGGCGACTTCCATTCGCACACTGCCAACTTGCTCTCGCCTGGACTGGCGTTTGTCGCGTAAAGCTTCCAAGCGGCCTATACGGCTTTGGCTGCGGGTTCGGCGGGCTTCCACGCCTTTGCGTATCCAGATTTCTTCTTGTGCCAACAACTTGTCAGCTTTGGCACTGATCACGGCTTCTTGGGCCAATTGTTCTTCTTTTTGCAGTTGGTACTGCGCGAAATTGCCAGGGTAAGAAAGCAAATGACCGCGGTCGAGCTCGACGATGCGCGTGGCAATGCGATCCAAAAAAGCCCTGTCGTGGGTAATCGTGACCACGCTGCCTTTGAAGTCCAAGAGCAATTGTTCCAGCCAGGCAATGGAATCCAGATCTAAGTGGTTGGTGGGTTCGTCCAGTAACAGCACCTCGGGGCGAGTGACCAAGGCTTGCGCCAACGCCACGCGCTTGCGATTCCCGCCTGACAGAGAGTCAATGCGCGCAGCAGGATCCAGGTGCAGTCTGTGCATGGTTTCTTCTACACGCTGCTCCCAGCCCCATCCATCCACCGCTTCAATTTGGCTTTGCAGTGCATCCAAGTCGCCTCTGCAGTTAACGTAGTCATCAAGCAAGGCCAGCAAAGGACCCAAGCCGCGCTGAACGGATTCAAAAATAGTGTCATCGCCAATGAGAATGGGCTCTTGTGCAACATAAGCAATGCGGATGCCCTGTTGGACATGCAAGTTGCCGTCATCGGTGTTTTCCATTCCTCCGAGTATTTTCAAAAGTGAAGATTTGCCTGCGCCATTGCGGCCAATGAGGCCCACACGTTCAACGCTCTCGAGCGCGAAGTCAGCATGGTCAAGCAGGGCAACATGGCCAAAAGCCAAGGATGCGTTCATTAAAGTGAGTAAAGCCATAGTGGCGGGATTATCCTCTTGACACAGACGATCTCTTCGAAGTGATTCAATGCCGGAGTTGGCCCCCCCTTTCGCACAAAGAAAAGCCCTGGTCGAAAAGCCTGTGGCATAATGCGAGGCTGCGCTGAAAAAAGCTTGTTTTGACAAGAGCAGCAAAGACGAGGAAATGTGAAGTCGTTAAGTGGTTGAGAAAGCGTAAAAGTTTCCAGCTTAATTTGACAAAATCCAAGAAATCGATGTATACTGCGAGGCTTCGCTGTAAATTACCTTCTTCAGGTAAGTGCAGCAAAGCAAGTGGATTGCAAAATGAGCGCTTATTCAAAATAAAGAAATTATTTCAAATAAGTTGACTTGAAGCAAAAAACCGATGTATACTACAAGGCTTCGCTGATCGCAGCGAGAGCAGGTTAAGGACGGGGTTTAGGCCTTGTTTGAGACATCAAGATCGTTAACAAAATACAGCCGATAAGCGTGGGCGTTTGATAGTGATTGCCAAGTTCTACGGAACTTAGCTTTTATAGCTAACA
>CAMDKK010000041.1 GCA_945901045.1 Limnohabitans sp. Rim8
ATTTACCACTCAGGCTACGGTCATACCCAACGTGTGGCTCAGTTTGTGGCGCAAGGCGCCAATGCGCAAATCATTGCCATCGATGCTGACGGCAACATCACCGATGCCGACTGGGCAGCGTTGGACGCAGCGGATGCCATCATCTTCGGCTCGCCTACTTACATGGGCATGGCTTCTTGGCAGTTCAAAAAATTTGCCGACGCCAGCTCCAAGCGCTGGTTCACCAGTGCTTGGAAAGACAAAGTCGCTGGTGGTTTTACCATCTCTGCCAGCCCCAGCGGTGACAAATTGTCCACCCTCCAATACTTCATCACCTTGGCCATGCAGCAAGCCATGGTCTGGGTGGGTCAGCCCGCCATGAACGACGGCACCCAGAACCGCCTGGGTTCTAACTCCGGCTTGATGGCGCAAGTCGGCGCGACCAGCCCGGCCGAAGACATTCCGCAAAGTGACTTGGACACAGGCAAAGCCTATGGCGAGCGCGTTGCAGCAGTGGCAGCCAAATTGCGCGGTTGAAAATTGCGCGGTTAATTGAAGGGTCCCTCCCTGGGACGAATGCCCCCAGCCTACCGCTTGTTGGTACCATGGGGGCATGAAAATCATCAGTTTGCTGCCCCTGGTCGATTGGTTGGCCATGGGCTTTTTTTTTGCCATGTGGATCGGTTATGCGCTGTTTGCCAAATACTGGGGCCGGCACGAGCGCTCATTGATCGCCACCACCAACCGCTACCGCGCCTTGTGGATGCTGCAAGCGACGGCCCGTGATCCGCGCATGCTGGACGGCTTGATCACACAAAACCTGTCCCAAACGCCGTCGTTCTTTTCTTCCACCACGATCATCATCATTGGCGGCTTGCTGGCTCTGATGGGCACCACCGACAAAGCCGCCGAGCTGGTGCGGGACATCCCCTTTGTCACGCAAACACCCATGTTTGTGTTCGAGTTCAAGATCCTGGTTTTGCTTGGCATTTTTGTGTATGCATTTTTCCGCTTTTCGTGGTCGATGCGGCAATACACGTTTGTGGCCTTGGTGATAGGTGCTATGCCCCCAGCCAAAGAGTTCGACGACGGATTGCATGACCGGAAAAAGATCGCTGACAGGGCGGGCGCCCTGGTCGGCGCAGCGGCTGAAACCTTCAACGACGGCTTGCGCGCTTATTATTTTTCATTTGCTGCGATGGCCTGGTTTCTGTCTCCTCTTGCGCTGATCGCCGCAACCGCTTTGGTGGTGCTCATTTTGTTCGGGCGCGAATTTCGTTCTGACGTTTTGCATGTGTTGCGCGACGAGCGCTTTTGACACATCAGCTCGGGCCCATCCCCACCGTGCGCAAGTCAGCCGCCAGAGCGCGGCGTTCATCAAACACAAAGCAGCCGCCCTCGTAGTGGGTGCCACCAGTTTCTTCAAAATATTTCAAGATCCCGCCTTCGAGCTGGTACACATGGGGCAGGCCGGACTCGCGCATGTAAATGGCCGCTTTTTCGCAGCGAATGCCACCGGTGCAAAAACTGATCACGGTTTTGTCTGCCAACTCGGACTTGTGCGCCTGCAAGGCGTCTGGGAACTCGGTGAACTTGTTCAGGCGCCAGTCAATTGCGCCGGCAAACGTGCCTTCGTCCACCTCGTAGGTGTTGCGTGTGTCCAGGGTGACCACGGGGCGGCCCAGATCGTCATGCCCTTGGTCGAGCCAGCGTTTGACGGTTTGTGCGTCGATGGCGGGGGCTCGCCCTTGCGCGGGCTGAATGGCGGGGTGGTTCATCCGGATGATCTCGCCCTTGATCTTGACCAGCATTTTGCGAAAGGGCTGGCTCGCCGACCAGCTTTCTTTGGGGTCAATATCGGCAAACCGTTCATCGGTTTGCAATTGGCTGATGAAGTTGCGCACAGCTTGCGCGGGACCGGCCAAAAACAGATTGATGCCTTCTTCGGCTAACAAAATAGTGCCTTTCAGGTTCAAAGCCAAAGCACGCTCAGACAAAGTGTCCCGCAAGGCCAGTGTGTCGGCCAAGGGGACGAATTTGTAAGTAGAAATATTGAGAATATCGTTCACAGGCGCTATTGTAGAAAACTACGCGCCAAGGTGAGCACAATCCCGATACGCGCTTCTACAATGAGCCTATGTTTGCCCATCTTCGCCTCCATTCCGAATTTTCTGTGGTCGATTCCACCTGCCGCATTGACGAGGTGGTCAAGACTGCCGCCGCAGACGGTTTGCCTGCCTTGGCCATCACCGATTTGAGCAACCTGTTTGGTGCGATCAAGTTCTACAAAGAGGCCCGAGGCCAAGGTGTGCAGCCGCTGATTGGCGCCGAGATCTTTCTTGAAGGTTTAGGCGCTGAGCTGAGCTCTACTTCGCGCGTGCTTTTGTTGGTGCAGAGCACTCAAGGCTATTTGAACTTGTCTGAAATGCTGGCACGGGCCTGGACGCAAAACGTCGTTAAGGCGCAAGCCGTGGTCAAGTTGGCGTGGCTCAAGGAGTTGTCTGAGGGTCTGATATTGCTGTCAGGTGCCCAGGCCGGACCTGTAGGGCAGGCCTTGGTGCAGGGCGACGAATCCCGCGCCGCCGAAGTCGCGTTGCAATTGGCTTCGATCTTCACGCACCGGTTTTATCTGGAGTTACAACGCGCAGGCCGACCCGAAGACGCGGTGCAGGTTGCGGGCGCTGTGCGCTTGGCTGCACGCTTGAATCTGCCAGTCGTGGCCACCCATCCCGTGCAGTTTTTGCAAGAAGACGATTACGAAGCCCACGAGGCGCGGGTTTGTATTTCTGAGGGAGAAATTTTAGGCAACCAGCGGCGAGTTCGCAAATTCACCAGCGACCAGTATTTCAAAACAGTGGCGCAAATGTGCGCCTTGTTTGCCGATGTGCCCAGCGCCTTGGCCAATACCCTCGAAGTGGCCAAACGTTGCAACCTGACGCTCGTGATGGGCAAGCCGCAGTTGCCTAACTTCCCGATTCCAGCCGTCGATGGCGTGGTCATGTCGGTCGAAGACTATTTCCGCCACGTGTCGCAAGAAGGGCTTGAAGCGCGTTTGCGCCATCTTTATCCCGATGAAGCTCTGCGCAATGCACAGCGGCATCGCTACGCTGATCGCTTGTCGTTCGAGCTCAATACGATTTTGAACATGGGTTTTCCGGGCTACTTTTTGATTGTGGGCGACTTCATTCAATGGGCCAAAACCCATGGGTGCCCGGTGGGGCCGGGCCGAGGTTCGGGTGCAGGTTCTTTGGTCGCGTATGCACTGAAAATCACCGACTTGGACCCACTGCAATACAACTTGCTGTTCGAGCGATTTTTGAATCCTGAGCGGGTGTCCATGCCCGACTTTGACATTGACTTTTGTCAAGCCAATCGCGACCGCGTGATCGAATACGTCAAAGACAAATACGGCCGCGATGCGGTCAGCCAGATTGTGACCTTTGGCACCATGGCCGCCCGGGCGGCGATCCGCGATGTGGGCCGTGTCCTCGACATGAGCTACACCTTTTGTGACGGCATCAGCAAACTCATACCCAACAAGCCGGGGCAGCACATCACCATTGCCGGGGCCATCGAGGCCGAGCCGATTTTGGCCGAGCGTTTGGCCAAAGAGGACGACGTTAAAACCCTCTTGGAGTTGGCGCAAAAGCTCGAAGGCTTGACCCGCAACGTTGGCATGCATGCGGGTGGCGTGCTGATTGCACCGGGCAAGCTGACTGACTTTTGTGCTTTGTACCAACAACCGGGCAGCACCTCGGCTGTGAGCCAATACGACAAAGACGATGTTGAATCGATTGGCTTGGTCAAGTTTGACTTTTTGGGTCTGGCCACACTCACTATTTTGGAGATTGCCCGCGAGTTCATTGTCTCTCGGCACAAAGGCCAAGAGCACTTCGCTTACGAAGATATTGTGCTGGACGATGCCGCTACCTACAAATTGTTTGCCGATGGCAAAACCGAAGCCGTGTTCCAGTTTGAAAGTCGCGGTATGCAAGGCATGTTGCGCGATGCACGGCCCAACCGCCTGGAAGATCTGATTGCCCTGAACGCCTTGTACCGTCCAGGCCCAATGGACTTGATCCCGAGCTTTGTGGCCCGCAAACACGGCCGCGAAGAAGTGCAGTACCCGCACCCCGCGGTGGCCAACATGCTTGCCGAGACCTACGGCATCATGGTCTACCAAGAGCAGGTGATGCAGATGGCGCAGATCTTGGGCGGCTACTCGCTCGGTGGCGCAGACTTGTTGCGCCGCGCCATGGGCAAGAAAAAGGCCGAAGAAATGGCCGAGCACCGCGAAAATTTCCGCGCAGGGGCACTGGCCACACACAGCTTCGCGCAGGACAAGGCTGACGAAGTCTTTGACCTGATGGAGAGATTTGCGGGCTATGGCTTCAACAAGTCTCACGCTGCCGCTTACTCTTTGTTGGCCTATCACACCGGTTGGCTCAAGGTGCATTACACCGCCGAGTTTTTCTGCGCCAACATGACGGTGGAAATGGACGACACCGACAAGCTCAAGGTCCTTTACGAAGATGCTTTGAAGTTTGGCTTGAGCTTCGATCCACCAGATGTGAATCGGGGTCGACATCGTTTTGAGCCCGTTTCAGACAAAGTCATTCGCTACGGTTTGGGGGCCATCAAGGGCACCGGTCAGCAAGCGATTGACGCCATCGTCAAAGCCCGCAAAGAGGGCGGACCGTTCAAAAGTTTGTTCGATTTTTGCCTCCGCGTAGACCGCAGCCGCTTGAACAAACGCACGGTGGAGGCTTTGATCAAAGCCGGCGCATTTGATTCTTTGCACATGAACCGCGCATCCTTGTCGGCCTCTATCGACCGGGCTTTCGAGTTTTCCTCGGCCTCTTTAGCCAACGTCAATCAAGGCGGCTTGTTCGACATGATGGGTGACGATGACCATGGCTCCAGCACCCAAGAGCCCGACTTGGTTGAGATGGTGCCTTGGGGCATCAAAGAGCGTTTGACTTTTGAGAAAACTGCTGTTGGTTTTTATCTTTCAGGTCATTTGTTTGATGCGGTCGAGCGCGAAGTGCGCCAGTTTGCGCGCCGCAAAATTGACGACTTGATCGACAGCCGTGAGCCGCAATTGTTGGCGGGCATCGTCAGTGACATTCGCATCATCAATGGTCAACGCGGCAAAGTGGCGATTTTCAAACTCGATGACAAATCGGCTGTCATGGAAGCAACCGCTGACGAAAACTTGATCAACAGCACCAGGCATATTCTCAAAGACGATGAGCTCGTGATCGTCATGGCCAAAATGCAGGCCGACCGGTTTGCGGGTGGCTTTCGACTCAAGATGGAACAAATTTGGGACCTGCCGACCGCACGCTGTCGTTTTGGCAAATTCCTGCGCGTGGCGGTGAATGGCCGTGCGCCTGAGATTGCCCGCTTGGTCAAAGAGTTTCCCGCGCAACGGGTAATGACCGACCAAGGTGAATTGATTCGCGGCTTAGCGGTTCGCCTGAGCTTGTCGCGACAAGGGCATGGCGTTGGCGAGGGAGAGGGCTTGGGCGCAACGGCCGAAGTTCAACTGGGCGAGCAGGCTAAATTTTTCCCGACAGATGCGGCATTGGCCGGTTGGATCGCGCAAGCCGATGGCGGCAAGGCGGACATTGCCTACGAGTGAGCTGAGTCAGGTTCAGTCTTTCGGCCTGAAACTGATCACCATCACCGGTTGAACTTGCCCATCGGTGTCCCGAGGCAGGGTGCCGGTTTTGTCGATCGCTTTGAGTACCGCTTCGTCCCAAGCCTTGTTGCCACTGGCTTGAATAAGTTTGCGACTGAGAATGGTGCCGTCGGTGCCCACGCGCACTTCGACCTCGGCTTTGGGATTGCCGTCAACATCGTCATTGAAGGCGATGTTGGGTTTGATGCGCGCACGAATCCGCCCCGCATAGCTGGCAGATGGCCCTGAGGCTTTTGGGGCACTGCCTTTGGCATTGTCATCGCCCGAGGCACCGGCCAAGCTTTTAATGCGGCGGATGTTGGTTTGTCGATCGGCTTCTGCCTGTTTTTCTTCTTCTTCTTCTTTTTCTTTTTCTTGCGCTTCTTTAAGGGCTGTGGCTTCGGCGCGTTTTTTCTGTTCAGACTGTTTGGCTTTTTCTGCAAGCTTTTTCTTTTCGCGTTCTTTGTCTTCTTCTTTGAGTTTTTCAGCCTTGGCTTTTTGTTCTTTTTCTTTCAGCTCTTTGGCTTTTTCTTCGCGCAGCTTTTCTTGACGCAGTTTGTCTTCACGTTGTTTTTTCTCGCGTTCATTTTTTTCTTTTTTCAATGCAATCTCAGCGTCTTGCCGTTCAGGCTCGGGCTTGGCTACTGGCTTGGGCGGCAGTGGTTGCGGCTGGGGTTCTGGCTTGGGCGCAACTTGAGGTTCGGGCTTTGCTTGAGGCGGAGGCTCAGGTTTTTGCTCGGGCGTCGGTGCAGTCTCTGCGGGCTCTTGCAAACGGGGTGCGGCCTCGCGCGGTACAGCGGACCACAATTCTGCGCTGACGGACAGGCTGTTGTCGGGCTTGGTTTTCCAGTCAATGCCCCAGGTCAGAGCGGCCAGTAGCAGGGCGTGCGCCAACAAAGCCAACGCAAAAGATCGCCCCCTACCGCCGGGTTTGGGCGGTTGAAAGCTGTTGCGTTGTTTGTCTTGCATGAAGGCAATCAGAGGGCGTTCAGGGGGACGTTCAAAGGGGATTCAAGGGGCCAGTTGAACCGACAGGCCCACCCGTTGCACGCCAGCGCGTTGCAGTGTGTCCATGACTTTGACCACAGATTCGTATTTTACGTTGCGGTCCGCACTGATGACCACGGCCGCATTGCCGGGCTCATTGCCATTGGCAATCGATGCTTTCACGGCACCGGCAATCGTAGCTAAAGATTGTTTGCGGGTGCTGCCCTCACTCACCAACTCAATGCGGTCGTCTTTTTGGATCACGACTTGAACCACTTTGTCAGGTTGTTTGGCGGCTTTGCCCACACTGGGCAAGTCGATCATGCTGGGGGTGATCATGGGTGCGGTGACCATGAAAATAATCAACAGCACCAGCATCACATCGATGAAGGGCACCATGTTGATTTCGTTGATGGTGCGGCGACCTCTGCCGCGTGAACTGAGGGATGCCATGCGTGCCTCCTGTCAATGGCCTGAGGCCGAAGAGGTGGACTGCGCACCCAGATTGCGCTGCAAAATATTGGAAAACTCTTCGATGAAGGTTTCCAGCTTGATGGCGATGCGGTCTACATCATGGGCAAAACGGTTGTAGCTGATCACGGCCGGAATGGCCGAGAACAAACCGATGGCGGTGGCCACCAAAGCTTCGGCAATGCCGGGGGCGACGCTGGCCAAGGTCACTTGTTGCAAATTGGCCAGACCCGTAAAGGCGTGCATGATGCCCCAGACGGTTCCAAACAAGCCGATGTAGGGCGAGATGGAGCCTACGGTGGCCAAAAATGCCAACTGCGATTCGGCCATGTCCATTTCACGCTGCAGGCTGGCGCGCATGGCACGGCGAGCGCCGTCAAGCAAGGTGGCTGCATCAGAAATACGGCGTTCGCGCAGTTTTTGGTATTCGCGCATGCCGCTGGCAAAAATGCGCTCCATCGGGCCAGACAGCTTGACGTTTTGGTTGGCGCCGGCGAACAACTCGTTCAAACTAGTGCCTGACCAAAACACCCGCTCAAACTCTTCGTTGAGTTCTTTGATGCGTTTGATTGCCATGAGTTTGCGGATGATGGCCGACCAACTGGCGATGGAGATGGTAAGCAAAATCACGATCACCACCTGCACCACAAAGCTGGCGTGCAAGACCAGGGAAACAATGGACATGTCTTGGTTCATGGCTGGAGTGCTTTCAAAATCGTGGCTGGAATGCGGCCGGGTTTGAGTGTGTGGCTGTTGACCCATCCGATACGGATCGTACCTTCTGCCAGCAACTGCGGTGCAAGGCCCGGGATTTCGAGCAAGGCTTGCTGGCGCAGTGTGAGTGTGGCACGGCCGGCTTCGGCCAGTTCGGCGGTGACGGTCAGCAGGTTGTCGAGTTGGGCGGGGCGGTGGTATTTGAGGTGGGTCTCGCTGACCACAAACATGCCACCGACTTCGCTTTTGAGGGCTTGTTGTTCAATGCCCAGCGAGCGCAGCCATTCGGTGCGGGCGCGCTCAAAAAATTTGAGGTAGTTGGCGTAGAACACGATGCCGCCTGCGTCCGTGTCTTCCCAGTAAATCCGGATCGGGAATTGAAAGGCGATGTTCAGATCAGGCATCAGCTCACCCATCAGTTCAGCCAGTGACGTAATCGCGCGATGGCGGTTTGCAATTCGCCCATCGAACTGGCTGTTGAAAATCGCACAAATTGAGCGGTTTCGGCTTGGCCAAAGTCGCGCCCTGGTGTGATGGCCACATGGGCTTGGTGCATGGCGGCAAAGGCAAAGTCCCAACTGTCTTTGAGGCCCAGTCGTTGGCACAGGGCTGTGCAGTCGGCCCAGGCATAGAAAGCGCCGTCAGGCATGACGGGGACGCTCAGGCCCAGTTCATTCAAGGCGGGTATAAAAAAGTCGCGGCGGGCTTTGAACTCGGCGCGGCGTTGTTCATAAATGGCCAGCATTTCAGGCTCAAAACAGGCCAGTGCAGCATGTTGTGCGATGGTGCTGGGGCAGATAAACAGGTTCTGTGCCAAGCGCTCAATCACTGGCACCACAGATTCTGGCACCACCAACCAGCCCAAGCGCCAGCCGGTCATGTTGAAGTATTTGCTGAAGCTGTTGATGCTGATGATGTCGTCGCTGATCGCCAGCGCGCTGTGGCCGTAGGCATCGTCATGGCTCAGGCCGAGATAGATTTCATCGACAAGGGTGATGCCGCCTCTGGCCTGCACCACGCGGTGGATGCGGCGGAGTTCGTCGGGGTGGATGGACGTGCCGGTGGGATTGGACGGCGAGGCCAGCAATACGCCACGGGTCTTTTCAGTCCATGCGGCGGCCACTTTGTCGGCGGTGAGTTGAAAGCGCTCGGCTGCGGTGGTGGGGAGTAACACGGCCGTGCCATCCGCGGCGCTCACAAAATGCCGGTTGCAAGGGTAGCTCGGGTCGGGTGTGAGGATTTCATCGTCGCGGTTGATCAGGGCCAAACAGGCCAATTGAAGTGCAGCCGAGGCGCCAGCCGTCACCACGATGCGGCTGGCAGGCACAGGCACCTGAAAGCGTGCGGCGTACCAAGAGCTGATGCGTTCACGCAAGGGCTGCATACCCAAGGCCTGGGTGTATTGCGTTGCACCACTTTCAATGGCACTGCTGGCGGCGGCTTGCACCAAGGCGGGTGCCGTGAAGTCGGGCTCTCCGATGTTCAGGAAAATCATCGGCCGATCGGTATGGGCGACTTGGCTCGCCAAAGCCTGTGCGGCTTTGGCCACCTCCATCACATAAAAGGGTTCGATGCGCTGGGCACGGTCAGAAATGCGCATGGGCGTCAGATGCGTGCGCGACCTGCTTTGCGGTCCGCGTCCACTTCGTGCGGTCGCAATTGGGGCGCCAATCCGCCGAGTACGGCATTGACATATTTGTGCCCATCGGTGCCACCAAATTCTTTGGCCAGCTCAATGCATTCATTGAGCACGACGCGCCAAGGCACATCAGGGCAATGTTTCATCTCGTACACGCCAATCCACATGGTGGCGTGCTCTACGGGAGAGATTTCGGCAAACTTGCGGTCCAGCAGAGGCCCGATCAGTTTGTCCAGATCGGCGGCTTGTTCGGTACAGCCGTAAAGCAGCGCGTCGTAATGGGCCGAGTCGGCTTTGTGAAAGCCTGCCAAATCGCGTGTGAACAGATCGATGTCGGCGGTTTCATTGCGGCCCACCAAGCTTTGGTAAAGGGCTTGCAGGGCAAATTCTCGTGAACGACTGCGGGCCGATTTGGCCGAGGCCTTGCGCACACCGGTGCTGGTCAGGCCAGGCGTGGTCATGCTTGGCCTTCGGTCAACTCGTCATCCAGAATGTCGGCCGCATCGCCGGACAGGTCTTCCATCAACATGGCCATTTCCACGGCCACACGGGCTGCATCTCGGCCTTTGTCGGTTTGACGGGCAACGGCTTGTTCCATATTTTCTGTGGTCAAGATGGCGTTGGCAATGGGCAGGTTGTAGTCCAGCCCGATCCGGCTCACGCCTGCGCCCGATTCGTTGGCGACCAGCTCAAAGTGGTAGGTTTCACCGCGGACAATGCAGCCTAAGGCAATCAGCGCATCGTATTCGGCCCGCTCGGCCATGGCTTGCAAGGCCAAGGGCACTTCGAGGGCACCGGGCACCGTGACGTGGTCGATGTGGCTCACGCCCAAAGCTTCCAGTTCTTGGATGCAGGCCGCGGCCAATGCGTTGGTCACGTCTTCATTGAAACGGGCCTGCACAATGCCGATGTGCAAGAACTGACCGTCCAGTTCCTGCGCGATACCTTGGTTGGCGTTTTGCATGTTTATTCCTTGGCAATGTAGGCGGTTATTTCGAGGCCGTAGCCGGTCATGCTGGGCATGCGGCGGGGTTGGCCCATGAGTTTCATTTTGTGCACGCCGCATTCGCGCAAAATTTGCGCCCCCACGCCGTAAGTGCGCAGGTCCATCTTGCCGCGCTCGGGCGCTTGGGCCGAGCGGGCGCGGCCTTCAAACTGCGCCATCAATTGGTCCGCCGATTCTCCGCAGTTGAGCAACACGGCCACGCCGCAGCCTTGGGCGTTGATGTAATGCAGGCTGGTGTCTAAGTTCCAGGAGTGCATGGCGCGGTGAACTTCTAAGGCGTCCATGACCGACAGGGGTTCGTGCACACGCACCGGCACTTCGGTGTCAGGGTCCCAGCTGCCTTTGACCAGCGCTAAATGCACGCCCTGGCTGGGTTGGTCGCGAAACGCATGGGCTGTGAACTCGCCATGCGCTGTTTGCAAGGTGCGCGTACTGACTTTTTGGACCAAGGATTCAGTGCGGCTGCGGTGCTCGATCAGGTCGGCAATGGTGCCTATCTTCAGGCCGTGCTCAGCTGCAAAGATTTGCAGATCGGGCAAACGGGCCATGGTGCCGTCGTCTTTCATGATTTCGCAGATCACAGACGAGGCACTGCAACCGGCCATGGCAGCCAGGTCGCAACCGGCTTCGGTGTGGCCAGCACGCATCAAAACGCCGCCTTCGACCGCTTGCAGCGGAAAGATGTGGCCGGGCTGAACCAAGTCGGTGGGCAGGCTGTTTTTGGCAACAGCGGCTTGCACGGTTTTAGCGCGGTCAGCCGCCGAGATGCCGGTGGTCACGCCTTCGGCGGCTTCAATAGACACGGTAAAGGCGGTGCTGTAAACCGTGCCATTGCGCGTGGCCATGGGCGGGAGCTTGAGGTATTCGCAGCGCTCACGCGTCAAGGTCAGGCAAATCAGGCCACGACCAAAACGGGCCATGAAGTTGATGGCTTCGGGGGTGACGTGGTCAGAGGCCAAGACCAAATCGCCTTCGTTTTCACGGTCTTCTTCATCGACCAAAATCACCATTCGGCCCGCGCGCATGTCGGCCACGATGTCTTCAACCGGAGAGATGGCGACGGGTGAGAGGTTTGCGGGGGCGCTCATGCTTTGTCCTGTTGTGGGCGGTTGTCTTGGCTGAGCATGCGTTCTACATACCGCGCGACGGTGTCTATTTCGAGGTTGACCCGGCTGCCGTTGTGCAGGTGGCCGAGTGCGGTGTTTTGGACTGTGTGCGGGATCAGGTTGATGCTGATGTCGCAGCCTTGTGCCTGGTCGCTGACTTGGTTCACGGTCAGGCTCACGCCGTTGATGGTGATCGAGCCTTTATAGGCCAGGTATTTGGCCAGGCCGTGTGGCGCCAAGATGCGCAACTCCCAGCTCTCGCCTACTTGGGCAAAGTGGCTGACGTGGCCCACGCCATCGACGTGGCCCGACACAATGTGCCCGCCGAGACGGTCGCCGGCGCGCAGGGCTTTTTCGAGGTTGATCGGACCGGCTTGGTCGAGGCCTGCGGTTTTGTCTAATGACTCGGCCGAGATGTCGATGGTGAATTGACTTTGTGCGGGGGTGAAGGTCGTCACAGTCATGCAGGCGCCGTTCAGCGCGATGCTGTCGCCCAGACCCACGTCGTCAAGGTAGCCAGGCGGCGCCTCAATGGTGAGACGCTTGCCATGGTCTAAAGAGCTGCCCAGGTCGTGAATGGCGGCGATGCGCCCCACGCCGGTGATGATTCCGGTAAACATACTTGTATTTTCGCAGGGAATGGGGGCGTTATGGCAACAAGCGCTACAAAACCCCGAATTAAAAGATGTCGCGTCCAGTGACGCGGGCCAAAAGTCGCAAATCGGGGCCGATCATGGCATGGTTTGCGAAAGTCAACGCAAGAGATTGCGTCAGATTGCTCAGTGGCCCAAATTGGGCCATGCCCCGGCCTTGGCCGATCAGCTTGGGTGCCAGGTAAATCAAAAATTCGTCAACCAGCCCCTCGCGCACCAAAGAGCCGTTGAGTTTGTGACCGGCTTCGACGTGAAGCTCGTTGACTTCCCTCAGCGCCAGGTCGCGCAGCATGGCGGCCAAATCGACTTTGCCATCAGGGCCAGGAAGCAAGCTGACATGGGCCCCAAGGGTTTCGAGTGCCGCCCTTTTTTCGGGGTGGTCCGCGGCAGCATAAATCCAGACTTGACGGGCAGTAACTTGGAAGAGTTGGGCGCTTAATGGCGTTTCCAGACGGCTGTCCACAATGACCAAATGTGGTTGGCGCGGGGCCTGCACGAGACGGGTGTTGAGCAAGGGGTCGTCTTCGAGCACAGTGCCAATGCCTGTCAGCACGGCGCAGGCGCGGGCACGCCAAGCGTGGCCGTCGGCGCGGGCGTCGGGGCCAGTGATCCATTGACTTTGTCCGTTTTCGAGGGCCGTTTGGCCATCCACCGAGGCCGCGATTTTCAGACGCACCCAAGGTCTGTGACGTTGCATGCGGCTGAAAAAGCCCAGATTCAATTCGCGGGAGGCCCGGGCCGCTTGAGGGTCTAGTGTCACTTCGACGCCGGCCGCTTTCAGTCGTGCAATACCTTGACCGGCCACCAAAGGGTTGGGGTCTTGGGCGGCCACCACCACCTTGGCAATACCCGCTTGCACCAAAGCGTCGCAGCACGGACCCGTGCGGCCGTGGTGCGAACAAGGCTCCAGCGTCACATGCGCTGTGGCCCCTTGGACCGAATGACCTAGAGTCTGGGCGTGTTGCAGGGCCATGATTTCGGCATGCGGGCCACCTGCCTGCTGAGTGTGACCCTCACCCAGAACCTGCCCCTGAGACGATGTGATCACGCAACCCACCCGCGGATTGGGGGGGGTCAACCACAGAGCTTGGGTTGCCAGGTCCATGGCCCTCTGCATTGGGGAAAGTAATGGAGCATTGATCATGGTTAGGACTAAAAGGGATGCATCTGATTGTATTTTGAACCTGAGTATTTTTAATTTGGATAAGCATCTAGTAAGATCTGATGATGATTCAGTGGCTGAAAATTTAATCACCATGAGACTTCTTGTAAAGTTGCGGTTCATGTTTTTTTTGGGCTTGGTACTGGCCTGTCCAGTGACCGCCGCGCCTTTGGTGAATCCACTTGTTGGTGATTTCTATTCCGAATTCGTTCCAACAGAAATGGGTTACCAGATACCTTTGCCACCCGGAAAGTGGGAGGTCACTGCTATACGTGTACGCGAAGAACCGAAGATAAATACCAGCACTACAAAACATGTAGTCTTGAAAAATCTTGACTCTCTGGCTGCAATCCCATATTTGGTTGTGCGTTATGCAACAGTTATACACGGTACCAAATGGGCTTCAAATTGCGCCAATATTCAAAAATTTGTGTATGACTTTTCTTTGCACGGCACCCAGTTGAGTCAAAAATTTCAAAAGTGCCAAAAATTTTGGACATCCAGTTTGCCAAATTCCAGTCGGGACGAATGGTGGCAAGACCTTCAACCAGGTTTTTATTCTGCGGATCCAATTCTGCTGAAAGAGAGCTACACCAAAACTTATTTCGTTTTATTTGAATTGGGGGGCGATTGGGTATACGTTGATGTGTTTGCACGTCCGTCGAAGTCCGGCTTTTCAGCCAAGCAAATAGAGCAAGCCGCTCGTAATGGTGAAGCCAACGCTTGGATGACATCATTTAAAGCGTGGTCTGAAGAGTATTTTCAGGCATTGGATGCATCTGTATTTCAAAAACGTCCCGTCGCTATTTCTGCATTTACCCCACCCATCAATGGCATAAATCCGCCGTTGGTTGCCTTATCAATACAGACAGTGAACTCCGGCGCTACGAATATGGCAGCAAATTCCATAGCCAAAGAAGACCCAAAATTGACAGAAGAAAAACGCTTGGCTGAAGAGCGGCGTGTTGACGAAGAAAAGCGCAATAAAGAAGGACATGAACTTGCGGTTGCTGAAGCCAAGCAAAAGGAGTCGTTGCGCCTGTCTGCAGGAGTCCGAGCCAAAGAAGAGCTCAGGTTGGTTGAAGATAAGCGCCTAGCGGAAGAAAAGCGTTTGGCGGAAGACAAGCGCCGCAAAGAAGAACAAGAGGGGGCGATTGCTGAGGCCAAGCAGAAGGAGCAGTTGCGTTTGGCTGCAGAAGCAAAAACCAAAGAAGATCAGAGACTGGCTGAAGAAAAACGTTCTGTTGAAGATAAGCGCCGCAAAGAAGAACAAGAGCGTGCAATTGCTGAAGCCAAGCAGAAGGAGCAGTTGCGTTTAGCTGCAGAAGCAAAAGCCAAGGACGAAATGAGGTTGGGAGAAGAAAAACGTTTAGCAGAAGACAAGCGTCGCAAAGACGAGCAAGAGCGTGCAATTGCTGAAGCCAAACAGAAAGAATTGTTGCGTATCGCTGAGGTGGAACGGCTTAATCTTGAAAAAAAGGCTCGCGAGCAAGCGCTTGAAAATCAGCGATTGTTAGCTGAAGTCGCTAGGTTACAGGCTGAGGCAGAAAAAAACCGACAGCAACCAGAGTTGATGGCCAATCGCAAAGCATTGGTGATTGGCAATAACAAATACAAGTTTGTTTCGCCACTGGCGACTGCGGCTGAAGATGCCAAGACTATTGCCGACAATCTGGCGCAGGTGGGATACAAAGTCACACTCAAGTTGGATGCCTCTGAGCGCGAAATGCGCGCTGCTATTCGGAATTTTTCAAGCCAAGTCGAAGGAGGCGACGAGGTTGCGTTTTATTTTGCAGGCCATGGCGTGCAAATAGGAAGTGCTAATTACTTGATTCCTGTTGATGTGAGCGGCGAGAGCGAAGCCCAGATACGAGATGAAGCGGTAGCTTTGCAACGTATTTTGGATGAGATGACCGAACGCAAAGCCAAGTTCACATTGGCTGTGATTGATGCCTGCCGAGACAATCCCTTTAAAGTGGTTGGGCGTAATTTAGGTTCGGCGCTGAGGGGTCTGGCACCCACCAGTGCCGCAACAGGGCAAATGGTTATTTTTTCTGCTGGTTCAGGACAAAAAGCCCTGGACAGTTTGGGGCCGAGTGATAAAAGCAAGAATGGGGTCTTTACCCGCGTTTTCGTGAAGCAAATGCAAAAGCCAGCCGTGTCGATTGATAAAATTCTTAAAGACACCCGCAGTGAGGTCGTTAACTTGGCTAAAACGATAGGGCATGAACAAGTGCCGGCCATCTATGACCAAGTGATTGGGGAGTTCTTTTTCAAGAAGTAATTTTCAATCTGTCCTTCCGCCTTCTGAGCTTACGGTTTAGTTGCCTCCGCAAACAGCGGGATCGTTGACAACCTTGTTCGCAGTTCAATCTGACCAGACCCTGGAGACATGGGGTTGTAGGTGGCGGAACTGCCTGTGGGCTGCCATTTCACAGTGACTAGCAGGCCTTGCAGGTTGGCCATGCTGGTGGAAGACAACTCGCCGTTGATTTGGTAGGTCGTTCCACTCAGAGTTTGGTTTTCTTGCGCTTGACCTGATGAGGCCAGAGCCACTGAGCCTGGACACAGCGCAGGGCCGCTGCGCAAACAGTCGATGGTGTTTTGCGCCAATGTCAAGGCGGTGCTTTGTTGCCGGCTCGACCCCGCCGCTTGCAGGCTGTGCATGGCCAAGCTGATGGCGCCCATCATGCCCAAACCTAAAAGGGCTGCAGCCACCAGAGCCTCAATCAAGGTGAAGCCTTGCGGGGGCTGGGACAGGCGCTGCCAATTGATCATCCCCCAGTCTTCCAGCTGCCGCTTACCCGTTGCACACGCGTGGCGTTGATGTTGACTGGCCAAGGCCAGTCAAAGGCTTGGCGATGGTTGTCAAACCACATGAATTGACTGCCCGCTTGCAAGTTGGGCAGGCCCGAAGATAAAGCAACTTGACCGCTCACCAAACCGCTGTGCCAAAGCGCGGCGCGGCTGTCTTGGCATTGGGTGTCCAAAAAGACCGTGCCCACAATTTGTGCGCTGGGGCTGATGCGCGGGCACCGGCTGGCGCAGGCCGCTGCAGAAAATACCAGCACCACGGGGGCGCTGATTGTGCCTACACTTTGCGACCACTCGGCCGGGCTGTCTGTCCAGTACACGGTTCGCGCAGGTTGTGTCAGGCTGCTCAAACCTTTGAGCGCTTGAGCTTCAGAGATGGCCTGAATCTGCGCCGGTGTGGTTTGGCCAAACAAGGAGGACCAAACTGCAGAGTCACAGGTTGCAGGGTTAGGCACCGGTGTGGCGGTGGACGGCGTGACGAGTGTGCCGCCTTGCAAGCTGCTGGCGTCGACCTTCAGGCAGGCTTGCTGCTCTGAAGTTGTTATCACGCCGTTGCCATCCAGGTCGGGTGCATAAAGGGTTTGAATGGCGGTCCCGATGCTCAGTCCAGTGCCGCTGCATCCGGTCTGGTTGGCACCAGGTGGACAAAAGCGCGTGCTGCCGGCAATGGCTTCATTCACGCAGCCCTGGGTGAGCAATGGGGTGGCTTGGTTGGCTGCGCCAATCGGGCCTGCGGTCGGCAGGTAAACGCTTTGCTGTACCTGGCCCAAGCTGTGGTTGCTTGCATGCTTGGCTTGTGCATGGACCAAGGCCACATGAGGCGCACGCACGACATCGCGCATGACGCGCACTTGCAGTGTGTGGCCTTGTGTGTCCCAGCCCGTGTCCAGGATCAAAGTGCGGCATTGCCATTCGATACCGGTGTAAGCACTCAGACATTGTTGGGGCTCGTGAGTCGACCAGAACGTGTTGGGCACGGTATTGAAATTGAGCTCGATTTGCGCCAAGGCGGTTTCCAGCGCTGCTTCTGCGGTTTGCTGTGCTTGTGCGGCCCACACGCCGTTGTTGGCACCCAAGCGTTCAGTCAGTATGGACCGGGCGGTGAACAAACCCACCATGCTGGCCAGCAGCACAAGCAGGGTCACCATCAGCAAGGTGATGGCACCATGCGCAAGGACTTTCATGTGCAGTCACCGGCAAGTGCTGTAGCGGGAATGGCATTGTGCAAAGTGATGCTTTGTTTTTGGGTCACGAGGGTATGGGGGTCATTGGGTGAAGCCGCCGTGATTTGGACCGTGATGTGGCGAAGCAAGCTGCCCTGGACCCAGCTGCAGCGGGAAGTGAATTCCAAGGACATGACTTTGATGCTGGCCGCGTCGGTGATTGCACTCCAGACGGCAGGGTCGCAGGCGGTTTTGGCTTGCAGCGCATTGGAGTTGAGTTTGAAACCGGTGCATTCGTTGTTGTCTTTGCTGCCGTTGTCATTGCGGTCCCAGCTGAACTCTATCTGGTTGGCGCTGACATTGAAGTCCTCTGCTGCGCCGCAAAAGTCATCTTTGCAAGTGGACTTGATCCGTGTGCGCCAAGCGCCGTTCACGTACTGCGCTCGCCGAATGTCTTGCACCATCCAAGCCATCGCGGTGCGCAGGTCTTGCGCCAGATGGCTTTCTTGCAAGGCGGTGCGTTGACTTTTGAGCGTTGTCATCCACAAGTGGATACCCGCGCTGATGACCATGAGGCCCATCGCCAAGCCGATCAGCAGGCTGACCATGCTCTCGCCGCGCATGCGCCGCATCATTGTTTCCAGCACCGAGGCGCATCGTTTTGCGCTGCATTGCCGCTGGTCAAGGACACAGTGGCCGTGTTCAACAGGCGCAGTTGCATGCGCTGGCAATCGGTGTCATTGGCTTGGTCGCCCAAGGCGCTGGCCATGGCAATGAAACCATCGCTTGTGGCTTCAGAAATGCTGAGTTGGAAATAGGCTTGTCCTGAACTGCTGGTGAGACCCAGGTCATTCAGGTTGAGGGCGTAGGTGTCGTGGTGGGAGCGCCAACGCACCTGTTCAAGTTGGATGCGTTGCAAACTCGTTTGCGCATCGATTCGCCTGGCTTTGCGAATTTGGCTTTGAAAAGAGGGCAGGGCCAGTGACGCGAGTACCCCCACGATGGCCAACACGACCATCAACTCGATCAACGTGAATCCGCGGTTGCGTTGCGCGCAACTGTTTAGGGCCAATGCAAGCATGGCGGTCTCCCTGACTGTTTTTATAAATTTTGCGCCGTGATGGCGTACTTGGCAAGTCTGCTTTGACGGGGCTTAATAGAAAAAACGACAGGGAGGATGTGATGCAAAAAAAAAGACGCTTTGGTCTTGCGGGTTTGACCTTGATAGAGCTGATGATGGGCATGCTGCTGGTGGCCGTGTTGATCACCCTCGGTGCAGGAAGCCTCAGGCCTTTGTGGCAAAAATACCAATTGCAAGCGCAAGCAGAAGATTTGTTGTCTTCCTTGTTCTTGGCGCGCAGTGAGGCCCTCAAGCGGGGCGTACGTGTGACCGCATGTGTCTCCAGGGATGGCATTCAGTGCCACAGCACGGGGGATTGGAATCAAGGGTGGCTGGTCTTTGAAGATGCCGACGCCAATGCCACACGTTCAGCACCTGAGCTACTGCTCCAGACGCATGGGGCGTTGCCATTGAACTTGTTGGCCTCAGGCAACAGTCCGGTTGCCCGCTACGTGTCATATGCCCCTACCGGGCGCAGTTTGTCCACCTCAGGCGCGTTTCAGGCCGGAACCATCACACTGTGTCGGTCTTCTGATGAGCATGGACAAGGCTGGAAACTGGTGATCAATGCGGTGGGCAGGCCCAGGCTGGAGAAAGCCACGCTCACCACTTGCCTTTGATGCTTATTTGTTGACTTCGTCGACCAGCAGTTTGAAGTCGTCAATGTCTTCAAAGCTGCGGTACACACTGGCAAAACGCACATAGGCAACTTTGTCGAGTTTTTTCAATTCGCGCATGACCCACTCGCCCAATCTGTTCGAGGCGATTTCGCGTTGCGCAAAGCCGAGCAATTTTTCTTCGATGCGCTCGATCGCCGAGTCCACCTGCTCGGTGCTGACCGGTCGTTTGCGCAGGGCCAGGTTCAAGCTGGCACGCAGTTTGACGCGTTCGTATTCGTTGCGCCGACCGTCCTTTTTAACGATGGCAGGAAAGCTCACTTCAGGTCGCTCGTACGTGGTGAAGCGCTTTTCGCAACTGCCGCATTGACGGCGGCGACGGATCAAGTCCCCGTCTTCGGCCAAACGGGTCTCCACCACTTGGGTGTCGTTATGGCCGCAGAAGGGGCATTTCATTGAGAGCTCACTTGTAAACCGGGAAACGAGCGGTCAAGGCGTTGACCTTGGCGCGCACCGCAACAATGTTGGCCTCATCTTTCGGGTTGTCCAACACATCGGCGATCAGGTGGGCGGTGATGCGGGCTTCTTCATCCTTGAAACCACGGGTGGTCATGGCGGGGGTGCCGATCCGCACACCGCTGGTTACGAAAGGCTTTTCGGGATCGTTCGGGATCGCGTTCTTATTGATCGTCATGTGGGCTGCGCCCAAAGCGGCTTCGGCTTCTTTGCCGGTGATGCCATGCTGCCAAGTTGTGCTTTCGCGCAGGTCGACCAGCATGACGTGGCTTTGGGTCCCACCGCTCACAATGCGCAGCCCGCGTTGGGTCAAAGTCTCAGCCATGATTTGCGCGTTTTTGATCACTTGGGCCTGGTAGTCCTTGAACTCCGGCTGGAGTGCTTCTTTGAAGGCGATGGCCTTGGCGGCGATCACGTGCATCAGCGGGCCGCCTTGCAGTCCGGGGAAGATGGCGCTGTTGATGGCTTTTTCGTGCTCGGCCTTCATCAAGATGATGCCACCACGAGGGCCGCGCAGACTCTTGTGGGTGGTCGAAGTGACCACGTCAGCGTGCGGCACGGGGTTGGGGTAGACGCCCGCAGCGATCAGACCCGCGTAATGGGCCATGTCGACCAGGAAAATCGCGCCGATTTCTTTGGCCACTTTGGCAAAGCGCGCCCAGTCGATGTGCAGCGAATAAGCCGATGCGCCAGCGATGATCAGCTTGGGCCTGGTTTCGCGGGCTTTGGCTTCCATCGCTTCGTAGTCGATGGCTTCATTTTTGTCCAGACCATAGCTCACCACGTTGAACCATTTGCCCGACATGTTCAGCGGCATGCCGTGCGTCAAGTGACCGCCTTCGGCTAAGCTCATGCCCATGATGGTGTCGCCGGGTTTCAAGAAAGCCAAAAATACGGCCTCGTTCGCCGAGGCGCCGCAGTGCGGCTGCACATTGGCGCAGTCGGCGCCAAAGATTTGTTTGACGCGGTCAATGGCCAGCTGCTCGGCTACGTCGACGAATTCGCAGCCGCCGTAGTAGCGCTTGCCGGGGTAGCCTTCGGCGTATTTGTTGGTCAGCTGCGAGCCTTGGGCGGCCATCACAGCGGGCGAAGCGTAGTTTTCGCTGGCGATCAGCTCAATGTGGTGCTCTTGGCGCGCGTTTTCGGCTTGGAGGGCGGCGAAAATTTCGGGATCGGTTTGTTCAATCAAAATGTTACGGTCGTACATGGCAGTCCTTCAAATGAATGGAACCTTGGCAATGAAAATTGACAAGGGCTGCCCAGGCGAACGGCTGAAGACCGGCCAAAATGTCCAGAAAGGACCGTTTGGCGGCTGTGCGCTCCCCAGTGGTGATGTGACGCTCACTGCGAGTCGTCAAGGTCCACGTCAGGCTGGTTGCGGCCCTGAGGCCTGGACACAGCCCTATCGCCAGTCGCGCACGCCCAAAGTGTATCCGAGACCGAGCCCGAGCCCGAAAATGACCCTTTTAAAGGGAAATTGAATCCGATCTGACAGGCGCTTGCCAGCGAACAGGCCGCATTTTGGTTCTTGATTCTTCGCTCTGGGTGCGGGCTTGCCGTAAGGATTGGGTGATGCGGGCCAATCGCTGTTCTTCTTGCAAGACGCGCTCAAGGTAATTGCTTTCACGGCTCTTGGTGGTTTCAGCGTAGGCGATCAAAGCGGCATCAATCGAGCCTTTCTGGACAGACAAGTCATGCAGCAAACTGACCCCAAGCCGCAAGTTGCTCAAAGGGTCAAAGGTGGCCATGGGCCCACCCAATTGAGCGAGCTTGTGGGCTTGCTGCATGGGCAGGATTTGCATCAGACCTTGGCCGCCCACGCTGCTTTGCGCAAAGGGGTTGAAGTTCGACTCGATCGCCATGATGGCCAGTATGAGCGTGGGGGCGATATTTGCCCGCTCTCCCAAAAGAAAGGCTTCAGCCACGAGAACGCTTAGTGGTTCTGGTGACACGTTGTATTTTCGGCTCAACCAATAGGTCACTGAAGCTTGTTCGGCCGGCAAATCCAAAGGATCGCCAGCGGTGGTGCGCTCCAAGGCCGCGAAGCTTTTTGCTGGAGACCACGTGTTGGTGATTTGACGGGCTTCAAGCCAAGCCAACAAATGCGTGGTGGCCGTGACGCGCAATTCGGGTCGGGCCGACAACATCAATGCGGCCGCGATCACTAGCAGACCGAGCAAGGCAAAACCATTGCGCGTGATTTCAACGAAGCCTTCTCGGGCATCGAGTGCCATCACGCGCAGGGTATTCCAAGTTGTTCTGAGTAAAATCAAATGAGGAGTTCCAAGGGCATCACTGGGGGAAGGTGGTAGCGCCGAGTTGATAAACGACGAACCTACACGCAGGAGCGTGATCGGAGGAGTCGCGAGTAACGCGGATTTTAGTCGAATCTAAATATTTTATTTGATATGTCAATAACAGTCTTTAGATTTTTTAATTTGTACGTCAGGTCTTACCGGGTCCGAAACTGAAAGCTTTGACGCAGCTAAATCGATGACTTTCGTCACCATCCAAGCGCTGTTTTTGAAACCAGACCAAATAACGGTGAAAATACAGCCTGTTTATCTTTTCCAGTGTTGACACAGTGACCCAAGCATCTTCTAAGACTCTCGATCTCTCCGGTTTGGATACCCTGACCGGCGGTGTTTTTACCGCGTCCACTTCTGGCGAGCGCATTGCCCGCTTGCGCGAATGGCTTTTGACGGAACCTTCACCGGAGCAAATGCAAGACATCTTCAAAGAATTATCTTCACGGGACAAGGGTGCAGCCAAGATTCTGAGAGAGAAACTGGACGAGATCAAAAGAGCCCGCGCACAAGATGCCTTAGCCGCTGAGTGGGCCGACCGTGCACGGACCTTGCTGGGCAGCTTGCGACTGAACATTGCCGATGCCTTGGCTTGGCAGCGCGACGCAGCCAAAGCTGGCGCCCCCCTGTCCCGCGAGCCCTTGGCGGGCTTGAAAGTGCAGTTGGCCGAAGTGGTGAAAACAGTCGAAGACTTGCAGCACCAAGTGATGGTCCAGCGAGAAGCGGCCGTTTTGTTGGCCCAGCGAATTGAGATTTTGTCGACCAAGAGTTGGCAAGAAGCCCATGCAGTGCGCGATGCCTTGCAAACCGATGTGAGGCATTGGCAACAGCAAGCGCAAAACCTGACGAGCCAATCGGGATGGCCCAGCGTGGACATGAAGTTCCCTGCTTTATTAGATGCCTCGCGGGGTCAATTGACGGGCGTTTGGGACGCTTTTAGTGCCGCCTTGAACCAAGCAACTGCGGCCAATGCTGACCCTGCTGCGCCTTTGCCACCCGTGCCAGTGTGGGCCGATGAGTTACGTAGTTTCCGGGTTGAGAGCGTAGTGGCTCTGCCTGAGACCGAAAAACCGGGCAAAAACGCCAAAGCCAAACTGGACCCCGCTGAGCGTCAGGTACTGCGAGAGGCGGCCACGCAAGCCGTGCTGGCTGTTTTGACCGCGGTTGAAACCGAAGTGACTGAAGGTCATGGCAAAGCGACTGCGGGTGCGGCCAATGCCTTGCGTCTGGTTTTGAAAGAGCACGGCCGCCATTTGGACACCGCCTTGGATGCGCGGGTCCACGCTGCCTTGACCGCTGCAGGCGAATTAGAAGGATGGCAACGCTGGCGTGCCGATCAACTTCGCCAGGAACTGGTCGCCAAGGCTGAAGCTTTGTTTAAACCTGTTGTATTGCGCAAACCTCAACCCCTTGTATTGCCTGAAACGGTAGACGACTCATCAGACACGCAAGCGCAAGCCTCAATCGCTGCACATCAGGAGACTGAACCGCAGACCGATCTGCCTGACGCTGAGATTCAAAGTGTCACCAGCAGTGTTTCCACCCAACAGACTGTGGAGCCTGCGGCCCTTGCCGCCCTTGCCGCCCCTGCAGCCCCTGCGCCCAAGCCCGAGAAAGTGCCCGCCATGGGTGGGCGAAAGATGCAAGAGAATCTGCGCCAATTGCGTGAGCAATGGAAGCAAACCGACCAAGGCGGCATGCCAAACCATGCGCTTTGGAAGCGCTTCGATGCGGCTTGCAACGAGGCTTATAAAGTTGTTCAAGAATGGCTGGACAAACTCAAGCAAGAAGCCGTTGAACACCGTGGCCACCGTTTGGCGATGATAGAAGAGCTGCGGGCTTGGGGACAGGCGCATGCCGAGAACACCGACTGGAAGTTGCACATTCGCAGCCTGAACCAATTCGCTGACAGCTGGCGCAATGCAGGTCACCTGAGTGAGAAGGCTTTTGCAGAGCTGCAACCTCAGTGGAAAAAGACCATTCACCAAGCGGCTGCGCCTTTAGAGACCGCGCAAAAAGCCAGCCTCGAGCGGCGAAATGCGTTGATCGGTGAAGCCCAAGTCTTGGGCGCCGCCGATGGATTGCGTATCGATGCCGTGAAGGCCTTGCAGCAACGCTGGCAGATCGAAGCCCAAATGGTGCCCTTAGAGCGCAAGCTGGAGCAAAAGCTGTGGGAGTCGTTCCGCAATCCGATCGACGAAGCATTTAACCGTAAGACGGTTGAGCGAGAGCAAGTGGCCTCGCAAATGAGTGCCCATGACCGCGCCGTATTGGATGCATCGCGCGCGCTTGAAGAGGCCAACGCCAGTGGCGACGCGCAAAAAATTCGCGCAGCCATGCAGGCGCTGGATGCTGCCCTGCGCGGTCAAGCCGTCGCCGTTGCAGCGGAGCAAGCCGCAACCGCTCTTCCTGCTGCAACGCCAGCCGCACAAACTTCAGCCCCACAAACTTCAGCCCCAGATGTTGCGGCGCTGTCTGAATCGGAACCGGTCGTTTCCACGCCAAGCGAGGCAGCTGCGGACCCTCAAGAGCCGGCTGCTGCTGCCCAAGGCAGCCCTGATTCTGCTGAAGAGGCCCAAGCAGCTCAAGCGCCTGCTACCCCAGTCGCGCCCCCGAAACCAGCCCGGCCGGTGGTGGCTGTGCGTGGTGACGACCGACCTGGCCAGAAGAAAACCGAACTAGCGCCTGCGGGCCGTGGTGGCAAGTTTGGCGACCGCCGTGAAGGTGCTCGTGATGGTCGTCCGTCTGATAAGGGCAGTCGGCCAGGTGATCGTTTTGGCGAACGCGCAGATCGCGGCGATCGCGGTGATCGCTTCGAGCGCGTTGACCGTGGCCCCCGTTTGGGTGATGCAGCCTTCCGTGCGCAGCGTGATGCGCTGGAGCATGCTGAGATGACCCTGCGCAAACTGGCCTCGCAAGCCCACGGAGAAACCTTAGGGAATTTGATGTCGGCTTGGGAAACCCGTCAAGCTGACGTCTTGCCTTCAGTGCAAGAGTTTGGCAAAGCTGTCAATGCAGCCGCGCGCACTGCCTGGGCTCAGGCAGTCAGTCAAGCGCCCCAAGGCGCGGCTCAGGGTGCGTTGTTGCGCTTGGAAATGGCAGCCGAAGTGCCGACACCGGCCGAATACCTGAATGAGCGCCGCGGTTTGCAGTTGCAATTGCTGACCAAACGTAACGACCCAGGTCCGCTGGACACTTGGCGTCTGGATGTGACCGCTGTGTTGGCTGCCCCGCACGATGGTACTTCTGCGCGCAGATTGCAAAACGTGCTCAAGCAGTTGCTCAAGCGCTGAGATTAGACCAGGTTGATACGCTGGTGTTGTCCACCGGCGTTCAACCTCAGCACTTGCGCTCTCGGTGGCTTGGCCTGCAAGTCCCAGTCACTCAACACCATGCGCTCCATGCAGTCGGGACTTGCATCGGCAAGCACATGGTTTGCCGGTTGGTGGGTGTGACCATGAATCAACTGGTGTGACGGGGTTTGTGCCAGCCAAGCCAGACACAAAGCCGTATCTGCATCGGCGTATGTCATCGCATGGCCTTTGCGTGCTTCGCTTTCGGCTCTCAGGCCTCTGGCCATGGCCTGTCTCTCGGCCAAGGGCTTGCTGGTGAAATTGTTGATCCAGTCAGGTGAGCGCACTTGTTGGCGGAAGACTTGGTATTCAATGTCTTCGGTGCACAAGGCATCGCCATGACTGAGCAGCCAGGACGAGGTGCCCAAGTTCAACAGGGTGGGGTCTTGCAAGAAATGCGCATGACAAGATCCTACAAAAGCCGGGCCCATCAAAAAGTCACGGTTGCCGTGCATGAGACCTAAATACAAGCGTTCCCCGGCGGCGCGAAGCACCTGAGCGCAAGACTGCAAGAAGGGGGACGAAGGCACTTCATCGTCACCTACCCAGACCTCGAACAAATCTCCCAAAATCAGCACCGCATCAGCGGGTGTCTCGGCCAAGTAACTTTGCCATGCCGCAAAGGTGGCCGGTTCACTCGCTTGCAAATGCAGGTCTGAAATCAAATCGACCGTACGCCAAGTCGCAGGTGCTTGCAGCTGCGAGATGGGTGGCACGGTCATCGGCATGGTCAAGACGCATGTCAAGGCGTATGTCAAAGCGTGCGTTTAGATCACAACAGCTTTTTCGAGGATCACATCTTCTTTGGGGACATCGTCATGAAAGCCTTTGCGGCCAGTGGGCATGACTTTGATCAGGTCCACGATGTCGGTGCCCTTGATGACTTTGCCAAACACGGCGTAACCCCAACCTTGTGCCGAAGGCGCTGTGTGGTTCAGAAAGTCGTTGTCTGCCACATTGATGAAAAACTGCGCAGTGGCCGAGTGAGGGGATTGTGTTCGGGCCATGGCCAGCGTGTAGTTGTCGTTTTTGAGGCCATTGTTGGCTTCGTTGTCGATGGGTGCGTCGCTGGGTTTTTGCGTCATACCAGGCTCAAAACCACCGCCCTGGACCATGAAGCCGGGAATCAAACGGTGAAAAATCGTGTTGTCGTAATGACCTTTGGCCACATAGCTCAAAAAGTTGGCGGTGCTTTTGGGCGCGTTTTCAGCGTCCAGTTCAATGGTGATGACGCCCAGTTCTGCAATGTGCAGTTCGACTTGAGGATTGCTCATGGTGTTTTTAAAAGAATGATGGAGTTGATGAGGACCGGCGTTTTGGGAACATCGGAGGGAAAGGGGCCGCCTGCACCCGTGGGCGTGGACTTGATTTTTTGAACCACGTCCATGCCAGAAACGACTTTGCCAAAAACGGTGTAGCCGAAATGTTGGGGGGCATTGAGCAGATTGGCGCGGGGCACGTTCTCGTGGACACGGCCTTGGTATTCAAAGCGTTTCACCGGGTCACCCTCGGGGATCAGGGTCGGGTCCAAAAAAGCATTGTCAGCCACGTTGATAAAAAATTGTGCGGTGGCCGACTGGGGGTCATTGGTTCGGGCCATGGCCAGCGTACCGATTTGGTTTTTCAGACCGGCAGTCAGGCTTTCACGGCCTTCATGCACAACGGGAGGACGCGTTTTGCGTTCTTTGTATTGAGCGTCGTAACCACCGCCTTGGACCATGAAGCTGCTGATCACCCGGTGAAAAACTGTGTTGTCATAGTGCTTGTCTTTGACATATTGCAAAAAGTTAGCCACGGTCTTAGGGGCTTTGGCGGGGTAAAGCTCCGCCACGATATCGCCTTCAGAAGTGGCAATTTTGACACGTGCTGTTTCTTCAGACTGGGCAGGGGATTGCAGCACAGTCAGGCAGAGGAGGGCTGTCAGGCAAAGGGTTTTGATTTTCATAATGGACAAAGGCAGGTCAGGGCTTAATGGGTTGCAGCACGGGGCCAAGAAGTTTGATTTTGGTGTCCAAGCGCAATGTGATCAGAGCGCTTTGCGATGGTAAAGCCTTCGACTTGAGGTAAGACTGACGCGCCAGCGCCACATGAACATCGCCCATGTTTTCCAAGGCCAAAGCGTAATCCGGCCGGGCCCGAATGGCTTGGGCAAGTGAATTCAGGGCTTTTTCAAAAGCGTTTTGCTGGGCATACAGCGCCGCCAAGTTGTTGTAAGGCTCTGGCAGTTCAGGAAACTCTTGCGTCAAAGCCTCCAGTGTTTCTTGGGCGAGAGTGGTTTGTCCTTGGGCTGCTTGGATTTGGCTTTGCATCAGGCGCATCTGCGGGTCGCTGGCTTGCTTTTCCAGGTGACGGGTGATCATGCTTTGGGCTGATTGAAGTTGACCGGATGTGATTTTATCGTTCACCTCGGTATACACATCGGCTCTCGCCCAAGACCCCACCAGCACCAGCAGGGATACAAAAAACCCAGTGCGAAGCACGCGCCATCCGATGAAGGGTACCGCCTTCAATGTGAAAGCATGAAGCGCAAGGTGGAGGTCCATGAGGGCAGTTGAGGTCGCAGTGCAGGCCATGGGCAGATCAAGGCGGATGAAAAAAATCAACCCCGTCTGCGCGGTTCGGGGCCTTATACTGACGGAAATTGTAGCGGAGGGCGGAGCGATACCTTGTCCGCATGGGTCCGGTTGGCCTTGCCTCATGGCAGAGGTCGCATTTTTTATCCCTAGTCAGTGGTTTTTTTGTTTTCATGAGCTTGCGCATTTACAACACGCTCTCGCGTGACATTGTTGATTTCACCCCTGCCGAACCAGGTCATGTGCGCATGTACGTGTGCGGCATGACGGTGTATGACTTGTGCCATTTGGGGCATGCGCGTTCCATGATCGCGTTTGACGTCGTTCAACGTTGGCTTAAAGCCAGTGGATTGCAGGTCACTTATGTGCGTAACGTGACCGACATTGACGACAAGATCATCAAGCGGGCGGTTGAAAACGGCGAGACGATCCGCGGCTTGACCGACCGGATGATCGATGCTTTGCACCAAGACTCTGACGCATTGGGCATTGAGCGTCCTCAATTCGAACCCCGCGCCACCGATTACGTGCCGCAGATGCTGTCCTTGATCGGCACCTTGGAGCAAAAAGGCCTTGCTTACCAGGCAGGCAATGGCGATGTGAACTTTGCGGTGCGTAAATTTTCGGGTTACGGCAAATTGTCGGGTAAATCGCTGGACGAGTTGAATGCGGGTGAGCGTGTGGCCGTGAACACCCAAGAAGGCGGTAAAGAAGATCCTTTGGACTTTGTGCTTTGGAAGTCAGCCAAACCCGCTGAACCCGACGATGTCAAGTGGGCCAGTCCGTATGGTTTTGGACGCCCCGGTTGGCACATTGAATGTTCTGCAATGAGTTGTGAGTTGTTGGGCGAAAGCTTTGATATTCATGGTGGCGGCGCTGATTTGCAGTTCCCGCACCATGAAAACGAGATCGCGCAGTCCGAAGGCGCGCACGGAAAACCCTTGGCCAAGGTGTGGATGCACAACGGCTTCATCAACCTCGACAATGAAAAAATGTCCAAGAGTTTGGGCAATTTCTTCACCATCCGTGATGTGCTCAAAGCATTTGATCCTGAAACTGTGCGGTTTTTTGTGGTGCGCAGTCACTACCGAAGCCCCTTGAATTATTCAGACGTTCACTTGAACGATGCACGGGGCGCATTGAAACGCCTGTACACCGCTTTGCAAGGGGTCACCGCCGAGCCTGTGACCATCGATTGGGGCGACCCGTTTGCCGCCCGTTTCAAGGCGGCCATGAACGAGGACTTTGGCACACCCGAAGCCGTGGCGGTGTTGTTTGATTTGGCCAGTGAAGTCAATCGCAGTCATTCTTCCCCTTTGGCAGGGTTGCTCAAAGCACTGGGGGGGGTGTTGGGCTTGTTGCAAGCTGACCCGCAAAGCTTTTTGCAGTCAGGCAGCATGCTGGACGATGCCGCGATCCAGCTCCAAATCCAAGCCCGGGCCTTGGCTAAACAGGCTAAAAATTTCGCCGAAGCCGATCGCATTCGCAATCAGTTGCTGGCGCAGGGCATTGTGCTGAAAGACTTGGCCACGGCCACTGCTTGGGAGGCTGCGCAATGAAGGCTTTAGAGCCCCTCATAGTCACGCCCGATTATTGGGCGCAAGCGTGCCAACACCTTGTTAAAAAAGACCGGGTGATGAAGCGCTTGATCCCGCAGTTTGGTGATGCCTGCCTGCAGTCGCGTGGGGACGCGTTCGTCACCTTGGCGCGCAGCATTGTGGGGCAGCAAATTTCGGTTAAAGCGGCGCAAACCGTGTGGGATCGGTTTTCTGCTTTGCCCAAAAAAATCACCCCGGCCAATGTGCTCAAACTCAAGGTCGACGATATGCGCGCGGCAGGATTGTCGGTCCGCAAGGTGGAATACATTGTGGACTTGTCGCTGCATTTTTCCGCCAATCAGGTGACCGAGTCTGAGTGGGCCACCATGGAAGACGACGCCATCATTGAGGAGTTGGTGGCGATCCGCGGTATAGGCCGCTGGACGGCCGAGATGTTTTTGATTTTTTATCTGATGCGTCCCAATGTGTTGCCGCTGGACGATGTCGGCTTGATCAATGGGATCAGCCGCAACTATTTTTCGGGCGAACCCGTTAGTCGCAGCGATGCGCGCGAGGTGGCTCAAGCATGGCAGCCTTATTGCACGGTGGCAACTTGGTATATTTGGCGGTCGCTTGACCCCGTTCCTGTGGCGTATTGACCGACCACGTCTTGAATTGTGAATGGCGCAGCCTTCTAAGGCTGCGCACAGAAAGAGGAGTACCCCTTGGCCAAACGAATGTTTCTCGATTTTGAGCAACCTGTTGCCGAACTCGAAGCCAAGATTGAAGAGTTACGGTATGTGCAAACCGAATCGGCTGTTGATATTTCGGAAGAAATTGACCAGTTGAGCAAAAAAAGTCTTCAACTCACCAAAGACATTTACGGTGATTTGACCCCTTGGCAGATCACCAAGATTGCACGCCATCCTGAGCGGCCTTACACGCTCGACTACGTGAACGACATCTTCACTGATTTCGTGGAGATGCACGGGGACCGGCATTTCTCGGACGATTTGTCGATTGTGGGCGGTTTGGCACGCTTTAATGGTCAAGCCTGCATGGTGATAGGCCATCAAAAGGGGCGCGACACCAAGGAGCGCACTCTGCGTAACTTTGGCATGTGCAAGCCCGAGGGTTACCGCAAAGCCTTGCGATTGATGAAGACGGCAGAAAAATTCAAATTACCGATATTCACCTTTGTCGATACGCCTGGAGCTTACCCCGGTATTGATGCCGAAGAACGCGGCCAGTCCGAAGCGATTGGGCGCAATATTTTCGAAATGGCGCAACTCGAAGTGCCCATCATCACCACCATCATTGGCGAAGGTGGCTCAGGCGGTGCTTTGGCCATTTCGGTCGGCGACTCGGTGCTGATGCTGCAGTACGCGGTTTACTCTGTCATCAGCCCTGAAGGCTGTGCCTCCATTTTGTGGAAGACTTCAGACAAAGCCGAAGAGGCGGCAGAAGCCTTGGGTATCACTGCGCACCGTCTTAAGGCCTTGAACTTGGTCGACAAAATAGTCAGCGAACCCGTGGGCGGCGCGCACCGCGACCATGCCCAGATGGCGGCCTTTTTGAAGCGCGCTTTGGCCGAGGCTTGGCGACAGGTTGCGGATCTGAAAGTAAAAGACTTGATCGATCGCCGATACGAGCGCCTGAACAGTTATGGCCGTTTCACAGACACCAAAGTTGGTAAATAATCGGCCCTACAAGCCTGCAGAGCAGCGCCTGCGCTCTGGGTTATGACCCTTTCTCTGCCGCAAGCGTTGGCTTCGTTTCAGCCGGGTTTGCCTATGGCTGTCGCGCTCAGCGGTGGCGCCGACTCCACCGCCTTGCTGGTGGCGTGTGCCAAGCGCTGGCCGGGGCAGGTCAGGGCAGTTCACATCAACCATGGTTTGCAAACTGCAGCCACACAGTTTGAAGCGCATTGTCTTGCGCTGACTGCGCAATGGTCTGTTCCCTTGGTTGTGGTTGGCGTTAACGCGCAACCGACACAAGGCCAGAGCCCGGAGGATGCGGCGCGCATTGCGCGCTACGCCGCCTTGGCAAAAGCCGTTGCATCTGATCCTGTGCTGACGGGTGTCAAGGACATGGCCATTGCGCAGCACGCTGACGATCAGGTAGAAACCTTGTTGCTGGCCTTGTCCCGTGGTGCAGGCCTGCCAGGCTTGGCAAGCATGCCTGCAGCTTGGCAGCGGCACAACTTGAATTGGCATCGTCCTTTGCTTGGCGTAGCGGGTCCGGATGTACGCAGTTGGCTCATCGCACAAGATGTGGCTTGGGTGGAGGACCCCAGCAACCAAGATGTGCGCTTCACACGCAATCGGATTCGTGCGCAAATTTTGCCGGCATTGGAGGCGACGTTCACGGGTTGGCGAGACACCTTGGTGCGCAGTGCGGGTCATTGTGCCGAGGCACAAGACGCCCTGAATGAATTGGCACAAATGGACTTGCTTGCGACGGGCGTGCCGCCCCGCATCCTTGCATTGCAAGCCATGAGTCCAGCGCGGCGCGTGAATCTCTTGCGTTATTGGCTACGGCACCATCACCGGACCACGCCCAGCGCTGCGCAGCTTGAGGCCTTGGTAGCCCAAATCCTGGCGTGCACGACCCGTGGGCACCAACTGCACCTCAAAGTGGGTGCGGGCTATATGGAGCGATCTGCAGAGACGCTCAATTGGCTGCCTCAGCCTTGATCTGCTCGGCTGTTGAGGGCGTTCCAACCGCTACAATATTTGGTTTTGCTGTAGCTAGATATAAAAAATGGCTTTGATCGTACATAAATACGGCGGCACCTCCATGGGGTCCACCGAGCGCATACGCAATGTGGCCAAACGCGTCGCCAAATGGGCGCGTGCAGGCCATCAGATGGTGGTGGTGCCCAGCGCCATGAGTGGCGAAACCAATCGCTTGTTGGGCATGGCCAAAGAGTTGGCCCCCTCCAAAATGGACACGGCTTACCACCGAGAGCTTGACGCTTTGGCCGCCACCGGCGAACAGGCCTCCAGTGCCTTGCTGGCCATTGCATTGCAAGCCGAAGGCATGCCCTCGGTCAGTTATGCCGGTTGGCAAGTGCCCATCAAGACGAACGACGCCTATACAAAGGCCAGGATTGAATCGATCGATGACGCCCGTGTGCGCGCCGACCTCCATGCCGGTAAAGTCGTCATCGTCACCGGCTTTCAAGGGGTGGACGAGGCAGGCAACATCACCACACTAGGGCGGGGCGGCTCAGATACTTCTGCCGTTGCGGTGGCTGCTGCCATGAAAGCCAACGAGTGCCTGATCTACACCGATGTGGACGGTGTTTACACCACCGACCCGCGGGTGGTGCCCGAAGCCCGTCGCCTGCTCACGGTGAGCTTTGAGGAGATGATGGAGATGGCCTCCATGGGCTCCAAAGTTTTGCAAATCCGCTCGGTGGAATTTGCTGGCAAATACAAAGTGCCCATGCGCGTGCTTTCGAGCTTCACGCCTTGGGACATCGACATTCACGAAGAAGCCAAATCGGGCACATTGATCACTTTTGAGGAAGACGAACAAATGGAACAAGCCATTGTTTCCGGTATCGCGTTCAACCGCGACGAAGCCAAAATTTCCGTGGTGGGCGTGCCCGACAAGCCCGGCATTGCCTACCAAATTTTGGGCGCCGTGGCCGATGCCAACATCGAAGTCGATATGATCATCCAAAACCTGAGTAAAGACGGCAAGACCGACTTCAGCTTCACGGTGCACCGCAACGACTACGCCAAAAGCCTTGACCTGCTCAAAGAAAAAGTTCTGCCCAAACTGGGTGCTGCCGAAGTCATGGGCGACGCCAAAATTTGCAAAGTCTCTATCGTTGGCATTGGCATGCGCAGCCACGTGGGCGTGGCCAGCAAAATGTTTCGCTCTTTGAGTGAAGAGGGCATCAACATCCAAATGATTTCCACCTCCGAGATTAAAACCTCGGTCGTGATTGACGAGAAATACATGGAGTTGGCCGTGCGCGCCCTGCACAAGGCCTTCGACCTGGACCAAGCCTGAGCTATAATTTGCAACACAGGAAACGTGACCGAGTGGCCGAAGGTGCTCCCCTGCTAAGGGAGTATGGGGTGTAGAGCCTCATCGAGGGTTCGAATCCCTCCGTTTCCGCCAGACAGCTAGCAAACAAGCGCCTTCCGGGCGCTTGTTTGTTTCTACATACCCAAAGACATATCATTAACGACCCCACTGGGTGATCGATGCGAACCGCCCCGACGGCTGCGATGGCGTAGATTCAGAGGTGTCCTGAAAGAAGGTTGCGCTGGAGTCATGCCGGGGGATGGAAAGAAGCCCAACCGTTGAGGGCCCGCGGCGGCGAATTCTTTACCCGGCCCGGGCAACTGCTAAATTCGACGGCTAACCGATGGATCCGAGACGGTTCACGATTGCGTAGCACACACGTGCCCAGCAACGGTAGGCAAGGGCCCCTCACCGGGGGGGACTAAAAAAAGGGCCGGGTTTTTTTGACGTCACCTTTAGCCCAGAATGATGCAAGCAAAGACTATGAGAAAAGTTCTGGTGTTTTGAGGAGTTCGTCCGGAGACTGGCCAAGAACATCACCCAAAGCGCTGATGATCCCCAGTACGCTCGTGTGTTCAGTCGCAGCTCTGCAAGGGCGCACCCGTGGGGATCCAGGTTCAGGCTTGGCTGCACGGTTGACGATCGTTCCTGCTGGTCACCCGATGGTTGCTTCAAATTTCTCCACCTGTGGCCAGCGCAAATTTCCCCTGGCAAGACGGCCGTGTGAAGGTCGCTCTGTGGGTTGACTATGCCGATTGCACCCTGACTACCCCATGACCAATCACCCCCAAAACCCGTTAGCCTCAAAACCTCCTGCCTTTTTCGGGTTCAGTTCCGAGTCTTGAATTTCCGGATTCCGGCAAAAAGGGCTGTGAACCATGATGAACTGAAGTTCGTGGTGAAGTGGGATTTTTGGAGGGTAGAAGCGCTCACATCATGAATCACACGACTCCAAAGTCGCCGCCAATTCCAAGCGACATGCTGATCTCGGTTATATTGAATCTGCTAATCTAGGTGTAGCGATCAATCTGGAATTCATGCTGCTGCGGGTGATGCCACTGGATTGGCATGTAGCTCGATCTATTCGACTCCGTTGGCCGCCGGCGTTGCGGGCGGAGCAGAGGTGAAAGTGTCAACTTTCAACAGATTGCGGGAGGTCCAAAGTTGTACGGGTTTATAACCTGTCAGAGGTAGAAATAAAGGTATCAAAAGCAAGAAATTCATTGAGAAAGTAACCCATGACTAAACCTTCTATATTCGTGACGATCCCGAATCCCTCGATTATTTTGCCTACCGGCAAGGCGACGCTGCCTATGAAGGCGGGCCAAGCCAACGCATTCAAAGCCAAAGCGGGTGAGCACTACGGGAACCTCAAGAAAAAAGACGCCGAAGAGCAACTGACGGACGACGTGGTTGCCAGGCCTTCGGGCGAGGATGCAAAGCAGGTTGACGCCGGGGGCATACGGCTGACGCTTGAGGGCACTCTTATTCAAGCGCCAGTGGAGGTGAACGAGGCGGCTATAGAGACGGCTATGCCGGGGCAGTTGGCACAGGGCTACCAGCCGAGCGCGCAGGGCGCTGCCGGCGCTTTATTGAATGAAGGTACCAATCTGGGTGGTCAGGTCTTTGCGTATGCAGGTGCGGACGCGCTGCTGCTGGCACAAGCGGAGACGGGCATCACAGCGGGCGCGGCCGCCAGCGCAGCAGTCACCCCAGACGTTGCTACTACGGACATTGACCCGCTGGTTGTACTAGGTATTGTCGGGCTGGGCGTAGGGGTTGCTGCTGCGGCAGGGCGTAGTTCTGCGCCCGACTCGCCGGCCCCGACCATGGACACCACGGCCCCGACGCTGTCGATCACCAGCAGCGTGGCTGCGGTGAAGACGGGCGAGACAGCAACGATCACGTTCACTTTCAGTGAAGCGACCAGCAACTTTGTGGTGGGTGACATCACCACCAGCAGCGGCAGCCTGAGTAACTTTACCGCTGTGAGTAG
>CAMDKK010000042.1 GCA_945901045.1 Limnohabitans sp. Rim8
GGTTGCGGCGCCTGCTGTACAGCGCCCTCCATAAGTTCCCCCATCCCTGGAATGCCCTCAGGCAAACCGGCGGGTGTGCGTTGCATCCAGTTGGCAGATGACTTGCGTTGTATGCTCTTTGGTCAAGACACAAGGCCGTTGGTGTGCGCCCAATTGCAAGCGTCACAAGACATGTGCGGCGCACAAGATGATGGCGGTCACTCTGCGCGGGTGTACCTTGCGCGACTGGAGAAGCTGACAGCGCCAGATTAAGCTTGAGTAATTACAAGAACTTTCACATGTGATAACCAACCCGAGGAGCTGATTTATGGACTTGATTATTCCCAGCGTCAAAGACCGCGTGCATGCGGATGAATGGCAATTGCGCTGCGACCTGGCCGCGTGCTATCGATTGGTTGCCTTGTACGGCTGGAGCGACTTGGTATTCACCCACATCAGCGCCAAATTACCGCACAGCGTGGCCGGTGAAGTCCATCAGTTCTTGATCAACCCTTATGGTTTGATGTTCGACGAAATCACGGCCTCCAGCTTGGTCAAAGTGGACATGCAGTGCAATAAACTGGATGACAATCCCTTTCCCGTCAACCCCGCAGGATTTGTTATCCACAGTGCAATCCACGAAGCACGCGAAGACGCCGGCTGTGTGCTGCACACCCATTCTCGCGCTGGCGTGGCGGTGAGTGCCCAGCAACATGGGGTGCTCCCGATCAGTCAGCAAAGCACCTTTGTATTGGCCTCACTGGCCTACCATGCGTATGAGGGTGTCGCCATCCGTGACGAAGAAAAAACACGCCTGCAAGCTGACCTGGGCCATGCCAACTATTTGATGCTACGCAACCACGGCTTGCTTACCGTAGGCAAGACGATTGCTGACGCATTTTTATCCATGTACACATTCGAAAACTCATGCCGCATCCAGGTTGATGCCTTGGCAGGCAATGTGACAGCGAATGGGCTCACGAATGTAGATCCACACATTTTGAATGGTGTGGCCCATGCCATGAAAGTTCAAACCGATAGCCTCGGGGGGCAATTCGTTTGGCCCGCATTGTTGCGCAAACTTGAACGCGAGCACAGCGACTACGCAAACTGAACGCCAAGGACTGATACCTGCGTCCGACTTAAGCGCCTAAACCAACCGGTGCGGTTGCCTTCATCACAGTGAGACGGCTGCTTTTCTGACTCTTGCATTCGCATTGAGGCATCATTCGACCATGAACCAATCCTTTATAGATAAGCCAACACAGAGCAACCGCGAACTTGAACGTGTCGTCATCGGCCGCGCGACACAAGACGGCGCCGGCGTCAAGCTCACACGCGTCTTGACGCAAGACCTCCAACAAAGGCTTGATCCTTTCTTGATGTTAGACAACTTTGCCAGCGATGACCCCAACGATTACGGCGGCGGATTCCCCGACCACCCCCACCGAGGGTTTGAGACCGTCACCTACATGATTGCCGGGCGAATGCGCCATAAAGACAGTGCAGGCCATGAGGGCTTGCTTCAAAACGGTGGCGTGCAATGGATGACAGCTGGCAAAGGCGTGATTCACAGTGAAATGCCCGAACAAGAAGTTGGCGTGATGGAAGGTTTCCAGTTGTGGTTGAACTTGCCAGCGCATCAAAAAATGTGCACCCCTTGGTACCGCGATATTCAAAGCCATGAGATTCCAGAATTCACAACAGCTGACGGTGTTTTGGTGCGTGTGATTTCAGGCGATAGCCACGGCAAAAGCGGCGCAATAAACCGCTCAGCAGCGCTTTATCCCACACAAGCGCTTTATCTGGACGTTCATTTCAATCAAGACGGCTTTTTTGAGCAAGCGCTTAAGCCTGAGCACAATGCGTTTCTTTACAGCTACCGTGGCGCGACCGAGGTGATAGGTCGGAATGGGGAAGTGAAAAATGTGGCATGTCATCACATGGGCATTTTGCAAAATAAGGGTGACCGTGTCCAGCTGCGTGCCAAGTCGGGCACGCAAGTCTTACTGATTGCTGGGCAACCCTTGAACGAACCGATTGCGCAACATGGCCCTTTTGTAATGAATACACGCTTAGAACTGATGCAAGCTGTTGAAGATTATCAAAATGGCCTTTTGACTCCCTGAACTTTACAAAGGCATACACAACAGATGAAAAGCAGAAACATCGTTTGCTGATACTTGTCATCAGCTTGAACTTCAATTCAAGTTTTTGAACATGAAAAGGAACACCATGAAACGCCATCACATTCTGATTTCTGCCAGTCTGTTGCTTGCTTTGAATACTTTTGCGCAAAGTGCGCCTGTCGCTGAGTCCCAAATACCAGCTGCAGATATGGGCCATATGCACAACCTAGGATTGATGCAAAAAATACGGGATATGAAGGGTCTTCGTCATGCCCAACACTTGGAAGCGCTCAAAACCACTTTAAAAATCCTGCCCGAACAAGACAGCAAGTGGGCTGCATTTGCCAACAGCATGAAACCAACGGGGCCACGCCAAGACAAGCGGTTTTTAGAAGACATAGACAGACTGACCACACCTGAACGCATCGACAAAATGATGGCCTTCAAGGCACAACGTGATACAGAATTGAACAAACGCGCAGAGGCCACTAAAACGTTTTATAACGTTTTAACAGAGGATCAGAAAAAAATATTTGACCAACATACGACCAAAATCATGGGCAAGATGGCACACAAGCAATCCGGTGGCCATGAGAACATGATTCGAAACAATTAGTTTTGAAATGCTTTAAAAAAGCATTTCATCATTGCTGATTTGGTATAAAAATCAAAAGCCACAAAATTTTAAATTTTTTGTATAAGCTTGTGGATAAATAGACTTGAAAAAACAAGTTATCCACAACTTTCTCTAAAAATAAAAAGTTGTTCATTTTGCGGGTACAAAGCGAAACACTGTCTTGCACAAGATTCAAAACCAGTTAAGTACTTGAAAAATAACAGAGTATTGCCCTTGTCCACAGGGAAGTGCATTCCTTATCTACTACTACTATCTTTATTTAAAAGAATAAGAGATAAAGAAGGGACAACAGTCGCTGGTAAAATTTGGCATCTTCAAAGTTTATTGGGTACATGTTGTCAGCTTCCGATCCAAGCACATCTGTCGGTTATGAAATCAAGAGCGCTGACCTGGCACTGGTTGCTTTGTTGCTGAAAACTTCCAATATCGACACATTGAAACGCGAGTTAAGAAAACAACTCGCAGACACGCCCGATTTTTTTGACCAAGAACCCGTTGTGATTGATCTGATTGGATTGTCAGAACATGAAAAAAATCAGCCCATTGACTTTGACCAATTGTTGGCTCTGTTACGTTCCCATCAAATGCATCCTATCGCCTTGCGCTCTGGCACAACATATCACATGCAAGCAGGAAAAAATGCCGGCTTGATCGACGCCACATACGCTCGTATTTTGAAAACAACGGTTGCTGTTGCATCACCCCAAGCAACTTCTGCTGCTGCACCCATTCCCGTCAAGACACGTGAAACACCAACGGGTTCTTTGGGTGCATTGGTGGTTGATAAACCGCTTCGATCGGGTCAGCAGGTGTATGCAAAAGGCCGTGATTTAGTGGTACTGGCTATGGTCAATCCAGGCGCTGAGGTCATTGCCGATGGCAATATCCATGTGTATGCAGCGCTTCGTGGAAAAGCCATTGCAGGCGCTAAAGGCAACAGTGAAGCCATGATATTTGCACAAGCTATGGAGCCTGAATTACTCTCCATTGCAGGTGTCTACAGGACCAGTGAAAATGCATTACCGACCGACATTTGGGGTAAAGCAGCGTATGTTCGCTTGAAACCCAGCCCAGAAGGTGAAAAATTGGTGATACAAGCACTGAAAGCCTGATCTTCAAACAATTTTCATCCGAATTTTTAATTTCACAGAAAGACTTATCACCCATGACAAAAATAGTTGTTGTGACTTCCGGTAAGGGGGGTGTGGGGAAAACCACCACCAGCGCCAGTTTCGCTACAGGCTTGGCCCTTCGTGGCTTTAAAACCGTTGTGATTGATTTTGATGTGGGTCTGCGCAATCTGGACTTGATCATGGGCTGTGAGCGCCGTGTGGTGTATGACTTCATCAATGTGATTCAAGGTGAAGCCAACCTGAACCAAGCACTGATCAAAGACAAGCAATGTGAAAATCTTTTCGTGCTCGCGGCATCGCAGACACGCGATAAAGACGCTTTGAGCCACGATGGCGTTCAGAAGGTTTTAAACGATTTGGCTGGGATGGGCTTCGACTACATCATTTGCGACTCTCCTGCGGGCATTGAAACGGGTGCATTGATGGCTATGCACTTTGCAGACGAAGCATTGATCGTGACCAACCCGGAAGTTTCGTCGGTACGCGATTCAGACCGTATTTTGGGTATGTTGGGCAGTAAAACGAAGCGGGCTATTGAAGGATCGGACCCCATTAAGGAACATTTGTTGATTACCCGCTACAACCCCAACCGGGTGGAAGACGGCCAGATGCTGTCGCTGCAAGATATTCAGGACATCTTGCGCGTCCCCTTGATTGGGGTGATTCCTGAAAGTGAAAACGTTTTGCAAGCTTCCAATCAAGGCACACCCGCGATTCACATGAAGGGTGCGGATGTGTCTGAAGCTTACAAAGATGTGATTGACAGATTTTTGGGAGAAGAAAAGCCACTTCGTTTTACCGAAGTGGAAAAAACAAGTTTTTTCAAGCGTCTTTTTGGAGGCAAATAAAGCATGTCCTTCCTTTCATTCTTTCTTGGGGAAAAGAAAAAAACGGCCAACGTGGCCAAAGAACGCTTGCAAATCATCCTTGCACACGAGCGCAGTGGTCGCAATGCAGCAGAACCGGACTACCTGCCGGATTTACAACGTGAGTTGATCGCCGTGATCAGCAAATACGTCAAGATCAATCCTGATCACATCAAAGTAAATTTAGAACGTCAGGACAATCTGGAAGTGTTAGAAGTCAAGATCGAATTGCCAGATTCACGCTAAAAATAAAATTGAAGCGTGGGTTTTTTTCTTTGCCGTGGAGAAAAATTTCTTAAATGAATCATTCTTTATTTGGATTGATGTGTGCTATCGGGCACATTCTAAATACAAGAATAAAGAAATTAATACTTCTCCGCGGTACGTTTCCTGTTTAAGATGAGATAAACAGAGTAGTTAAAAAATCCTGAAAAATCTGCGTCCATAAAGCACTTTTATGGCTGAAAAATAAAGGTGACAACATGATCAATCGGCGTCAAGGTATTGCTGGCTTGGGTGGCCTTAGTCTGCTGGGTGTAAAAGCGCTGTGTGCGCAAACACTTTCTGGCCCACCCATCAGTTTGATCGTCCCACAACCGGCGGGCAACCCCACCGATATCCTGGCCAGAAGGTTGCAGTTCGCCACACAGCGTGAACTCGGTCAGGCTATCGTGGTCGAAAACCTGCCTGGCGCTGGAGGTTCATTGGGTGTCAATAAAATGTTGGCGAGTCCTGTGGCCTCGCCGGTGTTGATGATCGCTTCGCAAACCGAATCCATATTGACACCTCTGTCTGTTCGCGCTGCGCGTTACACCAGTGAGCGTTTGCGCCCAGTGCTGCTTATCACAAGAGCCCCTTATATTTTATTAGGCCGCGCGGATTTGCCTGCACGCCATTTGGGTGAACTTGTCAAATTGGCACGCAATCAACCTTCTCGTCCTTTGACGTTTGGGCATATTGGGAACGGGTCCATGATTCATCTGTTGGGTGAACGACTTGCACGAAAGACTGGAATATCATTGACGCAAGTGCCTTACAAAGGGGTGCCACCCGTGCTCCAAGATTTGATCGGCGGGCAGATAGATCTGACCTTCGTGCCCCAAAGTGCCGTTCGAGATTTGGTGGCATCGGGCAAGGTGAAAGTGTTTGGGACGACCGCTGCCAACACGTCAGAAAAAATACCAGAAGCGTTTCCTATTTCAAAATCCGAGCCTGTACTTTCGGATTTTATTCATGGCACATGGGGTGCGATTTTTGTGGCAAGGACCTTGCCAGAGGAACAGGTGCTTCGCTTGCACAAAGCCTTGACCGCCGCCTGCCATCAAACTCAATTTCAATCGCAGACCCTGGCCAGCGGCAGCGAACCGGCGCCACCCATGACTTTGAGTGAGTTGGAACGTTTCTTTGATGAGGAGACCATTCTGTACCATGCCATGGCGCGTGAGATAGGTATTCAGCCTGAATGATGAAGGTCGACAAGTTAGCAAATTGAAATCGAATTTAATTTCTGCGTACCCGGTGACAGGTATGCAGAAACAGTGGCTTGAAATCAGGTATTGAATTTCGCCATCAAAACGGACCATTGCATGCGCGCAGCTTTCACGTTGCGCTCTTTCACGTGGCCAAAACCTTTGATCTGATCAGGTAGCCGCGCCAGCTCAAGTGCTAACCCATGGTTGTCGGCGCTCAATTGACCCAGCACAATAGACACACTGTTTTTGTATTCTTCTATCAAAGCGCGTTCCATTTGTCGTTCGTGTGTCCGGCCAAATACATCCAGCATGGTGCCTCGCAAAAACTTCAACCTTGACAACAATTTGAAACCAGTGAGCATGAAGGGGCCGAACTTTTTCTTGATGAGTTCGCCTTTGTCATTGGTCTTTGATGTCAGAGGCGGCGCCAGATGGTAGTTCAAGGTGAAATCACCTTCGAACATGCCATTGACGCGTGACAAAAAGCCTGTATCCGTGTGCAGGCGTGCAACCTCATATTCATCTTTATAAGCCATTAACTTGAACAGATAACGGGCCACACTTTCAGTCAAAGAAGTCTTTCCCAATGCCGATTCAACCTGTTGCACTTGCGTTAAAAAAGCAAGATAGTTTTGCGCATAAGCGGCATTTTGGTAATCGGTCAAAAAGGCCACGCGCCGCTCAATCAGGGTGTCAAGCGACTCGCGTTTTTTGAATTCAATCACCTGTGAAGGTGCCAGGATGCGCTGAACAGCCGCCGCATCGTGAGCGGCGTGACGACCCCATTCAAAGGCATCTTGGTTGTTCTGTACTTGAACGTCATTGAGTGCCATGGCGCGCAAGATGCTTTCTCGGGTCAATGGAATCCATCCCTTTTGCCACGCATAACCCAAAATCATCGGGTTGACATAGATGGTGTCGCCCATCAACTGATTGGCCATCGCATCGGCATCAAACGCACCCACCAAAGCCACGCCAACCGTTTGGCTGATTTCTGCCAAACATTGCTCAGCCGGGTTTTCCCAGTTGCCGTTTTTGACAAAAGCAGCGGTAGGTGAACCATGTGAGTTCAAGGCAACGTGCGTGCGGCCTTCACGCATGCGCAAAGCGGTTTCTTTGCTGGCGGTGACGATAGGATCGCATCCAATGATCAAATCAGCTGCAGCCATGCTCACACGCGTGGTGCGAATGTCATCTTGCGTATTGGCAATCAACACATGACTCCAGGTCGCCCCTCCTTTTTGGGCCAATCCTGCCGCATCTTGCGTGATGATGCCTTTGCCGTCGATGTGCCCAGCCATGCCCAGCAACTGTCCGATGGTGATCACACCGGTGCCGCCAACACCTGCTACCACCACGCCATAGGCTTGTGAGATGAGGGGTAATGTGGGTTCAGGCAATGCGCCCAAGCCAGCAGGCGTGACGGTTTTTGATTTGGATTTCTTTTTCAGCTGTCCGCCTTCAACCGTCACAAAACTGGGGCAAAAGCCTTTGAGGCAACTGGTGTCCTTGTTGCACGTGCTTTGGTTGATGGTGCGTTTGCGACCAAACTCGGTTTCAAGGGGCTCCACCGACAAACAGTTGGATTGCACGCCGCAGTCGCCACAACCCTCGCAGACGAGCTCATTGATTACCACACGCACGGCAGGGTCCACCATGGTGCCGCGTTTGCGGCGACGCCGCTTTTCAGTGGCGCATGTTTGGTCGTAAATGATGACGGTGCACCCTTTGATCTCCCGCATTTCACGCTGGATGCGGTCGAGCTCTTCGCGGTGATGCACCGTGACGCCTTCGGCCAAAGCAACGCCATCGTATTTTTCAGGTTCATCTGTGACGACATTGATGCGCAAAGCGCCTTCAGCACGCATGCTTTGGGCAATTTGCACCACACTGTGGCCCTCAGGGCGCTCGCCCACCTGCTGGCCCCCCGTCATGGCCACGGCGTCGTTGTAGAGAATTTTGTAAGTGACATTGACACCGGCCGCGATGCTTTGCCGAATAGCCAGCATGCCACTGTGGAAATAAGTGCCATCGCCCACGTTGGCAAACATGTGCTGATCGTGGCTGAAGGGTTGTTGCCCTACCCAAGGTACACCTTCTCCGCCCATTTGCGTGAAGCCCACTGTGCTGCGGTCCATCCACACACTCATAAAGTGGCAACCTATGCCCGCCATCGCGCGCGAACCTTCGGGGACGCGCGTGGAGGTGTTGTGCGGACAACCGGAGCAAAACCAAGGTGTGCGTTCACCGATGGTGTTGATGTTTAAAATCTGCAATGATTTTTCTTTGGCGTTAATGATGGCCAATTGCGAATCCATGCGCGCCGTGATGTCGGCATCAAGGTCCAGTTTTTTCAGTCGTTTGGCCAAAGCTTTGGCAATCAAGGCAGGCGTCAAATCCGCATTGGCCCGCAACAAGGTATGGCTGTGGGGGTTCTGGTGTGACCATTCACCGCCAGAGGTTTCCCCGTCTTGTTCGTCGAATTTTCCGAGTACTCTGGGTCGTACATCATCGCGCCAGTTGTAGAGCGCTTCCTTGATTTGGTATTCGATGAGTTGGCGTTTTTCCTCGACCACCAAAATCTCTTTCAAGCCGGTGGCAAATTCGCGCGTCGAATGTGATTCGAGTGGCCAGACTACCCCGACTTTGTGCACCCGAATGCCCAGACGTTGGCAAGTGGCATCGTCCAAGCCAAGATCGAGCAAGGCTTGGCGGGTGTCGTTGTAGGCCTTGCCGCTGGCGATGATGCCAAACCGGTCGTTCGGCCCTTGAACCACATTGTGGTTGAGCTTGTTGGCACGAATATAGGCCAATGCCGCATACCATTTGTAATCGAACAGGCGGGCTTCTTGGTCAAGGGCGGGGTCTGGCCATCGGATGTGGATACCACCTGCGGGCATGTCGAATTCGGGCAGGATAATTTTCACGCGGTGGGGGTCGATCTGTGCGGTGGCACTGGACTCCACAATTTCCTGAATCGTTTTCATGCCCGACCAGATGCCTGCAAAGCGGCTCAGCGCAATCCCGTGGACGCCCATGTCCAAGACATCTTGGACCGAGGCGGGGAAAAAAACCGGTAAACCACAGGCTTTGAAAATATGGTCACTTTGGTGCGCGGCGGTCGAGCTTTTGGCCACATGGTCGTCTCCCGCGACCGCCAATACGCCGCCCCAAGGCGTGGTACCCGCCATGTTGGCGTGCTTGAATACATCCGAGCAGCGGTCCACACCAGGACCTTTGCCATACCAAATGCCAAATACGCCGTCAAAGCGGTTGCTGCCAGCAGGCGCAAACCCCAGCTGTTGCGTCCCCCATAAAGCGGTGGCGGCCAATTCCTCGTTGACCCCAGGTTGGAACACAATGTTTTGCGCTTGCAAATAGGCTTTGGCTTTCCAAAGCGACTGGTCATAGCTGCCCAATGGCGAGCCGCGATAGCCACTGATGAAGCCCGCGGTGTTTTTGCCTTGCAAAGCGTCACGCTGACGTTGCAACATCGGTAATTTGACCAAGGCTTGCACGCCACTCATGAAGGCGTGACCTGTGTCTAAGCTGTACTTGTCGTCCAGGGTGACGGTTTCAAGTGCTTTGCGAATCGAATCGGGAAGTGGGGCGTTCATCAGGGGGCTCCAACGTATGACGATAGTCACTCAGTGTAGAACCTCTGGTTTGACAGGTGCTTGCTTTATGTGACAGGACTTGCCCTATGATTTGAAAGAATCATGCGCAAAAAGGCCATTTATGGAAACATTGGATAAATTCGACCGCTTAATTTTGAATGAATTGCAAAGCAATGGGCGATTGTCAAACGCCGAGCTGGCTGCGCGGGTCGGTCTGTCTGCGGCGCCATGTTGGCGTCGTGTGCGGGTACTGGAGCAAGAGGGCTTCATCAAAGGTTATCGCGCCGAAATCGACCGCCAAAAAGTAGGTCTGGACGTTTTAGCTTTCGTGCGCTTGGATGCTGAGCGCAACCGAGGGGATGTGACGCGCGAGCTGGAGGCGGCCATTCGGCTCCTGCCAGAAGTCATTGCTTGCCATTACATCAGTGGCACTGGAACTTTTGAGCTGCAGGTCGTGACCAAGGACCTGAACCATTTCAGCAACTTTGCGCGTGATGTATTGCTCAACTTGCCCAACGTGAAGGATTTGCACACCAGTTTTTCACTGGGCGAAGTTAAGGCCGGGGGCGCCTTGCCATTGCAATTGTGAATGCGGCAAAGGCAAGCAGTTCATCAATTGTGTTTGTAGAAAAATGCAGATAGACTTTATCGAATGCTTGTGTTCAAGCAGCAGTCAAGAAAGGACAAAGATGTTAAGAATCGCCATGAAAGCGTTCATTCTTCTCGCATTGGCAGGAGTCACAAGCATCACGGCTGCGCAAAATACAAATGCGTATCCAACCAAGCCGATCACCATGATCGTCCCATTTCCACCCGGTGGCGTGACGGATCTGGTGGCCCGTGAGTTGGCCAAGCGATTGAGCGAGGGATTGGGCCAGCCCGTGGTGGTCGACAACCGTGCGGGAGCCGGTGGCAATATTGGAACGGCGGTATTGGCAAGAGCGCAGCCCGATGGTTACACCCTGGGTGTGATGACGGTCAGTGCCATGTCCATTGCTCCCCACATTCAAAAATCCTTGAGTTTTGTACCCGCTAAAGACTTCACGCCCATCACCAATATTGTCAATACACCGGGTGCTGTTTTGGCAGGCATTAAAACCCCTTACAACTCGCTTCCAGATTTGGTGAAAGCCGCCAAAGCCCAGCCCGGGAAAATCAGTTATGCCAGTGTGGGGCTTGGTTCGTTGCCCCATTTGATTGCCGAGAAACTGTCGCTAGATGCCGGTATCAGCATGGTGCATATCCCTTACAAGGGCGCAGCACCGGCCATGCAGGATTTGCTCGCTGGCGTGGTTGATTTGTCATTTGAAAGCGCGCTCACCAATACGGTTGCAAACTACAACGCTGGGCGATTGAAAGTCCTGGCCACCACGGGCTCTAAACGGGTTCCTATTCTCAGCAACATACCCACTGTTTCAGAGTCTGGATACCCCGGGTTTGTCGCGCAAGGCTGGTTTGGTTTTTTTGGCCCCGCTGGTTTGCCGCCTGCTGTCACCAAGCGCTTGAATGAGATTGCGACGAGCATGCTCAGAGACAAGGCCGTAGTGGAAAAATTCGACAACTTGGGCATTCAAGCTGACCCCTTAACGCCCGAGCAATTTGTGAAGTTTTTACAAGAGCAAGATCGGATTTGGGCGACCACCGCAAAAGGCTTGAACTTACAGCTTGATTAGCTTGCGATGTCATCGTGTGCCTAAAAGGTTTTACCTCTGCTGGTTTTCACTGTCGTCCCGCGCCAGAGCAGGTAGGCGCTTCATCCCAGAGCAACGCCCCTTGCATTCAGGAGGACAGAGATGACGTCACAAGCAAATACCGCTCAGCACGAGGCAGATTTTTTGGTTGTCGGTTATGGCCCCAGCGGCGCAACGATCGCGGCCTTGTTGGCCCGGCGTGGCTGGCGCGTCATCGTTGTTGAGCAATCGGCCGAAATCTACGACAAGCCGCGCGCGATCACGGCAGACCATGAGGCTTTGCGTATTTTTCAGGAAATGGGCGTTGCCGATGAAATTGCTGCAGCGGCGGTACCCCACCCCGGCACGGATTATGTGGGGCTTGCTGGCCAGATCATCAAACGTTTTTACCCTGCTCCGCCGCCCGATCTGTTGGGGTGGATGCCTAACTTCATGTTCGTACAACCTGAGCTTGAAGCAAGTCTGCGCAGGGCGGTAGAAAAAACGGGGAAGGTACAAACATTTTTAGCCCATCAGCTGCTGGATATTGAGCCATACGATGGCGGCGTTAAAGCTAACATTTGCAGGACATCAGATGGCGCGCGCTTGACAGTTCACGCGCGCTATCTCATCGCGGCGGATGGCGCGACCAGCGTCGTGCGCAAGCAGCTCCAACCGCCCATCGAGGATTTGGCTTTTGATGAGTGGTGGCTGGTGGTGGACGCTTGGATTCGCGGACCGCTTGAATTGCCCGCGCGCGCGGTGCAGTATTGCCGCCCATCCCGACCGGGTACCTACATGGTCGGTCCGGGCGCGCTCAGGCGGTGGGAGATCAAAATGCTGCCGCATGAGACGCCAGCGGATTTTCAAGATCACGACGCAGTTTGGCGTGTGCTGGCCGAGTTTGTCGACACCCAGGGGCTGGAACACTGCCGGACCGCTGTATACCGTTTTCATGCGGTGGTGGTCGAACAGTGGCGGCATGGTCGCGTATTTTTAATCGGTGATGCCGCGCATCAGATGCCCCCTTTTTTGGGTCAGGGCCTGTGCGCAGGTGTGCGAGATGCTTTTAATTTGGCGTGGAAACTCGATGCCGTGATGGGTGGTTGGGCGACCCAGAGGCTTTTGGACACCTACACCGATGAGCGCAAGCGCCATGTGCGTACGGTGGTTGGGCATGCCAAAGCGTTTGGTTTGATTATTGGGGAGCTTGATCCTGTGGCTGCGCGTGAGCGTGACCTCAATCTTGGCGCAGAACTGGCCGCCGGACGGGCTGTCACGGTGCGTCAGCGCTTTATCCCTGGCCTGGAGACCGGGCTTATTGATTGCGATGCGAATGGCTCCCCCCAGCCAGGCGCGGGTGACTTGCTTCTTCAGCCCTGGGTCAGGCAAGGCAAGGGCCCCTGGTTGCGCTTTGATGATGTGGTCGGCTCCCGTTTCCTTATTGTGAGCCGCTCACTGAACGTATTCAACGAACTTGACGAATCGACGCGCGCAAGTTGGTTGGCATTGAAGGGCGGGTGGGTGGTTTTAGGCCACAAGAATGGCGATACCTCGGCGCATTCTGTACTGCTCGAAGAGCGTGACAATTGGCTCTCCAACTGGTTGAACGAGAGAGGTGCATTGGCACTGATCGCTCGGCCCGATCGGTATGTTTACGGTGTGGTCAGAAATGCTGAAGCATTAGGGCGTCTGGTGCGAGAGCTCGTCAAAAAAGTCAGCAGCTGAATTACATCTTGATATTGGCCTGTTTGATCAGCTTTCCAAATCGCTCAAAATCTTGTTTATTGCGTTTGCTAAATTCATCTGGTGAGATGTTGCCTGGCTCGCCCCCAAGGCCCTTGAGTTTGGCTTGAACATCTGGCAACTTGATGATGCGGGCCAGTTCATTTTGAAGTTTAGTCACAACATCTGAGGGCGTGCCAGCCGTAACAAACACGCCGTACCACGTGCTCATTTCAAAACCCGCCACGCCAGCTTCTGCAAGGGTGGGCACATCGGGCAACTCAGCCGATCGTTGAGGGGTGGTCACGGCAAGGGGCTTGAATTTGCCCGCCTTGATTTGGCCCATGGCGGAAGAGGTGGTGTCAAACATCATTTGCACGTTACCAGCGATGATGTCCAAATGGGCCTGTGCGCTGCCTTTGTAAGGGATATGAATACTTTTTACACCGGCCGCAATGTCAAATCCTTCGCCCTCAATGTGTTGAGTGCTGCCCACGCCGGAAGAAGCGTATTTAAATTCTTCAGGTTTGGCCTTCATGAGCGCCACCAACTCTTTGACTGTGTTGGCCGGCACATGGGCGCCTACCACCAGGACGTTGGGAACAGTGACCACCAAGCCAATGGGGGTTAAGTCTTTGATGGGGTCAAAGGACAACTTGATCAAATGAGGGGCAATGGCCTGACCGGTATTGGTGGCCACCAGCAGCGTGTGGCCATCTGGGGCCGCCTTGGCGGTAAGGTCGGCCGCAATGGTGTTGGACGCGCCGGGTTTGTTTTCAACAATGAAGCTACCCTTTAAAGAGTCGGTCATTTTTTCTGCCAGCATCCGCGCGATGATGTCTGTTCCGCCGCCGGCACCGGCGCCCACCATCAGCTTCACGGGCTTGTTGGGAAAGGTGGTTTGTGCGTTTGCACTCAAGGTGCATATCAGCGTGGCAAGCACGCAAGCGATGAGTTTTTTCATGGCATCTCCTTTGTATATGGGGTCAGGCAATATGTTGGGTGACTCTTCGGTGGTGCAGGCCCATGCGGCAAGCCAACTCAAAAGCATTCAACATCGCTTGAGGGTTGGCCACGTTTTTGCCGACTATGTCATAGGCCGTTCCGTGGGCCGGTGTGGTGATGGGGAAGGGCAATCCGCCATGCACTGTGACGCCTTTTTCAAAGCCCATGAGTTTCATGGCTATTTGGCCTTGGTCGTGGTACATGGTGACAACACCGTCATAGCCGCCGTCCTGCCGAATGGCGCGAACAAAGGCGGTGTCGGCAGGAAAGGGGCCTTCGGCGGGTAGGCCTGCGGCCCTTGCCATTTCAACGGCTGGTGCAATGATTCTGATTTCCTCATCTCCGTAATTGCCGTTGTCCCCGTTGTGAGGATTGAGTCCGCAGACAGCCAGGCGGGGTGACGCTTTGCCAGATGCTTTTAAAGCATTGCAAATCATTTCTATGGACTCAAAAACCTTGTGGATTGACAGCAAGCTACTCACTTCCTTGAGCGGTATGTGAGAGGTGACGCGAGAAGTCCAGAGGTCTTGCAGAACGTTCAATTCCCCACACACACCCTTGTAAGCCAGGAACTCTGCAAACCAACGCAACTCGTCTTCTTGGTGCATGCCACCCAAACGAAGCGCTGTTTTGTTCAGTGGCGCAAAGCAAAAAGCATCGGCTTGGCCGTCGCGCACCAAGGCGGCCCCTGCTGCCAGCGCGTCCAGCATGTAAGCGCCATTGCGTGTACTTGCCGTGGCGGTTGGAAAAGCGGGGGTGTTGTAACCCGGCCAGTCGTGCCACTCCACGTTGGCAGGCGTTTGAATACGGCCCTTTTGGCCGATCAAAATGACGCGACCTGCCTTTTCCACGGAAGGGTTGAGCAGTAATTTTTGAACCAGTTCAGGCCCAATGCCTGCAGGATCGCCTGTAAATAATGCCAGGGTCGGCTTGTCCATGCGTTCTCCACGTCTCTGTAATCTGTAATTACAGCTTGGAGTATAAAGAGCCTCGTAGAATCGACAATATCCGTTATTACCCTTGGATTTGAATGCCCACAAAAGACCCTATCGCGCGAACTTCACTGCATTTGGAAGTGACTTCCCGTCTGAGAAGTTTGATTGTCGAGTCTCACATCAAGCCGGGTGAGCGTGTGCCGGAATTAGAAATCAGCAGGGATTTGGGTGTCTCAAGAACGCCCATCCGCGAGGCATTGAAGGTATTGGCTTCTGAGGGTTTGGTGGAGTTACTGCCTTTGCGGGGGGCCGTGGTGAAAAGCTTCAGCCCCAAGGATGCTGCGGACATGCTGGAGGTGATGGGCTTGCTGGAAAGCTATGCGGCGCAAAAAGCATGCAAAGCTGCGCAAAGCCGCATCGACCACGTGCTGACCATGCACAACAAAATGAAAACCTTATTCAGTCAACGCAAGCGGCCAGCATATTTTGATCTGAATCAAAAAATACATGACGCCTTGGTCGATATGGCAGACAACGAATCATTGAGCATGGTGCACAGCACCATGAGCAAGCGCATGCGCAGTTTGCGTTACAGCGGCAACAATACACCTGAAAACTGGCGTGCCGCTTTAGAGGACCACGAACGCATTGCACACGCATTGAAGAAGCGTGATGCACAAGAGATGAAGCAAGCGGTTCAGTCCCATTTTGAGAACACGATTAAAAGAGTTTTGAATCCATAAAGAAAAAGGGGCGCGCCTGAAAGCGCAAACCCTTCAATTGCCACAGGTTTTTCGTGTTTCCGGCAGGAAACGAACGCCTTTTCGCGCCAATCCGCCCCCGATACCGATGGGTGTGCCGTCTGCCCGCCAGCAGGCGGCGCCTTCGATTGAGCCATCATCGTGGAATTCAATCGCATTCATGCCGCCGCCCACATTGGGCACGGGCACAACGGGGTGGCCGCGGTTTTGAAGGGCTGAGTGCAAAGCCGCAGAAAAGGCAGGCTCCAACTCCAGCTCGAACCCTTGGGTCCAGATGCGGGGCGCCTCAACCGCCTCTTGCAAGCGCATGCCATGATCGACCAGGTTGATCACGGCCTGGAGGGCAGAAGTAAAGATGCGCAAGCCGCCGGGCAATCCGAGCGCGTAACGGGGTTTACCGTTCTTGATCAGCATCAAAGGAGCCATGGACGAAGTCACTCGTTTTCCGGGGGCCATCGAGTTGGCGCGGCCGGGCCGTGGATCCAGAACGTACAGGTAATTGTTGGGAATCATCCCGGTGCCCGGCACCATGTAGCGCGCACCAAACACCGAGTTGATGGTCTGCGTGGCACTGACGACGCGCCCTTCACTGTCGGCTACCGTGATGTGTGTGGTGTTGGCACTTTCAGCAGGCGCCAGGCCTGGAGACCACGTTTGGGCTTGATGCAGGTCAATTTGTTTGCGGCGCTCGGCGGCGTATTCTGCAGACAACAGTTTTTCGATCGGGACATTGACGAAGTCCGGATCTGCGGTGACCGCAGAACGATCCGCAAAAGCCATTTTCATGACCTCTGCGAGCAGGTGCACGCTTTGCTCGGTACCGAAGCCGATGGCCTTCAGATCAAAACCCTCGAGCACATTGAGCATTTGTCCGATGTGCAAAGGTCCTGCGCACGGGGGTGGGGGGCCGATGATTTCAAAACCGCGGTAGTGGCTGCGCAACGCGGCGGGATCACGCGTGCTGTAGCGGCGTAAATCCTCGAGGCTTAAAAAGCCTTGGTGATTTGCAATGTCGGTACACAATGCGCTGCCGAGTGCACCGCTGTACAAAACACCGGCACCTTCTTGGGCAACCAGTTTCAGGCTGTCGGCATAGGCGCCTTGCACCAACAATTCGCCTTTTTGAAGTGCTTGAGCTTGGGGCAAAAACAGACGGGAAATTTCGGGGTCTAGCGCCAAATCAGCCGCATTTTCGGCAATGCAGTCGCTCAGGTATTGCGTGGCTCTGAATCCGCAAGAGGCGTGCTTTATGGCCGGTGCGATCACCTCCGACAAGGACATCGAACCGTGGCGCGAGAGCATTTGGCACCAGGCCATCAGGTTGCCAGGCGTGGCCACCGCCCCTCTGCCCAGGCTGTGCTGCCGACCTGTGCTTTCGAGCGAGCCGGGAGCTGCCAAAGGATCGTGTGTGAAGGTGTGCGGGCCGACCGCTTGAGGACACGTGCCTTGGCCCTCCAAAATGGTGTGCGTTCCATCGGGATGACGAAGGTGAGCAAATCCACCGCCAAGCAGGCCCACCATCATGGGTTCGACCACGCTCAAGGTAAATAACGCGGCCACGGCTGCGTCAACTGCATTGCCACCTGCACACAGCATTTCCGAGCCGGCAGCAGAGGCCAGCGGGTGGTTGGTGACAACCATGCCACGCGATGCGCGAGCCGGTTGTTTCTCGGTGGTAAAAGAGGTCCCGCAGTGATCTGTCCAATGGTTCATACAAACGACTTTAAGTTGGGTTCATGAAAATGAGACTTACAAGTTAGTCTGAAAATGCACAAAAAACAAGGGTGCAATCCATGACCTCGACCCGAATGCAGGGGCGCTGCATGGCTGTTCCCAATGCATCAGTAAAAACAGGATGCCGAAGATGCCTTGTCTGCGCTTCGTATTGCCGATCGTGCCTATGTTTTAGAGCACGGTCATGTGGCTAGGCACGGGCCTGTAGCGGAGCTCCGCAAAGACGAGCCTATTCGACAGATATATTTGGGCGTGGCGTAGGTGCCAAAGCCGTTATGCGCATGCCAGCGCTTCCGGCTTTTTGTTGCTGGCAACTTGGGTTCAGCGCTGGTGGTCAAGTGGGCCGTCTCAGAGCGTCAATCGCCGGTCATAATGGACCGCTTTGATGCACTTGAAAAGCGTTACACCTGCGCTATTTGGGCCACAGCACCCACAACCGCAAGGTCTGCTTCAGTCGCCCTGCGAGCTCTCCGGCTTCAGGGCCGGAGCCGGCAAAGTAATCTGCCCTGACGCCGCCCACAATGGCGCTGCCTGTATCTTGTGCCATCACCAATTTTTGCAGCTGGATCTGGGGGCCGTTAGAAACTAACCATACGGGTGTGCCATAGGGAATGCTGCCTGGATCAACCGCAATCGAGCGCCCGGTTGTCAGGGGCACGCCTTGCGCTCCCTTGGGGCCCAGTTCAGCTGCTGGGCCAGCCAAAGACTCTTCTTTGAAAAAAACCATGCGTGGGTTCTTCCATAAAAGCTCGTTCAGACGTTGGGGGTTCTTGGCGATCCAGGCTTTGATGCCTGGCCAGGTTGCATCCCGCGTCAAGCCTTGCTCGAGCAACCAGGATCCAATGCTTTTATAGGGCTGGTCGTTGGTACCGGCGAACGCGAGTCGCACCATGCGGACTTGACCATTCGTCTCCATGACCCGCACGCGGCCAGAGCCTTGAATTTGCAACACCATCGCATCAACTGGGTCGGCGAGGTAGACCAGTTCTTTGCCTTTGAGCGCGCTGCGGGCTTGGGGGTTACGCTCCATTTCTTCGCGCGTGAACCAGGGTTTGCGTTGGCTCAGCCCATGGGGAAGTGCATAAATAGGTGCGCTGAAGCCGGGGCGTACATGGCGTGAGGCATCTAAAACAGGCTCGTAATAACTGGTCAACAGACCTTCTGCTTGGCCTTGCAAGGTTTCCACTCTGTAAGGCTGAAAATGTTGCTCCAGCCATTGTTTTTGCGCCAACTGTTCGGCACCATTCAGTCGTTGCACCTGGGCGCACAAAGCCGTTGTTGCTGTCGTGGTGCGTTGACAACTTTGCATCCATGCGCCCCAGGCTTCTTGCAAGGCATCTTGAGGCCAGCCAGGTAACTCGGACCAAGCCGCTGGGATCCATCGACTTTTGGCTTGAGGGATGGGGGGCGGCAGCCGTGACGGGCTGGTGGACAGCGCTTGTTCGGCTATCACTTCAGCAGTGGGGCTTGGGGCGGGTGCTGTGGCGTGTGCCGAGGTATTTGTCGAGGTATGCGTCAGGGTATGTGCCGGAGTCAGCCACCCACATCCACTCAAGCTGCCTACAATCAGCAGGCAAATCAAGTTGAAAAGGCGAATGCCTGGTAACCAAGGGAGTCGGATCATGATTGCGTTGTTGTTGGAGGCCTTGTTGGCATTGGCCGTTTTGGTTTTCATTGTGTGGTGGACCATGTTTTCGGGCCGTACAGGCGGTGAAGTTTCGCCCCCACCTGCAGAGCTACCAAAGCCGACAGATGCCAAGGTATTGCCCCATACCAAGGAGTGATCGTCATTCACACCTCGCGCAATAAGTTAGCCAACTCAACTGCCGATTTCACATTCATTTTGTCAAATACTCGCGAACGATGAACCTCCACGGTGCGCACGCTGATATCGAGTTGATCGGCAATCAGCTTATTGGGCAGGCCTTCAATTACGAGCCGCAGCACATCGCGTTCACGGTCTGTCAATTCGCTCAGACGGGTTTGAAGTTCGGAATGAATGTGTCGCGCATCCATGCGTATTTTGGAAAGAGCCAAGGCTTGTTCGATCCGATCAACCAAGACATTGTCGGAAAACGGTTTTTCACAAAAATCAAAAGCCCCGCGTTTGACCGTGCCCACAGCCGTGGGAATATCGGCATGTCCAGTCAAAAAAATCACAGGCCAAGCCTGTGCCAAACCTGAGGCAATCAACTTTTCAAACAGTGCCAGACCACTTTGACCTGGCATGCGCACATCTAACAAAATGCAGCCCGCTTGCATGGGAAAGCCGTTCAGCAAAGGTGATGGGTGGGCATTTAGCATGGCTTCAAAAGCATCGGCACTTTCAAAAGACTCGCTGATCAGGTGACGAGAGCGCAGCAACCAAGCCATACCTTCTCGCACGATGGCATCGTCATCAACAATGAACACAGTGGCATTGACAGTCGGCTGCATGCTGTGATTCTAGTGAGTCTCGCGCAGGTCCGGCACGGGCAATGTGAAACGAAAAACGGTGCCTCGTGGCGTGTGGGCATCAAAAGCTAAATGCCCGCCATGTTGTTCGATTACTGTTCGGCACAAGCTCAAGCCCAACCCCATGCCCTCTGGCTTGGTGGTAAAGAAAGGGGTGAACAGTTGCCTGGCAACCTCTTCGGAAATGCCACAGCCAAGGTCGGCAACTGAAAACTCGACCCATTGCTTGTTTTCATTGGAGGCAGCCCGCCGCACCTGAATCAGCAAGTGCCGGTCAGCGCAATCGGGCCCATCCATGGCCTGCATGCCGTTGCGTGCCAAATTCAGCAGCACCTGTTCGACCATGGTGCGATCACACCAAACCGTGTGCAACTTGTCGTCGAGTTTGGTGATCACTTTGATTTGAAGTTTACGCGCTTGCAAATTAACCAAGGGCATGATGGCGTCGATCAAAGCCTTGGGACCGACGGATTCTCGGTCTTGATCGCGGCGGCGCACAAAGTCGTGCACGCTGTTGATGATCTTGCCTGCCCGACCCGCTTGTTCTGCGATGCGTCTCAACGCAAGGTTCAAGTCCACCAGGGTTTGTGCTGCGGTATGAACTTGTTGGTCCCGGAGTAAATTCAAGGAGCCTGCGGCATAGCTGGCAATCGCAGCCAAGGGTTGGTTCAGTTCATGGCTGAGCAGTGATGCCATTTCGCCTACAGTGGCCAACCGTGCCGAGGCTTGTAGCCGTTCTTGGCTGGTTCGAGACATTTCTTCCACGCGTCGTTGTTCGCTGATGTCTAGAAATGCGCTCATCCATCCGGTTTGTTTGCCCAGCACGTTAATCAAAGGTGCCTCAATGATCAACACCGAAATGCGGGTACCGTCCTTGTGCACGAAAACCGATTCATAACCTTCACGTGGGGGCGTATTGCCTGCCAAGCGTATGGCTAGGCGTTGTTGGTACTCTCCCACCATCTCGGGGGGCCAGTAAGGCATGGGCGTTTTCTGACCCAGCAACTCGGCAGGCTCAAAGCCCACCATTTGGCAGAACGCGGGATTGACGTAAGTGATGCGTCCTTGCAAATCACGTGCACGCAAGCCGGTGACCAGCGAGTCTTCCATGGCTTTGCGAAAGGCCAGCGCGTCGGCCAAGTCCCGCTCGGCTTTCAAGCGCCTGCGGGAGTCTTTCACCAATAACACCAACACAGACACCAAGGCAATTGACATGACGGTGACCAAAGCAGTAAGCACATTGGGAAAAAGGTCCGGCGCACCCCGGCGACCTTCCATGCGCAGCAACAGCGTCAAACCCGGTAAATCGAGTAATTGTTGTGCCGAAAAAATGCGCACGCCGCGGCCGTGGTTGCCAATAATGGCCAAGCGCGTGCCGTCGGGTTCGATGATTGAAACTTCATTTCGACGTCCAAAAGTCTGTCCCAAATGTTCGGTCATGATCTCTTGAAGACTGTAGGTTATGACCGCGAACTCGACCCTGCCACCCGTGTCGACCGTGGGCAGGCACAGGTCCATGACTTCCATACCCAGGCCATCTACTTGGGGCAAAAAGTAGCTGCTCGAATAAGCCGGGCCACTGGAGCGCCGAGCCCGTTGGCAAGCTTGAACGATTTCATTTTGGGCGTTGCTACGGGGTGTTTTGAAAAACGAAGGCGCTCTTAAAGGCGAATCTGCTGCTGCACGCTCGCGCCACTGGGCATCACGCCATTCCACGCGGAGCCAATCGCGATGTTCACGCAACAAACCGATGGCCGCGGGTCCCCAAGCGGAGGTCGACGTGAAGTTGGCATGCAGAGCCTGCAACTCCTGCACATCGCGCATCAGCTTGCTTCTGATGTCATTGACCGCATCACCTGTGTCGCGCTCCAAGGTGGCTTGCACTTGGCTGGCCTCGTAACGCCCGGCCAACCAAACCAATGTGATCAAGACCGCCACCACCAAGCCCACCAACGCCGCCCAAAGGTACAAACGGCGGTCTCGGAATGGCCATAGAAAAATCAGGCGTTGAGTGCGTTGTGCCCACCAATTTAGATGCGTATTCATGCGGACTCAGGCAACGACCATTCGCGAAATTACGGAGCGACAGCCGGGGCCGAGGGCACAAAGCTGTCGGTTTTGGTAACTTTAGGGTTCGACCAAGTCCCGTCAATAACGAAGGATTGCATCGCCGCTTTAGACAGGGGTGTGCGTAAAAATAATTGCGCCAAAAATGTACTCAAACCCAGCACCGGATTGACCGCGATGCCCGCCAATAAGGATGCAGTTCCAGCGTCGACCTCAGGCAAGATGACGACCCGCAGATTTTGCGTTTCTTTGGCAATGTCAGAAGTCCCCTCCATTTGGACCAAAGCATTCACACCTTTCATTTGAAGGTTTTTGGTGCTGGCCATTCCTTTGTCAATACTGACATCGCCACGGATGACGTCGTAAGAAAACCCCTCTGAGAAAACGTCTCGAAAATCCAATAACAACCGACGAGGAAGCGCTTGTAAGCTCAACACGCCCAGCAATTTGGCCACCCCAGGGTCAGCCTTTAAAAACTGACCGCGCGAAATATTGACATTGAAACGCCCCGCCAGGCTGGGGTAGTTCATGATCAAGGGCGAGCCGTTCCAAGAAATTTGCCCTTCCAATTGGCCCTTGCCACTGCGCATAGCATCTTGCGTTCCTAAACGGTTAAGCAACGCACCGGCATCGTCTATGTCCAGGCGGAAATTCATCTCTGTGCTGCGCAGATTGTTGTTCGATTTGGCAGTTACCCAGCGGCCGGTGGCTTTGAAAACGGCCTCGGGTACGGTCACGTTGAGCTTGTTCAGGCGCCACTCGTTGGTGGGGGCATTGCGGGGGCCGGAGATCAGCGCATTCACAGCTTCGATTTCGATGCGGCCCAACTTTTTGCCGCGCAACTCCACATCTTCCACCACGATGTCTAAGGCCGGAATATCGACGGGACCGCTTTCAAGCAACTGCTCGACCACGTTGTCTGCAGTAGACGGTAAGTTCAAACGTGCTAAGCGGGCATATACGCGGCCTAAGTTGGCGCCAGACGATTGGCGGTATTCCAGATAGCCACTGAATTCATTGGCATCCAAATTGGCTCGCCACAGCAAACCTTCCCGGGAGCCGCCCACCACAAGGTTGTTCAGTGTGCGCCCTTGGGTCACGAATTCTTGCGCCTGCAAGGCGATGCGAGTGGGTAAAAAAGTCGCGGCAATCAGGTCATCAGTAGCGCGTGCCAAGGCGCCAGTGGTGTTTACAGGTGCCAATGGTTCCAATGAGCCCGTCCACGCGGCTTGCCATTCGTCCAAAGAAAATCGCGCTAAAGCCAGGTTGGCCACCACGCCCTGGTCCGGCAGTGGGGGCGCCTGAATACGGTCAAGTCCCAAGCCCACGCTGCCTTGAACCACCACAGGTTTTTCACCGCTCAAATCGCGCACATAGGTCGCAGCCATGATGCGCCCCAGGCTCAATTGGATTTGCTCACGCAGTGGTTTGGTTTTGTCGTCATTCAAAATCCGAGTTTCCAGGCGCAAGGGCATCTCTTCTTGGGGTGCTTTGGCCAAAGGAAAGGGCAAACTCAAGCCTAAACCTTGTAAATTACTGGTCATTGAAATTTCGGGGTGACCTCTGCGCAAGGCGATGACCCCGTTGTAATTCGTGCCACCATTCATGCGTTGGGCAAGTTTGTTGAGCGGTGCCAGTTCGTTGGCTTGTTGCAATCCCTGTGCAGTGACGTTACCTTGCAGGCGCAAGCTGATGGGAGCATCTGTGCTGCTGGCATTGGCGGCGCGTGTGCCACCCTCTATGCGCATGGTGCCGCCCAGCATGCGTGTTAAACCGGCGGTGACGGTGAACCCTGTTTCTGTGAAGCTCAAGTTGCCCTGGGCTTTTTCCATCAAGGGCAACTCAGGCAGGATGCGCAGATCGTTGCCGTCCAACACCAGGCTGCCTTGAACACGTGTTTTATCCAATGCCGTTAAAGGCAAATTGAGTTTGATGCGCCCAGACACATTGCCCGTTGCTGTGGCGTCATGCAAGCTGCCGCCGATCATCTGGTCCAGGGGGGATTTCTGCACCAGACTCAGGACATCGCTGGCCAAGGCATTGCGCGATTCGGCTGTAATTTCGAGTTGTGCGGCACGGCTCACATCCGGTATGACGGCTTGCCCACTTGAAAGAGGCACGTTGCCTATTTTTCCGTTGGCATTGCTCAGCTTCACGCCTAATCGATCGAAAACCAGATCGCCATTGACGTTTGTTAACGCGGGCCACGGCAGCTCTCCTGCAGTTTGTGATCGCGCTGGAACATACGCCATATGGACGTCACGTACTTTGCCAGCGAAACGAAACTCCCCGGATGGGGGGTTGGCAAAGGGCAGGTCTTTCAAATCACCTTTGATCGTCACCGCCATTTGACTGAGATCGCCTTTGACGAAGGACTCCTGAACATAGCGGCGCAGATCGATGGGCAGCGATTGAGGAAGGTAGCGGTACACCTGCGTGGCGTCGGCACGCGCAATGCGCCCTTGTAAATCGAGCCAGCCAAGGCCGCCTGGGTCTTTGTTCATGCGCCAACTGCCACTCAGGTCGGCGGCAAAGTCGCTGTTGTCGAACTTCAATCGCCACTGAGGCACATGCCACTTGTGGTCTTTCACAGCCCAGTTCAGGTCGGCTTTGAGCAGATCGACGGGAATGAGAGGGGACGCCAGCAACCCGTTCAAGGTGACGCTGCCTTTTTCAATCTCTAAAGCCAGTTTGCCACCCGATTGGGTTAAAGAAAAATCGGCCACCGCGTTGTGCAAGCCGGGCATGTTCGTCCAAGCGCCACGCGTATCGTCTGGCACGACAGGTGAAGCTGTCAATCCATTGACCCGCCCTCTGGCCTCATAACCGGTGAAGTGAGGCCACTCGCCTTCCCATTGGGCTTTGAGGTTTTCAACGGTGCCTGCTACTTGCATGCGTTGAATGTTGGTGAGGATGTCGGCATTCAAGGGCAGTCGTGTGGCAATGGACTGCAGCGCTTGAAGGCTCAATTGATCACCTTCAATGCGACCTTTGCCTAATTTTTGACTCTGCGGGTAGCTGTAATTCATTGCGAGATTGCCGCCGGGCCATCGCAGACCATCCGGCGTGTCAAACATCACGTCATGTGTGGTGATCTCAAAGCCTTTGGCATCTTGCTGAGCAGAGATGCGGCCTTGCAGGTTGTCAAAGCGCAGCGCGCTCAATTCTGGGCCCAAGGCGAAATTCAAGTGACTCATTGCCACGTCTGCTGTGGCCTTGATGGGTTGACCGCGCAGGATGTCCAGGTCGACGCCCAATCGGCCTTGGCCCGACGTCAAGACCCAGCCGGTTGCTATGCTGCGCCCCAAGGGGGCCAAGTTCACCTCAGGCAAATCAACCTTCAGCGTGCCGGTCCAATCTTGGATGCGACTGGCATGAATGGACAGCAAGCCGCGTCGGAATTGTCCGGAAGCGCGAAAGCGCGTTCCCCAGCCTTCTGGCGGGTTGGCTTGCAGTCGCAAATCGTGCTGCCGGGCACTGTTGTGCACCGTGACCTCTACGCCCGTCAAGGTGACCGTGCGAAGGGGTTCCAGCGACAACGCGTCAGTCCATCGAACAGTACCTTCACGCAGCACCAGCTCTTTTTGTGCAAAGATCCAATCGGCCGCAGGAGACGAGGTATTGGCCTGGTCGGGCAAGGCAAGCCCTGCGACCAAAATGTGACCTTCCTCTGTACGCCGCAGGTCCAAGTCGGCCCCCTCCAACATCAATTGCTCAACCCCCAGGGTTAACAAAGAGTTGGCGCTGACCATCACACGCACTGTGGGCAGTGTCAAGGCGATCCCGCCGTCGGGCTTGTGTAGGCTGAGATGGTCAACTTTAAACACCGGCGCCCAGCCGTTCGATTCCACGTGCAGTTGACCTATGCTGACCGGCATTCCCAGCGTAGAGCTGGCCATGCTTTCAAAATGTGGGCGCAGATCCGATATTCGCGGCACAATCCAAAAATGCAATAGGGCCCAGATGATGCCGACAAGCAGGCTCAAGCCGAGCAGGGCCCATGCGATCCATCGGATCAGCAATGCTGGCAGGGCAGAAAGTCTGGGCAATTTCAGCATTCGAGAAACTATTCACACGTTCAATACAAAGTGACAGGAATTATGACCCGCAGCGAACCTTTTGACGCCGCTCCGGTGACAATGGAAGGGCAAAATCCAAAAAAAGCGACCTATTCTCGCTTCAGGCAACGTTTAGAGCGGCGTTATGCGGAATTGTGGGCAATTTTGCCTTGGGGCGTGCCCCATCGCGAAAACATGCAGACGGTATTTGACCTGGTGTGCACACACAACCCGACTTGGCAAGCCGACCCAGGTGCTGCGCTGCGCATCGTCCGCCAATGGGTTTTGGCACAGCTGATGGACCTCGATTGCGATCAGCAAGCACCGCTTGAAACCATCACCCTGTGCATGACCCATTTGGCAGAGTTTGCACTCGATGTGGCCTGCCGACATACCCTGACAGAGTTGGACAAACGCCATGGCGAGCCCCTGGGTGCGTCCGGCAAGCGGGTTGAGTTTTGGATTGTCGGTATGGGCAAGCTGGGGGCACGCGAGCTCAATGTCTCCAGCGATATTGACTTGGTTTATGTCTATGAAGAAGACGGTGACACCACGGGAACGACGGACGGACGCGGTCAGATCAGTTGCCAAGAATACTTTGCACGCGCCGTCAAAATGATGTACGCCCTGATCGGTGAAACCACCGAGCATGGTTTAGTGTTTCGGGTGGACTTGGCCCTTCGCCCGAACGGCAACGCAGGCCCCAGCGTGGCCTCGCTGGGGGCACTCGAGGAGTATTTGTTGGTGCAGGGGCGCGAATGGGAGCGCTTTGCCTGGATGAAAAGTCGTGTGGTGGCTCCCCGCAGCGCCATTGTCAACGGTTCAGCACAGGCGATGCGCCAAGTGGTGTTGCCCTTTGTCTTTCGCAAATACCTCGACTACAACGTATTCGAATCCTTGCGCACCTTGCATCAACAGATTCGGGACCATGCAGCCAAACGCAGCGCCGGGCACCCAGAACGGGCCAACGATGTCAAGCTCTCTCGGGGCGGCATTCGAGAAATTGAATTCACCGTGCAATTGCTGCAAGTGGTGCGAGGCGGGCAGTTCCCCGAGTTGCGAACGCGCTCCACATTGGACGCCTTGCAACGCGTCGCCAAGGCAGGCTTGATGTCGCTACAGGCCGCTCAAGCCTTGAGCGCTGCTTATGTGTTTTTGCGGCGCGTAGAGCACCGCATTCAGTACTTGGACGATCAGCAAACCCATGTACTGCCTACGCAGGACGAGGATTTATTCTGGATCGCCCAGACGCTCGGCTATTCGGACACGTGTGGTTTTCTCAAAGACCTGGATGCGCACCGCGAACTGGTAGCGCAGGAGTTTGATGTGCTTTTGGGTGGCGGCCGCGCCGAGCAAGGCTGTGCCGGTAAAGCTTGCGCAGGAAAAGTTGTATCGCAAGAACACACCGAGCTGGAAACCTTGATCGAGCTCTTCAGTGGTGCCGTCAAAAAAAGGCTGTGGCTCTGGCATGAAAGCCCCAAAATTCACGCGCTTCGCGAAGAGTCTCGCTCACGCCTGATGCGCTTATTGCAACGAACGGCCCAATGGCAAAAAGAAGGCCGAGTGAATGAGGACGCCGTTTTGCGCATGGCCGACTGGATCGAGCCCTTGCTGCGTCGCGAAAGCTATCTGGCCATGTTGCATGAGCGCCCGGCCGTGCATGAGCGACTGCTGCGATTGCTGGGTGCGGCCCGATGGCCTGCTCGCTATTTGGTGCAACACCCGGGCGTGATCGATGAGCTGGCCGGTGGCGATGTGCTGACCACCCGCTTCAATGCCGATGATTTTGAGGCCGAGCTCCAATCGCGCTGGGTAGCGCTTCAAAGAACGGGCGAAGACGACGAAGAAAACCTGCTCAACTTACTGCGTCGTGGACACCATGCGGAACTCTTTCGTACCTTGGCCCGCGACGTAGAGGGCGTGCTGACGATCGAGCAAGTGGCCGATGACTTGAGCGCACTGGCCGATGCGGTGTTGCGTGTCACCACCCAATGGTGTTGGGCCTGTTTTAAAAACCGCCACTGTGATGCGCCGCAACTCGCAGTCATTGGTTACGGCAAATTAGGCGGCAAAGAGCTGGGCTATGGGAGCGACCTGGACATTGTGTTCGTGTACCAAGACGCGCATGAACGGGCACAAGAAATCTATGCCGCCTTTGTGCGCAAATTGATCAACTGGTTGACCGTCAAAACAGGGCAAGGCGATTTGTACGAAATTGACACTGCCTTGCGCCCCAATGGCAATGCCGGTTTGTTGGTCACGCCATTTGCGTCGTATGCCGACTACCAACAACAGCGCGGCAGCAATACCGCTTGGACCTGGGAGCACCAAGCCATGACCCGCGCGCGTTTTGTCGTCGGCTTGTCTACTTTGAAAGCACCCTTTGACGGCATGCGTCATGGCGTCATCAGTGCCCCGCGCGATCCCGAAAGCCTGAAGTACGAGATCGTCAGCATGCGCGAACGGGTGCGCAAAGGGCACCCCGAAAAGACCGATCGTTTTGACGTCAAACACAGCCCAGGCGGCATGGTCGACGTCGAATTTGCTGTGCAGTACCTGGTTTTACTGCACACGGCCAGGCACCCTGAACTGGCTGACAACGTTGGCAATATTGCCCTGTTGCAGCGCGCCGAAAAAGCCTGCCTGCTACCCACCGGTGTTGGCGAAGCGGCGGCGAACGCTTACCGCGAACTGCGCCGTGTGCAACACCATGCGCGCTTGAACGAAGAGCCGACCGATGTGGCGCCTTCTGACCTGCAACGCGAGAGCGAGGCGGTGCTGCGCTTATGGCGGGTGGTGATGGGCTGATCAAAAACCCGTTTGATTTGGGAATGAATGGGCGGGCGTCACGCCTTCTGTGCGTCGGATCCCCTAAACTCGCGTTAATTTTTTTGATGCGAGTGAACCATGAATACAGGCGTCTTGATCGGCTGTCTCCTGAGCTGTGCTGTGGGCTTCGCAGTTGCAGCCGATGACAACAAAAAACCGACCGCGCCCAAAGCGAGTCTGACAGTCACAGTGGTGAAGCCCCAAAATGCGTCCCTGTTTCAGGGCGTGTTTGCCAATGGGTCGCTGGCCGCTTGGCAAGAAGCCGTCATTGGCGCCGAGGCGAATGGCTTAAAGATCACCGAGGTGCGTGTCAACGTGGGCGACCGTGTGCAAAAGGGTGACGTACTTGCTGTTCTGCAGTCCGACACCTTGCGTGCCGAGTTGGCACAAGCCGAAGGCACTTTGGCCGAAGCCACGGCCAGCGCACAAGAAGCGCATGTTCAGGCCGATCGGGCCCGCGCTTTGCAACAACAAGGGTTTTTCAGCAACGCGCAACTGAGTCTGGCCTTGGCAGCAGACGCATCGGCGCAAGCCCGCGTACAAACCGCTCGCGCCTCGGTGCAATTGCAAAACGTGCGTTTGTCACAAACCCAGGTCAAAGCCTCGGACGCGGGCGTGATTTCGGCGCGCCAAGCCACCGTGGGCAGCGTGGTCGGTGCCGGCGCCGAATTGTTTCGCTTGATTCGACAAGGCCGCATCGAGTGGCGCGCCGAAGTCCCGGCTTCAGAAATTGGCCGCATCCCCGTGGGCGCGTCAGTTCAGATGACCGCAGCCAGTGGCCAGCTGCTGCAAGGCAAGGTGCGCATGGTCGCGCCTTCGGTCGATGCGCAAACACGCAATGCCTTGGTCTATGTGGACCTGCTCGGCCCAGCGGGCAGCGCCCGAGCAGGCATGTACGCCAAAGGCGAGATCAGCTTGGGTCAAACGCAGGCCATCACCGTGCCGCAAACGGCCGTGGTGGTTCGCGATGGGTTCAGTTATGTTTACACCGCAGGGGCTGATCAAAAAGTCAGTCAAATCAAAGTTCAAACCGGTCGCCTGAGTGGTGACCGCATGGAGATCAAGAGCGGACTCAAGCCCGATGCCAGTGTGGTGGTCAGTGGGGGGGCTTTTCTCAACCATGGCGACACGGTGAGGGTGCTTAACCCCGTAGCGCAAGCGACCACCCCTGCTCCTTTACCCGCCGCTGTAGCCAAATAAGGGGCCTTCATGATGAACGTCTCCTCTTGGTCGATTCGCAATCCGATTCCGGCTGTCATGTTGTTTGTGCTCTTGACCGTGGCGGGCTTCATTGCGTTCGGTTCGATGAAAGTGCAGAACTTTCCAGACCTGGATCTGCCCACCATCAGCGTGACCGCCAGCTTGCCGGGCGCCGCGCCCACGCAGCTCGAAACCGATGTGGCCCGCAAACTCGAAAACGCACTGGCGCCTTTGCAAGGCCTGAAGCACATCACCACCAAGGTGCAAGACGGGGTGGTGTCCATAACCGCTGAATTCCGCATGGAAAAACCGGTGCAAGAAGCGGTCGACGATGTACGCTCGGCGATTCAAGGGGTACGCGCCGATTTGCCAGGCGACCTGCGCGACCCGGTTGTGCAAAAAATCAACCTCGCCGGTACACCGGTTCTGGCCTACACCGTGCGCTCGGCGCGCATGGACAACGAAGCGCTGTCTTGGTTGGTGGACAACGAGATCACGCGCAAACTGCTGTCCTTGCGCGGCGTGGGAGCAGTCAACCGCGTGGGCGGCGTCACGCGCGAGGTGCGGATTGCGCTGGATGTGAACCGCCTGCAATCTTTGGGCATCACGGCCGCCGAAGTGTCTCGTCAACTCAAGCAAGTGCAACAAGAAGGCTCGGGTGGCCGCATGGACCTGGGTGTTGGCGAACAACCCGTGCGCACCTTGGCCACCGTTAAAACCGCTCAGGAAGTGGGCCAAATTGATTTGGCCACTTCACGCGGTGGGCGAGTGCGGCTGGATCAATTGGCCACTGTGACCGATGGCTTAGCGGACCTGCGCTCGGCGGCCAGCTTGAACGGCCAGCCGGTGGTGGGTTTTGAAGTGGTGCGCAGCCGTGGTGAAAGCGAAGTGGCGGTGGGCAAAGGGGTGCGCCAGGCGCTGGCCGATTTTCGTTTGAAAAACCCTGATATTGAAATTACCGAAGCCTTTGACTTTGTGACCCCAGTCGAAGAGGAGTACACCGGCTCCTTGCACCTGCTCTACGAGGGCGCTATTTTGGCGGTGCTGGTCGTGTGGCTTTTCTTGCGTGATTTTCGCGCCACCTTTGTGTCGGCCGTGGCCTTGCCCTTGTCGGTCATTCCGGCTTTCATCGGCATGGCGTTTTTGGGCTTTTCCATCAACGTGGTCACTTTGCTGGCGCTGTCTTTGGTGATCGGCATTTTGGTGGACGACGCCATTGTCGAGGTGGAAAACATCGTCCGCCATTTGCGCATGGGCAAGTCGCCTTACCAGGCCGCCATGGAAGCGGCCGATGAAATCGGCCTGGCCGTGATCGCCACCACCTTCACCTTGATTGCCGTTTTCTTGCCCACCGCGTTCATGGCGGGCATTCCGGGCAAATTCTTCAAGCAATTTGGTTGGACCGCGTCGCTGGCGGTGTTTGCTTCCCTGGTTGTGGCGCGGGTGCTCACGCCCATGATGGCGGCTTACCTCCTCAAACCCATCGTCACCCCAGCAGCAGAGCCCCGTTGGTTGACGCTCTACATGCGCTGGGTGGCTTGGTGCACCCGCCACCGCCTCGTCACCATGTTTTTGGCCACCTTGTTTTTCATCGGCTCCATCATGCTGGTGCCGCTGTTGCCGAAAGGCTTTATTCCGCCAGACGACAACTCTCAAACCCAGGTCTATGTGGAGTTACCGCCTGGCTCGACCTTGCAGCAAACCCAAGCCAGCGCTGAGCAAGCGCGTCAGATCTTGACGCAGGTGCAGCACGTCAAAAGCATCTACACCACCATCGGTGGCGGCAGCGCGGGCACCGACCCCTTTGCTGGCAGCGGCGCGGCCGAAGTGCGCAAAGCCACTTTGACCATTCAGCTCAGCGAGCGCGGTGCACGCCCCCGCAAACAAGCCATTGAAAACGACATCCGCAGTGCCTTGTATCAACTGCCCGGCGTGCGCACCAAGGTCGGCTTGGGCGGTTCGGGCGAGAAGTACGTCCTCGTGCTCACCGGTGAAGACCCACAGGCCTTGCAGTCCACCGCCATGGCTGTCGAAAAAGACCTGCGCACCATCAACGGTCTGGGCTCTATCGCCTCCACGGCCAGCTTGGTGCGCCCAGAGATCTCGGTGCGTCCCGACTTTGCCAAGGCAGCAGACCAGGGTGTGACCAGCGCCGCCATCAGCGACACCTTGCGCGTAGCCACTTTGGGCGATTACGACGCGCAATTGCCCAAGCTCAACCTGTCACAACGCCAAGTCCCCATCGTTGTGCGCTTAGAAGCCGATGCCCGCAAAGACCTGTCGGTACTTGAACGCCTGATGGTGCCCGGCGCCCGAGGCCCGGTCATGTTGGGGCAAGTGGCCCAAGTGGCCATCGCCGGCGGCCCGGCGGTCATTGACCGCTACGACCGGCAGCGCAACATCAACTTCGAAATTGAACTTTCCAATATGCCTTTGGGCGACGTGACCGAAGCGGTGCAAAAACTGCCCAGCCTGCAAAGCCTGCCGCCCGGGGTGCGGGTGGTGGAGGTGGGTGACGCAGAAGTCATGGGCGAATTGTTTGCCAGCTTTGGTCTGGCCATGATGATCGGTGTGCTGTGCATCTATATCGTGCTGGTGCTGTTGTTCAAAGGCTTTTTGCACCCGGTTACTATTTTGGCGGCCTTGCCATTGTCTTTGGGAGGTGCCTTTGTCGGCTTGTTGGTGGCGGAAAAAAGCTTCTCTATGCCCTCGCTTATTGGTTTGATCATGCTCATGGGCGTGGCCACCAAAAACTCTATCTTGCTGGTCGAGTACGCCATCGAAGCGCGGCGCGGCAAGCCTGCTACTGATGGGCACCCTGCCGTGCCCGGCATGAACCGCTGGGACGCGCTGATGGACGCGTGTCACAAACGCGCCCGCCCGATCGTGATGACCACCATCGCCATGGGCGCCGGCATGCTGCCTATCGCACTGGGTTGGGGCAGTTCTGACACCAGCTTTCGCTCCCCTATGGCGATTGCCGTGATCGGCGGCCTGATCACCAGCACCGTGCTCAGCTTGCTGGTGATCCCGGTGGTGTTCACTTACCTGGATGATTTGGGGCTAAGGAGCGGGCGCATGTACAGACGCCTGACGCAAAGCCGCGACAAGGCGTAGTGCCTTCTGAATCAGTTGGCAGGCACTGTGCGCAGCAGGTAATCGTGGAACAGCGGTACGGGGAAGGCAGTGTCGCCATGGGTAGGGCTCCAGACGATGCTTTTGCGGATGAGGCTGGCGCGGACCGGTGCCTGGGTGCTGACAGATTTTTGCAATTGGTGTGCAATGTCGCCTGAACGGTGTGGCCCGATGCCCAGGTCGGCCATGGCCCGCAGGTAGCCACGTTCGCTGGGCTTGGTGCGTTCCAGGCGAACTTTGAAAAAACTTTCATCGAGCCCGGCAATGGTCAGTTTGGTCGCGGTTTCCACCACAGCCAAAGTAATCGGACTGGTCGTGGCAAGGTCCCAGGTGTGCTTGCCCCATTCCTGCAAAAAATAGGGATAACCTTGGGTTTTTTCCACGATGGCCAGAGCCGCTTCGTTGGTGTAACTCACAACGAGTTGTTGAGCCGGTTTGCGCAAGGCATCCAGTGCTGCCATTGTGTTGAGCTTGTCGACTTGTGGGTATTCAAACAAGCGTTCTGAATACGACTTGGCTTCACCCGCCAGCGCGAGCAATTGCGGCAGGCCTGCACCGACCAAGGTGATGGGTAAGCGCAGGTGCGCTCAGCGGTGAAGCGCAGCGATCAAAGCACCAAACTGATCTTCTTTGATATATTGAAGTTCGTCGATGAACATGACCATGACGCTGTTGGCGGCCTTTGCCCTTTCTCCGGCTTGCACCAGCAGGGCGGTCAAATCGGACTCAAGTTCGCCATTGTCGGCCAGGCCAGGCTCTGGCTCGTAATCAAAGCCGACTCGATCGTGCTCATGCGCAGGAGCGCTTTGCGCAACTCGGGCGCCAGCATGGCGGGTAAAGATTTGTTTTCGGGCGCCTCAATGCGCAGGGTTTGTATGCCTGTGCCCTCGGCATCCGAGCGCATCCGATCCAGTAAAACGGTTTTGCCAACGCCGCGCAAGCCGACCAAAATCAGGCTTTTGGCCGAGTTGCCTGTGCGCAGACGCTCAATGCAGATTCGGACTTTCTCGCGCAACGCATCACGGCCTGCCAGCACGGGTGGAGGAGTGCCTGCACCAGGGTTGTATGGGTTGGTGACAGGGCTCTTAAATACATATGTTTGGACAGTAGTGTCCGGTTTATTTGATAGCCAACTCGCTGCAAGCGAGTAACTGCAAGGGTTTCAGAGGTTTTATGGGTGTCCACGATTTGAATTTTATTTTGCGCACTAGGCATGCTCTAAGGGTTCAATCACCTGGAGATGCTCATGAACG
>CAMDKK010000043.1 GCA_945901045.1 Limnohabitans sp. Rim8
GCAAGCGATCAGGGTTCAATCGCCAGCAAGGCTGGCTCCTGGAAGGCAGCTGGCAGGATTAGATTTTGCCGACCAGGTCGATGGACGGGGCCAAAGTCTTAGCGCCTTCTTTCCACTTAGCGGGGCACACTTGGCCGGGGTTGGCTGCGGTGTACTGGGCAGCGGTGAGCTTGCGCAGGGTTTCAGACACATCGCGGGCGATTTCGTTGGAATGGACTTCCACGGTCTTGATGGTCAACTCGGGGTTGATGATGAAGGTGCCGCGCAATGCCAAGCCTTCTTCTTCGATGTGCACGCCAAAAGCCCGTGTCAATGCGTGAGTAGGGTCACCCACCAATGGGAACTTGGCCTTGCCCACAGCTGGCGATGTCTCGTGCCACACTTTGTGAGAAAAGTGCGTGTCGGTGGTCACGACGTAGACCTCGGCGCCGGCTTTTTGGAAGGCTGCATAGTTGTCAGCCGCGTCTTCGATTTCTGTGGGGCAGTTGAAGGTGAAAGCGGCTGGCATGAAAATCAGCACATTCCACTTGCCTTTGAGGCTTTGCTCGGTGACTTCAATAAACTTGCCATTGTGCAATGCGTTGGCTTTGAAAGCTTGGACTTGGGTGTTGATCAGGGACATGGTGCGACCTTATGTTGATTTATATAAACTATCGATATAAAAATTCGATAGTTTTATATTAACACAACCTAGGGTTTGTACTTATTAACCCTTTCAATGACACCCATGGGGAAAACCCTTTAACGTGAAAAGCTTTGGCTGCCAGTTGATGGGGTCAGCGACGGGTAAAGCCGATGGCCGCCACTGGCCAGGCCACAATCCAGGCCCCACCGCCCCAGGGAACCAAGGTGCGGAATGCATCAAAATCCAGCAATTGCCGGGCGTAGATGTTGAAGCTGAAGAAAACCATTCCCAACAGCAAAAGCCCTCCAGCAGCCAATAACCACGGACAAGAGCGACGTTTGTAAAGCGCCAGCCCCACCAGCATCAGTCCCAACGCGTGGAACTGCTGCTGATTCAGGGCAGTTTGAACCATGACGGGCACGCCTTGGGTGAAAGCAGGTAAATGCGCAAATGCGGCGCTGAAAACCACGCTCAAACCCGCAAAAAGGGCACCTAAAACGAGATACAGCTTGGAAAACATGGGTTTTGCGATCTCACTTAAAGACAAATCAGACCTTTGGATTGTGCACTGCGGGGTTAAAATCGCTTGTTTCATAAATTTGTCACGCCAATGTCATTTGAATGACTTGATTGGTATTATTGGATTCAGGAAATCTCATGTTTTTTGCCAAGTTACTGCCCAAAGAAGGCAATTTCTTTGAACTGTTCAATCAACATGCTGATCGTATCGTTGATGCTGCACGCGCATTTTCGAATTTGGTGGCCAATTACAATGACGCTCACTTGCGTGACAAGTACTACCAAGACGTAGACAACGCTGAACGTGCAGCCGATCGGGTCACCCAGGAAGTCAACCGCCTGATTCACACCACTTTCATCACCCCGATTGATCGTGAGCAAATTCACACGCTGATCAATTTGATGGACGATGTCGCTGATTTGATTCAAGACTCTGCCGAAACCATGGCCTTGTACGATGTGCGCGCTATGACCCCTGAAATCACACGCTTGACTGACCTGTCTGTCAAATGCTGCGAGCGGGTGCGTGAAGCCGTGAAAATGCTGGCCAAAGTGGCTGACCCCGCAGTGGCAGAAGCCGCGCTTAAAACCTGCGAAGAAATAGACCGATTAGAGTCAGACGCAGATCGCGTCATGCGCAGCGCCATGAGCAAACTGTTCCGCGAAGAACCGGACGTGCGTGAAGTCATCAAGCTCAAAGCGATCTACGAGTTGCTGGAAACCATTACCGACAAATGCGAAGACGTGGCCAATCAGATCGAGGGCATTGTCCTCGAGAACTCTTGATTCTCGCCGGAGCTCCAACATGCAAAACATGCAAGCCGCTCTTTGGGTGGTGATCCTGCTGGTGGTTCTGGCTTTGGCATTTGATTTCATGAACGGTTTTCATGATGCGGCCAATTCCATTGCCACGGTGGTCTCGACGGGGGTACTGAAACCGGCACAAGCCATCGTGTTTGCAGCATTCTTCAATGTAGTTGCCATTTTTATCTTTCATCTGAGCGTGGCTGCCACGGTCGGTAAAGGTATTGTGCAGCCCGGCATTGTCGATACCCATGTGGTCTTTGGCGCCTTGGTAGGGGCCATCACTTGGAATGTGATCACCTGGTATTACGGTATTCCCAGCAGTTCCTCGCATGCCCTCATCGGCGGCATTGTCGGCGCAGTGATCGCCAAAGCGGGTGCTGGCGCCTTGATTTCTGCTGGCATTTTGAAGACGGTGGTCTTTATTTTCATCTCGCCGCTTTTGGGTTTTCTGCTGGGATCATTGATGATGGTTCTGGTGGCCAATATTTTCAAACGAGCGCGCCCCTCCAAAGTGGACAAGTGGTTTCGAAATTTGCAGCTGGTTTCGGCGGGCGCTTACAGTTTGGGGCACGGCGGTAATGACGCGCAAAAAACCATTGGCATCATCTGGATGCTGCTTGTGGCCACAGGTTATGTGTCAGCAACAGATGCTGCGCCACCCACTTGGACCATCGTCAGCTGCTATTTGGCGATCGGGATAGGGACCTTGTTTGGCGGCTGGCGTATTGTCAAAACCATGGGTCAAAAAATCACCAAACTCAAACCCGTTGGGGGCTTTTGTGCTGAAACCGGAGGGGCTATCACCTTGTTTTTGGCGACCGGCTTGGGGATTCCCGTGTCCACAACACACACGATCACTGGCGCCATTGTGGGCGTGGGTTCGACTCAGCGTGCCAGTGCGGTGCGTTGGGGCGTGGCGGCCAATATTGTTTGGGCCTGGATATTGACAATTCCTGCCAGTGCCTTTGTAGCGGCCATCGCCTACTGGTTCAGTATGCAAATATTCTGAGTGCTTACTGGCTGATGAGCCTGGCTTGCTCTACTTGGTATTCAAAATACCGCTGAAAGCTGAACACGATACTGGACATCAGTACCGTCGTGCCCATAAGTAAAGACAAAACGATCGCCCCAATGGTGGGCCATTGGGTTGCGCCTGCATTCGCCTCGGGATCGGCTTCGGGGTTGAACTGAGCGTTCCATTTTTCAGGCGTTTTCAATCCGTAAATGATGGCGTTCAGGGCGCAACTCGCCACGGTGAAGCCGAGCATGGGTATCAAAATCCAACTCAGAGCATCGTCTTGGCCAAATGCCAACGCGCGTTGAATGCCGTAGACCCCCAAGCCCGTCGGCAAGGGCAATAGCCATCCGACAAGGTCGCTCAATCCAAACAAATAAAAGCGATGGAGGCCCAAAGGGCCACCCAGGAAAGTCAGCCATGCGGCGAGTGTTTTGTTTTTCATAAGTCCTGATTATTGAGGACTTCTGAAGCTTCAAACGAAAGGCGGCTGGGAATCGGCTAACCCTAAAGGCTTTTCCATCAGCACAATGTCCAGCCATTGGTCGAACTTCCATCCACACGAGGCAATGGTAGCGGCATGACGAAAGCCCAAGGCGCTGTGCAAACCGATTGACCCCGCATTGGCTGAATCGCCAATAACAGCGATCAATTTGCGGACTCCTGCACGTTCAGCACTGGCACATAATTCGGTCAATAATGCCCGGCCGAGGCCTTTTCTGTGGGCTTGTGGTGCCATGTAAATGGAGTCTTCGGCCGAGAATCTGTAGGCGGGTCTCGGTTTGAACCAATTGCAATAGGCAAACCCCAGAATGTGGCCGGCCTCTTCTACGACCAAATAAGGCAATCCTTTGGATTGGATGTCGGACCAGCGACCCACCATGTCCTCTTCGCTAGGAGGATCAATTTCAAACGTACCGGTGCCGTGCAGCACGTGATGACGGTAAATGGCGGTGACAGCCGCAATGTCTTTGTCCGAGCTGTGGCGTATCAGTGGCATGTTGGGCAATCTCAGGGTTATAATCAAAGGCTTTTCAGTGTGTCACTGGCCGGGTGGCCAGTTGCGTGTCTCAAACGCTGAGAGAATTTTAAAGGTACTTGGGTTTCGAGTACCTGTTCCACCCTAGGATAAATCATGGTTGTCATTCGTCTTTCACGTGGCGGTTCTAAATCCCGTCCATTTTTCAACATCGTTGTGGCTGACAAGCGCGTTCGCCGCGATGGTCGTTTCCTCGAACGTATCGGTTTCTACAACCCGACCGCTTCGGGTCAAGAAGAAGGCCTGCGTATCGTGCAGGACCGTCTGACTTACTGGCGCAGTGTCGGCGCTCAAGCCTCCCCTACGGTTGAGCGTTTGGTCCGCCAGGCTGCTGCCAAGGCTGCTTAATTATTCAAAGCACAGCGATGCTCCCAACGTTAGAGGCTGCCGACTTGCCGGCAGACGCCATCGAGGTGGGACGCATTGCGGATGCCTGGGGCATCAAAGGCTGGTTCAAAGTCTTGCCTCACAGCGCCTCACCCGAGGCGCTTTTTTCTGCCAAACGCTGGTATCTCTTGCCGCCGGACAGGCCCATGAAGGCATCCATGCCTTGGACGGGTGCTTTGCTTCTGAAAATCAAAGAAGCCAAAGACCACTCTGATTCCGTCGTCGCCACCAGCTTAGACATCGCGGATCGCAATGCTGCCGAAGCTTTGCGTGGCGCCCGTGTGTTTGTTCCTCGCTCGAGTTTTCCGACGGCTGCCCAAGACGAGTACTACTGGGTCGATCTGATCGGTCTCGATGTATTTAACCGTGAAGGTGAGGCCATGGGGCAGGTGAAAGAGCTTTTGAGCACCGGTCCGCAAACCGTGTTGGTGCTCACCTACACCGACACCCAAGCCAAAGAAGCTGAGCGAATGATCCCCTTCGTCGCTGCGTTCATTGATGCAGTCGATTTACCAGGGCGACGCATCACAGTCGACTGGCAAGCGGATTACTGAACGCGCTGGTCGTCCAGCCCGATGTGTGATTCCCAAGCACAAAACCATGCGCTTTGACATCCTTACTTTGTTCCCAGAGTTGATCACGCCCTTGTTCACCAGCGGTGTTACGCGTCGTGCTTACGAATCCGGTGCGATCGAAGTTCATTTATGGAATCCAAGGGACCATGCCGAGGGCAACTACCGCCGTGTGGACGACAGGCCTTTTGGCGGTGGGCCCGGCATGGTTATGTTGGCCGAGCCTTTACTGCAATGCCTGAATGCCATTCGCGCCAGTCGCCATGAAGAGATCGACGCACAAGCGCCCTTGGTTTTGTTTTCACCCACGGGTGCTCTGCTGACCCATGCCGGGGTGAGCGAATGGTCCGCAAGCCCTGGCGCTATTTTCTTGTGTGGTCGCTATGAGGGCGTTGACCAGCGTTTTATCGACCATTTTGTAGACCGCCAAATCAGTTTGGGCGATTTTGTTTTGTCCGGCGGTGAAATCGCCGCCATGGCGCTGCTCGATGCTGTGGCTCGACTGCAACCCGGTGTCTTGAACGACGAAGGCAGCCACAGGTTCGACAGTTTCAATCCCGCTTTAGACGGTCTGCTCGATTGCCCGCATTACACCCGCCCCGAGGTCTGGCAAGGACACCCCGTTCCTGCCCCGTTGATGTCGGGGCACCACACCCAAATTGCCCAATGGCGGCGCCAGCAAAGTTTGGCACTGACTGCACAATCGCGCCCTGAATTGCTGGAAAAAGCCCGAGACCAAGGCGGCTTGACCCCGAAAGATGAAACCTTCTTGGCGGCCATGGAGGCCGCACAAGCCAAGCCAGGTCCGTAAAAGGCTATAATAGTAGGCTTTTCGATCCTCTGTCCGCCGCGGCAAACTGCACTTTGAACTTGATTCAAATCAGTCGCCGCCCCTAGCGCAGCGAGAACATGATCGATGGAGAGTGAACATGAATCTGATTCAAACCCTTGAACAAGAAGAAATTACGCGTCTGAACAAGACCATTCCCGAATTCTCACCTGGCGACACCGTCATTGTGAGCGTCAACGTGGTTGAAGGTACACGCAAGCGTGTGCAGGCCTACGAAGGCGTAGTGATTGCCAAACGCAACCGTGGCCTTAACAGCGGCTTCACAGTGCGCAAAATCTCAAACGGCGAAGGTGTGGAGCGTACATTCCAGACCTACAGCCCCTTGATCGCTGCCATTGAAGTCAAACGCCGTGGCGATGTTCGGCGCGCCAAGCTGTACTACCTGCGTGAACGCAGCGGTAAGTCTGCGCGTATCAAAGAAAAGCTGCCACAGCGTGCAGCCAAAGTGGCTAAAGTGGTCGCAGCAGCTTAAAGTCTGCAGGCCCAAGCCTCCAAAAACCGCCGGTGCAAGCCAGGCGGTTTTTTTTCGCCTGAAGCTAAAGCGAGCGCGTCACGAATCCACACCCTTGAAGTTCAGTGTCTACAGGCATTAAAAAAAGCTCCGGACACTTGCGTGCACGGAGCTTGGGGATCAAGCCGTCAGCCGGTGAGGCTGACGCGCTGATTCAGCTGCGCGTGATCTTCAAGACCTTGGCGCCGGGGTTGCGCTTAGGGGCGCCGTGGCCGCCGGGGGCGTGGGGTTTGAAGCTGCCAGCGCCCACTGGCTTAGGACCACGGGCAAACTTGTCGCCAGGGCCGCTGCGGGCAGGACGGGTGTCCCCGCGAGGCTCGAAACGACCTTCAGGACGGCTGTCGCCGCGACCTTCAAATCGGCCATCTGGACGGCCTTCTGGACGGCCTTCTGAGCGACCACCTTCAAAGCGGCCACCTTCTTGACGAGGTGCGCCATCGAAGCGGTTGTCACCCCGGTTTTCAAAACGACCGGCTTCAGGGCGCTGCTCGAAGCGCACATCACTGCGACCGTCTTTGCGGGCATCGAAACGAGGCTGCTCAGAACGTTGTTCAAAGCGAGGCTGCTCGCTGCGTTGTTCAAAACGGGGTGCTGGACGACCTTCGAATCGGTCACCGCCGCCGCCAAAACCGCCACCACCGAAGCCGCCACCGAAGCTGCGGTTGCCTTGTGGGCGACCACGAGGAGCGCCACGGTCATTGCGGTCGTAACTGCGTTCTTGACCACCGCGACCGGCTCCACCGGCCATGCGGGTGTCTGGAAAGCGTTGTTTAGGCTCCAAGCCTTCAATCACTTCCGCTTTGAAGGGCTGGCGTGTGTAAGACTCGATGTCCATGATCTTGCGGCGATCGCGCACTTCGGCAAAGGTCACGGCCAGACCGTCACGACCCGCACGTCCCGTGCGGCCAATGCGGTGTGTGTAATCTTCGGATTTCATGGGCAAACCGAAGTTGAACACGTGGGTGATGGTGGGCACGTCAATGCCGCGAGCGGCCACGTCGGTGGCGACCAAAATTTGTACTTGGCCATTGCGCAAAGCCATCAATCGGCGGTTACGCAAACCTTGGCTTAAAGCACCGTGCAAGGCGACAGCCGAAAACCCATCTTGTTGCAAGTCGGTAGCCAGACCATCGCACTCAATTTGCGTACTGGCAAATACGATCGCTTGATCAATGGACGCATCACGTAACCAATGGTCAAGCATCTTGCGCTTGTGTTGCGCGTTATCAGCCCAGTAGAGGCTTTGCTTGATGTTGTTGTGCTTTTCAGTCGGTGAGTCGATCTGAATTTTCTGAACCGAAGAGCCGCCGTCGTGCATCACGCGCATGGCCAATTGTTGAATGCGTGGCGCGAAGGTGGCGCTGAACATCATGGTTTGCTGACGCTGCAGGGTCATTTCATTGATGTCGGCCAAGTCGTCAGAGAAGCCCAAGTCGAGCATGCGGTCGGCTTCATCCACCACCAAGAACTTGACTTTGTCCAGCTTGATTTGTTGCGAACGTTGCAGGTCAAGCAAACGGCCAGGCGTGGCCACCACCAAGTCAGCGTTTTGCAGCTTGGCAATTTGCAACTGGTAAGGAATGCCACCCACCACGTTGGCAATGCGCATGCCGCGGCAATGCTTGACCAACTCGATGGCGTCATGCGCCACCTGTTGGGCCAATTCGCGTGTCGGGCAAACAATCAAAGCACCCGGCGCGGCGGCTTTGAAGTTGCGTGGGTTGGTGGGGTCCTGGCGTTTTTTGCGCTTTGGGGCGGGCTCGCCCTTTGCGGCCGCGTCAGCACAAGCGGCTTCAAAATCAGCGCGTTCTTGGGCTTCTGCAGCAGCTTGTTCTTGAATCAAGGTGTGCAAAACAGGCAGCAAAAACGCGGCTGTTTTACCCGAACCGGTTTGGCTTGACACCATCAAGTCCACATAATGTTGACCTTTGGCGTTGGCCTTGGTCGTCATGGCCAAAGGAATACAACGGCTTTGTACTGGTGTGGGTTGGGTGTAACCCAGATCGGCAACAGCTTGAATCAATTCAGGGGCCAGACCAAAGAGCACAAAACCATTGGGTGTTGTAGTCTCGGCAGAAGCATCGTTTTCGGCATCTGCATCTGCATTTGCATTTGCATCGGCAGCGACAGGGGGCTTGCTTGTTTCAGGTTCGCCAACCAGCAAAGCGACAGCAGCAGCTTGGATCTGCAATGCGGGTGTCACGACGGTTGTTGTTGCTGTCGCAACAGGGGTGGAATCGATGGAAATGTTTTCGGCAGGCGACAAGTCGTCCTGCACGGCAATCGTGTCAGTCATATGTATTCTCATGCACGACGTTCCGCAAAGGCTGCAGGTGGCGCCGTTCAGTGGTTGGAAAAACATCAACCATCAAACGGTGCTCAGTGCTGTTTTGGAAGGTGCGGGACCTTCCCAGACGAGTGACTCTTAATGAGTCAAGGCATGAAGGGAGATGTAAGTAACGCAAAAATATCTGCGCAGCCTTCGAATATAGCACAGTTTTCAGAAATGGCTACGGGTTTTCCCTGAAATTAATTCTCAGGCTGGTTTTGAACCACTTTTCAGCTCAAGCGAATGAACTGATCCCGGTAGTGAATCAGCTCATCGATCGACTCATGCACATCGGCCAAGGCGGTGTGACGTTGTTTCTTTTTAAAGCTGTTGAACACCGCGGGTCGCCAGCGACGAGAAAGTTCTTTGAGGGTACTCACGTCCAGATTGCGGTAATGCAAATAGGCTTCGAGTTTGGGCATGAATTTGACCAAAAAGCGCCTGTCTTGACTGATGGTATTGCCGCACAAAGGTGACGCGCTCTTGGGCACGTATTTACGCAAAAAACCCACAATCAGTTCTTGGGCCTCGAGCTCGGTCATGGAGGAGGCTTTGACCTTGTCGATCAAACCGCTCTTGCCATGTGTGCCACGGTTCCACGCATCCATTTTGCCCAGCAACTCATCGCTTTGATGTATGACCAGCACGGGTCCTTCAATGCGCACGCTCAGATGCGGGTCGGTCACGATCACCGCAATTTCCAGCAAACGTTCTTTTTCAGGGTCCAGTCCTGTCATTTCGCAGTCGATCCAGACCAGGTTCTGGTCAGATTTGGGCAGTTTCGGTGCGGCGACGGGAATTTCAGTCGATGTAGGGGTGTTCTCAGGCATGCCATGATTGTCGCCGAACAAAGCTCTACACTTGTCGACCATGAATCCGTCTTTCAATCTCTCTCTTGCATTGGCTGTGGCATTGTTGTGTAACGTGCTGCTTAAGTTTTGGCTCAATACCCGCCAGGTGCGTTATGTGGGCCGGCATCGAGGTGCTGTGCCCCTGCCTTTTGCCGGCACCATTGGGCTGGTCGACCACCACAAAGCGGCCGACTACACGGTTGCGAAAATTCGCCTGTCCCAACTCGACATTGCCTTGGATGCAGCCTGCTTACTGGCTTGGACCTTGCTCGGCGGTTTGGACGCATTGAACACGCTCTTGATCGGGTGGTTAGGCGCAGGCATGACGCAACAAATCGCCTTGGTTTTGAGCTTCTCATTCATGGGTGGTTTGATCGGCTTGCCTTTGTCCTTGTACCAAACATTTGTGCTTGAACAGGCTTTTGGTTTCAATAAAACGACTTGGCGCTTATGGTTTTCCGATGCACTGAAAGGTGTGGTTCTGGGCTTGGTCTTGGGGGTTCCCATGGTCTGGCTGGTGCTTTGGCTGATGCAAACAGGTGGCGCTCAGTGGTGGGCCTGGGCCTGGGCTGCGTTTGTGGGTTTTCAATTGTTCATCATGGCGATCGCACCGAATGTCATCATGCCTTTGTTCAATAAATTCACGCCCTTAGAGGATGAGTCGCTCAAGGCCCGAGTCAATGCCTTGATGCAGCGCGCAGGTTTCACTGCGAAAGGTTTTTTTGTGATGGACGGCAGCCGCCGTTCAGCCCATTCCAATGCCTTTTTCACGGGCTTCGGGGCCAGCAAGCGGGTGGTGTTTTTTGACACTTTGCTGCAACAACTCAGCCCTGCAGAAATGGAGGCTGTGCTGGCCCATGAGCTGGGTCATTTCAAACATCGCCATATTTTGAAAATGATGGCCACCAGTTTCACGCTCAGTCTGGCAGGCTTGGCCCTGTTGGGTTGGCTGAGCCAGCAAGCCTGGTTTTATACCGGTTTAGGTGTATTGCCCAGCATGACGGGGCCAAACAATGCGCTGGCCTTGGTACTCTTCATGCTGGTCACACCGGTGTTCACCTTTTTTATTGCGCCACTGTCATCTTGGCGATCTCGCCAACAAGAGTTTGAGGCCGATGCCTATGCCTGCACACAAGCGGCCGGTTCAGATCTGGCGTCAGCACTTTTAAAGCTGTACCAGGACAATGCCTCCACACTGACACCCGACCCTTGGTACGTCAAGTTTTACTACTCGCATCCCCCGGCCAGCGTGCGTTTGGCTCGGATGCAAGCCGCATCATGACCGCGGCTCTCAAACCCACGCAGATCGTAGCGGCCTTGAGCGGTATTCCTGGGTGGGTATTGTCGGGCGACGGCCCCCATGTCTGTATCGAGAAATCCTGGCACTTCCCCGCATTTCTACAAACGATGGCTTTTGCCAATGCAGTGGCTTGGATTGCAGAGCAGCGCAATCACCACCCTGAGCTTCTGATCAGTTACAACCGTTGTACCGTTCGTTGGCAAACACATGACGTCAAAGGCTTGAGCGTATTGGATTTCGATGCAGCCCAAGCCCTTGAAAAACAGCTGTTTGCGGCGAAAGAGCAGGCATGAAACGAACCCAGACCAAAGCCGCCAAAGCACAGGCTTTGACTGATGGTGCGGCTTTGAACACGGGCTTGGTGGTCGGCTCACACGGGCGGCATTGTGTTGTTGAAACAGCGACAGGGCAACGTGTGATCTGCCACCCACGGGGTAAAAAGAGTCAGTCCGTGGTGGGTGATCGCGTGAGATGGCAAGCAGCAACAGACGAAGGCACCATTGAACGTGTCGAAACTCGGCGAAATTTGTTCTATCGCCAAGACGAAATTCGCACCAAGTCCTTTGCGGCCAATCTTGATCAGGTGTTGATTTTGATTGCCGCAGAACCCGAATTTTCAGAAACCCAACTGACGCGGGCATTGATCGCGGCTGAGGCCGAAAAGATCCAACCCATCATTGCTCTGAATAAAAGTGATTTGGGTGCGCCGTTTGACTTGGCATGGGAGCGATTGTCTCCTTACCGTGACATGGGCTACAGCATGGTGCCCCTGAGCTTGAAGGAGGCGCAGTTGCAGGCGGATCATCCTGACCAAGACCGGCCCTTGTCACCTGTTGCGGCAAATGGTCAGGCGCAATTGCTGCAACTCCTGGGTGGCCGGACCAGTCTGGTGTTGGGGCCTTCAGGATCAGGCAAAAGCACACTCATCAATTCCTTGGTGCCTGGTGCGCAGGTCGTCACCGGTGAAATTTCGCAAGCGCTCAATTCCGGCAAACACACAACGACGACGACGACTTGGTACTGGGTCGACAGCATTGTCAGTGAAACCGAGCAACGGACCGCATTGATTGACTCACCAGGGTTTCAAGAGTTTGGCTTGCACCACATTGCGCCGACACAGTTGGCTCACTTGATGCCAGACATCAAGGCCCATGCCAGCCAATGCCGTTTTTACAACTGTACCCATTTGCATGAACCCGGTTGTGGTGTGCTCGCCCAGGTTGAAGCCGAAACCGGACTGGGTGCCATCAGCGCCCGAAGACACCGCATTTACAAGCAGTTGTTTGACGAGTTAGGTCAGCAGCGCTGGTGATCAACCCAACACATTGGCCAAAGTCAGCAAGGCCACCAGCACCAACCACATCACGACGGTTCGCCAAACCAGACCCACCACTTGGGCAAAGTGCGCAACTTCAGGCAGGCGCCCAGGTGTGCTGGTGCTGCCCGAACTGAGATTGGAGGCATCGAATTCGGTGTCATCGCTTTGAGTTGACTTCAGGGTTGCGCCGCCCAATTGAATATGAATCGCTCCTGAGGTGGCGGCCAAGATCACGCCATCATTGTCATTTGGAAATTTTTGTGCATGGTTGCGCCAGCCATCCATGGCATCTTCAAAACTGCCCACAATGGCAAAGCCCAATGCCGTGGCGCGAGCAGGCAGCCAGTCCAAGCTTTGCCAAGCTTGCGCGGTGGCTTGGGTGAGCGACGCACTGACCATAGGAGAGTCTTGGCGTGGGGTCGAACCTGTTGACCAGAAGCGGGAAGTGAATTCGGCAAACCGGTAAGCCACTGCGCCGACCGGGCCCAGCCCAATCACGGACAAGACCGCGTACCAAAAAAAAACACCAAATACGTGCCTGTGTGCGTCGATGACCGAATGCTCAATCACGTGCCGCACGATCTCGCTGCGGGGTAATGCGCTGGCGTCGACCTGCTGCCATTGGGCCAATAACTCGCGGGCCAGATTTTCGTTTCCTTCTTCAAGGGCATCGCGAATGTCGGTGAAGTGGTGGCTGAACTGTCTGAAACCCAGCGTGACATACAGCAGGGCCACATTCCAGGCCACAGCAAACACCCAACCCAAAGTCAGTGCCAGCAACCAATGGACGAGTAAAACCAGCAGCGATGGGACCCCCACAGTCACTGACCATGCCAGCCAGCCATGGGTTTTGTGTCCCGCATCCACATTCCGAGACACCCAAGTCGCCCATTTTCGCAAGCTGTTGTGCAAAAAGTGCACCCCAGAAAGAGGACGCACCTGCTCAATCACCAACGCCAGGAAAATGGAAAAAAAACTCATGTCACATCATAAAGCGCGAAGCCCTAAGCCGCCAGAAATCGGTAAAAATTGCGCAACATGCCTGCCGTGGCACCCCAAATGAAACGTTCAATCTCCTGAGTTTCCCCAGCTGCTTGCTGGCGCTGTTCAACGTAGGGCATCGAAAACCATTGTCTGGTAACACCATTGGCATCAAATACATGTCTGCGGTGATTTGCGGGGTCCATCAAAAAAGCAAGAGGAACTTCAAAAACGTCGGCCACTTCGTCCGCGTTCGGTGCGATTTCCAGATCCGCAGAGACCAAGGCCACCACTGGGGTGACAGAAAACGCTGTCCCTGTGACGTAAACCGGTAATTCGCCCAAAATCTGAACATGCTTCGCATGCAGGCCCACTTCTTCTTCGGCTTCTCGCAAAGCAGCAGCTTGCAAACTGGCATCGGTGGGGTCTAGCTTACCGCCTGGAAAAGCCACCTGTCCCGAATGTGTATTCATGTGCGCCGCCCGCTGGGTCAGCAGCACATGGGGTGTTTGGCCCTCAGGCCCGCGCATGACCAGCGCAATCAACACGGCAGCCTGTGTAGAGGGGCGCTGGCTGAAAATGGGTTCGCGCAAAACCTCGGGAGACCAATCTGGAGGCTTGTCAAATCTTGCGCGCAAGGCTTGAGGCGATAAGGCTTGAAGCGAAATGGCCGGAAGATGGGCGTCAATCCCCTGAATGGCCACAAGGCGGGGGTCAAATCGGGGTAATTTGGAAAGCGGTACGTGCGACATGGGGGTCAACCATAACAGCTTGGCTGTTTCAGGGTTCTTGGGCTGGCTCGCACTTCACCTGAATGCGTTCATGGGCAGCTGGCGAATCCCCCAGTCTTAACGCCGTCAGGCAGCCGCCCCAGACGCAACCTGTGTCCAAGCCGATCACATCCGAGCGGCCCAACCCACCCAGGGTCGACCAATGACCAAAGGCCACCGTTTCTCCTGCGGTCAAGCGACCGGGCACGTCAAACCAAGGCATGAAGCCCGTGGGTGCAGTGCCTGCGCCTTCCTTGGTCTCGAACTCCATCAGGCCCTCGGCGGAGCAAAAACGCAAGCGGGTCAGGCCGTTGATGACCATCCGCAAGCGGTCATTGCCAGACAGATCGTTATGCCATTGCTTGGGTGTATCGCCATACAGGTCCTGCAAAAAATGGCCAAGCTGGGGGCTGCGCAACACCGACGTAACTTCGTCAGCCAAGGCCAGTGTTTGCGCTGCAGTCCAGCTGGGCAAGACGCCGGCGTGGACCATCAAGATGCCGTGTGCAGAAATGGCCAAGTGTTGCTGGCGCAACCAGTGCAAAAGACCCGTTGCATCTGGTGCCTCGAGCACGGATGCCAATGTGTCGCGCCGACCCGCTGGCCGTACGCCATGCGCCACCGCCAGCAAATGCAAATCGTGGTTGCCAAGGACGCATTGCACGCTGTGGCCCATGCCCATCAATCGGCGCAGGGTGGCTGCAGACTCAGGCCCCCGATTGACCATGTCGCCCAAAACATAGAGTGTGTCCCGGCTGGGGGAAAAATCCAGCTCAGCCAATAAACGGGCGAAAGCCGAGTCGCAGCCCTGAATGTCGCCCACCAAATAAACCGCCATGAATCCGTTCCCTCATTCGTTCAACCATTGTCCTCTATCAGGGTCACACAGGCACGGCACAATAGAGACTATGGACTTTTTGCTGATTGCATTTTTGACTCTGCTCAACGGCGTGTTCGCCATGTCCGAGCTGGCACTGGCCGCGAGCCGAAAGGCCCGCTTGGCCGCCATGGAAGAAGCGGGAGACAAAGGCGCGGCGGCGGCCCTGCAATTGCTTGAAAAACCCACACAATTTTTGTCCACGGTACAAGTCGGCATCACATCCATTGGCGTGCTCAATGGCATTGTGGGTGAGGCGGCTTTCAGTGACGGCGTGGCAACATGGCTGGTGGGCTTGGGGATGACTCCTTCGGGTGCAGCCATCGCAGCGACGGCCCTGGTGGTCACTGCGATTACATTCACAACCATTATTTTTGGCGAGCTTGTGCCCAAACGCATAGGCCAGTTACACCCCGAAGCCACAGCCAGGTTGGTGGCCCGCCCCATGACTTGGCTGGCCATGGTCGCCAAACCTTTTGTTGGTTTACTGTCGCTCACCACCCAAAGCGTACTCAAGCTCATGCGCATTGACACCTCCGGTAACAGGGCTGTGACGGAAGAGGAAATCACCGCCAGCCTTGAAGAGGGAGTTGATGCGGGCCTGATCGATGAGCATGAACACCAGATGGTGCGCAATGTATTTCACTTGGACGACCGGGGCTTGGCCTCCTTGATGGTCCCCCGCTCGGACATTCAATGGCTTGACGTGGGCTTGTTCCCGGCCCAGGCCCTGCAAGTGGCCAGTGGGCAAAATGGACAGGCCGGGCATTCTTGGTACCCCGTTTGCAGAGGCAGCTTGGACAATGTGCTGGGTTTGATCAGTGTCGCCAAGCTCCTGTCATTGCCGCTGGACAGCACGGACGAACTGGAGCCCCATATCAACCCGGCTACATTTGTTCCCGAAACGCTCAGCGGTATGGAGTTGCTTGAGCAATTGCGGGATCAATCTGGACGCATGGTGCTGGTGGTGGACGAATATGGCGTGGTGCAAGGCCTGCTCACACCCCGCGATTTACTGGAAGCGATCACAGGGGAATTGCAGCCCTTGGCCCAAATCGACGCCTGGGCAACCCAGCGCCCGGACGGCACGTGGCTCCTCGACGGCTTGATGCCCCTCAATGAACTGAAAGCCCGCTTGGATATCAGGCAACTGCCGGGAGAAGAGCGCGGAATTTACAACACTTTGGCTGGATTGATTTTGGCGCAATTGGGGCATTTACCTCAAGTGCATGAAACAGTCAGTTGTGCAGGCTGGGTGTTTGAAGTTCTGGTTATTGAAGGTCGTAGAATTGACAAAGTCAATGCCACACCAACCCATGATCGGGTTGATTTCTACCTGAATACGTGACCCCCATTCCGCCCAAAGTAATTTCAGCCGAATGAAACTGTTCATGCGTGGCGTGATCGCAGTACAGCGCAGTCACCTTCTCGCAACACAAGCGCTCGCTCACCCACTGTGCGCTGGCATTCGCCAATCTGTCGCCGGCGATCTTCTGGCTGATCAGTACATGCTGTCTAAGTTGATGATTACAATGGAGAAATCAACATTTTTCTGCTGTGAAGTCAAGGATTCAGGATACAATGAAACACTGCCAAAGCGCTTTGAATTTGCTGAACAAAAGAAGTTACAACGCATGCCTGATGAATATCTGAAAGCCGATCAAAATTTGAATGAGCAAGCTTGGTATTTGGCCTACACCAAGCCCCGTCTTGAAAACGTCGCCAAAGATAATTTGTCCCAACAAGGCTTCGAAGTTTTTTTGCCATTATTCAAAAAATTCAAAAAAACAGAAACTGGCTTGGTCAGTGTTTTTGAACCCATGTTCCCCAGGTATTTGTTTTTTCGGCCCTCCCACGAAGGTCAAAGCATCACCACGGTTCGGTCCACCAAGGGCGTAAGTCACTTGGTGCGTTTTGGGTTTGAGCCTGCAGTTCTGCAACACAGCATGGTCCAATTGATTCTGTCGCTGGAGCAAACCCGCAATCAAATAAGCGTGCAAGAAGCCAGCCCCTACAAAGTGGGCCAAGCGGTCAAGCTCAAGCACATTGCACTGGACAATGTACAGGGTTTGGTTCACAGTGTGGGCAGCAAGCGCATAGCCGTGTTGCTGGAAATCTTGGGCCGCCCCACTGTTGTGCAAGTGGAGCACCATCAGTTAGAGGTTATTTGAGTTTTGAGTCAACCCGACAACACCACCGCTCGCACACTCCCACGTCATGTGGCAATCATCATGGATGGCAACCGCCGTTGGGCCAAGCAACGCTTCATGCCTACCGCCTTGGGACATGCTGCAGGTGCTAAACGTGTGCGTGAGATCGTCAAAGCCTGCGCCGATTTGGCCATCCCGCACCTGAGTTTGTTTGCCTTCAGCACAGAAAACTGGAAGCGCCCGGCCGACGAGGTGGCCGGCCTGATGGGTCTGTTCATGACTTATCTGCAAAAAGAAGTTGACAACATGAACGCCAATGGCGTGCGCCTGCGCATTGTGGGCGACATTCGCCGCTTTGATGGCAAGCTGCAAACCCTGATCGCCAAAGCCCAGGCCGACACCTCCAACAACAAGCGCATCACTCTCACAGTAGCGGCCAATTACGGTGGCCGGTGGGACATGTTGCAGGCCGTTCAGGCTTGGCAACATGCACACCACGGGCAAGACCTCAGCCAGATGAGCGAAGAAGCACTGGCCCCCTACCTCAGCACCGCCTATGCACCCGAGGTGGACTTGCTTATCCGCACTGGCGGCGAGTCGCGGATCAGTAATTTCATGCTCTGGCAGTCGGCCTATGCCGAAATGTTCTTTACCAACGATCTGTGGCCTGAGTTCAACCCTGAGCGATTGCAACAGGCTGTCAAATGGTTTGGCGAGCGGGACAGACGCTTTGGCTCCTCTGCACAGCTTTGAGTGTGCTTGGGACTGTTCATCTACTCTGGCAAATTCACATCCATCTGGCCCACAGGTGCGGGCCCAGCACCAGCAACCCGACCAAGGCCGCACTCACACTGCACAGCAACACGCCGGTCGCTGCCACATCCTTGGCGTCGCGTGCCAAGGCGTTCCATTCGGGTTCTGCCAAATCCACGGCAAGTTCGACTGCCGTGTTCAAAGCCTCAGCACCCAGCACCAAGCCCATGGCCAGCACCAGTGCCGCCCATTCACCCGCACTGATGCCCAGCCACCAGCCCATGGCGGTAACAGCGCAGGCCAACACCCCATGGATGCGCGCATTAGGCTGCCCCCACAGCACCCGCAAACCCCGCAAGGCATGACCAAACGAGGCCATGCGCGAGACCGATCGGGGCATCGCAGACTTGTCCATGCCGCTCAAAAACTACGCTGCCAAGCCACCGCGACACCACCGGGTGTAGGCAGCAAAGACAACTTTCCGCCCTTCACAGGCTCGGTCAGGTAACTGGCCGTCAGGTAACCCAAGGCCCCACCCGCCACGACGTCTTGCCAGTGGTGCTTGTTGGCCTGCACACGGGCCACACCCGTCAGACCTGCTGCTGCATACAGCCACGGTGTAAAGGGTGCCAATTCGGCGCCATAACGCTTGTCCATGTAGCGCACCGCAGCAAAAGCCACAGCGGTATGTCCCGAAGGAAAACTCTTGTTGTCAGACCCATCGGGTCGCGCGGCGTGGATGCTATTTTTCAGCACCGTGGTCGCTGCAAAGCTCACGCCCATCGCGTAAGTCAACTGCTTCACCCCTTCATTGTCCATTTGCGCCCAGGTCATACCCGCGGCCAAGGCCGGCAAGCCCACCGCGAGTAAATCAGAGGCTGAATTCCAGCTGTTGGCCCCTGCCGCCCACGCCGGATTGACCGTGCCCATGGTCAGCAAGCAGACAAAAGGAAACAAAAGACGTTGGGACTTCATGGATAATTCGCACATACAAAAAACAAGATTGTAAGGTTGTCGGTTTCATGCGATCCAAATTAGTGCTCACCATCGTCAGCCTGTGCGCAGCGAACGTCTTCGCCCAGTCTGGCACCTCGGCCAGTGTGCCTTTCAGCCCTACTTGGCAAGCGCGTCATCACCTTCAACTGTTGGTAGACCACGCCGACTTACAAATCACCACAACCCATTGGCCCTTGCCGGCTGCGGCGCTGGAACAAGCCCTCAATGCCCTGGGCCAGCTCACGCCAGAGCAAACAGCCAGCCAAGACTTTGTGCTGCGTGAACTGCAGACCCTCTTGAGTCGGGGCAAGGCGCGCATTCAATTGCGCAGCGCCACCGAAGGTTTCCCTGGCTACGGTGACAACTACACCCCAGGCAGTTCGGGGCAAATGGTCAGCCCTGCCGGCAACTGGGCCAGCGCAGACAGTGATTTCAGCTTGGCTGGCCGAGCGGGCGCCAAAATCGAAGAGGCGTCCAACTCCTTGTCTGGCGCCACCCATGGCTTTGGGACCGAAGGCCGAGGACAACTGCGCCTGGAAGACTCAGCTGCGGTGGTGGCTTGGGGCGGTTGGAATTTTCAGGCTTTTGCCCACCGCAACTGGTGGGGCCCGGGCTGGCAGTCCAGCATGATCAGTGGCAGCAACAACCCCGCCTGGCAAGGCCTGGGCATGCAACGCAGCAGCGTCATGCCATCGGTCTCGCCCTCCTTGGCCTGGATGGGGCCTTGGAGCCTTGACCTGTTTCTGGCCAAGGCCCAAGATCCCCGGGTGGTGCCCCAGCAAGCGCAGGGCTTTTTGTACTCGGGCGCGCGCCTGACCCTGCACCCGCAGCCGTGGCTTGAAATAGGCCTCAGCCGAGCCATTCAAATGGGCGGGGCAGGGCGACCCAGCGACTTTAAAACCTTTGCCAAAGCCTTCTTCGGTCAAGAGGTCAACAAGGAATTAACCGACAGCTTTGTGGACAGCAGCAACCAGTTGGCCGGCTATGACCTGCGCTTGCGCTGCCCCAGCCAGCCCAAACGTGACTGGCAATGTGCGCTGTATGGCCAATGGATGGGCGAAGACTCAGCAGGCAAGCCTATCCCCTTGCCATCGCGCTTCATGAGTCTTTGGGGTCTGGAGACCACCTACGCGCAGGGTCGCTATCGCGCCTATGCCGAATACACCAATGCCAATATCGACTCCATACCCTGGGCGGGTCCAGCCAATGGGGGAGGTGGGTACGTCAACGGCGTCTACAGCCAAGGCTATACCCAGGGTGGCCGTTGGGCGGGTTCGGCGGCGGGGTCGGGCTCACGGGTCTACACCCTGGGCTGGATGGACGCGCAAACCGGCCTGCAATTCAAAGCGCATACCGGCACCGTGCCTGTAAGCTTGGGCGCGTTCGACCCTCTGAACAGCCCCGCTGCGAGGGCACCACACGGCCAGTTGCGCGGTCTCTCGGCCAGTCAAGTCTGGCAGTGGAAGGGTCTGACGATCACACCCGAAGCCTCCTGGGTCCGTCTGTCTCAGGGCCAAGACACGGGGGCGAACCGTCAAATTAACCTTCGCTTGGGCCTGACCTTGGAAGTGCCCTTGTGGTGGAAATAAACCGACAAGCTGCGCAATGTGCGGGTATCGGTATGGGATTCAAAATTAAATTTCTTTAATTGATTCTTAAAGCTACTTTTTGGTTTTATGACTCCATCAACTGACACAAATCCGAAGTAAACTGCATAGGGCTCAGGTACGTCTGTATTCGCCTGAAATTCAATGCCCGAAACCATGATTTTCCGGGCCTCAACCTGTACCCACAACCGCTCTCTTCATGCCCAACACTTATCTAAATTATTTCCATGCGGTGCGTATGGCCTTGTTGATGGGCACAGCGGTTTTAGCTGTTCAGTCGCATGCCCAAATGCAGGCCTTACAGCCCCAGACCGCCGCAGGCATGGGTGCCTTTGGCGCTGCCCCTGCAGGGATGGGCGTCATTGCCCCAGCAGGCATTCCGTTGGGCGGGGTTGCGCCCCCTGTGATGGTGCAGCGGCCCGATGCCTCTGTGCTTGACGCACCTCGGGCTTTGTCCATCAAGCCGCCCAAACCCCAAGTCCCCAGCCAGTTCCAGCGCTTTGTACAAGAGGGTACTGGCCGAATGCTGCCTAATTTTGGTGCTGAGCTGTTTGAAAACCCTCAGGCCTACACCGCCGATGTTGCCGTACCCGCACCCCCTGACTACATTCTGAGCGCGGGCGACGAAGTGCGTGTTCAAATCTGGGGTTCGGTAGACTATGCGGGCACCCATACGCTGGACCGGAGCGGGCAAATTAACCTGCCCAAGATCGGCACCATTGCGCTGGCCGGCACGCAGGTCAAAGACCTCGAGGCCGTGTTGCGTAAGCACGTGGGCACGGTTTTCAAGAACGTCAGTCTCAATGCCAACTTGGGACGCCTGCGCGGCATCACGGTGTATGTGGTGGGCCAGGCCCAGCAGCCCGGCACCTACAACCTGAGCAGCCTGAGCACTCTGGTCAACGCTTTGTTTGCCAGCGGCGGGCCCACTGCCAACGGCAGCATGCGCAATATCCAGATCAAGCGCGCCGGAAAAACCGTCACCACCTTTGATTTGTACGAATTCATATCAAAAGGTGACAAAACCAAAGATGTCTCTTTGCAATCCGGTGACGTCATCACCATCCCCCCGGCTGGCCACCGTGTGGCCGTCACCGGTGCGTGGGACTACGCTGCCATTTACGAGCTGACCGCACAAACCCGCCTGCAAGACATCTTGGCTTTGGGCGGGGGCTTGCCCAGTTTGGTCAGCACCCAGCGTGCTGTCATCGAGCGGATCAGCCCCCAAAGTGCGCAACCGCGCATTGTGCAAGATCTGGTGCTCAATGCGCAAGGCTTGGACCAGCCACTCAAAGATGGCGACGTGGTCACCCTGCTGCCCATCAGCCCTGCCATTGCCAATGCCGTCACGCTGCAAGGCAACGTGGCACAACCTCTGCGCCACGCCTGGCGGGAAGGCATGCGCGTGCAAGACCTGGTCCCTGACCGCGAAGCGCTCATCACCCCCGACTACTACAAACGCAAAAACAGGCTGGTGCAAATCCTGGAAACTGACAAACTCAAAGACACCAAAGAAGCCGGCAGCAATTTAAGCGATAGAGTGCGATCTCTGGTAGACCAGGTCAACTGGGACTACGCCGTGATCGAACGCATGGACAAAATCCAGCTTCGCCAGGTACTTTTGCCCTTCAATTTGGGCAAGGCCGTCTTCAACCAAGACCCTGTACACAACCTGCTGCTGCAACCGGGTGATGTGATCACCATCATGGGCAAAAACGACCTGCGCTTGCCGCTGGAGCGCCAGTCTCAGCTTGTCCGTATCGAGGGCGAAGTCGCCGTCCCCGGGCTCTACCCCATCCAGCCTGGCGAAACGCTGCCCCTGCTGCTCAAGCGCGTCGGCGGCTTGACGCCCCAGGCCTACCTGTTTGGCGCAGAGTTCACCCGTGAATCCGTGCGCATACAACAACAAGAGAGCTTGGACAGCATCATCACCCGCCTAGAGAGCCAAATGAACAGCGCCGGCGCCTACCTTGCCGCCAACCAGAGCGGCGACCGCGCTACGCAAGGTGCCACTCTGCAGCAGCAACAGCAACAGCAACAAGCGCAAATGCAGTCGCAAATCTCTCGGCTCAAGACCCTCAAAAGCAAAGGCCGCGTGTCCTTGGAACTGGACCCACAGTTGTCCATTGCCGCAAACCTGCCTAACTTGCCGCTGGAAGACGGCGACAGCTTTATGGTGCCCAGCCTGCCAGCCTTTTTGACGGCTGTCGGCAGCGTCATCAATGAAAACGCGATGATCTACAGGCCTGGTAAAACGGTGGGGGATGTGATTTTATCCGCTGGCTTGACCGAGGATGCTGAGGTGAAAGAAAGCTTTGTGCTGCGCGCTGACGGCTCTATTTTGAGCCGCCGCGGCGGTGGGCTTTTCAGCAATTTTGACAGCTTGAAGCTCATGCCTGGCGACACCTTGGTGGTGCCCCCCAAGGTCGACCGCGAGTCCAACTACAACTTTGTGATCCGCGCCTTGCGCGACTGGACGCAAATCTTCAGCAACCTGGGCCTGGGTGCAGTGGCCATCAAGACCTTGCGTAACTAAGCCTTGCGGCGCCAACCATGACAGAAGACACCATCACCCCCTCTCAAGTCGTGGACCCAGACGAGGAAATCAGCCTGCTCGACCTGCTCCAAACCATTGTTGACAATCTGCGCCTGTTGGTGTTTGGCCCCCTCGCCGTGGGCTTGTTGGCGTTGGGCATCAGCTTTACGGTGGCACCCACCTTCACGGCCAAAACACAGTTCTTGCCACCCCAGGCGCAGCAAAGCGCTGCCGCCAGCATGCTCGCCAGCCTAGGCTCCCTGGGGGGGTTGGCAGGTGCTGTGGGCGGCATCAAAAACCCCGCCGACCAGTTCATTGCTTACATGCGAAGCGTCACCTTGCAAGACGCCATCATCGAGCGCTTCAAGTTGCAAGAGCGCTACGGAACCAAGACCCGTGTTGATACACGCACCAGGCTGACAGGAAGCATCCGTGCCACGTCTGGAAAAGACGGCCTTATCTCGGTTGAAGCTGACGACACAGATCCGCAATTTGCCGCTCAGCTGGCCAATGCCCATGTCGAAGAGCTCGGAAAACTTCTGAGCAAACTGGCAGTGACTGAGGCCCAGCAAAGGCGTTTGTTTTTTGAAAAGCAGCTCCTGCAGGCCAAGGACAAGCTCACCCAGTCAGAGATTACTTTGAGGGCCACAGGCATATCGGGAAGCGTTTTGAAGTCCAACCCCGCCTCCGCTGTGGCCGCCGTGGCCGCTTTACAAGCGCAGGTCACGGCGCAAGAGGTTAAGCTCGGGGCCATGCGCGGCTATCTGGCCGAGACGGCCCCCGATTTCAAGCAGGCCATGACTGAGCTGACCAACCTGCGCGTGCAATTGGGCAAACAAGAAAAAGATACCCCTGCAGGAAACCGGGCTACCGAGGGTGACTATGTCACCAAGTACCGTGAATTCAAGTACCACGAGACCCTGTTTGAGCTCTTCACTAAGCAGTTCGAACTGGCCAAGGTGGACGAATCTCGCGAAGGCGCAGTGATCCAGGTGCTGGACGCAGCTGAACCGCCTGAGCGCAAATCCAAACCCAAGAAGGCGTTGGTGGCCATCATCGCAACGCTCGCATCTGGATTTGCTTTGCTGCTATTTGTGTTTGTCAGGCAGGCACTGGCGAATGCGGGCCAAAATGCCGATTCTGCGCAAAAGATGGCCAGGCTCAAGCACTCCTGGCGCAGGGCCCTGGGGCGTAACAGCTTGAAATGAGGTCCCTGTGAGTTGCCGAATCTGGCGCGCTCTGTTCTTCGGTGCCCTGCTTGGCGTCACTGTTTTGGCATTGCTGCCCGCAGAACAGTTGACCCTGCCGCTCTTCAGTGTTTGGGACAAGGCGCAACATGCCCTCGCCTTTGCTGCCTTGTCCGTTTTAGGTTTCATGGCTTTCAAGGAGCGTCGTATCATCGTGGTCCTCGCCTTGAGCAGCTACGGCATCCTCATCGAGTTAGCCCAAATGGGGACCGGTTGGCGCTCAGGTGAATTGTCAGATGCACTGGCCGATTTGTTGGGCATCTTGTTGGTGTGGGCTTTGGCGCGCTTGACGCGTGTCTAATTTGACGTACCTGATGTTTCTCGACGCATCCTTGCCTCGATCCGTGTAATTTTATGAAAAACGCTTTGATCATTCACCCTGTTGTACTTTGTGGCGGCTCAGGTACCCGTTTGTGGCCATTGAGCCGGCAGAGCTTTCCCAAGCAATTTGTCCCCATGTTGGGTGGCAAAAGTTTATTGCAACTGACCTTGGAGCGTGTTGCAGGCCTCGGTCCCCAAGTGCTCACTGTGTCTGCAGAGGAGCACCGGTTTATGGTGGCTGAAGCTTTGGATTTGGCCAAGGTGAACGGACCCTTGATTTTGGAGCCTCAACCACGCAATACGGCTGCGGCCATGGCTTTAGCGGCCTTGTGGGCGCAAAAGGCACATGGGGACGCTGCTTTGTTGTTGTTTTGCCCTGCTGACCACCATATTCCGGATGGCGAAGCTTTCTCGGACATGGTTCAGGGTGGAGCGGTTGCGGCTCAAGCAGGAGCGATCCTGACTTTTGGGGTGTTACCCAGTTTCCCGAGCACCGCTTATGGCTACATCAAGCAAGGCGCTCAGCGGCCAGATGGCAGTTGCAAGGTGGATCAATTTATTGAAAAACCCGAAGCTGACAAGGCGCAAGAACTCTTGTTGCAAGGACGTGTGCTTTGGAATGCGGGCATATTCTTGGCCCGAGCGGACACCTTACTTTCTGCCTTGTCGCATTGGGCGCCTGATATTTTGCACCCGTGTCAACAGGCCATGACGGCTGCGGTAACCGAGACCACCGCGGCACAAAAAACCTTTGTCCGACCAGAATCCAACTCATTTTGCCAAGCCCGTTCGCAAAGTATTGACTATGCGGTGATGGAAAAACACCCTGATGTGGTGGTCTTGCCTTTCAACGGCCAGTGGAGCGATGTGGGCAGCTGGAATGCTGTAGCGGCTTTGCAACAGCCCGACGCAGAGGGTAACCGCGTGAGTGGTCAGGGCCTGGTTCATGGCGCGACCAACACCTATGTGCATGCACCACATCGTCCGGTAGTGGCTTTGGGCACACATAACTTGTTGATCATCGACACGCCCGATGCCTTGCTGGTAGCCCACCCCGACATGGCCGAACAGGTGAAAGACGTGGTGGCACGCCTGAATGCCAAAGGCCAACCCGAAGCCCTGACGCACCGCAAGGTAGCCAGGCCCTGGGGCTGGTATGACAGCATTGACCGCGGGGAGCGATTCCAAGTCAAACGCATTGGCGTTAAACCCGGAGCCTCATTGAGTTTGCAAATGCATTACCACCGCGCAGAGCATTGGATTGTCGTCAAAGGCACGGCTGAAGTTACCGTGGGCGAGAAGACCTTTTTGCTTTCCGAAAACGAGTCTACATACATTCCCATAGGCCAAGTCCATCGTCTGCACAACCCCGGCAAAATGGAGCTGGAAATGATCGAAGTCCAATCAGGCAATTACTTGGGTGAAGATGACATAGTTCGCCTAGAAGATACTTACGGACGCCGCTGATGACTTCGGCATATTGCCTTATCGCGTCTACAAAATAACCCGAATCTTGGCTGCAGCATCCCGCGCACGTTGCAAGGCGTTGGCGCCTTGGGCCAAGGCCACAGCCATGCGGCGATAAGGCCGTGTGCTGGGTTTGCCGAAGATGCGCACATCCACACCGGGTTCACTCAAGGCCGCTTCTAGGCCGGTGTAGCGAGGGGCAATTCCGTCTTGCGTGGCCAGCACCACGGCGCTGGCGCCTTCGGAGCAACTAATGAGCGGAATCGGCAGCCCCAAAATGGCGCGGGCGTGCAGATCGAACTCGCTCAGATTCTGGCTGATCAGGGTGACCATGCCGGTGTCATGCGGGCGGGGGCTGAGTTCGCTGAAGATCACTTCGTCCTTTGTCACGAAAAATTCCACGCCAAACAAGCCCGCACCGCCCAAGTCGGCGGTCACTTTTTGGGCCATGTCTTGCGCAGCTTTCAGGTAGTCAAGCTTCATGGCTTGGGGCTGCCAGCTGTATTGGTAGTCGCCGCGCTCTTGCACGTGGCCAATGGGTTCGCAAAACAAGGTTTGCCCCTTGCGTTGGCGGATGGTGAGCAGGGTGATTTCAAACTCGAAGTGGATGAACTCTTCAACGATGACTTTCTGGCGGTCGCCGCGCATGCCGGCGCAGGCAAAGTCCCAACTGGCTTGAATGTCGGCCGCAGACTTGGCCACGCTTTGTCCTTTGCCCGATGAGCTCATGACGGGTTTGATGACCACGGGAAAGCCAATGACTTGCGCCTGCGCCAACAGCTCGGCGGCTGACTCGGCATAGTTGAATTGGGCGGTACGCACGCCTAAGCCCACAGCCACGTCGCGGATGCGGTCGCGGTTCATGGTCAGGTTGGCAGCGCGGGCGCTGGGGATGACTTCAAAGCCTTCTTTTTCCACATGGAGCAGGACTTCGGTGCGAATGGCTTCGATCTCGGGAACGATCAGGTCGGGCTGGTAGTGGGCAATGGCGGCACGCAGAGGGGCTTCGTCCAGCATGTTGAAGACGCAAAACTCGTCGGCTACTTGCATGGCCGGTGCGCCTGCATAGCTGTCGCAGGCGATCACGTGGCAGCCCAGACGCTTGGCGCTGATGACGAATTCTTTGCCAAGTTCACCGGAGCCGAGGAGGAGGATTTTTTTCATGAGATCAGAGCCAAAGAACAAACAGAATGAGCGTATTGTTGCCGATGTTGCCGATGTTGCCGATGTTGCTCTCGCTTGTTGTTGTCAATCACCACATTGATCAAAAGAGCATTGCCCGGCTCTGGGCTCTGGCCTTTTACAATCAGTGGCACTTGGAGGGCGAACATGAAGATACTCGTGGTTGGCGGGGCGGGTTACATCGGCTCGCACATGGTCAAACGTTTGGGACAATTGGCTTGCCATGTGACCACCTTGGACAATTTGTCGGCAGGCCACCGCGATGCCGTCTTGTGCGGTGAATTTGTCCAGGGCGACATGGCCGACTTGCCTTTGTTGAACCAGGTTTTTGCGCAAGGCCGCTTTGACGCGGTGATGCATTTTGCGTCTTTTATTCAAGTGGGCGAATCGGTGGTGGAGCCGGCCAAGTACTACCGGAACAACGTGGTCAACAGCTTGCAGTTGCTGGAAGTAATGCGTGCCCATGGTGTGAAACGTTTTATCTTTTCTTCCACGGCTGCAACCTTCGGCGAGCCTCAGTATGTGCCGATCGATGAAGCGCACCCTCAGCAACCCATCAACCCCTACGGCCGCAGCAAACAAATGGTGGAACAGGTGCTGGCCGATTACGACAAAGCCTATGGTTTGAAGTCGGTCTGTCTGCGTTACTTCAATGCGGCGGGTGCCGACCCCGAAGGTCAGTTGGGCGAACGCCATGACCCTGAAACGCATTTGGTGCCCCTGGTGCTGCAAACTGCCTCGGGTCGCCGTTCGCACATTTCGGTGTTTGGCCGCGACTACGACACCCCCGATGGCACTTGCATCCGTGACTACATCCACATTGCTGATTTGTGCGAGGCGCATTGGCTGGCGCTGCAGCATTTAAGCCACGGCAGGGGCAGTGATGCTTTTAACTTGGGCAATGGGAGTGGGTTTTCGGTGCAACAGGTGATTGAGACCGCACGGCAGGTCAGCGGCCGCACGATCATGGTGCAAGAAGCACCGCGCCGCGCTGGAGATCCTGCCCGCTTGGTGGCCGATGCCACACGGGCCCGACAGGTGCTGGGCTGGCAGCCTCAGTATGCGGACTTGGCCGTCATCATCGCCCACGCCTGGCGATGGGAGTGCGCCCGAACTTGACGGGGAACATCGCTGGCACCCGCCCCTGACTGGGCTTAGCGCTGAACGAAGCAGTTGGGCGCGTCAGGGTCGTTGGGCGGCAGTTGCTGGGCATTTTTGGCGTGGGCCACGTCCATGTCACGCGGCAGGGGAATGCCGTTTTTCACCGCCAGAACCTCGGCCATGATGCTGACCGCAATTTCAGCGGGTGTCTTGCTGCCGATGTAAATGCCGACCGGGCCGCGCAGCCTGGCCAATGATTCGGTGCTTTGTTCAAAGTGCTCAATCATGCGTTGATGGCGCGCCTCGTTGTTGCGTCGGGAGCCGATGGCGCCGATGTAAAAGGCCTCGGTGTTCAGCGCTTCCAAGAGCGCCAGATCGTCCAGTTTGGGGTCATGGGTCAGGGCAATGACGCAGCTGCGGCGGTCGGGCTTGAAAGCTTGCACCAGGTCGTCGGGCATTTCGCTGGTCAATGTAACGCCTGACACGGACCAAGCACCCCGGTATTCTTCGCGCGGGTCGCATACGGTCACCGCAAAACCGTTGAACAAAGCCATGGTGGCCAGGTATTCGGTCATTTGACCGGCGCCAATCAGCAGCATCCGGTATTCAGGCCCGAAAGCGTTGACCAGTTGTGTGGCATTCACGGCCAATTCACTGGGCCCCGCGCTGGGGCTCAAAGTGACTTGGCCGGTGGACAGCTCGGTGGTGCGCAGCATCAATTGGCCTTGCTCGAGCTGGAGGATCAGGCTTTGCAAGGCTTGCGCATCTGGATTGAACTCCAGCAACAACTCCAACGTGCCGCCGCAAGGCAAACCAAACCGGTGTGCCTCATCAGCCGAGATGCCGTATTTAACGCGCACCGGTGGGCCTTGAAGCAAGGCGCTGGCCGATTCACTTTGGGTGTATTGGTAAATCAGATCGTCTTCAATGCAGCCGCCCGAAACTGAACCCACCACCGCACCGGTCTCGCACATGGCCATGATCGAGCCCACCGGACGTGGCGAAGAGCCCCAGGTGTGAATCACCGTGGCCAAGAGGGCGCGGTGCCCAGCTTGACGCCAATCGCGCAGGGTGCGCAAAACGACGATGTCGAGATTTTCCATAGCGTGAGTTTGAGGCAGTTGGCGGTTTTTTTCAGCGGGTCAGCCACCATGCGGCCAAACCCAAAACAAGGGCGCCTGCGGCCCATACCCAGGCAGAGACGGCGTTCGGTGTGTCCGTGGTGCTGGTACGGGTGTCGGCTTCAGCTTCAGCTTCAGGTGCTGCGGCGGTGCGGGGGTATTGGGCTTGCAGCGCTTCGTCGAATCGTCTAAAAAAGTCTTCGGCCAGTGATTTTGCGGCACCATCGATCAGACGTTGGCCCAGTTGCGCGAGTTTGCCGCCCACCGTGGAGTGCACGGTGTAGGAGAGCTCGCAGCCTTCGGCATTGGGCGTCAAGGTGACTTGTGATTGTCCTTTGCCAAAGCCGGCCACGCCGCCTTGTGCTTCAAACTGCAATGCATAGGAAGAGGGCGGTTGAATGTCGGACAGCGTCACTTTGCCGGTGAACTTGGCCGATACAGGGCCGATTTTGATGGCCACACCGACGTTGTACACGTTGGCATCTGTCAGTTCGAATTTGTCGCAACCGGGGATGCAGGCTTTAAGCATGTCGGGGCTGTTCAAGGCTTCCCAGGCTTGTTGTTGGGTGACGAAAAGTTGGCGTTGGCCTTGCATGTCCATGCGGTTCTCCTGAGGTTCAAATTTTGAGCAACTTGGCCATCGCGGCGGCCAAGTCTTCGAGTTTGTTGAGATTATGTATCGCCAACATGCCATGGGCATGCTGGTGCAGTAAACTCGCTCCGGTCGCAAGGGGCGCATAGCCCTCAAACCGCAGCAAAGGGTTAAGCCAAAGCAAATGGCGTGAATGGCGTTTAAGCCACTGCAACTCTTGCCCGAGTTGGCTGGCATCGCCCGTGTCCAGACCATCGCTGATCAAAAGCACCACAGTGCGCCGCCCGACCAAATCCCGTGCGTGCTGCTGGCGCAAAGTGGTCAATGCCGTGCCGAGTTGGGTGCCGCCCGCAAAATCGGTGATCTGCTGGTTGGCACAGGCCAACATCAGGTCGGTGTCGGCGTGGGCAAAAGCGCTATTCAAATCGGTCAGATGGGTGCCAAAGGCGTAGACCTTGCGCGGCGTGGTGCGTGTGGCCTGGTGCAAAAAGGCCAGCAGCAAACGGGCATAGCGCTCCATGGAGCCGGATACATCGACCAATATCAACAAGGGCAGGGCTTGCATGCGGCGTTGGCGTGTGGACAGCGTGAGCACCTCACCGCCGGTGCGCACAGCGCGGTGCAAGGTGTTGGCCCAGTCGATGCGGTGCCCCCGTGCCCCCGTGCGAGTGCGCCGGCTCTCAATGCGCGGGAGGGGCAGGTGGATGCGACGGGCCAGCCGGTCCACCAAGACGTATTCGCTGGCGCTCAAGGTCTGAAAATCGGCTTGCTGCAAGCGTTGGTTCTCGCTGGCCGTCATCGCCGCGTCGAGCTGTACTTCGTCCTCAGCAGGCTTGGCGGTCTGGCCTGGTGGTTTGCGGGCTGCCAAGGCTTCTTGCACCCGTGCTTTACGTGGCACGGCAGGGGCCTCGCCAGCGGCCTTGGGCAGCATTTGGCTCAGCAGTTGCTTCGTCAGTTCAGGGTTGCGAAAATACGCGCTGAACATTTGGGCAAAGACTTCCAGATCCTGTTCGCGGCTGACCATCACGCTTTGCAGGGCGGCTTCGAGATCCGCTTTGCGGTCCAAACCGACCCACGCAGCCGACTCGATGGCCAGGCTGATGCGCGAGGCGTCCATCGGCAAACCCGCACGGCGCAAGGCGCGGCCAAAGCCTGTGATGTTGTCTGCCAGCTTGCCGCTGCGGGCGTCACCCAGGATCATCTGTGCCCGTTTTCTTAAGCTGCAGGTTTGAGCAGGTCGTCCAGCAGGGGCGCGAGGGCCGCCACGTCTTCACGTTGTTTGAACAAGAGGCCCACCGTGTCTTGCACGACTTCGGGGTCCAGCGTCAAGGTGTCCAGGGCGACCAAGGCCTTGGCCCATTCGACACTCTCAGCGACCCCCGGGGCGCGTTGGAAGGCATTCACAAAGGGCTGGCTGCGAAGGCGCGCGACAAACTCGGTCACTTCTTCGCTTAACCGCGCACTGGCCTGTGGCACTTGCGAGCGCACAATCGCCAACTCGCGTTCGCGGTCCGGATAATCCATCCACTGGTACAGGCAGCGGCGCTTGACGGCATCGTTCAGGTCGCGGGTGCGGTTGCTGGTCAAAATCGTCATCGGCGCCGCCATGGCCGACAGGGTGCCAAGCTCCGGAATGCTGACCTGGTACTCGCCCAGGTACTCCAGCAAAAACGCTTCAAAGGGTTCGTCGGCACGGTCGACTTCGTCAATCAACAACACCGCGCCGGGCGCAGGGGTTTGCAGGGCTTGCAGCAGGGGGCGTTTGACGAGGTAGCGCTCTTGATAGACCTCGCGCTCCATGTCTTGCGCTGTGGCCTTGTGCTCGGCCGCCCGCATATGCAGCAACTGGGCCGCATGGTTCCACTCGTAAAGGGCTTCGCGTTGCTCCATGCCGTCATAGCATTGCAAGCGAATCAAAGGGCGATCCAGCACCTTGGCCAGGGCTTTGGCCAATTCGGTTTTACCCACGCCGGGTTCACCCTCGAGCAACAAGGGGCGCTGCAATTTCAAAGCCAAAAAAACGGCGGTGATCAACCGCCGTTCGCCGTGGTAGCCCGCCCCCGTGAGGGCTTGGGCTAAGGCATCGATCGTTTCAAATGCCACACTCATCCGTTCGCCTGTTTGACAGCACGTTGGGTTTGCACTGAGATCAGGTTAGCGCGGTAAACGGCTGAGGCATGCAAGTCGGCATTGAGTTCGCTGGCGTCGATGGCGACTTTGGCGACCGCTTCAGGCGTGAAACTGGTGTTCAAAGCGGCTTCCAGACCGGCGTGACGGAACACGCCATTGCCCGCGCCTGTGACAGCCACGCGTGCACCGCCCGCGCTTTGTGCCACAAACACGCCCACCAACGCAAAACGGGAAGCCGGTTGGCGGAACTTGGCGTAAGCGGCTTTTTGTGGAATCGGAAAGCTGATGGCCGTGATCAACTCACCGGCTTTCAAGGCTGTGGTGTACAGGCCATGAAAAAAATCATCGGCGGCAATGGTGCGTTGATCGGTGTGTACCGTCGCGCCCAAAGCCAGTACGGCGCTGGGGTAGCAGGCTGCAGGGTCGTTGTTGGCGACCGAGCCACCCAAGGTGCCCATGGTGCGGATTTGCTTGTCGCCAATGCCGTCGGCCAATGCGGCCAGCGCCGGAATATGCTGACGCACCTCGGCGTTGTCGGCCACGTCTTGGTGGCGCGTCATGGCGCCAATCACGATGGCATTGCCCTCCTTGCGGATGCCGGCCAGGGTGCTGATGGCGCCCAGATCGACCACGGTTTCAGGTTGCTGCAGGCGCTGCTTCATGGCAGCGATCATGGTTTGGCCACCGGCCAGGGCGTTGCCGCCAGCGGCCAGTAAAGACTGAGCTGCGGCCAGAGTTGCGGGACGTTCGTAGTTGAATGCGTACATGAAAATTTCTCCGGATAGGTGTCGTTTATTTGGCCGCTTGGATGGCCGACCACACGCGGTGGGGGGAGGCGGGCATGTCAAAGTCCCGGACGCCCAAAGCCGACAAGGCGTCGAGCACCGCGTTGATGACCGCTGGGGGTGAGCCGATGGCACCAGCCTCGCCGCAGCCTTTGGTACCCAAGGGGTTGGTGGTGCAGGGCGTACAGACATGGCCCAGGGCAAACACAGGGAAGTCGTCTGCCCGCGGCATGGTGTAGTCCATGAAAGAGCCGGTTAAAAGTTGACCGGTTTCTCGGTCATAAACACAGTGTTCCATCAGCGCTTGACCGATGCCTTGGACCAAGCCGCCGTGCACCTGGCCTTCAACGATCATCGGGTTGATGATGGTGCCAAAGTCGTCCACCGCGGTGAACTTGTCGACACGGGTGACCCCCGTGAGCGGATCGATTTCGACCTCGCAAATGTAGGTGCCTGCTGGAAATGTGAAATTCAAAGGGTCGTAGAAAGCGGTTTCATTCAGACCCGGCTCCAACTTGTCCAAGGGGTAGTTGTGTGGTACATAAGCGGTCAAGGCCACTTGGCCGAACGGGATTTTCTTGTCCGTGCCCTTGACGCTGAATTCGCCATTGGCAAAGTCAATGTCGGTGTCACTCGCTTCCATCAAGTGGGCGGCAATTTTCTTGGCCTTGGCCTCGATTTTGTCCAAGGCCCGCATGAGCGCTGCACCACCGACCGATATCGAGCGTGAGCCGTAAGTGCCCATGCCGAACGGTACGCGGCCGGTATCGCCATGCACAATGTCCACGTTCTCCACCGGGATGCCCAAACGCGCAGCCACGACCTGTGCAAATGTGGTTTCGTGGCCTTGGCCGTGGCTGTGCGAGCCGGTAAATACCGTCACGCTGCCGGTGGGGTGAACACGCACTTCGCCGCACTCGAACAAACCAGCGCGGGCGCCCAATGCGCCCGCGACGTTGCTGGGCGCAATACCGCAAGCTTCGATATAGCTCGAATAGCCAATACCGCGCAGCAAGCCTTTGGCTTCACTGGCTGCCTTACGGGCTGAAAAGCCCGCCACATTGCCCAGTTCTTTGGCTTGGTTCATGCAGGCATGAAAATCTCCCGTGTCGTATTGCAATGCCACGGGGGTTTGGTAGGGGAACTGGGTGATGAAGTTCTGACTGCGAATGGCGTCCTGGCTCATGCCCAATTCACTGGCCGCACGTGACACGATGCGCTCGAGCAAGTAGGTCGCTTCAGGCCGTCCAGCGCCGCGGTAGGCGTCTACGGGCGCGGTGTTGGTGAACCACGCGTCGACTTCGACATACACCTGCGGCGTGCTGTACTGGCCGGCCAACAAGGTGGCGTACAAAATCGTCGGCACAGCCGTCGAGAAGGTCGACAGGTACGCGCCCAGGTTGGCATCGGTGTGGACTTTCAGCGCCAAGAACTTGCCGTCTTTGTCCAGCGCGAGTTCAGCGTGGCTGGAATGGTCACGGCCATGCGCATCACACAGGAAAGCTTCAGAGCGGTCGCAGTTCCATTTGATGTTGCGGTTGAGCTTTTTAGAAGCCCAAGTCAAACACACGTCTTCGGCATAAAGGTAAATCTTTGCACCAAAACCGCCGCCTACATCGGGTGCAATCACCCGTACTTTGTGTTCAGGCAAGCCCATCACGAACGCGGTCAACAGCAAACGCTCAACGTGTGGGTTTTGGTTGGACACATACAAGGTGTATTCGTCGCTGGCGCGGCTGTATGAACCAATGGCGACACGCGGCTCCATCGGGTTGGGCACCAATCGGTTGTTGATCAAATCGAGTTTGGTGACATGGGC
>CAMDKK010000044.1 GCA_945901045.1 Limnohabitans sp. Rim8
AGGGGCCACAATTTTTGCATGTGGTGACCAAGAAAGGACAGGGCTACAAACTGGCCGAAGCCGATCCTGTGGCCTACCATGGGCCGGGCAAGTTCGATCCCGCTGTAGGTTTGGTGCCGCCAATGGTCCAATCTAAAACCACATTCACCCAAATTTTTGGCCAGTGGTTGTGCGACATGGCTGCGCATGACAAGCGCTTGGTCGGCATCACGCCAGCGATGCGGGAGGGCTCGGGGATGGTGGAATTCCACAAGCGTTTCCCGGACCGTTATTACGATGTCGGGATCGCCGAGCAGCATGCGCTTACTTTTGCGGCAGGTTTGGCTTGCGAGGGGTTGAAGCCCGTGGTGGCCATTTACTCCACCTTCTTGCAGCGCGGCTACGACCAATTGATCCATGACGTGGCGCTGCAAAACTTGCCGGTGGTGTTTGCCCTGGACCGTGCGGGCCTGGTGGGGGCCGATGGCGCTACCCATGCCGGCGCCTATGACATAGCTTACCTCCGGTGCATTCCTCACATGGCCTTGGCTTGCCCTGCCGATGAGCGGGAGTGCCGTCAATTGCTGAGCACTGCTTATGCGCAAAACCATCCGGTCGCGGTGAGATACCCCCGCGGAGCGGGTGCCGGTACTGAAGCTTTGTCGTCACTGGAAGGCTTGCCTTATGGACAGGCCGAAATACGCAGACAAGGTTCTGGAATCGCCATCTTGGCCTTCGGGACCTTGTTGTACCCCGCGCTGCAGGCGGCAGAACAACTCAATGCGACTGTCGTCAATATGCGCTGGGTCAAACCGCTGGACACTGATTTGCTGTTGCAAATCGCCCATTCACATGCGCATTTGGTGACGCTAGAAGAGGGTTCTGTCATGGGCGGCGCTGGCAGTGCAGTGTCAGAAGCCCTGAATGCGGCAGGCCTGACCAAGCCCTTGTTGCAATTGGGTTTGCCCGATCACTTTATTGACCATGGTGACCCCACGAAATTACTGGCCTTGCAGGGCTTGGATGCCGCTGGCATCGAGGCGTCTATCCGACAACGCTGGCCTTGAAGCCCCTGTTTTTCAAAGGTCGGGAAAAGGGTAAACCCCCGCATAAATCAGGTCTGAATTTTTCTACAATGGCAGTTGACAAAAATGTCATAACCCCTTTCGGGGGGCCTTGTTGAAAATCAATTGAGGAGTCACTCCATGGATCGTCGTTCCGTTATCAAAAATGCCGGTATGGCCGGTATCTTGGCCGCTGGTGCAGCCCCCGCTGTGGTTCATGCTCAAGCCGCTATCCGCTGGCGCCTGTCATCGAGCTTTCCCAAAGCACTCGACACCCTGTTCGGAAGTGCCGAAGTTTTTGCCAGAGCCGTGAAAAACATGTCGGGCGGTAAGTTTGAGATTTCGACCCACGCAGCTGGCGAAATCATGCCCGCTTTTGGTAATTTGGATGCGGCTCAGCAAGGCTCTATCGAGATCGCCCACACTGCGGCTTACTACTTTTTTGGCAAAGACCCGACATTTGCATTGGGTTGCATCATTCCTTTTGGACTGAACAGCCGCCAAATGACCGCATGGATGTACGAAGGCAATGGCTTGAAGCTGATGCGTGAGTTTTATGCCAAATACAACATCATCAACTTCCCTTGCGGCAACACGGGTGCACAAATGGGCGGTTGGTTTCGCAAAGAAATCAAATCGATCAAGGACCTAAAAGGCCTGAAATTCCGCATTGGCGGCTTTGGCGGCAAAATTCTGGAGCCTTTGGGCGTGATTCCCCAAAGCATTCCAGGTGGCGATATCTATCCTGCGCTTGAAAAAGGTACCGTGGACGGCGCTGAATGGGTGGGTCCTTATGACGATATGAAATTGGGCCTGAACAAGGTTGCACCTTTCTACTATTACCCCGGTTTCTGGGAAGGTGGCACACAGTGTGATCTCATGATCAACGACAAAGCATTCAACAGCCTGACCCCTGAGTACAAAGCCATTCTGGAGGCTGCTGCGGCACAAGCCCACATCGACATGCAAGCCAAGTACGATGCCAAAAATCCAGGCGCCTTGAAGCAGTTGGTGGGCTCTGGTGCCAAGTTGCGCGAGTTCCCGAAAGATGTCATGAAAGAATCTTTCAAGTCCGCCATGAAAATTTACGATGAGCTATCTAACACCAACGAAAACTGGAAGCGGATTTACGCCGACTACTCCAAGTTCCGGGCAGACCAAAACCTGTGGTTCCGATTCGCTGATGCCAAGTATGATTCATTCATGCAGGCTCAAAAGCTCTAATTCAGGCAAGCCCTGAATGCCTTAAAACCGCGCTGAACAGCGCGGTTTTTTTATGGCAGACACTCTGTGAAGAACGCCCGCATTACATCCGCCGAAAGTCTTGCAGTTGCAAAGCCAGTCGCTCACACTCGCTTTGGAGTGCCGGGTCGGCGATGTAGAAGACCGCGAATTTTCCGGTCAGGGTGCGGACATAGAAACGCGGTGCAATGAGCCATTCCAGACCTTTCACACGAATCAACTGGGTATAGGCCAGTTGCTCAAAAGGCATGTGTTTGTCCCAGATCCAGGACTGGAAAAGTCCTTCTGAATCTATGCGCGTTCGGCTTTTTCGCACTTGCAAGGCAGTCCAAACCAGCAAGCACCAGCCCAAAATAAACCAGCCGGCCGTGCGTGCACTTTCAAGTTGGCTAGGGTCGCCAAACTTATCTTGTTGCCACAAGATCACAAGCCAAGCACCCAATCCCAGTACCATCAAGCCCACCATGGCCTGGAAAGTGTTCGAAAACGCAGCCCCCTCCAGTGATGAGGGCGTGGGTTCGAAAACAAACGGGGCGATGCTGAGCGCCGAGCCGCTGGGCGTGGGCAGCGTCATTATTTTTTGAACAGGTCGTCGATTTTCTTCTGTTCATCGGCTGCGCTTTCAGCGGCCGTGGGTTGCGTGCCGTCTTGCTTGAGCTCGGCTTCGGGTACTTCTTGCTCAGAGGGCATTTCGATGACGACTTTATCGAGGTCTACCTTTTCTTCTTTGTCCAAGAACATGGTCACGGTCTCGGGCACAAAGATCACGATCACCACCAAAATCAACTGCATGATCACCCAGGGAATGGCGCCCAAGTAAATGTCGTTGGATTTGATGGGCTTGGGGATGCGGCCTTCCTTGAACAAGGTGTCGGCAATGCCCCGCAAGTAAAACAAGGCGAAACCAAAAGGTGGGTGCATGAAGCTGGTTTGCATGTTCACGCACAGCAGCACGCCAAACCAGACCATGTCGATGCCCATTTTTTCGGCCACGGGGCCCAGCATGGGCAAGATGATGAAAGCAATTTCAAAGAAGTCGAGAAAAAAGGCCAATAAGAAGATGAAGATGTTCACCACAATCAAGAAGCCCACTTGACCGCCGGGCAAGCCGGAGAGCAAATGCTCAACCCACTTGGCACCGTCAACGCCCTGGAAGACCATGGAGAACACACGTGAGCCTATGAGTATGAACACCACCATGGCTGTCAAGCGCATGGTGCTGTGCATGGCCTCCCAAATCAGGTCTTTGTCCAAGCGTTTGTGTAATGCGGCCAAGAACAAAGCACCCACACAGCCCATGGCGCCGGCTTCGGTCGGGGTTGCAATGGCGGTGTTGATGCCAGGTAAACCGCCCATCGAGCCGAGCACGGCGAAGATCAAGAATGCAGAAGGGATGATGCCGCGCAAGCACTTGGCCCACAGTGCCCAACCGTTCAAGGTGCGGGCTTCTTTGGGCACGCCAGGCACATGCTCAGGCTTGATCAGGCTCAAGCCGAAGGTGTACAAGGCAAAGATGGCGACCTGCAGCATCGAGGGGCCCCAAGCGCCTTTGTACATATCGCCCACGGAGCGGCCGAGTTGGTCGGCCATCACCACCAACACGAGTGAGGGAGGCACCAATTGGGTGATGGTGCCAGAGGCCGCCAGTACGCCTGTGGCATAACGCATGTTGTAGCCGTAACGGATCATCACGGGCAGCGAGATCAGGGCCATGGCAATCACTTGCCCGGCCACGGTGCCAGTGATGGCACCCAAAATGAAGCCCACGATGATGACCGAGTAGCCCAAACCCCCTTTGACGGGGCCGAACAACTGGCCCATCGAATCGAGCATGTCTTCTGCGAGGCCGCACTTTTCAAGAATGGCCCCCATGAAGGTGAAGAAAGGGATGGCCAACAGCAAGTCGTTGCTGAGAATGCCAAAGACGTTCAATGGCAAGTTGGACATGAAACTCGCGGGGAACCAGTCCATGCTGATGGCAAAAAATCCACACAGCAAACCTAAAAAAGACAGCGAAAATGCAACGGGAAAACCAATCAACATCGTGAGCACCAGGCCCCCGAACATGATGGGTGCAAAATTTTCCATGATCATGGTGTCTTGTCTTTCTTTTTATTGCACGGGTTTTTCGTAGTGCGTGTCCATTTCGTACTTGCCTTGCAAGTAGGCCACGCGCTTGATGATTTCACTCAAGCCTTGGAATGAAATCCATGAGAAGCCCAGCGGCAACAGCATCATGGCCGGCCAGCGAATCAGGCCCCCCGCATTGTTCGACATTTCACCTGACTGGTACATCTTGAGAAACAAGGGGAAACTCAGCCAAGTCAGGAGCAGCATCACAGGCATGAGGAACAGGACCAAGCCCATCAGATCGATATAGACAGGCAGCTTGCCATTCAATTTGCCGTAAATGATGTCCACCCGCACATGTTCATTCAACTTCAACACCAAGGGGGCTCCCAACATCACCGTAGTGGCAAACAAATACCATTGAATTTCCAGCCAGCCATTGGAGCTGAGGTCCAAGCCATAGCGGATAAAGGCATTGCCAGCCGAAATCATGGCGGCCGCCATGACGGCAAACGCCGCAATGCGGCCAAAGTACCCACTGATTTTGTCAATCCCGAAAGCGAATTGAAGTAACTTAGGCATGCAGTGCCTCCATGAAGATTTCAAAAGCGAGTTAAAGCGAGGGAAAGTGGTCAGAAGTTTTTTTCTGTTTCATAGCCCAACGGGAGCGTTAAAACTTGAGTCATTTTAATTGGCTGCAAGGCGATTCGATTCAAAGCGTGAGACTTTGAGGTTTAATTTATTTCAATCGTATGAATCAAGGGTCTGCGATCGAGGGTTAGCCAGTAGCTTGTCAGCGTTTGGTTTTGAAATGCCACCACGGCAGCTGGTTTTTAAGTGACTGCACATCGCCACTGGCCAGCGAAACGGTATAGCCCATCAACTGACTCAATTGTTTTTGCCATACGGGGGCTTGAAGAATGGCACGCAATGCCAGTACGGCCGGACTTTCCAAAGCGGAAAGATGGCAGACCAGCCAATAGGCTTCTTGCATCAGAGGCAGAAAGTCAAGACCTTGGGCATGTGCCGCCGAGGCAATGCCTAAGCCCACATCCGCTTGACCGGCGGCGATGCATGCCGCAACGGCCGAATGCGAAGACTCCTCATTTGAATAGCCTTGAAGGTCTGTGCCAACCCGGCTTTGCATTTCCAGCCAGTTGTCCAATAGCAGTCGTGTTCCCGTGCCTCGCGAGCGGTTGACTAAGCGAATTTCATGGCGAAGCAGATCCATCCAACCTCTGATCCGAAGGGGATTGCCTGGTGCGATCATCAAGCCTTGCGACCGCAGGGCAAAGCCTATTAATTTGTGGTTGCCAGGTTGCAGCAAAGGCTTATAGCTTCGCGCGATCAGCGTATGGGGTTGCGGATTCAATGGCGCATGAAACCCTGCCACCGTACAGCGCCCCTCGTTCAAAGCACGAATGGCATCCACGCTGCCACAAAAGCGCAAATCCAGATGCAATGCTTGCGCTGCAGCCTGTTCTCGCAGCAGGACCAGGCCGTCGTCGTGGCTGGCATAAATGGGCAAGGCATGGCTGTCAGGGTCAAATGCGACTGAAAATGTTTTTTCGAGCTCCGCTTGCAAGACACTGATTTGCGGTGCCAAGCGGGCTTGTGCTTGCCTTTCGGCCCACAACAGCTTGTGTGCAAACGCGGTCAGACGAGCCGAGTGGCCTTTTTCCCAAACAATGAGGGGCTGTTCCATGGCTTGCTCCCAGCGCTTGAGTTCGCCCCAAACGTGCCGGTAGGACAAGTCCAAAGACTTTGCTGCGGCCCCAATGGAGCCGGCGTCACACACCGCATTCAGCAGGTCCATGAGGGGGTTGCGCAATGGACTGAGCCGATTGCGCGGCTCGGATTCGGTATGGTGAGGGCGCCAGCTGTAGGCCAAGTCGATGTGTTGCACACGTGCGAGTGTGCCTCAAATCGCGAAGCGGCTTATGCATTCCATTTCATAGCGGACATCCCGTATGCCATCGGATGCCGTTGTCAGTTAGCATTAATCGATTCTCCATGACTTCTTTTTCTGACAGCCTTCGTGCGGCATTTTCTTTGATCCTGTCCCTTGACCCTGTCTTGTGGGCTGTGGTGATGCGCTCACTGGCCGTGAGTGCCAGCGCTTGTGCTTTAGGGTGTGTGTTGGGCGTGGCTGCGGGAGCGTTCTTGGGCGTCACTCGGTTTCGCGGTCGCGGCATGGTCATCGGGCTCTTGAATACCTTGCTGGCTTTGCCTTCGGTGGTGGTGGGTTTGGTTGTGTATCTGTTGCTGTCACGCAGCGGGCCACTGGGATTTTTGGGTTGGCTGTTCAGTTTCAACGCGATGGTTGTGGCGCAAACTGTGCTGGTGCTGCCCTTGGTGACCGCTTTGACCCGCCAAATCGTGCAAGACGCTGAAAATACGCATGGTGAACAATGGACATCCTTGGGCGCAGGGCCGTGCTTGCGTGCTGCCCTTTTGGCATGGGATGAGCGCCTGGCACTGCTCACGGTGGGCGTGACTGCTTTTGGACGCGCCATTGCCGAAGTCGGGGCGGTGATGATTGTGGGCGGCAACATTGATGGATTCACACGCGTCATGACCACGGCGATTGCGTTGGAAACCAGCAAAGGCGACCTGCCTTTGGCTTTGGGGTTGGGCTTGGTGTTGCTGGCTGTGGTGGGTTTGATGCATGCGCTTATTGCCGCTTTACGATGGGCTGCTTTGCGATGGAATGCTTCTGTTGTCCAGCCACTGACGCCGAGGTTATGGGGATGAAGGATTGGGTTGATCTGCAACAGGTCTCGGTGCATTGGGGCACTGTGCAAGCGCTCAGTCAAGTGACATTGACGCTGAAGGCGGGCGAACGTGTGGCTCTGATAGGCGCCAACGGCAGCGGAAAAAGCACCTTGCTGCGTGTGGTTCATGGCTTGATCGCACCTGCACAAGGGAAAGTCTGGTGCCTTCCTTGGCTTCGACAAGCCATGCTTTTTCAGCGCCCCCATTTACTGCGCATGAGTGCTTTGAACAACATGGCGCTTGGCTTGTGGCTAAACCGACAGCATCACATGACATGGTACCAAGCCCGCGAAGAAGCCTGGGTGGCTCTGGCCCGTGTGGGTCTTCAAGAGGTGGCGTTGCAAAGTGGCCGCACTTTATCGGGAGGTCAGATGCAACGCTTGGCTTTGGCCCGAGCTTGGGCCCGTAACCCACAGTTGCTGCTGCTGGATGAACCCACCGCCAGCTTGGACCCGCATGCCAAAAGGGAGGTCGAATCTTTGATCCAAACCTTTTCCCAGGGCCAGCCCGATGTGAGCTTGCTTTTTGCGAGCCACAACCTGGGACAAGTCAAACGTCTGGCCAGTCGTGTGCTGTATTTGGAGCAGGGCCGCGTACTCGCCGATTTACCTGTTGCCGAATTTTTCAATCCCGAGCGCTTGCAGGCGGTCAGCCCGCAGGCGCAATTTTTTGTTCAAGGAGAGCATTGATGTCGATACGTTTATTGAACTTTCGGCGTCATGCCGGGTGCAGTGCCGCCATGGTTGCAGTGCTTTGTAGCGTTGCGGGTTCGAGCCTGGCGCAGACCATCACCCTCTCGTCCACCACCTCAACCGAACAGTCGGGCCTCTTTGCTTACTTGCTGCCGGAGTTCAAAAAAGCCACCAGCATCGACATCAAAGTGGTGGCGCTGGGCACGGGCCAGGCACTGGACATGGCGCGGCGCGGTGACGCGGATGTGGTGTTCGTGCACGACCCCGAGGCCGAAGAAAAATTCATGTCCGAAGGCTGGGGGCTCAAGCGTTACCCGGTGATGTACAACGATTTTGTGGTGATTGGCCCCAAGGCCGACCCCGCAGGGCTTAAAGGGCGCGACATCGTGGCCGCCTTGCAAAAAGTGGCCACTGCTCAGACACCTTTTATCTCGCGCGGCGACAAAAGCGGCACCCATGCAGCGGAGCTGCGTTATTGGGCCGCTGCCGGTTTGATGGACAAAAAAGGGGCCGCCTACCGCGAGTGCGGTTGCGGCATGGGGCCGGCGCTGAACATGGCGGCGTCCATGGGTGCTTATGTTTTGGCCGATCGCGGCACTTGGCTGAACTTCAAAAATCGCGCTGACTTAGGGGTCTTGGTTGAAGGCGACAAACGACTGTTCAATCAATACGGGGTGATGGTGGTGAGCCCCGCCAAACACCCGCAGGTCAAGTTGGCAAACGCACAGAAGTTCGTGGACTGGCTGATTTCACCCGGGGGTCAAAACGTGCTTGCCGCTTACAAAATAGGTGGCGAACAGTTGTTCTTTCCGAACGCCTCCAAATAAGCCATCAGCCATGCTCAGTCGCGGAAGTTGTCAAAGCTGATGGGCAAGTCGGTGATGTCTTTACGCAGCAAGGCCATCACAGCTTGCAAGTCATCGCGTTTGGTGCCTGTCACGCGCACCGCATCGCCTTGTATCGAGGCTTGTACTTTGATTTTGCTGTCTTTGATGATGCGCTGAATTTTCTTGGCGTCTTCGGAGCTGATGCCGTTGCGCACCTTGATGACTTGCTTGACCTTGTCACCCCCAATTTTCTGCACATCGCCTTTGTCAAGAAAGCGAATGTCCACGCCGCGCTTGGTCATTTTATTGTGCAGCACGTCTTCCACCTGAGTGAGTTGAAAGTTGGCATCGCCAAACAAAGTGATCTCTTTGTCTTTGAGTTCGATGGCGGCGGATGTGCCTTTGAAATCAAATCGCGTGCCGATTTCTTTGGCGGTGGTGTCCACGGCATTTTTCACTTCGACCAGATTCGGTTCGCAAACGGTGTCAAAAGTAGGCATGGTGTTGAAATCCAGAGGTTGTCAATGCGACAATTCTCCCATGAACCTGGAGAAAAACGTCCCCCTTCAGCCTTACAACACGTTCGGTATCGCGGCCAAAGCGCTGGCATTGGTGCGTGTGCGGGACGAAAACGATCTGCGCGCCGTGCTGACCGACCCCCAATTGGCCACCATGCCCCGGCAAGTGCTGGGCGGCGGCAGCAATATTGTGCTGACCGGGGACGTCAAAGCGCTGGTGCTGAAAATAGAAGTCCAAGGCCTGCGCCTTGCCAGTGAGACCGATAAACACTGGGTCGTCGAAGCAGGTGCGGGCGTGGGCTGGCACGATTTGGTGGCTTGGACGTTGGACAACGGTTACCCGGGCTTGGAAAACTTGGCGCTGATTCCCGGCTCAGTGGGTGCCTCGCCTGTGCAAAATATCGGTGCCTACGGTGTGGAGTTGCAAGACCGTTTTGACTCGCTGGATGCGATGGACTTGCTGACTGGCGAGCTGTTCAGCCTGAACGCGGCGCAGTGCGGTTTTGGCTACCGCGATTCTGTGTTCAAGCACGCAGCGGGCCCCGATGGCCTGGGCCTGGCCGGACGCGCCGTGATTTTGCGCGTGCGCTTTGCGCTGCCCAAACGCTGGAAACCTGAGCTAGGTTATGCCGACCTGGAACGCAAGATGTCTGAGAGTGCTAACCACACGCCGGATGCGCGGCAGATTTTTGACTGGGTCTGCGCCATCCGCCGCGCCAAACTGCCTGATCCGCAAGTCATTGGCAATGCCGGCAGCTTCTTCAAAAACCCCACCGTCACAACCGAACAATGCGCCGACATCATTGCCCGCGACCCCAAGGTGGTGCATTACCACCTGGACGACGGCCGCATCAAGCTGGCGGCCGGCTGGCTGATTGACTCTTGCGGATGGAAAGGCAAAACCGTGGGCCACGCCGGGGTCTACGAAAAACAAGCATTGGTGCTGGTCAACAAAGGCGGGCGCGAAAACCCGTGCACCGGTGGGGAGGTCATGACTTTGGCCAAGGCGATTCAGACCAGCGTGTACGAGCGCTTTGGGATTTTGCTGGAGCCGGAGCCTGTGGTGATTTGAGGCGGCTCAATGGCAATGGCTGGCGCAACTGCGTGAGTGCCTCAATGGCCTAGCGGTCATGCTGCAGATCGAGCAAAGCGGGCCTTAAGTGGCCGTTGTCACTGAACACTTGCGCCAGAATTTCGCGCAACCACACTCCATTTTCGGAGTTCGTTGGCCATGAAAACGCCTAGTTCATCTGCACTTGCGGGGACCGCCATTGCACCTTGGGCAATGAGCGCTTCTTGAACCGTTGATTTGGCCAACATCAATTTGATGGCGTTATCGATTCGGGAAATGATGGCAGTTGGTGTTCCTGCCGGAGCCAGAACAAATAGACGCGGTGATGCATCAAATCCAGGAAAGGTATCTGCCAAAGCCGGCCAGTCAGGTGCGCTGATGAGCTTGCCAGGGCTTGTGAGAGCAATGGCTCTGAGCTTGCCAGCCTTGGCCTGTACCAAAGCTGGAGGTGCAGACATGATTGCCAGTGGAATTTGGCCGCCGATCAAATCCGGAATGATGGGCGCTGCGCCCTTGTAGGGCACATGCACGAAGTCAAAATTACCTTGCTTTTTGAAAAGCTCCATGGCCAGATGATGGACGGTACCTACACCTGGGGATGCATAACTGTACTTGCCTGGATGGGCCTGGAGCAAGGCAACAAGTTCGTTTGTATTTTTGGCAGGCAAAGAGGGATGAGCGACCACCACCAAGGGGGTGGCACCGACTGAACCCACGGGTGCAAAACTTTTGATCGGATCGTACGGTAGGGATGCATAAATGGACGGTGCAATCAACAGGCCCGTCTCGCCAAAAAGCAAGGTATAACCATCGGCGGGAGCCTTGGCTACAGCGTCTGCAGCCAGTGTTCCCCCGGCACCTGCCCGGTTTTCCACAAAGACCTGCTGCCCCAAGGATTCAGTCAATTGTGTGGCAGTGAGGCGAGCCAGGGCATCGGCGCCTCCTCCTGCGGCATACCCCACGATCAATCGGATCGGTTTGTTCGGAAAGGTCTGTGCGAGGGTCGGAATGGAAGCGAGTGCGATCAAACAGCACACAAAGGCGTAGATTTTTTTCATGGTATTTCCCGGATGATGAATCGCAGCCCTTAACAAGTGAAGTCGGCAAGCTTGCAAATTCTTTCACTTTATCAGGGAGGTTCGCTCCGGGTCTTCTGGAAGCTGACAAAACCTTGGGCTCCGAAGAGCAGACAACAAAACGGCCTGAAGACCGTTTTTTACCGCAGTATCAAAAGCTTTACTTCTTGCCGCTGCCTTCGAGCTTGTAGATGTGCGGGCCGTCGCCCGTCGACAACAGGCCGGTGTGGGCGTAGATGCCCAGTTTGGCGCGGGTGTCGCTGATGTCCAGGTTGCGCATGGTCAACTGGCCAATGCGGTCGAGCGGGCTGAACGGCGCGTCTTCCACCTTTTCCATAGACAAGCGCTCGGGCGCATAGGTCAGGTTGGGGCTTTCGGTGTTCAGCAGGCTGTAATCGTTGCCGCGTCGCAGTTCCAGCGTCACGCTGCCGGTCACGGCGCGGGCCACCCAGCGCTGGGCGGTTTCGCGCAGCATGATGGACTGCGGGTCGAACCAGCGGCCTTGGTACAACAATCGGCCCAAACGTAGTCCGTTAATGCGGTACTGCTCGATGGTGTCTTCGTTGTGAATCCCGGTCACCAAGCGTTCATAGGCGATGTGCAGCAGCGCCATGCCAGGGGCTTCGTAGATGCCTCGGCTCTTGGCTTCGATGATACGGTTCTCAATCTGATCGCTCATGCCCAGGCCGTGGCGGCCGCCGATTTCGTTGGCTTTAAGGAACAGCGCGACCGGGTCGGCGTATTCGACGCCGTTCAGGGCTACGGGCATGCCTTCTTCAAAGCGCACACTGACTTCTTCGGCCTTGATGTCCACTTCTGGCTTCCAGAACGCGACGCCCATGATCGGGTTGACAATCTTCACGTTGCTGCCCAGGCTTTCCAGGTCCTTGGCTTCGTGGGTCGCGCCCAGCATATTGCTGTCGGTGGAGTAGGCCTTTTCAGCGCTCATTTTGTAGCCAAAGCCGTTGGCGGTCATGAAGGCCGACATTTCGGTGCGACCACCGAGTTCGTCGATGAACAACTGGTCCAGCCAAGGCTTGTAGATCTTCAGGTTCGGGTTGGTCAGCAGGCCGTAGCGGTAAAAACGCTCGATGTCGTTGCCCTTAAAGGTGCTGCCATCGCCCCAGATGTTGACGTCGTCTTGCTTCATTGCGGCCACCAGCATGGTGCCGGTCACGGCGCGGCCCAGAGGCGTGGTGTTGAAGTAGGTGATGCCACCGGTGCTGATGTGAAAAGCGCCGCACTGGATGGCGGCAATGCCCTCGTGCGCCAGTTGGGTGCGGCAGTCGACCAGACGGGCTTTCTCGGCGCCGTATTCCATCGCCTTGCGTGGAATTTCGTTGTAGTCGGCTTCGTCAGGTTGGCCCAAGTTGGCGGTGTAGGCGTAGGGCAGGGCGCCCTTTTGTTTCATCCATAGCAGGGCGGCAGAGGTGTCCAAGCCGCCGGAAAAGGCAATGCCGACTTTTTGCCCATTGGGCAGGTGTTGCAGGATGGTGCTCATGGGGTTCGTGTTCTTCCGAAGCGCTTTAGGCTCAGCCGAAGTGGCAGATGTAGTGGTAGGGCTCAGTCACGCGAATCTCGAACTTGGAGTTGCCAGGGATGCTGAATTTCTCGCCTGCGCTGGACCTGACCCAGTCGCTGCTGCCGTCGAGTTTGTATTCGCAAAAGCCGCCCACGCATTCCATGATTTCAGGCGCGCCGGTGTTGAAGGTCAGGCTGGCGGGCAAGATTACGCCCACCGACAGCTTGGTGCCATCGGACAGGGTCAGGTTATGGCTGATGCATTTGCCGTCAAAGTACACGTTGGCTTGGGTGGTGACGGATACGCCGTCGATTTTTTCGGTGGTCATGGGTCTGAATTTCCTGGCCGCTTCTAGTGCGGCTGTTGCACGCCAGCAGGCGTGAGGTGGAACAAACCGTGGATTTTAGGTTACTCCAGCGCACCCGAATCGGTGGCCGGAAGTTTCAACCCAAAATGGCTGTTTTAACGCCAGCGGCGGCCGTGCCCACCCCGGAAACCCCACCCAAGGTTGATGGAAGTAGAGAAAGGGTAGGGGTTATGGTAAAAAGGAGAACTATAGAAAACGGAGGGTTGGGTGTAAATGACTTGGGGCTGGACCATACCCGTTGGCAGCCCCGTGGCTTGAGCTACTTGAGCAACAGGCGCAGCGGGCAGTCCGGCGGGAGTGATTTGCAATGCAATCGTTGGGCCGGGGTCTTGCGGCAATTGAACGGTGTACTGCTTGCCGGCATATTCATAGGCCACTTGGTAGCCGATCAAACGGTTTTCGTAGGCCGATTGCAATGTACACGTGGTTTGATTGACTGTCTGCGCTGGGGCCTGTTTTTCGATGTTATCGCCCAACATGGCCCCACCGATCATGCCCGCTATAGTGGCTAAAGCCTGCCCTTGACCGCCGCCAATTTGGCTGCCCAATGCGGCCCCAGCAATGGCGCCCACCATCGCCCCCGCCCCCGAATTGGGCGGCTGCACCGTGACCGGTGTGTTGGCGCAGACTTGGCCTGGAACAGCCACTTGCTGGTACAGCGCGATTCGTGAAATCACTTGCCCGACCAGTTCAGGCCCGCTGGCGGTTGGCACTGGCGCCTGCAACGGTGCAGCAGTTACCGAACCCGGCAAAGGTGTTTGCGCTGAACATAAAGCGCTGAAAGCCATGCAAGCAAGCGTGGTGACAATTTTTTTCATTTTCGGTCTCCGAACTGAAAAATGGTGAGAGTTGTATTTTAGGGATGTAGTTGTCTGGTGGGCTTGTTTTCAAGGTAAAGAATTTGTAACAGGCTCACAGACGTTGCTCAGACCAGTTTTGCGCATGGAAACTGACCGATACGTCGGGTGCAGTGCCATGGGTTGGCCATTCCACGACGGGGCGTTTGATCAGGCTGGGGTGCAGCATCATCAAGGCTTTGGCGCTGTCGACATCTTTCACGGTGGCTTGAGTGCTTGGCTCGAGCTTGCGCCACGTGGTGCCTTTGCGATTGAGCAGCGTTTCCCATCCGACAATGTGTATCCATTGGTTGATTGAGGCCTCTGAAACGCCTTCCTTTTTGAAATCGTGAAATGCGTAAGCAAGGCCATGATCGGTTAACCAAGTACGTGCTTTTTTAACCGAATCACAGTTGTCAATACCATAAACTTGGATGCCCATTGAGGGTGAGGTGGGTGTTTTCATAGGGGTCCATCATCCTGCAAATGCGTCTCGGCGACAATCGGTGCGTATGAATAAATTACAAGACTGGCTCGCCCACTGCGAGCAATTGCATCCATTGACGATCGACATGGGATTAGACCGTGTGCGCGAGGTCTCTCAGCGCATGGGCGTGCATTTTGAGTGCCCCGTCATCACGGTGGCCGGCACCAATGGCAAAGGCTCCACCTGCGCCATGCTCGAAGCCATTTTGCTCGAAGCAGGCTACCGAACTGGTGTTTACACCTCCCCCCATTTGGTGGAATTTGAAGAGCGCTGCCGTATTCACGGGCAATCCGCTAGCGCCGATCAACTGGCGCTGGCTTTTGCCCTGGTCGAAGCGGCACGGGGCCAAGTTTCTTTGTCGTATTTCGAGTTCAGCACACTGGCCATCATGCAGGTGTTGATGCAGTCCCGTCTCGATGTTGTGATTTTGGAGGTTGGCTTGGGAGGTAGACTTGATGCGGTCAATATCATCGATTCCGATTGCGCCATCATCACCAGTATCGACATTGACCACACCAGTTTGCTGGGAACGGACCGTGAGCGCATTGGCTTTGAAAAGGCCGGCATCATGCGCTCTGGCAAACCCGTGGTGGTGAGTGACCCCGTGCCACCCGACAGCGTGATTGCCCATGCGGCCAGTTTGGGCGCTCAATTGTGGCGCTTTGGGCAAGACTTTAATTTTTCAGGCGACAAGCTCCAGTGGGCTTGGGCAGGGCGGGGCCGCCGCTACAGTGGGCTGGCCTATCCGGCCTTACGCGGGGCCAATCAATTGATCAATGCCTCGGGCGTCTTGGCTGCGCTGGAAGTCTTGCGGCCCCGTATTCCAGTGACCGCCCAAGCCGTGCGCAACGGTTTGGCCATGGTCGAATTGCCTGGACGGTTTCAGATCGTGCCGGGCGAGCCTGTGGTGGTCTTGGATGTGGCGCACAACCCCCATTCTGTTGCTGCGCTGGCCGCCAATCTGGATGCCATGGGCTTTTATCCCACCACCCATGCGGTATTTGGCGCCATGGCCGACAAGGATTTGCAGCGCATGCTGGCGCGTGTCGCACCCCTAGTGGACCGTTGGTATTTCACAGATTTACCGATTCCCAGAGCCGCCAGCGCTGAACAACTCCAAAAACTATGGCTTGCGGGCAACCGTCGTACCGATGTGATTTGTTCGACCCATTTGAGCCCTGATGCCGCCTTGCATGCAGCCATCTCATCAGCCAAGCCCACTGATAGAATCGTTGTCTTCGGATCGTTTTACACGGTGGGCGGGGTTTTGAAGGTCGGGATCCCCCGCCTGCATGCCAAACACCTGAGCACGTGAGTACCCGCTTCATGGCTTTTTTTAAATTCCGACTTCCAGGTCAAACCTCTTCATCTCCAGCCTCTGAGGCTGTCAATGCCTCACCAGCTGAAAGCCTGGAGGTCCTGCGTAAGCGTGCCCGTCATCGCTTGATGGGCTCGGTGGTGCTGGTCTTGGTGGCGGTTATTGGGTTTCCTTTGCTGTTTGATACGCAGCCTCGGCCTGTGTCCGTGGACACGCCGATTGTTATACCTGAGCGCGCCTCATCTCAAGCACCGTCTACCAGTGTTGCCGTAGCATCGGTTTCAAGTGCCGTCAAGCCTGCTGCAGATGGTGTTGTGCCCTCGGGTCCATTGCCTTCGGGGTCTGTACTTGACGCTAATGAAGAAGTGGTGCCCTCTACAAATCAGCCGGCTGAAAAAAATCAAAACCCTGATGAATCGCCACCTGTGCCGCCCAGTGGCGGTGGCTTTAAGGTGGACTTTGGAAAAACGGGCGCTACAGCGCCTGCAGTGAATGAGCTTAAAACAGCCAAGCCTTCGACGCCGACACCTCCTGACAAGGGCCGAGACGAAGCCGCCAAGGCACGCGCATTATTGGAGGGCAAAGATGTCGGTAAAAACAGTGAAGGGCGTTGGATCATTCAGGTTGGGGCCTTTACCGACCCGGTCAAAATGCGGGAAACCCGTCAAAAACTGGAATCTGCAGGACTCAAAACCTATACCCAAGTGATCGATGGCAAGGACGGCAAGCGCACGCGCGTGCGGGTTGGTCCTTTTACCAGCAAAGAAGAAGTTGACAAGGTCAACTCCAAGATTCAAAAGCTCCAATTGGAGACTTCGATTCTGAAGCTCTGATGCCATGGCCGCTGTCACATCGACCGATTGGATTTTGCTGGTTATTTTGCTTGCATCCTTGCTCACGGGCGCTTGGCGAGGCTTGGTGTACGAGGTCATGTCAGTCATCGGTTGGCTGGCTTCTTTTGTACTTGCGCAATGGTTTGCCGCCGATGTCGCGCAGCAATTGCCCATGCAAAGTGCTGGCGAGTCATTGCGCTATGCCGCAGCCTTCGTGATTGTTTTTGTGGTGAGTGTGTTTGCCGCAGGGTTGGTTTCAGCAATGCTACGCAAATTGATTTCCGTCATTGGCTTGCGGCCTGTTGACCGCGTGTTGGGCGCCGGCTTTGGTTTGTTTCGCGGTGTGATCTTGTTGCTTGCTTTGACGGTGGTTCTGCACCTGATGTCCATGACCCAAAGCGAATGGTGGAAAGACTCGCAAGGGGGGCCTGTATTGACAGCCCTGTTGAAGGGATTGAAGCCCGTGCTGCCGGCTCATTTTGGGGCGTATTTGCCCGATTGATTTTGCTTTGACTGGATGAATGTATGTGTGGAATTGTGGGTGTCGTCAGTAGCGCGCCGGTCAATCAACTTGTCTATGACGCTTTGCTCTTGTTGCAGCATCGCGGTCAGGATGCGGCTGGCATTGTCACGCAGCTGGAGCGCAAGTTTTACATGCACAAAGCCAAAGGCATGGTGCGTGATGTGTTTCGCACGCGTGATATGCGTGCCTTGCCAGGCCATTGTGGCCTGGGTCAAGTGCGTTACCCCACAGCGGGTAACGCCTTCAGTGAAGAAGAAGCACAGCCTTTTTATGTGAATGCCCCCTTTGGTTTGGTGCTGGTGCACAACGGTAACTTAACAAATGCCCATGCGTTGAAGGTTGAGTTGTTCTCGACCGACCACCGTCACATCAACACCGAAAGCGACTCCGAGGTCTTGCTCAACGTGCTGGCCCACGAATTAGAGAAAACCACCCGCGGTTTGCCACTCGCAGCTGTCGATGTATTTTCTGCTGTTCAAGGTGTGCACCGTCGGGTGCGAGGATCTTATGCTGTGATTGCCATGGTCGCCGGGCATGGGTTGCTGGCCTTTCGGGACCCTTTCGGCATTCGGCCCATGTGCATGGGCCAAAGCAAAGACGGCACTTGGATGTTGGCCAGTGAATCTGTGGCATTGGAAGGCACTTCGCACCATTATGTGCGAGACGTTCAGCCTGGCGAAGCCATCTACATCGATTTGGAAGGAAAGTTGTACGCCCAGCAATGTGCCGCCGCCTCTCAATTGAGTCCTTGCATTTTTGAGTTCGTGTATCTAGCCCGACCTGACTCGACGATGGACGGCATCTCGGTGTACCAGGCGCGATTGAATTTGGGTGAAACTTTGGCCAAAAGGGTGATTTCGACAGTGCCCCCCAATGAGATCGATGTCGTGATTCCGATCCCCGAGTCCAGCAGACCCAGTGCCGCGCAACTGGCGCAATTGCTCGGTTTGCCTTACCGAGAAGGGTTTGTCAAAAACCGTTACGTGGGCCGCACCTTCATCATGCCGGGCCAGTCGGTGCGTAAAAAATCGGTGCGCCAAAAGCTCAACGTGATCGCCAGTGAATTCAAGGGCCGCAATGTGCTGTTGGTTGACGACTCGATCGTGCGCGGCACCACCAGCCGCGAGATCGTGCAGATGGCGCGCGACGCTGGAGCGCGCAAGGTCTACATGGCCAGCGCCGCGCCACCGGTGCGCTTTCCCAACGTGTACGGCATTGACATGCCTACACCTGAAGAGTTGGTGGCGCACGACCGCACCACCGAGCAAGTGCGTGAACTGATCGGCTGCGATGCACTCATTTACCAAGATGTGGACGCGATGAAGCAAGCTGTTCTGAGTGCGCTGGCGCCGAACGCGCCTCGACTTACCGGTTTTGATGCGTCTTGTTTTGATGGTGTTTATGTGACGGGCGATATTTTTCCGCAAGACATTGAGCGCCTGAGTGCCAAACGTGTAGGGCAAGAGGAGGGTGCTGAAGACAACTCGCGCTTGGCTTTGCCCAATGTTTCAGATTGACCCGAGGAGTGACTGTATGAGCCAACATCCATTGCCTGAAAATTTACACAGAGATACTTTGGCCCTGCATACTGCGGTCGACCGCAGCCAGTATGGCGAAAACTCTGAAGCACTGTACCTCACCAGTGGTTATGTCCAGCCCTCCGCCGAGGCCTCTGCGCGTCGGTTTGCTGGAGACGAAGAGGGCTTTACCTACGGCCGATCGGGTAACCCCACGGTCAGCAGTTTTGAAATGCGCCTGTCCGCTATGGAAGGTGCCGAAGCCGCTTTGGCCACTTCGTCAGGCATGTCGGCTGTGATGCTGATGCTGTTCAGCTTGCTCAAGTCGGGCGACCATGTGGTGTACTCCCAGTCCATGTTTGGCTCCACCCTCAAGTTAATTGGTTCTGAGTTTGCGCGTTTTGGTGTGGAGTCCACGATGGTGTCGCAAACCGATTTGGCAGCCTGGAAAGCGGCCATTCGGCCGAATACCAAGTTGCTGTTTGCCGAAACACCGACCAACCCTTTGACCGAAGTGTGTGATATCCAGGCGCTGGCCGACATGGCGCACAATGCGGCCGCTTTGTTGGCTGTTGACAATTGTTTTGCCACACCGGTGTTGCAGCGGCCCATGGAAATGGGGGCTGATATCGTCACACACTCCGGCACCAAGTACCTGGATGGCCAAGGTCGCGTCATGGCCGGAGCGCTGTGTGCCAGTGAGGCCATGATCACCGGCAAATGTCTGCCTGTGATGAAAAACGGCGGCATGGTGTTATCGCCCTTCAACGCCTGGGTGGTGCTCAAAGGTCTTGAAACCCTGGACATCCGCATGCGCGCGCAAAGCGCCCGCGCGCAAGAAATGGCTATGTGGCTAGAGCAACACCCGATGGTTTCACGCGTCTATTACCCTGGCTTGACCAGTCATCCTCAGCACGCGCTGTCGATGAAGCAAATGTCCCACCTCGGCGGTGCGGTGCTGTCGTTTGATGTCAAAGCCAATGATCCGCAGACGGCCCGCAGTCGAGCCTTTCATGTGCTTGACAGCCTGCGTGTGCTGTCGTTGTGCACCAACTTGGGCGACACCAAAAGTCTGTTGACGCATCCGGCCAGCACCTCGCATTGCAAGTTGTCTGAAGACCAGCGTCAAGCCGCTGGCATCGGCCAAGGCCTGATCCGTTTCGCCGTCGGACTCGAGCATGTGGGCGACATGCAGAGCGACGTGCTGCGCGGCCTGGACACACTTTGACTTTATTGCTGAATGACTAAAACCCGTACCCGCTTTGCCCCGTCTCCGACCGGCTTTATCCACCTGGGCAACATCCGCTCGGCCTTGTACCCTTGGGCTTTTGCCCGGTCTACCGGCGGTGACTTTATTTTGCGAATTGAAGACACCGATCTGGAGCGATCCACCCAAGCCTCGGTGGACGTGATCATTGAGGGCATGGCCTGGTTGGGTCTCAACCACGACGAAGGCCCGTTCTACCAAATGCAGCGCATGGACCGCTACAAGGCCGTGCTGCAAGAGTTGATTGCTGCAGGTCATGTCTACCCCTGCTACATGAGCATGACCGCGCTGGACGCCTTGCGTGAGCAGCAAATGGCCAACAAAGAAAAGCCACGCTATGACGGCACATGGCGCCCGGAGCCGGGCAAGACCTTGCCCCCCATCCCTGACGGTACGGCCCCTGTATTGCGCTTTAAAAACCCGCAGGGCGGTGTGGTGGCGTGGGAGGACAAAGTCAAAGGCCGGATTGAAATCAGCAATGACGAGTTGGACGATCTGGTGATAGCAAGGCCCGCACAGAACGGCGAAGCTGTGGGCACGCCCACCTACAACTTCTGCGTGGTTGTGGACGACATCGACATGGCCATCACGCATGTGATTCGGGGTGATGACCATGTGAACAACACGCCGCGTCAAATCAACGTTTTCAAAGCCTTGGGCAAAGAGCCGCCGGTCTACGCCCATTTGCCCACCGTGCTCAATGAGCAGGGTGAAAAAATGAGCAAGCGCAGCGGCGCCAAAGCCGTCACGCAATACCGCGACGAAGGCTACCTGCCTGTTGCCATGGTGAACTACCTGGCCCGCTTGGGTTGGAGCCATGGCGACGACGAAATTTTCAGTCGTGCCCAATTTGTGTCATGGTTCAACTTGGATCACCTGGGGCGCAGTGCAGCGCAATTTGACGAAGCCAAATTGCGCTGGGTGAATGCCCAGCACATGAAAATCATGGACGATGCGGCTTTGGCCGATCTGGTCAGGGCGCAGTTGCAAAAGCGCGGCATCACACCCGACGACCGATTAACGGCCCTGTGCGGCCTGCTCAAAGACCGGTGTGACACCACCGTCATGCTGGCCGACTGGGTTTCCAAGTTTTATACCAATGTCGCGCCCAACGGTGATGAACTTTCGCAGCACGTGACCGATGCGGTGCGACCGGCGTTGAACTTGTTGGCTGAGAAATTGTCGGTCTGTAGCTGGGACAAAGCGTCTATTGCGGCCGTGCTGAAAGAGGTGCTCACAGCGCAAGGCTTGAAGATGCCGCAACTGGCCATGCCTGTGCGTGTACTGGTTATGGGCACGGCGCAAACGCCTTCACTCGATGCCGTATTGGCCCTGAGTGACAGAGAAAAAATTTTGGCGCTATTGCGAAACGCTTAAATTCCTGTCTATAATCTAAGACTCGACACCTACGAGGAAGAACGCATTAGCTGAGAAGTTAATGCGCCAAAACCAAGGGGGGTATAGCTCAGCTGGGAGAGCGCTTGCATGGCATGCAAGAGGTCAGCGGTTCGATCCCGCTTACCTCCACCAAAGTGTTGAGATAACTCGTTAGAGTTAAATTCGCAAGAGTTAAATTCGTAAGAGTTAAATTCGAAAAAATCAGATTCGAAAGAATCAGTCCAGGTTTTGACCCTATCGTCTAGAGGCCTAGGACATCACCCTTTCACGGTGAGTACCGGGGTTCGAATCCCCGTAGGGTCGCCAAGTTTGTAGCACTTGGCTTCAACACAAGTTGAAGCAAAGCTACCTACCAGGAGTGGTAGTTCAGTTGGTTAGAATACCGGCCTGTCACGCCGGGGGTCGCGGGTTCGAGTCCCGTCCACTCCGCCAGTAAGTTAGTAAAAATGCGCCTTTGGGCGCATTTTTTATTTGTACATACCCAAAGACATATCCAAAAATTGATCTACTCACAGGGTTTTTGTATCAAACCTTGTAAGTACAAAAGTGCGCGAATGCTTGTATGGTGTCGGTACCTTTAGTTCATTGGAAAAAGCTGGTTTTCTTAAAGCTTAGCCTTTTGAAAGCATCTGTTCAATGCGGCATGGACGGCTTGGAAGCGACGCGATAGACTTCATGTAGGCACTCTCCAAATGTTTTTAAACCCTGCATTAGATACAAGCAACCCCTTCCTCGTAGAAGTTGAGGAAAAGCTATACGAATATTTTTGTAAGGGGGTAATTCTTGCCAATGGTAAAAATTTGGCTTTGGGGGGTGGCATGCTTGTCTTGATGAGTCCATTGGGAATATTAATACCAATGTTAAATAGTTGGCATAAATTGCTTCTTCTTTTGTTGGTTTGGTGGTTCTCTATTGACTATCTTGCGCCATATGCATACGCCAGTGAAGCACTTATTTACTTTGGTTTTTTGGGACTATTTTGGAAAGCTTTGTTGGATGAAATACAAAACTTATTTAAGGGGTTTTTAATTTTTATTACTTGGGGTGGCGCACTCAAGCTGCTCTGTCAAGCTTGTCTCAATAAAAATTTTTTTGGGCAAGCAATTCTTGTAAAAGGGAAAAATGAAAAAATAGTTGCGTCGCTTGCAGGTGTTTTGGGAGGCGGTTTTCGTGGAAAGTATGATCGTTTAGTAGATCTCTACTTGAACTCAAATACCGATTGGGGGCGAGAGGCTTTGCGAGAATTCCTTGATAAAGAAAAAAATTAGGAAATATTAATGGAATTAAAGAGTATCAGCCTAAATCTGAAGCATTCAATCCAGCAAAACCATTCTGCGACCTTGGATCTATCACCTGGAGAAATCGCAGGATTTTTAGATGTATGTCGTCAAGCACTGCATGGATATGTTTGTCATGCAAATGCTCAACTGGGCTCTGACTCAGATGCACTTCTTTCGATAAAAGAACTTGAAAAAATAGACTCGGTATTTCGTGAATTAACGGATAATTTTTTTCCAATGGCGCACTCAAACGAACATTTAAGAAACTTGCAAATTGTTGATAAGACCGAATACGTTCGAGTTATTGATGGACTATCGCGCTTGACCAGAATGGGTGATGAAGCGCGTGAGCTATCAGATTACGTATCTCAATCAATCGGCAGATTAATCAATCCGTAAGATTGAAGAAATTTGAGATTTTAGAGCCATTAATTTCATGGTATTACATTTACTTTATCTCAAAAATAGTGATCTCCGGACGTGCACCAATGCGCATAGGAATTACAGAAGTTCCAATTCCTTTCGATACGTAAAGATCACCCCATTGAGTTTGATACCAACCTGCAATAAATCTACCGCTGCCAGGCGGAGTTATTAGGGCCTTGTTTCCAATAGCTAACTGCCCGCCGTGAGTATGCCCTGCAATACTAAAAGCTATTTTCTTCAATGTAGTTGGTGGTGCTTCATCGAAGAGCCCGGGTGAGTGCTCAGTAATAATGATCTGATCTTCCTTGCCACACTGTCGAAGTGTTTGATCAACTTCAGGTTGTCCGGCCGTGTAGTCATCGAATCCTGCAATGCTTAAACGAAACCCATTATTCGAGAGTGACATGCACTGGTTAATTAGCAGGGTTACATCATTTTTTTCATAAGTAGCAGCAAGCGCTTTTAAGTCAACACCAGACCAATGTTCCCAATTACCCAGAATCGCGATCTTTATAGAAGGCGGAAGGTCCCTCAAAAAACTATTCAGAGTGGGCAGTGAATCGCGGTGATCAATCACGTCTCCAGATAACAAAATAATATTGGGTTTAAGCAGTTTTAGTTGTTCAAGTGTTTTGCGCTCAGTCTGACCGATCTTTGAAATGTGAAGATCTGACAATTGAGCAATATTTAGTGTCATGCCTCCAAGCCCTACTTGCCGTGACCATTGGATCACCTCTACCCTCTGGGGTTCGATGAAGAAACCATAAAAAAGCAAAAAAACAATAGCCGCGAAAGATATGACTTTCCAGAATTGTTTTTGAATTTGACTTAGGGGGTTCATGGGTAACTAATTATTAGAGTTTGTCAGTTTGTTTTCTTCTTGCGTAACTTTCAAATCGAGGGAGGGCGATTTGTACGCTCCCAATCTTCAATGGCCTGATTGGTAGTCATCAATACCGCATCAACTTCCGTCACTACTTATCGCGAGATTTCAGAATACTTTGACCCCACCGTACCCCACCCCCCCCCTAATTTCATTTGGGTCCCTCTGGCTTTTATACGAACTGTGTTTCGCTCAAACGATTTGTAATTTATTTAAATCAATGATGAGAAAGCCAAAGCCTATCAATCAGACTCAATGACTTGATGTCGTTAGTCTGCACACTGACTGAACAGATGAAAATCATGTTTTCGTCATACAGATAGACAACATACTTTTTTTACGTGCATTGGCGTAGTCTTGTGCACTTTCATAACCACCTAATTTCCAGACCAGTGGATCAGCAAACGCCTCTGACATTGCGGTTTGGTAGGTTTGATTTGCCAGCATTTGGCAATTAGCCATTTTTTTGGCATTCTCTTCTGGAGTAGGGCAGCCGACGTTAAATTTCCTGCACCAGACGGATTCAGAGAATGATGTAATTGATGTGAAAAGAAAAAGAAGAGTAATTAAATATTTCAAAACTTGACCTTTAATTATTAAGTTAGATTTTGTAATTTACTTTGCAACTTTTGTGAAGGTCGTTTTAGTTATTTTTTGAGTGAATCTGACAAACGCAGCTTTGACTTCTTCTTCATATTTTGCATCTTCACTACTCGCCAATATTTTTTCTCCACCCATCATCGTGCCGACCGCTAATGTTGTGGCTTTACTGAGTACTTTCCCAGTTTTTGCATCTATTTTTCGAATTCCGAATACACCTTCAATGTAGGATCCAGTAAAACGTTTTGTGATATTTAAATCAACGAATCCAAATTCGAAAATTAAATCATTTGAGGAGACACCAGTTCCACTTGTTTCGGTTCGGCTATCTGTGTTGTATATTTTTGAATACGTTTCTTGTGGGTAAGTTGGTTCGGAAAGAGCGATGTTTTTTGCTATTCCTAATCGACTAATTTCTTCTTCAATTGTTTTTTGCGCAGTGAGGAAAATGATATTTTTTTCAGAGCTTTCATCTGCGTCACGGCTTTTGGAAGTTAGCGTATTTTCAGCCAATATACCAATTGCGCCAAAAATAGCGCCAATAGTTTGATTGGCACCACCAATCTTTAGATTCCCTGTTGGCAGAATAATTGCACTTTTTTCATTTAAATCAACAGGTAAATTTTTATCAGTATCTGCATTGGCGAGTGTTGTAAAAATTGATACTAAAAACAGAAATGCATAAGCAAATAATTTCATGGGTATTCCTTTTGCTGAATTGATATCGATTGACTAAATGTATTCATTTTAAAATTGGTTTTTGAAAATTTCAATTTAATCAAGTTGTATTTAGGTTCAGACGCGCAGGCATCAAAATGCAGTTGCATCGTGTGGTGTCAACACTTCAGGTAGGGTAACTCAAAAGCAGGAACATCTAAGTTTGTTGTTTGGGTTGCGGACAAAAACCACCATATTTTTGCCGATGTTGATCTATTTCGGTCTGATCTGCTTCAAAATTTCCACAAGTTCCGGACAGGCCGCATTTGCAGATGTTGGTTTTCTTCCTGGCGTCTTTGGCCCAGTCATCATTCCCAGTCCCCATCCTATCGACTCCAGCATTGCCAATCGCGCGCTGGCATAGCTTCTTTCAGTTCGCAAGGCAGAGGTTTGCTCACCGTGAACAATCTTGACCTCCGAGCAGCGGTGACGACCTTTAGGTGTCTTAGGACCGGTAGAACGACCGCCGTGAAATCTACAAACAGATTTGCCTTTTAAAGCGGGCGCTTTGCATTGTTGTCTCGTTCTTTTTGATGTGGCTTGACACTGGGGACATCGAATCTTGCCCCCCAGGGTCATGAAGAATGTTGACCTTGCTGGGTGTTTGGACATATTTCAACACTATGTGGGGGGCGGAAGGGGAGATCGAAAAAATGATTCCCCAAGCACCCCATGAACGGTCGGATCCTTAATGCCGGGGTTGCCATCTGTATTCAACAATTCTTTTAATTGATATCTTGAATTATTTTTCTCGAATAAGTGGCAAGTGTGGCAATTGAACCAAAGTGCCCACCACCTCAGGGGTATGCGCATGCCACCAAGTGTGGTTGATTGTGGCCAAGTTGCCACTGTGATCAAACATTGGGTTATGTCCATTGGAGTGTCCCCCCAATTGTTTTTTCAAATTCCTCTCTTGCGGTGGCTAAGTCGGGAAGTTGCAGGCCGCGTCTTTGGACTTTGGGGGCAAGGTGCCCCTGCTTACATAACTTCCGCGCCGGTAGGGCAGAAGGGCACAATTTTTGGACGTCGGCTACGACCTCCGCTGACTGGACTGTCTGATGACGCTGCGCGTTTTTATTAAAGAGCGTGTATTCTTTGATCAGTTCCGATGTGGGCATGAAAGTAGGGACTGACCATTCGTCGCCGCCTGTGTATCGGCTTATGCCAGCATCAAAGTTGCCAGACAGTAACACTTCATACCAATACCTCTGAAACCCTTGTAGAGATTTAATTTTTTGGGCCAAGTGTTCGTTTGTTTTGGGTTTTTTTCGCACTTCAAACGAACTGATGTCGACGCCTTGCAAATAATGCACAAACGCACCAACCGCTGCTGGATCGTTGATGGCAGAAACAAGCATTGCGAAGTAGTCAGTGTTTTGTTGATACATATCTGAAACGCGAAGAAAGACAAAGCGCCTATCGTCCATTTCAACGTGTGCAAAATGGTCATGGTTACTTGCGGCAAAAAATCGATGCACGGAACCTATGCTCCGCGCTGGTTGATATTTTTGTTCGATGTTGATTTGAGGTTCTGTTATCTGGGACTTAAGCCGGTCAAGAGCTTTTCTGTCACCAGCAAACAAAGCCTCATCCATGCACACTGCGAAGTTGCGCTCAAGACAAGCATTGAACCTGCCGACCACCTGGTCAACGTCTGTAACTTGCAAAGTGGTGCGCGGCCAAATGGCCCGGAGTAAGTTAAAAAACATTCCTTTTCCGGTACCTTGTCGGCCCAGCAACACAATCATCACACCCGGTTTTTCAGCCGGCTTTTGAATCATGTGTGCCAAGTAGCCAATAAGGTATTCAAAACTTATGATGTCCCCGCTGCAAATGACTTGTAGCAAGTGATTCAAAATGAGCGAAGCACTTCCCTTGGTGTCAGGCTCGATTGGCCCAACCCAAAAATTCAGCATTGAAGGAGAAGACGGGTTGGGCGTGAAACCTGTCCCTTGGTAGACGATTGTTTCAGGCGCTATCCAAAACTCATTGATGACGACTTGAGGTTTACTTGGATATGGGCGTTTTTCCAAAGCGCGTTTCATCAGCAGAATCACGTCTGCTTTTTTGTAAAACGCAGGTTCACCACTAATTTTTCCGCTCAAGATTCCTTTGATTTGTGTCTGGTCAACGTAACGGATTTCTCCAGCGAGATCGATCATTGCAAACTGTTCTTGAAGCTCTTCAAGAGGGGTGTTTTGTTTTGTCGCATTAGCCACGCCACCCTCCCAATCGCGCGTGGTGGTAAATGGTGCCGACTGTGATTTGACTTTCCCTATTGGGCATGTACGAATTAACCAGTGTCCAGAAAGCATCTTCGTTTTCGGCGAAACGATCTGGCGCTGTTTGGCTCCATGCAAGTGCAATAGACTCCGCGCATGACCAGTGGGTGCTGAGGATGGCCCAAACGATGTTGCGCCAAATTTCATAGGAGCAGTCAGCACTGATGTGGGCGAGTGCGTCCCGGATGATGGCAATTTGACGTGGACTTTCGAGCCTTGGCGACTGATTCAACTCAGGTGAAAACTTCCTGTCTTCAATCCTGATGCTTTTAGTGATGAGTTTCCCCCAAAGACCAAGCATTGCTGGAGGGATTACAGGAACCTGTAATGGGTCCCCCGGCCCCAACCACTTATATTCAGTGCCGTTCGGGTGGATGCTCGGAGGCAGAACATCTTGTACAGTTTTACCCTCTTTGGTAGCGCAGCGAAATTCAATTGATACCTGTCCGTCTGGTCCGTTGATCTTGCAGGACGCAAGCGGTGAAGTACCCCTGGGCAACCGGTAAAGCAGTTTCAGGCTGAATTTTTTACCTGACCAGATGACGACAGCATCTGGCGCTTCAAGTAGCCCTTTGAGATCAATCCCATGGGAGTCCAGCCATGGTTTTGCCGTTTTGAAGTTATCAATGTCAATTGCGCAAGTGGGGTCAGGTTTGCAGTAGGCGTGAGCAAGACCGATGTTCTTGCCTTTTAAAACATCTTCATTGCCAACACCAGTAACGCAGTGAGACGGTAAGTTCCAACCACTGTGTACGGGCCCTTTTTGACCATGCGGGATAGGTACGAGTGCCCACCCAGAAGAAAGCATTTTTTGGGTCATGTTCATGTGTACCTCCGGAGTGCTTCATCCAAATAATTTTTTAGTTGGTATTCGCTGACTCCATATAGGGTCCATCGGGCTTTTACGCACGAAAACCAGAAATCGTTATCTGCTGAGGTCGCAATGGATGGCGCGAATGCAACGACCAGCGGAACATCTTGTGCAAGTGCATACCCTATCTCCACAAGAGTTCCATAACAATCTGCTGCGTCCACGTAGCAAAAAACTAAATCTGCTTTCACGAGCGCCTCAAGGCATAGGGTGGCGACCTCCAGGTGAGGCGCATCAAATTCAGTATTTGAATCTCGACCATGACAAAGGTTGTCACCCCGAATGGCGACATTTCCGTGGGAGTTCTTGTTGTGAAAGCAACCGTGGTCGCAGCCAATGAAAAAGGGCCCGATGTAGGTGAAGCTGTTTTGTGGCAGCGGTCCATCTCCCCATGAATGGTCTCTAAGTCCAGAGATCAATTGGTGACGCCAGCAGTGCTTGCGAATTTTCCCTGCAAGGTACACGCTGGGTTTATAGCCTTGTGAAATTGGGCGGTTACGCGCAGTCATTTGGAGGCCGCGTTTCATGATGCACTTCCCTTGCATGTTGAATGTTTGGACTTGGTGCAATCAGCAACGAAGTTACTCGGGCATTTCGACCATTCCCGAATTTGGCCTACGCGCCAAGCTGTAACCTGTGGGGAAATTCGAACTGGTTTCGGGAAGGTGCCAGCCCGAACACGCCGCCATGTGGTTGCGGCAGAGAAGGGGACAAGACCTATCGAAAGTAGTTGGTTTAGGCGGACGAACGCGCTATCTGGCAAGTCGTCAAAGGGTACAAGTTGTCCGATTGGATTTTCTTGTTTCATGGTGACACCTCATGAGGTTTGTTGAGATGTCATTGAAGATAATGGCAACAACCATAGCCGCTGCTAACTCACTTTTTTCTATTTGCTATCTGCTTACGCCACCAGTCCGGTTCTGTCCTCTGCCCCAATTCTCTATTTGCCTTGGCAACAATATTTCGCACTCGATTTAAATTTTGGTCCTTCAAGTTTGCACAAATCCAGTTTGAAAATTCACGAACTGGAGCGGCCATTGCCCGTGGACTTGAACCTTTTTCGGCTAAAAACATTTCAGCAAGTGCGACGATAAGTTCGTCGGATTTAACTGCGTCTCGAACCGCTTGTCTCCTGTTAGTTCGGACTGAAATTTTTTTTACGGTGTAGCCACGATCAATGTACTGGCGCAGTTTTTCTGACTCAAGCTTATTTTTAGGTAGCAAAAGATTGGTTATTCCGCCTCCTTTGCCCATGGAATTCAATCGAATTGCTTGTAATTTGCAAGCAATCATGCGTTGATTTTGCAAACCTGCTTGCTTTCCGCCCGGGCCAATTAAGACCAAGTGTTCTGGCTTCACTTTAGTCATGCTTTGGCTCTTATGGGTGTCACAGAGGAAGAGTAACCACCAGAGGACAAGTCTAAAAAGCTTGCCCATTCAGTCATCAAATGGCGGCGCTTTTCCAGCAAGTCGGTACGTTGATAAGCTTCCTTTACAGCATCACCGACAGCATGACCCGATGCCGCTTTACGAATTTCGTCGGGGTAGTTGGTTTGCTCGGCAGCCCAATCGCGAAATGTTGATCGGAATCCATGTGGAACACCCTCAATGGGAAGTTCCCCTCGTTCACGCATCCCTCGCATTAGTTGGCTCAAAGCCATGTCTGAAAGTACTTTTCCTTTAGGGTTGGGAAAAAGTAGTGCGGTACCAGCCATTTTTGGAAGGTTGCTCAAAAGGCTCACAGCTTGATTTGGCAATGGGACTTTGTGTTCGCGTTTGGCCTTGGTGTGGGCAGCAGGAATAGTCCATAGTTTCTTGTCAAGATCGATTTCATCCCAGGTGGCGGATCTGACCGAACCTGATCTAACCGCAGTTAATACCAAGAACTCCAATGCTCTTGCGCTTGTACTGTTGTTAGATCGTAGTTTTGACATGAAGTCACCGACTAATGTGTATGGCACAGCAGGTTGGTGTTTGGTTTGTTTAAGCCCTCGCGGTGCTGGAAGCTGAGTGTCCAAGTACCCTTTCCAAGTCGCAGGATTGTTACCAGACCTGTACTCATTGACAGTGGCGTAATCCAACACGGTACGGATGCGATCAAGCAGACGTTTAGCGGTTTCAGCTTTTATGTGCCAAAGCTTTCCTTTGTCACCATTGCGGTGTTTCGTGTCTTGCATCAACACGTCCAGCACGTGTCGCATGGAGATGTCTGAGACCAATATCCTGCCTAAGACAGGATAAGCGTAACTTTCAAGTGTTGATGCCCATTGCTTGCGATGCTTATCGTTGGTGTAGTCTGATGCGTGGGCCTCCATATAAGCCTCGGCGCACTCTTTAAATGTCTTGTTTTTGGTGGCCGCAGCAATCATTGAGCTTCGCTGCGCACGTTTTTTCGCAACTAAGTTGACACCCGATTTGGCTTCTGCGGACAGTTTTTTTGCTTGGTCTCTGGCTTCGGCCAGAGAGACTTGAGGGTAAGAACCGAGGCCAACAGGCTGTCGTTGGCCGCCAATGCGCATTCTTAATATCCATGACCTTGGCATTGCTGCCGCTGGTTGAGTGGGAGGCCGTATTTGCAGCAGTAAGCCAGCAACGCCACCGACAGCGTGCCAGCCGGGTGTGTTTAGCCGTTTCACTTCAAGTGCAGAGAGTTCTTTTGCAATCTTGGGCATACCAACCTACATATCCAAAATATTGATATCGGATGATATCGGTTGATGCGTGGGAAGACAACTAATTTTTAATAAGTCATTGAATTAAAAGGATATTGTGTCTCTTGATGATGCGGTATGATACGGTTGCGCAGCGGACGTCCACTCCGCCAAAGTTAAAAAACCCTTGTAAGTCACTGATTTGCAGGGGTTTCTTACTTGTGGTTTCGAAGTAATCACCCCACTTTTTGACCACGTGTCCTCTTTTCAGAATTTAAAGTAGTTTTGATGAACAGTTGATTCGTTCAAAGCGCAATACGCTTCGCTCTTGATCGTCTGTAAAAAAATAAATGTAAATTTTGGGAATATTGATCTGGTAGAGTCAGATTTCAGCTTTAAGGAAAAACATGAACAACCAAGCTTCAACAACAGAAGAATTTTTTCTAAAAATTTTCAAAATCATAGTTTTGACAATCATGTCTCTGACTTTACTTTGTGCAGTTGGAGCCACAGGGTTTGCTGCTTACCAATACAGTCAATCTCCTAAGGCACCAGCGCCAGCACAAAAAGCGCCAGCTACGAATGTCAATGTGGATGATTTTTTAAAGCAATTGAAGCCTGATGCGCCAAAACAAGCAGCGCCTATTGAAAACGAAGCAAAGAAAGTTGAGCCTGAACCAAAACCTGCAGCTGTTAAGTACAAAGAAGAAGCAAAAAAGATATTTGGATGCGACCTTGATTCCATCAAGCAAGCAAAAATTACCGTCACTGATCCGGACGAAGAGTCAGTTGAGGCTTTTAGAAAAGAAATTCAGCGTATTGCTGACCATAAGAGCGCTGACCGTGGTCAGCCGTTCGCGACAGACTTAGTCAAAGTCTCATGCGCGATCTTTCTTCATACACAAGTGATTGAATATCGAAAGTCTCATCGTGACGCGGATATTTTTGCTGACGCCATAAATTTTCACATCAAAGCCTGGGATACATTGAAAGACGAGGCAGCAAAGTTTGAGCAAGACGAGCTGTATCGCGTCAAACAAGAAGAACAAGAAGAAAATATGCGAGTTGATCAGTCCAAAGAAGCTGCTCAGTTTTCTCTGCTTGTAGCTGCAGGCACCTTCGCAATTTTCATGGTTTTGGCCCTCTATCTCATCATCTCTGCAATTGAATCTAATTTGCGCAGAATTAACTCAAGCATCGTCAAGTTAAGCGAGGTGAGAACCGCCCAGGCTTCTGTTCATTCAGTTAGTTCAGTTAGTTCAGTTAGTTCAGTTAGTTCAGTTGAGTCTGCTTCATAAAAGCCCATGAGAAACCTACTTTATCTGGGTTTCTTTCTTCGAAGCCACAGACTGCTGCTCAGATTTTCGATAAAAGCTTCATCAAAAGCGTCTGAAAATCTCGCCGTTGCGCTTCAATGGCTCAGACATAAACGTTCGCATCGATGCGCGGATAGACCAACTTGTGATGTGAGGTAAGCTCATTTTGGTAATCATAGATGCCCACCGAAGCAAGCTCTTGGACGCGGCCCCCGGTTAAAAACCGCTTATCTTCCAAAACCAGTTTTTCGGAAATTTACAGAAAAGAAGTTGCTTTATTTGAAATCTGGGCAGCACGGCTCTTAAGGTAGGAAATGGACTGGATGTTGGTAACGGATTGCATAGCGACCCATGTGCAAATCACTGTAGCGTAAGCTTGTACACAGCCTGGCTGCCCCCTTGCGTGAAGTAAAAGGTCGCGCCCGAGATCAAGGTCTGTCCTGGGGCGGTGTCAATCAACAGGCTGGAGCTTTGCGGGTTTGCAGCTGACCAAGTGTAGGTCTTGTTCTGCGCGCCGTAGACCACCAGTCCGTTACTTGCGCCATAGAGCACGGCCGTCGGGGCGGCTGTGATGGTGCTGGTGGTGCCGCTGGGGCTCAGTGCTTTGAGGCCCGTGATCGTGGTGGTCTGTATGCCCTGGCTGTTGGTGCTGGCCGTGCCCTCGACCCAGGCCACCACACCGCCGCCCACTTTGTAGGTGCTCATGCCCGAAGAGAGTGTGGTGTTTGCGCCGCCCGATACGGATCTTGCAATCAAGCTGGCCAGTCCGCCATTGGCTGTAGTCGTTGGCGCTTGCGACCATGCCGCCCGGATGCCGTCGGTTTGCGGGTAGATGCTTCTAAAACCCGTGTTTGAAACCAGGCTCGAGGTGTTGCTGCTGGATGTCCACTGGTAGACATCAAAGTTAGAGCTGGTGCCACTGCCGCCTGTTTGCGCCCAATAAAAGAAGTTCACCACGCCGTTGACCACGGCAAAGTCATAGCTGGTGTTGCCCATGTAGTTGGCGCCGCTGGGCTGGTTGATCTTTGTGTAAGCGCCCGTGGCAATGTTGTACATCGTGTAGCTGCCCGGGTTGGCGCCAGAGTAGTCAATCCAGACCACGTAGCCGTTATGCGCCCTGGGGTACTGCTCGTACAACTTGTTGTTGGGGCTGCCGTTCGACAAATTGGACTTCACTCCGGTGGGCGTCCACATGTAAATGCACTCAATGGGGCAGTCGGTGTAGCCCGCTGCGGTTGAGCCCAGATAGCCGCCTTCCACAAACACGTAGCCGCCGTCCATGGCCCAGTTGTAGAGATACGGAATGGTGCTGGCACCGGCCAAAGTGGTTTCTGTGTTGGCGCTGGTGTTGCGCACGCGGTAAGAGCTGTCATTGGCTTTGTACAAAAGCAAATCAGGGTTGCTGCTGTCCACGGCGATCAGTTGCCCATTGGCCCCCATGGTGAAGTTGGGCACATAGGTGGCCGGCGATGAAGAGGTCACGACAATCGCCGCTTGCTTGGTGGTGGTGACGCTTGTGCTGTCCTTGGAGTTCACCGTCAAGGTGTAGGGGCCAGCGGGCAGTCCGGCCAGGCTGAAGGTGCCGCTGAACGTGGTGGCCGTAGGCTGGCTCACCGTGATTGGCAGGCTGCCTAAAAATGCCGTGACCGTGACGCCACCCGCCTTATCCGAAGAAGCCGTTCCAGAAATGGACAGATTGCCAGCGCCGTTGACAAAGGCGCCATCGATTGGACTGCTCAAGCTCAAACCCGGTGGGTTGGACAGGGCCAGCGTCAAGGTGGCTGTTTTGGAGGAGCCCGAGGCATCGATGGCGGTGGCCGCAAAGCTATGCGGCCCGGAACCCGCCGTGGCTGCATTGAAGCTGAACTGGTACAGGTTATTTGTGCCCGAGCAGTACCTGGAGCACGCGTTGGGCGCGGTGAGCACGCCTAACGAGACACCGTCCAGCTTGCCCTCGACGGAAGTGATGGCGGCGTTGGAGCTGGCCGTCACATCCAGCAGCACTGTGCCCGTGGTGCCGTTGGCGCTCACGTTCACCGCCAGGTTGCTGTT
>CAMDKK010000045.1 GCA_945901045.1 Limnohabitans sp. Rim8
TTCTCGCACGATGCTGCCGTGCCAGTCGACGACGGTACCAAAAATATCAAAGGCCAGAACCTGGACGCTGTCGGGTGTAATTGAGTGCGTGTGCATGTCGACATTGTTCCACGCGGGCGGTTTTATGCTGTCACCCAAAGAGCAGACACCGCAGGCTTTTGCTTTTATCGTCATGCATTGTTTTTTTATGAGCTACCCATGTCAACTTCTGACGACCGCCTCCCTTATGCCAAACCCCAGCCTTGGGGCATGTCCCCCGACATGGTGGTGCCTGATGTCTTGACCGACGACGAGCGCTTGTGGGCACCGATTGCCCCTGACATCTGGTCACGGCCCCTGCACCTGAACGTCACTGGTGGTTTTTATGTGCACTTGCTCAAGGTCAAGCGTTCTGGCTTGCTGCAACGCCATCGGCATTCAGGTCAAGTGCATGCTTATGTGATTAGGGGCAAGTGGCTGTACCTGGAACATGACTGGGTGGCCGTAGAAGGCAGCTATGTGTTTGAGCCGCCAGGCGAAACCCACACCTTGGTGGTGCCTGACGACTGCCAGGACATGATCACACTGTTTACCGTGCATGGCGCCTTGATGTATGTGGACACACAAGGCAATGCCACGGGCTATGACGACGTGTTCACCCGCATTGAAAAATACCGTGCGCATTTTGAAAACGTTGGCTTGGGCGCTGATTACGTGAAGAACTTCATGCGATAAAAAAAAGGCCTGCATCGCAGGCCTTTTGTGGGGTCAAGCCGCTGAAAATCAGAGCGGTTTTTTGATCCAGTTGGCAATTTCACCCATCACGCCGCGTCGGAAAGCCATCACGCAGATCACAAAGATCAGACCCTGAATGATGGTCACCCAGGCACCAAATTGGGCCAGGTAGTTTTGCATGGACACGATCACGGCTGCGCCCACCACCGGGCCAAACAAGGTGCCCAAACCGCCAACCAAGGTCATCAAAACCACCTCACCGGACATGGACCAGTGCACGTCCGTCAACGAGGCCAACTGGAACACCAGCGCTTTGGTAGCCCCCGCGGTGCCTGCCAGCGCCCCAGAGATCACAAATGCCACGAGCTTGAAATGGTCGGTGTCATAACCGAGCGAAATCGCACGGTCCTGGTTTTCGCGAATGGCTTTCAAGATCTGGCCAAAAGGGGAGTGAACGATGCGCCAGATCAAAGAAAAACCAGCCAAGAAAATAGCCATCACAAACATGTACATGGCCAGGTTTTCGGACAGATCAAAAATACCCAACAGTTTGCCTCGCGGTACGCTTTGAATGCCGTCTTCTCCCCCTGTGAAAGGCGTTTGCAAATAAAAGAAATACACCATTTGCGACAGGGCCAGTGTGATCATCGCAAAGTAAATGCCTTGGCGACGAATCGCCAACATACCCGCTACCAAGGCCAAGCCTGCAGAGCAGGCGGTGGCAAACAGCACTGCCAACTCAGGGTTCCAGCCCCACACTTTGGCCGCATGCGCGGCCGCATAGCCCGCCGTACCCAAGAACATGGCATGGCCGAAAGACAGCAAGCCGCCAAAACCCAGCAACAAATTGAAGGCGCAAGCAAACAGTGCGAAACACATGACCTTCATCAGGAAGATCGGATAGATCCAAATAGGGGCGATCGCAAAAATCATCACCATGATCACAAAGGCCACCCATTGGTGGGTGAACGACTTCGACTTGAAAGTGAGCGGCGTGGCGTTGGACATGGGAATTACTTCTGGGTACCGAACAGTCCGGCAGGTTTGAGCAGGAGAACAATGGTCATGATGACAAAAATCACGGTGTTGGAGGCCTCGGGGTAGAAGACCTTGGTCAGGCCTTCCACCAAGCCCAAGCCAAAGCCGGTCAAGATGGCGCCCATGATCGAGCCCATGCCGCCAACCACCACCACAGCAAACACGACAATGATGATGTCTGCACCCATCATCGGACTTACTTGGTAAATCGGGGCTGCCATCACCCCTGCCAAGGCGGCCAGCGCTACGCCAAAGCCATAGGTCAAGGTGACCATGCGGGGTACGTTGATACCAAAGGCCTGAACCAAGCTGGGGTTCTCCGTGGCGGCGCGTAAATAGGCGCCGAGCTTGGTGCGTTCAATCACAAACCAGGTGCCCAGGCACACCACCAAGGACACGCCGATCACCCAAGCGCGGTATTTGGGCAAGAACATGAAGCCCAGGTTGAAGACACCTTGAAACACATCCGGTGCCGGATAAGGCATGCCCGAAGAACCGAATTCATTGCGGAACACGCCTTGGATGATCAAGGCCAAACCGAAGGTCAACAGAAGCCCGTACAAATGATCGAGTTTGTACAAGCGCTTGAGCATCGTCTTTTCAATCAGCACACCAGTGGCACCTACCAGCAAGGGCGTGACGATCAAGGAAACCCAGTAATTGATGCCGAACTTGTTCAGCGAAAGATACGCCACAAAGGCGCCCAGCATGTACTGGGCGCCGTGGCTGAAGTTAATGATGTTCAGCAAGCCGAAAATCACCGCCAAGCCCAATGAGAGCAATGCATAAAAAGAGCCGTTGATCAGCCCGATCAGCAGTTGCCCAAAAAGCGCTTGAGAGGGAATGCCAAAGATTTCCATGGTGATGAATTCAGCTTGCTAAAACGAGTGGTTTACTTCTTGGCGACCAGAGGGCATTCGCCATCGGCCATGGGACGGAATGCCTCGTTGGCGGGGATGGTGGCGACCAACTTGTAATAGTCGTAAGGTCCTTTGGATTCCGAGGGCTTTTTGACTTGGAATAAATAGGCCGGGTGAATCTTGCGACCGTCCGCCCGCACACTGCCTTTGCCAAACAAGACATCGTCTGTAGGCAACTCTTTCATTTTGGCGGCAACTTTGGTGCCGTCATCGGTCTTGGCCGCGTCAACTGCCTTCAGATAATGAATCACACTGGAGTAAACGCCGGCTTGCACCATCGAGGGGTACTTGCCGCCGTTGGCTGCCGCAAAGCGTTTGGCAAATGCCCGTGTCTGGTCGTTCAGGTCCCAATAGAAGGTCTCTGTCAGCATCAGGCCCTGTGCTTTTTCCAGGCCCAGTGAATGAACGTCGGGCAAGAAGACCAACATACCGGCAAGGTTTTGACCGCCCTTGGTGATGCCAAATTCAAAAGCCTGTTTGATCGAGTTGGTGGTGTCGCCGCCCGCATTGGCCAAGCCAATGATCTTGGCTTTGGACGCTTGGGCTTGCAACAAGAAGGATGAGAAATCTTGGGTTGGGAACGGTGTGCGAACTTTACCCAAGACTTTGCCGCCGTTCTTGAGAACAACCGCCTCCGTGTCGCGCTCCAAGGCGTGGCCGAATGCGTAATCGGCCGTCAAGAAAAACCAGGTGTCGCCACCGCTTTTGACAATGGCTGTACCGGTACCGTTGGCCAGCATCCAGGTGTCATAAGCCCAGTGGATGGTGTTGGCGTTACAGGCTTTGCCGGACAGGTCAGCCGTTGCCGAACCGGAATTGACGTGCAGTTTGCCCTTGTCGCTGGAAATTTTGGCAATGGCCAAGCCCACCGACGATGTAGGAACGTCGGCGATCATGTCCACCTTGTCGGTGTCATACCACTGGCGTGCAACGTTGGAGCCGACATCGGGCTTGTTTTGGTGGTCTGCCCCAACGACTTCGACTTTCAGTTGGCTTTTACTGGACTTGAGGTAGTCTTCAACGGCCATTTTGGCGGCAGACAATGAGCCTGGCCCCGTGATGTCGGAGTACAAACCCGACATGTCATTGAGCACGCCGATTTTGACGATGCCGTCTGAAATTTGCGCTTGCGCAGCGCCAGCGAAAGCACAGGTAGCGGCCACGGCCAGAGAGAGAAGATTGCGTTTCATTGCGAGAACTCCAGTTAGAAAAAGTCAGACACCCAAATATTCATGCAGCATGTTCATCTTGCTGGACAGCTCCTGTGAGGAGAAGCCTTCCACAATTTGCCCATGTTCCATGACGTAAAAACGATCGGCCAGCGGAGCGGCAAATCGGAAATTTTGTTCCACCATGATGATGGTGAAGCCCTTGGCTTTGAGGGCCTTGATCATGAGTGCCAGTGCTTGCACGATGACGGGCGCGAGACCTTCCGAGATTTCATCCAGCAGCAGGCATTTGGCGCCGGTGCGTAAAATTCTGCCCACTGCCAGCATTTGTTGCTCGCCCCCAGAAAGGCGTGTGCCCGGGCTGCTGCGTCGCTCGTACAGGTTGGGGAACATGGCGTAGATTTCGTCGACTGACATACCGCCCGGCGCAATGACGGGGGGCAGCATCAGGTTTTCTTCGCACGTGAGGGCAGAAAAAATGCCACGCTCTTCAGGGCAATAACCTATGCCGAGTTTGGCAATTTGGTGCGGGGCCCAATTCACGGTTTCTTGGCCTTCGATCACCACCGAGCCGGTGCGCCTGCCGACCAAACCCATGATGGATTTTACCGTGGTGGTTCGACCGGCGCCATTGCGTCCGAGCAGGGTGACGACCTCGCCATGGTTCACCGTCAACTCGACGCCGTGCAGGATGTGTGACTCGCCGTAGTAGGCGTGCAGATTGCTGATGCGCAGGAATTGAGTGGATTCAGCCATGAGCCCCCTCCAACTGGTTGTCTGCGGTGCCCATGTAGGCTTCCAACACTTGCGGATTTTGAGACACCACGGCGTAAGGTCCTTCGGCAATGATTTGGCCGCGTTGCAGCACACTGATCGTGTCGGCAATGCTGGCGACCACGCTCATATTGTGTTCCACCATCAGAATGGTGCGGTTGGCGCCCACTTTTTTGATCAGCTGCGTCACCCGCTCCACGTCTTCATGGCCCATGCCCTGGGTGGGTTCATCGAGCAACATGAGTTCGGGGTTCATGGCCAGCGTGGTCGCAATCTCCAATGCGCGTTTACGGCCATAAGGCAACTCTACCGCTGTCAAATCGGCCATGCTGCCCAAATCGACTTCGTCGAGCAAGATCATGGCGCGGTCGTTGAGTTGGTTCAGGATGCGTTCTGATCGCCAAAAGTGCATCGAAGTGCCTGTGCCGCGCTGCAGTGCAATGCGCACGTTTTCCATCACCGTCAGGTTGGGGAAAGTGGCTGAAATCTGGAACGAGCGAACGATCCCTTCGCGTGCAATTTGTGCTGGCTTGGTGGCGGTAATGTCCTTGCCATTGAACACAATGTGGCCGCTGGTGGGAATCAAAAATTTGGTCAGCAGGTTAAAAACAGTGGTTTTGCCTGCGCCGTTGGGGCCAATCAAGGCGTGAATTTGACCACGACGGACACCCAGGTTGACGCTATTGACGGCAACAAAACCCTTGAACTCTTTGACCAGTTCATTGGTTTTTAAAATGAAATCTTCAGACATGAGGCTTGGCACCGGATCCAGTTGTACACACCGCAAAATTGCCGAAGCAAATGCGTGCTGAATTCTGAGGGATAGACACCCTCAGAATACTACTGGTAAACCCGAGTTTAGTCCCGTCAGTGTCCGGTTTAACGCGCTTTCAGCTCAAAACCATGCCGCCATCGACATGAATGGACTGTCCCGTCATGCCACTGGACTCTGCAGAGCCCAAATACACCGCTAACCCTGCAATTTCTGAAGGGTTTAAAACACGCCCCAAGGGCACGCGGGTCAAGGCGGCTTTGACCATGTCTTCGGGACTCACGCCGGTGGTTTGTGCGACCTGTGTTTTCAAAGCTTCAACCATGTCGGTTTGAATAAAGCCCGGGCAAATGGCATTCACGGTCACCGCATAAGGGCTGGCTTCCAAGGCCACGCAGCGGGTAATGCCGACCACCGCGTGTTTGCTCACGTTGTAGGCACTTTGATTGCGCGAGCCCCACTTGCCCGCAGTGGAGGCCATGTTGATGATGCGGCCATGTTTGCGCTCTTGCATGCCCGGCAGGCAGGCTTGCATGAAATGCAGGACGCCAAACAAGTTCACATCCAGCATGTCCTGAAAATCTTGCGCTGAATACTCCAAAAATGATTTGGAGCGGTAGACGCCGGCGTTGTTCACCAAAACATCCACTCGGCCAAAACGGGCGATCACCGAATCGACCGCACGAAAACAGGCCTCGCGATCCGTCACGTTCACGCCCACGGTCATGATCTGATCGGGGGGCAAGCCCAAGCTGTCTTTGACTTCGTCAAGCCGTGCCGTGTCGGTGGCCATCAAGCACAGCGTGGCACCTTCTGCCGCATAGGCCTCGGCAATCGCACGTCCAATGCCACGACTGGCCCCGGTGATGATGGCAACCTGATTGGCGAGGCGGTGGCTCATGGCGGTTCCTTGTGAAACGAGAGGGTCAAATCATCGAGGCACTTGCGCGGCGACCCGAGCGGCCCGAAGCATCTGGACTGGAGGGGTCTTTGGCGGTGGCTTTGCGCAACACCGGCAAGTAGCCATGCGCCAGTTCCATGCGGGGACCAAAGCCTTGCGCAATGAGCATTTTGTGGGCAGCTGGCAGTTTCCAGCAAGGCGTGTAGACAAACAAATGGTGTTCCAGGTGGTAGTTGACCCAGTAAGGCGCCAGCACCATGCGCATAAGGCCGTTCGTGAGGGTCGTGCGGGTGTTGCGCAAGCGGTCGTTGTTGTCGCCCACCACCGCATGCTCGGCGATATTGCGGATGCGGCTGATCACTTGGTACCAGGTCATCAGCGGCAGCAGCCACAGCACAAAGTAAGCCCACCACACGCCCGCTATCGACAAGATCAGCAGCAAGGTGGCGTTGCTGCCGATGAAATACTTTTCATGTTGGGCCAACTTCAACAGCCGCCGCGCAAGGCTCGGGTCGTCGCCCATGGTGAATTTGAACTGCTCCAGACGCCGCTGGTAACCGGTCACACCCAAAATGTCACGCCACATCTTGCGTTTGAAACTGTCTTGCGTAATCGGAAAGGGGGCTGACAAAATCAAGTCAGGATCTTCGGGCTGCTGCGTGTGGCGGTGGTGGCTCAAGTGATAAGGCCGGTACAGGCCCAAGCTGGCGCCGACCGGAAAGCCGCAAAAATGCGCGCCTACAAAATCATTCAACTTGGTGTTTTTGAACAGCGCGCGGTGTGCGGCGTCATGCATCAAAATCGCCAAGCCCAATTGACGCCCACCGATCAGGGCGATGGCCGCCACAAAAGTCAGCGGATTCGGCCACACCACAAACAAGGCCATGGACAAGCCAATCACCACCCAAGCGTGCAACACCAAGTAAAGCCCCATTCCATTGGAGCGGCCGCGCAAGAAGGCTTCTTGATCAGCAGTGAATATGGGTTGCTTGGGCTGGTCCATGGACAGGTTTTGTCGATCTTGTGTAAGAGCCCACTATAGTGGTGTCTAAAGGCAGGCTCATCAGTCACTGACGTGACCTCTTGTAAGCTCAGGCGTTGAACTGCAAAGCCGCCAAGCCCGCGTACACACCACCCTGCGCCACCAGTTGCGCGTGCGTGCCTTGCTCGACCAAGCGGCCATGGTCCAGCACCACGATCAGGTCGGCTTTTTGCACCGTGGCCAAGCGGTGCGCGACCACCAAGGTCGTTCGGTTTTGCATGGCGGACTCTAGCGCCGCCTGCACCATGCGTTCGCTTTGCGCGTCCAGCGCGCTGGTGGCTTCGTCCAGCAGCAAGAGCGGCGGGTTTTTCAGCATGGCGCGGGCGATCGCAATGCGCTGGCGCTGGCCGCCCGACAAGCGCACGCCGCGTTCGCCCAAAAAGCTGTTGTAACCCTCGGGCAAATGGACAATGAACTCGTCGGCAAAGGCCGCTACCGCTGCGGCGCGCACTTCTTCGTCGCTGGCCTGGGGTTTGCCGTAACGGATGTTTTCCAGCGCGCTGGTCGAAAAAATCACGGGTTCTTGCGGCACGATGCCAATCTGGCTGCGCAGATCGTCCAGGCTGATCGCGTCGATGGCTGTGCCGTTGAGTGTGATGCGGCCCGACTGCGGATCGTAAAAGCGCAGTAACAAGCCAAACACCGTGCTCTTGCCTGCGCCGCTCGGTCCGACAATCGCTACGGTTTGTCCCGGCTCAACGCGCAAGCTCACATGGTTCAAAGCAGCTTGCAATGGCCGTGAGGGGTAACGGAACAACACATCGTCCAGCACCAAGGCGCTGCCTTTGGCGCCTTCTGGTAAGACCACAGGATGCAGGGGCGACTGCACAGGCGAGACGCTGGCCAGCAATTCCATCAAGCGCTCTGTGGCACCGGCGGCGCGCAGCAAGTCGCCATAGACCTCACCCAACACAGCCACGGCGCCTGCAAATATGACCACATACAAAGCCGCTTGACCGAGTTGACCGGCGCTTAACTCTCCTGCGATCACCGCTTGGGTGCCTTGGTACAAGCCCCACAGCATCAGCGCTGCATTGGCAATGATGATGAAGGCCACCAAGATGGAGCGCGCCCGGGTGCGGCGCACGGCGGTTTGAAAGCCTTGTTCGGTGGAGTTGTTAAAACGATCGGCTTCACGCGTTTGGGCGTTGTAGCTTTGTACGATCGGTATCGCGTTCAGCACCTCGCTGGCAATGGTGCTGGAGTCGGCCACCCGGTCTTGGCTGGCGCGCGACAAACGGCGCACCCTGCGGCCGTACCAGGTGGCGGGCACGATCACCAAAACAACCGTCAAAATGACTTGCAGCATCACCGTCGGGTGCGACCAGACCAACACAATCAAGGCACCCAATCCCATCACGGCATTGCGCAAACCCATGGACAGCGAAGAGCCGACGACGGTTTGCACCAAGGTGGTATCGGCAATCAAGCGGCTGGTGACTTCGCCGGTGGAGGTGGTTTCAAAAAACGCGGGGCTTTGCTGCAACACATGGCTGTACACCGCATTGCGTAAATCGGCGGTGACGCGCTCGCCCAGCCAGCTGACCGTGAAAAACCGCCCTGCGGAGAACACCCCCAAGGCCACGGCAACACCAAAGAGCAACAAAAAATTGCCCCGCATGGCCATGACTTGTTCATTGCGATCAGCAGGCGCAAAGCCGCTGTCGACCAAATGCCGAATGGCCCAAGGAAATAACAAGGTGGTGGCCGCAGCCAGCACAAGCAACACCAAAGCCAAACCGATCTGCCAACGGTAGGGCTTCAAGAAAGGCAGCAAACCAGAAAGCGATTTCGGATTTTTAGCGGCAGGTCGATCGGGTAGTGAGGTGGCCATCGAAAACTATTTACCAATGCAAAAACTGGAAAAAATAACGCCTAATAAATCGTCCGACGAGAACTCGCCCGTGATGGCATTGAGCGCGTTTTGTGCGAGTCGCAGCTCTTCGGCCAGCAAGTCCAGTGACTGGGCTTGGGCTTGCAACAAATCGTGCGCCATCAGCAGATGGGCGTGCACTTCGTTCAGCGCCTGCACATGCCGCGCGCGCGCAATGTAAACCCCCTCGCTTGCATGCTGCCAGCCAGCCACAGCCAGCAATTGCTGGCGCAGAGCTGTTAAGCCCTGTCCGGTTTTGGCTGACAGGGTCACACCTTTTGTATCAGTAGGTACAGCTCTTTCAGGCTGGGCATCGCATTTGTTCCACACATCCATCACGACTACGTTGACTGGCAGTTTCTCAATCAGCGTACGTGAGATTTCGGCATCGGCCAAAGCGTAATCGGGCTCATGCACGCGAGTCAAGTCGTGCAAAAACAGCACCGCATCGGCAGTTTGAATTTGCCCCCATGCGCGTTCAATGCCGATCTTTTCCACCTCATCAACACTGTCACGCAGCCCTGCGGTGTCAATCACATGCAGGGGCACACCTTCGATTTGAATGGTTTGTTGCACCACATCGCGGGTGGTACCAGCAATCGGCGTGACGATGGCCAACTCAGCCCCCGCCAAGGCGTTGAGCAGCGAGCTTTTGCCCGCATTGGGTTGGCCTGCAATCACCACCTTGATGCCCTCGCGCAGCAAGGCGCCTTGCCGGGTGCGCTGCATCACGGTGGACAGTTGTGTGTGCAGACGATCGAGCTGGCCTTGCGCATCGGCCTTTTGCAAGAAGTCGATTTCTTCTTCCGGAAAGTCCAGCGTGGCCTCCACCAGCATGCGCAAATGAATCAGCGCATCGCGCAGCACATGGATGTCGCGCGAAAAATCGCCCGCCAAAGAGCGGCTTGCACTGCGGGCAGCTGCACTGGTGGAAGCGTCTATCAAATCGGCAATCGCTTCGGCTTGTGCCAAATCGATCTTGTCGTTCAAAAAAGCACGTTGCGTGAACTCACCCGGTTGTGCCACGCGAAGCCCTGGCAGGCGCGTCTGGCCATGGGTTGGGTCGACTTCACCGGCCGCTTGCAAGCAACGCGAAAGCAGCAACTGCAGCACCACCGGGCCCCCATGCGCCTGCAACTCCAGCACGTCTTCGCCCGTGAACGAATGCGGCCCTGGAAAGTACAAAGCCAAGCCTTGGTCGATGACCCCACCATCGGCATCCTGAAAAGGCAAGTAAGCCGCTTGCCGTGCTGTCAAGGTCTTGCCGCAGAGCGCTTGAGCCAAGGCCGTCAGACCACGACCGGAGACACGCACAATCCCCACCGCGCCTCGGCCTGGGGCGGTAGCGATGGCCACAATCGGGTCCTGATGTTGGGCAAGCATGTGCGTAGAAAGCAAAAAAAGCCGCTTGCGCGGCCCTTTTCATTCAATTGAACTTGGGCATATTGAACTGGGGTGGCACACCCATTCGGGTATTGATGACCCACTGCTGGGCAATTGACAAGATGTTGTTCGTGATCCAGTACAACACCAAGCCGGACGGGAAGAAGAAAAACATCACGCTGAACACCAATGGCATGATCCACATCATTTTGGCCTGCATCGGGTCGGGCGGCGCGGGGTTCAAAGCCGTTTGCAGCAAGGTCGACAAAGTCATGACTACAGGCAAAATAAAGAAGGGATCGGGTGCCGACAAATCGTGGATCCAACCGACCCAAGGCGCATTGCGCATCTCGACAGTGGACAACAGCACCCAATACAAAGCAATGAAGACGGGGATCTGGACCATGATCGGGAAGCACCCGCCCATGGGGTTGACCTTCTCTTCACGGTAGATTTTCATCATCTCTTGCTGCATCTCTTGTGGCTTGTCTTTCAGGCGCTCGCGCATGTCCATGATGCGCGGGTTGATCGCTTTCATTTTGGCCATGCTGGCATAGGCCTTGGCATTGAGCCAGTAGAACGCGATTTTGAGTAACAACACCAAGGCCACAATCGACCAGCCCCAGTTGTTCAGGATGCCAAACAACTTGTCGAGCAACCAGTACAAAGGTTTGGCCAGCATGGCCAGCCAGCCGTAGTCTTTGACCAAATCCAAGCCGGGTGCCAGGGCTTCGAGTTTCTTTTCTTCTTGAGGACCGGTGAACAATATGGCCTCAACCGACTTGGACTGGCCTGGCGCCACATCCTTGATCGGTGTGATCATGCCCACGGCGTACAAATTGGTGTCTACTTTGCGGGCAAAATTTTCACGCGAGATGCCGTCGGCCAGCAACCAGGCAGAAGCAAAATAGTGCTGCACCATCGCCACATAGCCGGTGTCTGAAGTCTTGTCGATATCGACTTTGTTTTTGTCGATGTCGCTGAATTCGACTTTGTTGTATTTTTTGGCTTCGGTGTAAATGGCCGGGCCGGTAAAGGTGGAATAAAAGGCCGACTCACCTGCGGGCTTGTTGCCGTCACGCACCAGTTGCACATACAGCTGAGGTGACACAGCGGCTGCACCGGTGTTGATGACTTCGTGTTTGACCTTGATGTCGTAGCTTGCGCGGTGAAGCGTGTAGGTTTTCACCAGTTTCAGGCCGCCAACGTCTGCCGACTCAAAACGCACAGTCATCTCGTCTTTGCCTTCTTTCAGGTCGCGTTCGCCGCTGAACGTCATGGGTGTTTTATGCGTCGCATAAGCCACGCCGTTGGCACCGCCAATCAAACCAGTTTGGGCCACATAAACGCGGTCACGGCTTTCATCGAGCAAAACGAGGGGCTTGCTGTGGTCGGCCATGTCAACGTGGTGGCTGAATTCGCTGCGCACTAAGGAGCCGCCTTCGGTGTCGAAAGTCAGCTTCAGCACGTCGGTTGCCACTTCAATGCGCTCACGTGGCGCAAGTCCCGCTGGCGTTGCTGGAGTCATTGGCGCTGCAGGCGCAGATGGCGTTGCAGTTGGCGTACCTGGAACTTGGCTCACGTTTGCAGCGGGCGTGACCGTGCTGGATGCCGTGGGCACCCCGGATGCGGCCGGCGATGCTGCAGGCGAGGTCGGCGAATTGGCGGCGGTGGGTTGCGGGAAGAAGGTGGGTTTTTGGCCGTTGTGAATTTGCCATTGGTCCCACAACAGGACCAAGGAGAAACCAAAAACCACCCACAAAATGGTGCGACGGATATCGTTCATGAAGACTTCTTCGAAGAGGTATGAGAAAGCAAACGGGAAAAAATGCGGGGGGCCTGCTCAGGCACTTTGTCTGTACCGCCCGCGCACCAAGGGTGACAACGCACCAATCGCGCCAAAGTCAGATAACTGCCGGCGCCAGCGCCATGCGACTGTAACGCCTTCAGGGCATAAATTGAGCAAGTCGGCTCAAACCGGCAAGCCGAACCCAAGCACGGACTCAAAAAAAAGCGATAGCCTTTGACGAGAGCGATCAATACGGCTTGCATCATGACGCAAGCGCCCTTGGCTTGGGGTTTGTTGCCACCGCGTGGCTAAACAACTGCTCGAGTTCATTGCGCACGGCCGCTTTCAAGACGTCGGAAGTGGCGCTGATGAACTGCTTGCGGTCAAAACCGGCTCGCAGTCGAACCACATGGGCTGCACAAGGCAATGCATCAGCGAAATGGGCCGAGACGTTGTAGATCTGCCGCTTGATGGTGTTGCGCGTCACAGCGCGGCGAGCCCACTTTTTAGGCACCATGGCACCCAACCAGACGTCAAAAGCACCGAACAAAGCCTGCTCTGAGGACAATACAGGCACTGTGGTCAATGGAGATTCGGAAACAACTGCCACAGGGCTAACCAAAGTCATCCTGTGCAAAGCAAAATGCGGGGTGCGGGAAACCGTGCCGCCCGCCAAGGCCGCTTGAAATTGCGGGCGTGTTTTTAACCGCTGCATTTCAGGAGGCTGAACCGAGCACGCATCGACAGAGCTGCTCGCGTGGGCAGACAGATTAGGCAGCCAGGCGCTTACGGCCTTTGGCGCGGCGAGCGTTGATCACGGCGCGGCCGCCCCGGGTTTTCATGCGAACCATGAATCCGTGTGTACGGGCGCGGCGAGTTTTCGATGGTTGGTAAGTGCGTTTCATGGAATGAGTCCTCTAGGAGCCCCCAGTTCTTTCAGGGGTAACCCGCGATTATCGCAAACTTTCAGCAGGGCGGCAAATTTTTCAATTTAAACGGGTTTTCAGTGGCCACCCCGATGCGCCAGATCTGGTTTATGATCGCTCACAAACCAAGGCAGTGGCATGTGGATAAACTCTTGATAAATCTGGAATTCCATCTCATTGCGACTCTTCTGTCCACATAAAAACTAAAACTCACATGAACGAGGGAATCCTCTCCCAAGACGCCGGTGATCCCGGCCTGGCCTTATGGCAAATCTGCCTCGACGAACTCTCGCAAGAGCTGCCCGAACAGCAATTCAACACCTGGATCAAACCCCTGACTGCGCAGGTGGCTGAAGACTTTTCCAAGGTCACTATTTTTGTCGCCAACCGCTTCAAGTTAGACTGGATACGTGCCCAATACGTGGTTAAATTGTCTGCCATGTTTGAGCGCCTGCAGGGTCAAAAAATGATTGTGGAGTTAGCGCTCGCTACGCGTGAAGCCCCTGCAAAGACTGCATACTCTTTGGTTAAAGCCGCTCAAGACGCGGCTGCTGCGGCCACCGAGCCGGCTGACGACAGTCCTGTCAATGGCTTCAAGAATCGGCTCAACACCGCCTTGACCTTTGAGGCGCTGATTGAGGGCTCTGCCAACCGCATGGCGCGTGCTGCTGCCATGCATGTGGCCAGCATGCCTGGCCATTTGTACAACCCTTTGTTTATCTACGGTGGCGTGGGTTTGGGCAAGACCCACTTGATGCATGCGATTGGCAATAAATTGCTGGCAGACCGCCCTGAATCCAAGGTTCTCTACATCCACGCTGAACAATTTGTATCGGATGTGGTTAAAGCCTACCAACGCAAGACTTTTGACGAGTTCAAATACCGTTACCACTCGCTTGATTTGCTGCTCATTGATGACGTTCAGTTCTTCGCCAACAAAGACCGCACGCAAGAAGAATTTTTCAATGCCTTTGAGGCTTTGCTGGCCAAAAAGTCGCACATTGTGATGACCAGTGACACTTACCCCAAGGGCTTGGCCGACATCCACGAGCGCTTGGTTTCACGTTTTGATTCGGGCTTGACGGTGGCCATTGAGCCGCCTGAACTGGAAATGCGGGTCGCTATTTTGATCAACAAAGCCATCAGCGAGGGCAGTGTCATGCCTGAAGAAGTGGCTTTCTTTGTGGCCAAAAACGTGCGCTCCAACGTGCGCGAGCTCGAAGGGGCGCTGCGCAAAATCTTGGCTTACTCGCGTTTTAACCAAAAAGAAATCTCGATTCAGTTGGCCCGAGAGGCACTGCGTGACTTGCTGTCCATCCAAAACCGGCAAATCAGCGTCGAGAATATCCAGAAAACCGTGGCCGATTACTACAAGATCAAGGTAGCGGACATGTACAGCAAAAAACGCCCCGCTAGCATTGCCCGTCCGCGTCAGATTGCCATGTACCTGGCCAAAGAATTGACTCAAAAAAGCCTGCCCGAAATTGGCGAGTTGTTTGGCGGCCGCGACCACACCACAGTGCTGCACGCAGTGCGCAAAATCAGCGCTGAGCGACAGCAACACACCGAATTGAATCAGCAGCTGCACGTGCTAGAGCAAACCCTTAAGGGCTAACCCTCTGTTAGGCTTGAATTTATCCTTGAAATACCGCCCGAAAAGCCTCTAAATCGGCCCAAAAACGACGAAAATGTCCAGATAGTTTTTGATGCGGGCCTGACGGCTCACATTTCCTTCCAACAACCGAGGTTGCCATGATTGTTCTGAAGACCACCCAAGACAAACTGCTGTCTGTTTTGCAATCCGTTTCAGGCATTGTGGAGCGGCGTCACACGCTGCCTGTTTTGGCCAACGTCATGATCCGCAAATCCGGCAGCGCGGTGCAACTGACCACCAGCGATTTGGAAATCCAGATCCGCACCACCGCCCAGCTCGATGGTGACGCAGGCGACTTCACCACCACCGTGGGCGCCCGCAAACTGATCGACATCTTGCGCACCATGCCCGCAGACCAAACAGTCAGCCTCGAATCAAGCCAAAGCAAAGTCATCTTAAAGGGCGGTAAATCCAAGTTCACGCTGCAAACCCTGCCGGCCGAAGACTTTCCGCTGGTGCAAGAAGCCGCCAGCTTTGGCCCCTCGTTCAGCGTGCCCCAAAAAACCCTCAAGGCCTTGTTGGGCCAAGTGTCCTTTGCCATGGCAGTGCACGATATTCGCTATTACCTGAATGGTATTTTGTTCGTGGCTGAAGGCAAAAAACTCAGCTTGGTGTCGACCGACGGCCACCGCTTGGCCTTCGCCTCGGCCACCTTGGATGTCGATGTGCCGAGCAAGCAAGAAGTGATCTTGCCGCGCAAGACAGTGCTCGAACTGCAGCGCCTTCTGTCTGACGCTGAAGGCGCCATCGACATGCAATTTGCCAACAACCAAGCCAAGTTCAGTTTCGATGGCATGGAGTTTGTGACCAAACTGGTCGAAGGCAAGTTCCCCGACTACAACCGCGTGATCCCCAAAGGACACCGCAACAACGTGACCTTGGGTCGTCAAGCCCTGCTGTCGTGCCTGCAGCGCACCGCCATTTTGACCAGCGACAAGTTCAAAGGCGTTCGCCTGAATCTGGACCCGGGCAGCTTGCGCGTGGCCTCGACCAACGCCGAACAAGAAGAAGCCGTGGACGAACTCGACATCGACTACGGTGGCGACAGCATTGAGATCGGTTTCAACGTGACCTACATCATCGATGTGTTGGGCAATATGGGTCAAGACATGGTCCGCCTTGACCTGGCCGATGGCAACAGCTCGGCGCTGATCACCATTCCCGATAACGAAGACTTCAAATACGTGGTCATGCCGATGCGCATTTAAGCCCGCGCAACCCCCATCTGCAGCCCAGAAACCCGCGACACCTCGCGGGTTTCGGCCATTCAAGAGATAGAGAAAATAAAAGCATGTCCGAAGAAAATACCCCCAGCGAAGAAGCTTTCACCACCGCGCAACCCAAAATTGACGCCAACCAAGCCGGTGCATCAGAAGGCTATGGCGAGGGTTCCATCCAGATCCTGGAAGGCCTGGAAGCTGTGCGCAAGCGCCCCGGCATGTACATCGGCGACACCTCTGACGGCACCGGTTTGCACCACTTGGTGTTTGAGGTGGTCGACAACTCGATTGACGAAGCGCTGGCGGGCCATTGCGACGACATTGTTGTCACCATCCACTCCGACAATTCAATTTCCGTGACCGACAACGGCCGCGGCATCCCTACCGGCGTGAAGATGGACGACAAGCACGAGCCCAAACGCTCGGCTTCAGAAATTGCCCTGACCGAGCTGCACGCTGGTGGCAAGTTCAACCAAAACAGCTACAAAGTCTCGGGTGGTCTGCACGGCGTGGGCGTGTCTTGCGTGAATGCCTTGAGCATCTGGCTGAGACTGGTGGTGCGCCGTGAAGGCAAAGTCCACCAAATCGACTTTGCGCGAGGTTTTGTGCAAAACCGCCTGCTCGAAACCGTGGACGGCGTTGAAATTTCGCCCATGCGCGTGACCGGTCCGACCGACAAGCGCGGCACCGAAGTGCACTTTTTGCCCGACACCGAAATCTTCACCCAAAACACCGATTTCCATTACGACATTCTGGCCAAACGATTGCGCGAACTGTCCTTCTTGAACAACGGTGTGCGCATTCGCCTCAAAGACGAGCGCACCGGCAAAGAAGACGATTTTGCGGGCGCCGGCGGCGTCAAAGGTTTTGTGGACTTCATCAACGCCAACAAAAAAGTGCTTCACCCCAATGCGTTTCATGCCCACGGCGAGCGCCCTGCCGACAGCTATGGCGGCATACCCGGCACCAGCATCGGTGTGGAAGTTGCCATGCAGTGGAACGACGGCTACAACGAAAGCGTGCTGTGCTTTACCAACAACATTCCGCAACGTGACGGCGGCACCCACCTGACCGGCCTGCGCGCCGCGATGACCCGTGTGATTGGCAAGTACATCGAGAAAAACGAGATCGCCAAAAAACAAAAAGTCGAAGTCAGCGGTGACGACATGCGCGAAGGCCTGTGCTGCGTGCTGAGCGTTAAAGTGCCCGAGCCCAAGTTCAGCAGCCAGACCAAAGACAAGCTGGTGTCCAGCGAGGTGCGTGCGCCGGTGGAAGACATTGTCGCTAAAGCGCTGGGCGACTTTTTGGAAGAGCGCCCGAACGACGCCAAAATCATTTGCGGCAAGATCGTAGAAGCTGCCCGTGCCCGCGAAGCCGCCCGCAAAGCCCGTGAAATGACGCGCCGCAAAGGGGTGCTCGATGGCATGGGCCTGCCCGGCAAACTGGCCGACTGCCAGGAAAAAGACCCTGCCCTGTGCGAAATTTACATCGTCGAGGGCGACTCCGCCGGCGGCTCGGCCAAACAAGGCCGCGACCGTAAATTCCAAGCCATCTTGCCCCTGCGCGGCAAGATCTTGAACGTCGAAAAAGCCCGCTATGAAAAGCTGCTCACAAGCAACGAAATCGTCACCCTGATCACCGCCTTAGGCACCGGCATCGGCAAAGTCACCGCAGACTCAGGCAAAAGCGGCACCGACGACTTCAACGTCGACAAGCTGCGCTACCACCGCATCATCATCATGACCGACGCCGACGTTGACGGCGCCCACATCCGCACCCTGTTGCTCACCTTCTTCTACCGCCAGATGCCCGACCTGGTCGAGCGTGGTCACATCTACATTGCCCAGCCACCCCTTTACAAAGTCAAGGCGGGCAAAGAAGAGCTCTACCTCAAAGACGCCCCGGCGCTGGACGGCTTCTTGCTGCGCATCGCCTTGAAAGACGCCAGCATCACCACCGGTGGCGACGCCTCGCAAGTCCTGAGCGGCGAAACCCTCGAAGCGCTGGCCCGTAAACACCAAGTGGCCGAAGCGGTCATTGCCCGCTTGTCCAACTTCATGGACGCCGAAGCTCTGCGCGCCATGGCCGACGGCGTGTCGTTGAACCTGGACACGATGGACCAAGCTGCCGAATGCGCCCCTGCGCTGCAAGCCAAGCTGCGCGAACTCAACACCACCGGTATCCCGGCCGAAGTCAGCGCCGAGTTTGATGTACGCACCGATAAACCCATCTTGCGCATCAGCCGCCGTCACCACGGCAACATCAAGAGCAGCGTTCTCACGCAAGAGTTTGTGCACGGCGCCGACTACGGGGCGCTGGCCGAAGCCGCCAACACCTTCAGGGGCTTGGTCAGCGAAGGCGCCAAAGCCATGCGCGGTGAAGGCGAGCGCCAGAAAGAAGAAAAAGTCAGCGACTTCCGCCAAGCCATGCAATGGTTGATCAGCGAAGCCGAACGCACCACCAGCCGCCAGCGCTACAAAGGCCTGGGCGAAATGAACCCGGCGCAGCTGTGGGAAACCACCATGGACCCGACCGTGCGCCGCTTGCTGCGCGTGCAGATCGACGACGCCATCGAAGCCGACCGCGTCTTCACCATGCTCATGGGCGACGAAGTCGAGCCACGCCGTCACTTCATTGAGGCCAATGCGCTGCGGGCGGGGAATATCGATATTTGATGAGTGAGCTGCTGAAGTCACGCCAGCAACGGCCAAAGAGCCGGGTGTGCTTCAGCCTTTTCTCCAAGCCTCTTGTGCACTGAAAGCAGCGGCAGTCAATTCGATATCTGCCCGAGAAATGCGGGCCTGTTTGGCGACATCGCGCCAAGTGCCCACGACATCCATGACCTCGCCCACGATGTGCCGCCCTTGCGTGGCCGTCAAGCCGTAAAACGCCGCCGTGTTCAACGCGGTTTGCAAGTCGGGACGGTTGTCCCTATCGTCAATGTTCAGCACATGCTCGGCTTTGTCGATGTTCGGGTTGACATCAAACGCGGGTGCCAGTCGCCAGCCCGTTGAGCTCAGCACAAAGCCGTGATTGCGCAAATGGTCGTCCCGATTGCCAACCGCTACATTGAAAACCACCCGCCTGAACAGCTGAGCCAGATCTGATTGAACAGTCGCTGCATCGCCACTGGCCCGCAGAAACTGCGCCAATTCCAGATAACTACAGCCCTCGCTTTGGTCCTTTCGCAGAAGCGTCATGGCCGACGCATAAAACCGCCGCTGACCACCGGCACGGTCGAAGCGCTGCACACAAAAAGTATGAAACTCGCCACCCAGACGCATCAGCTTTGCAGCAGGGACATCGATGCCTGCACGTTGGGCCATTTGATGCGTGGCTAACTCCCAAGCCCCGACATCACGGTCATCATCACGCGCCGGAAATTTGCCGATCCAAAGAGAACCGTCCAGCTCTGAGAAGTTGGCTTTGGGCCGAGCGCCCCCCAATGAAGCACCCGGTGCCACCAGAACCGTTAACCATTTGCGCAAAGCATCGAGATCGTCAATTCGCTTTTGAGTCAGTTGCCAAGCCACTTGCTCCAGTTCGCGCAGCGTGGTCACGGGTGGCGCTGCAAAAGCAGCGTTGTCCAAAAACACGTGCGTGCCGGATGGGCGAAACCGTAACGCCCCCTGCCGCGTGAAATCCTGCACGCCGATCAGGAAATCCCACGCATAAAGCGTTTTGGCTGGGCGCTTTTGATCTTTGGCTTGCAAAGCCTCACGCCTTTTCATCAGCGTTTGTCCCCAGCGGTCGGGTGATGAGTCGAGAAATACGCCAAAGTTACCCAGCTCAGGCTTGGGGAAAAACGGGTGCGCGTCCAAAGACAAATCAGGGTCCAGCGCAAAAGCTCTCGGATCGTTCAGCCAAGCTTTGTCGTAATGAAAGTGAATTTGCCCTCGGTCATGAGCCAGGTGGCCAACCAGACAAGCTGGCCCCAAATCGCAGTCCAACCAGACCTCTAGCCCATCGAATTGCTCCGTCATGGCTGCACCTCAGAAGTGCTGTTGGCTGCGGCGGTTGACTGCACGCTGGCGCGGCGCTGGCGTCGCGTAGCGGGTGATGGGGCCAAAGCCAAATCCTGCAGCTTGCGCCCCACCTTGTCGTCGGCGGCCAAGGCGTTGAAATCTGCCTGAAGGCCCAGCACCGCCAGCACACGCAGATAAGTGCCCAAGGTGGCACCCGCATCGCCGGCCTCGACCTTGTAGACCGAAGTGCGCGACATGCCTGCCCGCTGCGCCACCACGGCCGTGCTCAGTTTGCGGCGCAAACGCGCCAGCCGCAGGCGCTCGCCCAAGGCGGTGAGCAGCGTTTGCTCTTGCGGGAAAACAGTGGGTGGCTTGCTTGGCATTTGGCCATTATGGACAAAAAGAATATTTATTGTCCATTTTGAATTAAAAAAATGAGATGAATCAACCGTCAGGGCCACAAGTGTCTGGGCGAGATGAACCCCGGTCAATCTGCAGGCGCTTGTAGCCGCATGCCGCAGCCTGCCAACACCAGCGGCTGGTTCAGCCACTGATGCCAAGTGATCCACGCCTTGGTGCTGTGCGCACGCAGTTGCAAGGCGGGGTTGATGACGTAGTAACCGTTTCGCGTGCGAAGCCAAAGTTGGCGGCTGGGTTGGTAGTTGCTGTTGACTTCGGCGCGCGCCAAGACCGAGTTGATGTAAGTGCGGGTGCGACGTCTGGGCGGCAGGACGCTGTCGGGCAAACGGTCCATTTGACGCATCAGATGGTCGGCACAAAAGCCTTTGATATTGCGCTCTACCTGTGCATCAGGCAGCAACTGCGAAAAAAACTTTTTGTAGCTGGCCAGCATCACCGTCAGCATCCAGTACTCGCCTTGGTGGCGCTCCAAGCGCACCAATTTGCCATCGGTTTGAACATCCATCACCGCAGGTGAAAGCAGCGGGTAAAGCACATCCAGCTGGTGCGCTTTGTGGTCAGGATCATCCAAAAAACGCGCCAAGGCATAGTCCCATGCACGGTGGCCGTAATGGTCTTGAGTCATGGGGTCGGCCCCGCGCTCCAGCAAGGCCTGCACCAAAGCCACATTGCCGCACTCAGCGGCCAGCATCAAGGGCGTGGCGTTGAAATAGGTGCGGTGATCCACCCCGAACTGATCGCATTGGCGCAAGACCTCCTTGAACCTCCGGGACGCATAAGGCTGACGCTGGCGCTCGGCCAAGGCCTCGGCTTTCTTCATCAAAAAGCGCCACGCATCACGGTGGTCGGCCTCCTGTCGGGCAAGGTATTGGGCGGGCCCCTCGTGCCTTGTGCGCGGCACTGGGAGCTTGCCATGTGTGACCCAGATCGCGTGGCCGATTTGTTTGGCCGGTTCAAAGTTGCTGGCCCCCACCAAATCATGAACCCACCCCGATTGACCATGCCACAAGGCATAGTCCAGCAAAGCTTGGCGGGGTTTGTTGGAAATCTGACCGGGCAACAGCGCTTTGGGCAACAGCTCTTGCAGCGCGGCCTCATCCCAAATGGGCCAACTGGGTTTTTGCGTTTTGAGTATGGTTTGCCGAATGGCCTCGGCCTGCTCTTGTTTGCCTTGCAACTCCAGGCGGCGCGCCTCGGCCGCCCATTCTTGTTGGCTCGACGCTTGTGTGGACGCCAAATTCAGCGCGTCTTGCGTGCGCAAGTCCAGCAACTGCAGCAAGGGGTGGGCCGTGTCCGACTCCACCAACAGCAACTGATCCACAGCGCGGGTGAGCGCGACATACAAAGCGTTCACGTAAAACTTGAACAACTCCAAAGACCGATCGGTCTTGTCACGCGCACGGCTGTAATCGAGTATGTCGCCTGCCAGATCACTGGCCTGCACCCCTTGGGCGACCTCTGCAAACGCATGGCGCTGGCCCGACACCATGTCGACCAAAATCACGTTGGTGTATTCCAGACCCTTGGCCTCGTGCACAGAAAACACCAGTGGCGTCTGGAACTGTTGGCGCACCGCCGCCTTGTCTTCGTCGCGCAGCACCAACACAGCAAACTGCGTGGAGCCCCGCGTCTTGAGGTTGAGCTCGCGCCGCGTCGCCTCTTTGTCGGCCAGCAATTGAACAGTGCCGCTGGCTTGTGCCGTGGCCTGAACCAAAAAGTTGGTTTCCCGGTCAATGGAGCCAAACCGCGCATGCTTGATTTTGAGCAAACGATTGGCCAAATGCGTCACCGCCTGGCCATTGCGGAAGTTGGCTTTCAAAACAGAAATCGTTTGCGAATGGGCCAAGGATTCGTCTTGCCAAAACAAAGTCTTGACAGCGGACCAAGAGAAAAAGTTCGGGTGAACAATTTGGTTGGAATCGCCACACAACAAAAACTGCCCGGGCTTGGCCAGTGTCTTGAGCAGCAGTGCGAGCTGCACACTCGTCAAATCCTGCACCTCGTCGACCACCATGAAGTCATAAGTTGGCTTGGCTTTGGGCAACCAATCGTGGGTCAACAAATTCAGGTCAAAAAGCCCCGATCCGGCCAGCCAAGAGCGGTACTTTTCAAACAAATCAAACACGCCCGCACGTTGCGCAGGGGCCAGCAAAGACTGGCGCACTCCCAAGGCCAGATAACTCTCGCGACTGAGCACGCCCTCGGCCCGGCTCGAAATCACGCCACGAAACTCCTCAAACAAAGCGTGCGCGTCAAGCCCGCCCGTGGCTTGTTTGGCGGCACTTCGATAACGCTCAAACCAAGCGCCGAAAGCCGAAAAATCAAGCTCACGCCCATCCGGTACATGCAAGGTTTCCATGAACTCCCGATAGCTCAAAAATTCGGGTTCTTGCCCCTGCGCCTCGAAGCCGTGCGCAAAATATATGGCGCGTGCGCTTTGCGCCAAAAAGGCAGACTGCGTCACATACAGCACCCGCCCACGCGCTTGGCGCAGTTTTTCAAGCGTCAAGGCGGTCTTGCCCGATCCCGCCGAACCCACCAGCACCAAAGGCGCAGGGGTGTCAAACACCGCTTGCTGCGTGTCGTCAAAACTCAGCACTTTGTCAAGCACATGAATTTCGCTGCACACCGGGTGCACATAACGCAGCGTGTGCGCAGCGTCATCGCGCCCAGGGTCGCCTTGTTCTCCGCTTGCATCGTCGTCCACATCGATTTGGTCCCACTGCAAGCTGGCTCCGCGCAAAAACCGGGCGTTGGCGTAGTCGTGTTGGTGAATGACCTCCAGCGCCAAACACACCGTCTCGTTGTTGTAGCGCGCAAATTGCACCAACAAACGGTTGCTCTGATCCAACTTGAAACGCCAATAAGGTGTTGGGCTCAACTTCTTCAGGTTCGGGCTTTTGAAGTCGTCTCGCACAATCGCTTTTTCCAGCTTGGCGAACTGGCTTTTGACACGCTGTGTGTCCAGGTGGTGGTGATGAAGTAAACGCATGCCAAATGGTAATGGCACTTTGCAGGTTTAAACGATCGCCAAGAACATGAAGGCCTCCGGATGTTTTTCAGAGGTAAGGCATGCCACCACGGGCAGGCCGTTTTGGGCGTGGGTGCAGAGCATTCAGGATCTCCGTACTGGCCCTGCTTGTGTTTATCTCGTAATGAGATAAACTGTACCCATGAAAATCATCAGCAACAGTGCCCTGCGGGCCTTCGCTGCCGATCATCCTCAGGCCGAAGCCCCCTTGCAGGGATGGCGGCGGGTGATTGAAAAGAACAGTTTTGCAAACTGGGCCGAGCTCAAAGCCGCCTTCAATGCAGTTGACAAGGTGAACGAGTTAGCGGTGTTTGATATCGGCGGGAACAAGTACCGCCTGATGGCTTACATCCGGTTCGAAAAGCAGATCTTGTATATCAAGGCAGTATTGACCCACCGGGAATACAACAAAGGAGCGTGGAAATCATGAATGCAGCCATCGACGTGAAGCACCTTCTCCCAGTCTGGGAGCAGTTCCGTGCCGCAACCGACATCACCCCCATCCGGGATGAAGCGCACTGCGCGCGCATGACCGAGATGCTCGAAGCCCTGCTGGACGAAACCCAAGGCGAAGAAAAACATCCCGCGATGGGCTTGGTCGACATCGTGGGCGATCTGATTGAGGACTATGAAGCCAAGCATCACCCGCTGCCCGAAGTCACGGGTGTGCAAGCACTGAAATTCCTGATGGAACAACACGGACTGAAGCAAAGCGACCTGCGCGAGATCGGCAGTCAGGGTGTGGTGTCCGAAATCCTGACGGGCAAACGCGAACTCAACATTCGCCAAGTGCGCGCGCTCAGCGAACGGTTTGGCGTTTCTGCCGCGACCTTTGTGTAAGAAGTGTGGAACGCGGGCACCGACGCGCCATGAAGTCAGTGTTTATCAAAAATGCTGGCCCCAGCTCAGCCCTGTTGGCTGCTTTTTCTGCGTTGACTGCCTGCTCACTCAAGTGGTTGGACAACAAGCGTGACATCGTTACCCGATGGTTGCAACTCCTGCGGCGTGAATTCCGTCGCTGACTCAGGTGTTGAAGTTTGCCACCAGCCCCATCACTCATTTCAAGCCGTACCACACACCGCGTCCGCTACCGTGCTGCTCCAGATGGTTGCGATCGGCCAGGTCGCGGAAATGCAGCTTGAGGGTGTTGCGACTGGCGCCGGTCAATTGGATGGCATCCATCATCGTGACGCGCCCGTGCTCTCTGGCGAATTCCACGATCTGCAGTGACAGCTCGGGCAGGGTGGCCAGCACGATCTTTTCGCGCTCAACCTTCTTCTCCAGGCGCCGCACCTGCTCTGCCAGCGAGCGCAAGAAGAACACCAGCCATGGCTGCCAGTTGGGCGCATCCGTGCGGATGGTTCCTTGTGTCTGGCGCAAGGCCAAATAATAGGCTTCCTTGTTCAGCTCGATCACCCTCTCCATTGAGCTGTACGGCACATAGGCGTATCCGGCCCGGAGCAGCAGCAGGGTTGTCAGCACCCGACTCAAACGTCCGTTGCCATCTTGAAAAGGGTGTATTTCCAGAAACACCACGACGAAGATCGCGATGATCAACAAGGGGTGCAGCTTTTCCGATATCAGTGCCTTATCCCGCTCGCCATTCACCCATGACACCAATTCAGCCATCAGCCTTGGCGTGTCAAATGGCGTGGCGGTCTCGAAGACGATGCCAATTTGTGCACCGTTTTCATCGAATGCGGCGACGCTGTTCGAATGGGTTTTGTACTGCCCCCGGTGGCGAGCATCTTTTTCGCTGTGGGTCAGCAGAACTTGGTGAAGTTGCTTGATGTGGTTCTCGTTGAACGGAATGTCCTGCCACGCGCTGAACACCATATCCATCAGTTCAGCGTAACCGGCCACTTCCTGTTCGTCGCGTGTGTCGAAGGACTTGATGGCCAGGTTGGAAAGCAGACGTTCGACTTCGCGGTCGGTCAGTTTGCTGCCTTCGATGCGGGTAGACGAGCCTATGCTCTCGATGGTGGCCACCCGCCGTAGCGCCAAAAGACGCTCGGGCGCCAGCGTTCCCAAAGCACGCCATGCGCCCTTGAATTCGTCGATCCGAGCAATCAGGCTCAGGATTTCGGGTGTGATCTGGAGGGTGTCTGAACGCAACATGAAACCAATATTACACCCAATAACACCCATTTAGAACGCGTATCCTGTGAATGGATGAAAGTCGATACCCAGTGTGGCATGCCGAGTGATCACATCAATGCAACCCATTCGCCCTGCAAACCATCGCCCACAGGGGTGGGCTCCAACACCAAAAAATCGCCGCCCACATGCAGGGCCAGCGATGCAACCGTCAACCCGCCCCACTTGTCAGCCCAAACACAATGCTCATGGGCCTGCTGCCCTGGTGCGACTGTTAGCGCACCCGGCCGTGGTACGTGAAGGGTGCGGCCTTGCCGACGGCCAGTTTGGTGTCGCGCACAAACAAATGGATGTCGATGCCCAAAGCGGCGTGGCGGATGATCTCTTGGCCGAGCTTGCTGCTCGGGTCGGTGGCGTTCTGGCTTTGCCAGTGAAAGTGCGTGTCATCGATCCAGTGGTCCATGTACTTGTGCTCGTACGCCTCGCCAAACTGGGCGCGTATACGCTTTGTGATCAGAGCAAACAGCACAGACCGCACTGTGCCGGGTGATTTTGCTGATTAATTCACACACCCTATACAGTTCTTTTGTTGGTGCATTTTCCGAATCGGTCTACCATCACGTCATTGCAACCACTTGGCTTTTCGTCCATGGACAACTCAGCTCGTTTGACCCGGCTGCGCAAAGCGGCCAACTTCAACCGACAAAGTCTGTCTGAGTTGGTTAAGTCGCATGTGAACCCGATACGCCGCTGCGCGGTAGGTGCCGCAGTGAGAGCGCTACAGATTACGAGTTTGATTGGGATGACAACAAGGCCGCCATCAATCTGGGCAAGCATGGGGTGGATTTCAGGGAAGCCATGACGGTGATTCTGGACCCCCTGGCCATGACGTTTTTTGATGCGGAGCACAGCCAGGATGAGGAGCGTTGGATCAGCGTGGGGCTTTCCGGTGAAGGCGCGCTGTTGCTGCTGGTGCATACTTTTACCGCCACCGGCCCCAGCAGCGCACTGGTGCGTATCATTTCCGCCAGAGCCGCCACCCGCAACGAACGCCGACAGTATGAGCAAGGTACTTTGCAGTAAGTGACAAGCAACGATGAACAGCCAATCAGCTAAAAGGTGAACACCATGAAGGACGAATACGATTTTTCTAACGCGCAGCAGGGTAAGTTCTACAAGCCTGATTTGCGCCTGATTCCGCCTGTGCGCCTTGATCCGCAGGTGTTGGATTTCCTGGTCAAGCGAGCTGAGGCCAAGGGCACTACGCTCAATGAGTTGCTCAATGCATTGCTTAAGAAAGATATCGAGCTGATCGAGGCAGCCTAACGCCGTGCCTAGCGCAGCCCGAGCTCAAAAAATACGATAGGCCCTTGAAATGCATCGCCGCCCACAGGCAGGGCCAGCGATGCACCCGTCAACCCGCCCCACTTGTCAGCCCAAACACAATGCTCATGGGCCTGCTGCCCTGGTGCGACTGGTAGCGCACCCGGCCGTGGTACGTGAACGGTGCGGCTTTGCCGACGGCCAGTTTGGTGTCGCGCACAAAGAGATGGATGTCGATGCCTAAAGCGGCGTGGCGGATGATTTCGTCGCCGCGTTTGCTGGTCGGGTCGGTGGCGTTCTGGCTTTGCCAGTGAAAGTGCGTGTCATCGATCCAGTGGTCCATGTACTTGTGCTCGTCAGCCCGGCCTTGCTTGTTGATCGTGACCAGCAGGATTTGCGCCTTTTTTGAGATGACACTACATGACTGGCCCGTGCAAATGCTGAGCCCTATTTTCTTAAACGACAATGGAACATGATTGAATTAAGGGTACCCGCATGACATTGCATAAAGGCTTGTATGACCGTTTGATCTACGAAGACGAAGTTGGAGAGGTAGCTAGTCTGACGGGTCAACACCGCGCTCTTGTAACGACGCCAACCGCGCACCAAAGACGCGAACAGTTCATTGCTGAATTGGTGCAACGTTTGCCGGAACTTTTGGACGCGGCTGCTGGTAATCAACCTGATTCAAGCGAGAAGGCAAAAGCTGAAATTGAACTAATTCGCCAAATGCTGATTCAGTTGCGCCCGCGCAGGCAGGGTGAGCGTCTTCTCGCCATGCCAGCACAGTTACTCAAGTCAGTTCACGCCCCAAATACCGATGTAGCGATGCCGGCCACGGGGCTACGCCATCCTTGGCTGTTCACGTCTGCTAGAACCGATCCTTCTTTGTTAAATGAATTGCGTTTAGAGCTTAGTGCCGTGGACCGCGTGGATATTCTGGTCAGTTTCATTACTTGGAGCGGCGTGCGGAAGTTGCTGGATGTGCTGCAGCAAGTGACGGCGCTCGATGCCCATGGCAACCCGAAGACAAAATTTAGGATTCTGACGACTACCTACATTGGCGCCACCGAAGTTCGCGCGGTCGATACATTCGCCAAAATGCCTGGCGTTGAATTGCGAATTTCTCTCGACGGTCGGCGTACTCGTTTGCACGCCAAAGCATGGATTTTCCATCGCGCCACCCATTTCGGCACGGCGTTCGTTGGAAGCGCCAACTTGTCGGAATCAGCGTTGATTGGCGGCATCGAGTGGACGGTGAAGTTTGCCCAAGCCAGTGAAACATCCTTATTTTCTGCTGCGGTGGCCAATTTCGAAACACTGTGGAACGACAAGGAATTCCAGTCCTACGACCCCAACAATGAGAAACACCGAGAAGCCTTGGCGTATGCGTTGTCTAAAGAACGAAGTCATGGTGGTCGGAGCTCTGTGCCCAGCGGCGTGGTGGTTGCGCTGCAGACCTGGTTTGATTTGCGCCCCAAGGCTTACCAACAGGAAATGCTCGATCAGTTAGCGTCCGAGCGTCGACTAGGTCGTCGTCGTAACCTGGTGGTGGCAGCCACCGGAACCGGTAAAACCGTGGTTGCAGCCTTTGACTATTTGCGGCTTCGCGATGAAGAAGGTGTAGCCCCAAAATTGCTGTTCATAGCGCACCGTACGCAAATTCTGTTGCAAGCGTTGTCTACATTCCGGCAAGTCTTAAGAGATCCAGCATTTGGTGAATTGATGGATGGTGAAAACTCGCCAGCTAAGTACGAGCACATATTCGCAACAATCAATTCGGTGCACAGCCGTGAGTTGGTAAGCCAACTGGGTTGCCATTTCTGGCGCATGGTCATCGTGGACGAGGCCCACCACTTGCCAGCCAACACCTTTGACCAGTTCATCAACAGTGTGCAACCGCATTACTTGTTAGGTCTTACCGCCACACCCGAGCGGTCGGACGGCCAAAGCTTGATTCACTATTTTGACAGCCGTCCTGACGGCACACCTGCCGTGTCGCTGCGGTTATGGGATGCACTAGACCAGCAACTACTCTGTCCTTTTGAGTATTACGCAACAGCAGACGATACCGACATGACCATGGTTGAATGGGGCCGAGGTACAGAAGTTGTGCAACTTTCCAACATTATTTCGGGCAATGCTGTACGGGCCAGAGCAGTGATGCATGCCATAGAGAAATATGTTGCTGACTTGAACAATCTCAAAGGTTTGGCTTTTTGCGTCAGCGTGGCGCACGCTGACTTCATGGCGGATTTTTTTAGCCGCTCAGGCTTGCCAGCTATCGCACTTAGCGGCGCGGACTCGCAGGATGCTCGAACGGCCGCTATACAAAAACTTAGCGGAGGCCAGTTGAAGATTATTTGCAGCTGCGACGTGTTCAATGAAGGTATTGACATTCCCGACGCTAACGCCATCCTATTACTCCGTCCAACGCAAAGCCCCGTTATTTTTCAACAGCAAATCGGCCGCGGACTCAGGCTTGCTAAGGGGAAAGATGTATGCCTGGTACTGGATTTCGTCGGCCTTTACAGCAATGAATTCCGTTTTGATGTGCTGCTGCGATCTATTACCGGCCAGAATCGGCGACAAATTGCAGATTCGGTAGCCAATGGTTTCAGCACACTCCCAGCAGGGGTACATATTCAATTTGACCGTGTGGCAAGGGATAGGGTCTTAGATAACTTGCGTGAAGCTTTGAACCTGAATGTCCGCCGCTTGTGCGCCGAGTTGGCTGCTTGGGCTGCGCTGCAAAACGGTACCCCTTTGCTGCTAAGAAACTTTTTGCTGGATAACCATTTGGAGTTGACCGACGTATATAGCGGTGGTGTTAATGCAAGGTCTTGGAGCAGCTTGAAACGGCGTACTAATCTCGAGCCGATGCCTTTGGGTGACCGCGAATCAGACTTGGCTCGCCGAATTTCTAGCTTGCTTCATGCGAATGATCCGAGATTGTTGGTCGCTTGGCAGACCGCGCTAGATGCTGGTCATGTTGACACTCGGCGAATACAAATGCTGGCCTATCAATTACTACCTTCCCGAACAGAACTCATCTCACCCGCGGAGTTTTTGTCGCTTGTATTTGCCAATCCTGTTGTGCTCGTCGAACTGCAGGAGATCGTAGGCATTTTGCTAGAACGCAGCTCGCTGGAACCACTTCCCCTTACAGGTGCACCGCATGACTGGGCACTCACTTTGCACGGCCGCTACACAAGAGCGGAGATTTTGTCTGCGGTGGGTTATCTGACGCCGATAGCTCGTCCACTTTCCGACAGTGGCTGTTTGCCGTTGACACAAGAAAAGATTGAAATTCTTTTTGTAACGCTTGATAAAAGTGAAGGATTTCAAGAGCGTGTGCAATACAAGGACTACGCTATCAGCCCTGAGCTTTTCCACTGGCAAACACAAAATCGAGCCGGACCTGACAACAATTCTGGAAGGCGCTACACAGAGAGCGGAACGAATGGCTGGAAGTTTCAATTGTTTGTCCGTGAAAACCGAGATTCCGCCTATGTGGCGGTGGGATCTGTACAGTTGGTATCCCATGATGGTGATCGTCCTATTTCAATTACATGGCGGCTTGAACAACCGTTAACGGCTGAGCTGTTTCGTAGCTTTAGCATATTGCGCGGTTGAGCGGCGCTACTGATCGAAAAGACAAGCTAAATTGGTCGAAACCGCCCGTATCTTTCGTGAGTTGCGGGCGAGTTAATTTCAATTGCTTTCAACAGTCCTTAACAACTAAGCTCAAACGGCAGTTGCAGGTAAATATGAAACGCCGCCAATGTTTCGTTGCGCGTCCAGTCGGTGGATCGTGGCATGTGTTTTTCTCCCTGTCCGCAGATGTTAGCTGTCCTCGTCCCACGGGATCGGTTTGGCTTGTCTGCGCAAATCGTTGGGGCGGGTGTTTTGCCGGAAGGTGTCGGGTGGCCTGAAGCATTCTTCGGGCGTCACCATGTAGACCGTCCAATCGCCGTACAGCTTGCCGTCAAAGCAGAGCAGGTCACCGTCCATTTGCAGTTCCAAAAACGTGTCGTTGTTGCCGGTGAGCAAATGGGCATCCCTCGGGCAGGTGAACTGGAGATTCACGCTGCAAGCGTAGGTGGTGTGAAAGTAAATGAGGGGTCCCAGTGCGGGGCCATCAAAACCCCAGCCGCTCATCGCTTGATCAGGCTTTTTGCGGCCATGGAACAAGCCCAAATACATGCCGGGTTTTTGGGGCCGAATGCCGTAAACGGGTGCATCGGTTGGTTGTGTGTGGTTGGGCATTTCGCGTCCTTGTTGCAAAGGCGCTCAGCTTACGAACGGGGCGGTGCTTTGTGTACCAGGGCTTTGCCTGGGTTAACCAACGGTCCGTAGCGGCTAAAGTGGAGGCCGCTTTTCGGCAAAGACAAAATACCCGCCCATGACCCCACCCCGACTCGACCTGCGCAAAGGCGTGACCGACCCTGTTGTTCTGTTGATTTCCAGGCGGCAGGTGGAGTAACAAGACCTGGCTTCAGTGCTGGATTCACTCAAGGCGTTCACCGCCACGCGTGAAGACGCTTGGCTCTACCGGGGGCAGATGAGTCTGGTGGAGGACGGCTACAACCACGACCCGCGTGAGCTGGTGGACATTCCCGAGGTGCGCCACTTCCTCAAGCGGCTGGCCGCCCAGTGGCCCTACTGGGGTTTCTTTTTGAACCAGGTGGACGACAGCATCAAGATTTTGGGTTCCTGCTGCTGCGGCGTGGAGTTTCCCGGCCGTGGCGCGGTGCTCATCGATCCGGCGCTGCTGCCCGGCTTTTTGAACCAGGCCTTTGCGGGCATGAACGCGCTGTTCGATCAGCACGGTTTTCCTGAACACGAGCTGGAGGCCATGAGCATGGGGCTGGTGGCTTTGATTGCGCCGTCTGAGTGATTGGATCAGTCTTGAGTGGAATCAAGCCCCTCCAAACAAGCTCACGAGCTTGGCCACCTCTGGCGTCATGCCCATGGTTTTGAGCCGCACTTGAGGGTGTGCGGTGGCAAAGACTCGGAAAACTTCATCCACAAAGGCTTGGCCGACGTGGGCCACGCCTTCAAAGTCAAGCACCACGGTCTTGAACTGTGTGGCGCGGTTCATGACCCATTTGGCTTGCGAGCGAGAGACCAGTTCGCTGCTCAGTTGGGCCAGACGCACCGGGATTTCTGTGGTGTGAAAGGCTTCGCCGGGCGCTGCATCGCCCACGTTGCTTGCTTCAAAGTATTTGAAATACACATCGTTGCTGGTGCGGGCGCTGTCCACCGCCAGCGACATGCGCACCACGGTCTGCACCTGTGACGGCTTTAGAGCGGCGTTCACGTCGATCCAGTCAAAACGGGCCAAGGGGGTGCTGGCCTCGTTGGGGTCAAAACGCAAACCACTCGATTCGATGGCGAAGCCGTCCATCATGCGGGACGAGACAAAAATGCCCATGCCCGAATGGCCTTGGGCAGCCGTGGTGAACTTGCCTTTGGCCAACTCCAAAATGGCCAAGCGTTCATCAAACAGATTTGCCGATTCGGCGATTTTGTAAAAGATCCCCTCGCCGTCATCGGCCACCACCATTTGCAACTGGCCGTCTTGCAGGTGCATGCCCATGAGCACCTGCAAACCGTTGGAGTGGTCCAACGCGTTGTTGAGCATTTCGGTGAATGCGGTGTTGACCAGACTTTTGACATTAGGCTTGAGGTCGGTCAGCAGGGGCGCAAGGCGTTGTTCCCAAACGGCCATTTCGCCGCCGCGCTGCAAAATGCTTTCGCGCTGCTGCAGGCCTAGCCAAAAGCGCTTGTCGCCCAGGCTGTAGGTTTGCCGCGTGCCTGTGCCGTGCCGCTGCAAATAGCCACTGTCGGCCAGCTTCTTGATGCGCCGCGATACGGCCACCCGCGTCAGGCCGGTTTGCTCGGTCGCCACACTGGCCATGGTCCCGCCTTGGGCGGCACAAGCGAGGATGATTGCATCGTTAAGGTCAAGCATTTGTATCGCTGAATGTAAATTTTGATTTTTACATTGTATAGATACGATCAGTTTATTGTTTTGTTGGCGGATCAATAAGAAACAAAGTGGCGGCTTCATCCAAGATATCCGATGGATGGGCATGAGAAAAACGATAAAACGAATGAATGATAGGTCTTGGTGAGGTAAGGCTCTTTTGCTTGCCATTCTGGCTAACATGGATAACATGTCTATGTTACCTAACCCAATACAGGATATGACCATGAAAACGCTCTCGTCTGTTGAAGTGCAAAACCGGTTCGGGTCGATTGCCAACATCGTGAAAAGCGGTGAGCCGGTGACTGTCACCCAATACGGCACTCCAACCATGATGATTCTTCCGTATTCGCTCGCTACCGAAGCTCTGCGCGACTACAACGCCCGCAAATTGGTGGAGTTCATGGATGCCATGCCATCTGCCAATGCTGACGCTCCAAATCTCACACTTGAACAATTAAACAAGCTTGTCCATGAGTTACGCCCGTAAAAGAGTTGTCTTCGATACGAGTTCGCTCATCCCAGCTTGTCTGAATCCAGACCGTGAGCCAGCGAAAATTTTTCGTCGCGCTGTTCTTGAGCATGATGTTTTTTGTTCGGTGGACACTTTCAATGAACTGGCAACGGTTCTGGCGCGTGAAAAGTTCAATGCGTGGAGGCCTCTTGAGCATCGTTTGATGTGGGTGAGGCTCTTCCGCGAATCTGTGATTTTGATCGAGGCCACCACACCTGTCACAGAATGCCGGGACCCAAAGGACAATAAATTTTTGGAGCTGGCCATTTCGGCAAAAGCCGATGTTCTTGTCTCGAGTGATGTTCACTTGCCAGAGATGCACCCGTTCCGTGGGGTTCAAATTCTCCAGTTGGCCGATTTCAAGCAACAAATTCTGTGGAAGCCGCAACCGAATGCGCAGACAGG
>CAMDKK010000046.1 GCA_945901045.1 Limnohabitans sp. Rim8
TACACGTGGATTTGTTCCGCCCCACATAGTAATCAGCACCTCGACATTGGCCGAATACTTTGGGCTGGAGCTGAGGCTGATGTTGGCCGAATCATTGATTCTGACAATAACAACCCAGATCCAGATGGGGCGGCTTGGATCGGACTTCATCACCCGAGGTTGTCTTGATAATGGCCGAAGAAGTCTTTACCCCTGGCGAGCGAATAACCCATCAAGAATATGGCCCAGGTGTAGCACTTGAAATTGCACGTGACGGTTATTTGCGGGCATTTTTTGGGGTCGGTGAACGCAGAGTTCCGCGTGGGTCTATACGCCGAGACCTATCGCGAACAGAGCGCATTTTGCGTGCTGTAGATGGAACAACCGAGAGATCACGCATGGCTTGGCTGTCCTATGAAGCCCACGCTCTGCCAGTTATGGAAAGTGCATCGGCATTAACCTCGGCAAAAATTGATCTACTCCCTCACCAAGTAGTGCTGACACACCGCATTGCGACTGCATCACCACGTCGTTACCTTATTGCTGACGAAGTGGGCCTCGGTAAGACCATCGAGACCGCTCTGATCTTGCGGGAGCTCGCAAGCCGTGGGGAACTGAGTCGAGCACTTATGGTGGTACCAGCTGGTTTAGTAAACAACTGGCATCGTGAGTTGAATGATGTCTTCAACCTTGATTTTGAGGTGTTCGGATCTGAGGGTGACATTACCGATAGAAAAACGAACGCATTTGCTAAGCACGATCGCTTGATTGCAAGTATCGACACGCTCAAAAGGCCTGCACGTATCAAACGCCTATTGGACGCTCCACGTTGGGATTTAGTGGTTTTTGACGAAGCTCACCACTTAACGGCATACCGCACCGGTGGAAAAGTTCGAAAGACCGAAAACTATAAACTTGCAGAGGCATTAAAAGACCACTCGCGGGACCTTCTGCTGCTTTCGGCCACTCCTCACCAAGGCAACCATTTTCAATTCTGGATGTTGGCACAGCTACTTAACCCAACACTGTTTGGCAGTCCTGAGGAAATGCTTGAGCACAGGCACCGTCTAAATACTGTGATGTATCGACGAACCAAGGCAGACGCATGCCAGCCTGATGGATCCCCTCTATTCGCTCGGCGATGGGTACATACCGAATCTTTTCTCATGGGCATAGAGGAAAAGCTCTTTTACGAAAAACTGCGCGAGTACCTTGAAGACGGTTTTAATTTAGCAAGGCGGCAAGGCGGTAAGGGCCAGGCACTTGGATTTTTAATGGCAATTTTCCAAAAAATTGCTGCATCCAGTTTTGCTGCCGTTCGACGAACACTCAAACGTCGACTTCTGATGTTGACACTTCATGAAGCCTTTTTAAGAGACAAAGAACTCGACATCGAAGGCCGTGAATTGTTGACCAATGAAGCCAGGGAATTGGTTCATGAAGAATTCAATTTGGCTCGCGACAGTATTGGGCGCAGTGAGGTTGATCGCGTCATTGCCGATTTGAAATTCCGATTAGTGAAGAAGCTAGATGCCGAAGCACTGGAACTTGCATCAGACCCCTACGGAAGTGAGTATTCCGCAGCGCATGCTGAGGAGGCGGCATCAGCTGTGGTCGAAATGCATTTACCAGAAGAGCGGCTACGCATCAGGGACTTGCTCAATGTTTTCCCTCAACAACGGGAAACCAAAGCCCAGAAATTGTTAGATGGATTAGGAATTTTGTGGCGACAGAATCCCAATGAAAAAATCGTAATTTTTGCGACTTACCTTGGCACTGTCGATTTAATTGCACGTGAGATTGACCAGACATTTCCTGGGCAAGGCGTAGTGGTTTTGCGCGGTGGTGATCACGGCGCAAAGGTCGCCGCTGAACGTCGCTTCCGCCAAAAAGATGGGCCGAGAGTATTAGTATGCACGGCTGCAGGTCGAGAGGGTATCAACCTTCAATTCGCCCGCATTCTGTTTAACTTTGACCTCCCTTGGAACCCAATGGATATTGAGCAGCGAATCGGGCGAATCCATCGTTATGGGCAAAATCATACGGCTCAGGTCTACAACTTGGTAATGTCTGACACGATAGAAGGCAGGATATTTTTGCTATTGGATGAGAAGCTGACCGAGATTGCCCGCACCGTTGGAAAGGTGGACGACGAGGGCAATGTTGCTGAAGACCTTCGCGCACAGATTCTCGGTCAACTCTCCGAGCGTTTGAACTATGACCGTCTCTATCAAGAGGCTCTGTCTGATCCGGAATTGAAACGCACGAAGGTTGAGCTTGAGGCCGCTATGTCAAATTCGCAGGAAGCGAGACAAGTGGTTTTTGATCTTTTTCAGGACCTCAATGGATTCAGCCTTGATGACTACAAACCATTTTCTGACGTTTCGTCTGGGCTTGGTCGTTTGGTTAGATTTATGTCAGCTGCTGTTGAAGATCGGCAGCAAAGGCTAATCAAAATTGACGAAGAGACCTATGACCTTGTGACTGTCGATGGGACTCGGCGCGCTAGATTTACGTTGAACCGGGAAACTGCGACTGGGAGTGACACCATTGAATTGATGGGCTTAGATCACCCTTTGGTACAAGAAGAATTAGGCCGGTGGCGAAGTGTGCCGCCTGAAGAAATTGGCGTGGCTGTTAAGGGCGATTTGGCTGACCCCGTACTGCTGTCGTTATGGATGGTTGAAGCATCAGGAAAAAATGGTGAACGACGCGTGGTTGTTCAAGCCATTGCTGTCAAACAAGACGGTAGCCGTGTGCCGTCCGTGGAGCGGCAAAGTGAGCGCTACATGCAATCTTCACCATCAAATCCAGCATTTTCACCAGAGCAACGAATAGAGCTATTTTCAACTGCGGTTGAACCGACCTTGCAACGCGAACTTAAGCATAAGGGCGCTGCAAATGGCGATGGCAGCTACTCGGCCGAATTGATCGGATATGTTGAGATCACAAATCTAGTGCCTCAATAACCGACTCGATACCGGTTTGCGGCCATAGCGCTCTGAACAACGAAATTTCGTTCGGCTTGGTTCAAAGCCTGTTTTGCCTTCACCCGCAAATTCACGGCTCGGAACCAAGTCCGAAAAAGTCATGAGGTTTTGAGACAAACGGGGGTTGAGACGCCTTTACCGGGCCGCAGCCGCAGGTCGCGGTCAGGAGCCCAAAGCAAAAAGCCCCGCGTGGTGCGGGGCCTGAGGCTGCCTCAAGGCCTGCTGAGCAGGTTTGAGGTCTTTGTACTGGCGGAGGAGGAGGGATTCGAACCCTCGGTAGTGTTGCCACTACGCCTGATTTCGAGTCAGGTACATTCGACCACTCTGCCACCCCTCCGGATTCGGTTTTGCTTGTCGAAGGCGGTATTCTATCAGGCGCGTAGCGTGTCCAAGCCGCCTACATAGGGTCGCAAGACCGCTGGAATCGTCACAGATCCGTCGGCGTTCTGGCAGTTTTCCAACACGGCCACCAACGCACGACCCACGGCCAGGCCAGAGCCGTTCAAGGTGTGTACCCACTCGTTTTTGCCTTGTGCGTTTTTAAAGCGCGCTTGCAGGCGGCGGGCTTGAAAGGCTTCGCAGTTTGAAACCGAACTGATCTCTCTGAAAGTTTGCTGCGCGGGTACCCACACTTCGAGGTCGTAGGTTTTGCTGGCACCAAAACCCATGTCGCCGGTGCACAAAGACATCACGCGGTAAGGCAAGCCCAGCTTTTGCAGAATGGCTTCGGCGTGGCCGGTCATGGCTTCCAGGGCTTCGTAGCTTTTTTCGGGGTGCACGATTTGCACCATTTCGACTTTGTCAAACTGGTGCTGGCGAATCAGACCCCGCGTGTCGCGCCCTGCACTGCCGGCCTCAGAACGAAAGCACGGCGTGTGCGCGGTCAGCTTGATCGGCAGGTCGGCTTCGTTCAAAATTTCGTCGCGCACCACATTGGTCAGCGTGACTTCGGAGGTTGGAATCAAATACAGGGCCTGCGTGTCGGGTGAGGCTTCAGATTCTTGGCCGCCTTTTTTGGCTGCAAACAAGTCGGCCTCAAACTTGGGCAACTGGCCTGTGCCGCGCAGAGTTTCGGCGTTCACCACGTAGGGGGTGTAGCACTCGGTGTAACCGTGTTCCTGGGTTTGAACGTCGAGCATGAACTGCGCCAAGGCGCGGTGCAAGCGGGCGATCGGCCCGCGCATGAAGGTAAAGCGCGAGCCCGACAACTTGATGCCGATGTCTAAGTCCAAGCCAAGCTTTTCGCCAAGGTCCACATGGTCTTTGACCTCAAAGTCAAAGCTACGGGGTGTTCCCCAACGGCGCACTTCCACATTGCCGTGTTCGTCGGCGCCGACGGGCACGCTTTCGTGTGGCAAATTGGGCACCGCCAAGAGCAGGCTTTGCAGTTCAAGCTGCAAAGCCTCCAAACGGGTGGCCGAGGTGTCCAGCGCCACTTTGATGTCAGCCACGGCGGTCATGATGTCGTCGACACTCTCGCCCTTGGACTTGCGCATGCCAATTTGTTTGGAAAGGGTGTTGCGCTGGCTTTGCAGTTCTTCGGTGTGGGTCTGCAGTGTTTTACGCTCAGCCTCCAAGGCGCTGTAGGCCTCGACGTTCAAAAAGGCCTGGGGCGATTTGCGGGTTTCCAGGCGGGCAACCACGCTGCCCAGGTCTTTACGGAGTTGGAGAATATCTAGCATGGTGAGATTGTAGTTACAGGGCTCGCGCTTTCAGACTTCGATCTTCATTCGCTATTCATTCGCTATTCATTCGATCTTCAGCCCTTTAGGCAGCGGGAACTTGATGGTCTCTTGAATGCCATCCATTTTGCGCACACTCACCGCGCCCAGCGCACGCAGGCGGGCAATGACGTCTTGCACCAGCACCTCGGGTGCCGATGCGCCTGCGGTCAATCCCACGCGGGATTTGCCTTCGAACCATTCAACCTGGAGTTCATCCGCACTGTCGACCATGTAGCCATCTGCCCCCAGTCGGTTGGCCAACTCGCGCAGGCGGTTGCTGTTGGAGCTGGTGGGGCTGCCGACCACGACCACCACATCGACTTGTCCGCTCATGAGTTTGACTGCGTCTTGCCGGTTTTGTGTGGCGTAGCAGATGTCTTGCTGCTTGGGCTCGCGCACTGTGGGAAAGTGTTTTTTAACTGCCGCCAAAATTTCGGCTGCGTCGTCCACGCTCAAGGTGGTTTGAGTCACCACGGCCAGACGCTCGGTTTGCCGCGGTTGCACCCACGCCACATCGGCCACGCCTTCGACCAGATGGATGCCACTGTCGAGCTGGCCCATGGTGCCTTCGACCTCGGGGTGGCCTTTGTGGCCGATCATGATGAATTCATATCCCTCTTTGTGCAGCTTGGCAACTTCGACGTGGACCTTGGTCACCAAGGGGCAGGTGGCGTCAAAAATCTGAAAGCCTCGGGCCACTGCTTCATTTTGAATGGCGCGGCTCACGCCATGGGCGCTGAAGACCAAGGTGGCCCCGGGGGGCACATCGGCCAGATCTTCTATGAAAATGGCGCCCTTTTTTTTGAGGTCGTTCACCACAAAAGTGTTGTGCACAATTTCGTGCCGCACATAGATGGGGCTGCCAAACTTGGACAAAGCCGCCTCCACAATGTCTATGGCGCGGTCAACACCTGCACAAAAGCCGCGAGGCTCGGCCAACAAAATTTCTTGCAAAGACATCAGAGCACTCCGATCAGACGAACTTCAAAGGTCACCGGTTGCCCGGCTAAGGGGTGGTTAAAGTCAAACCGCACAGCGCCTTCGTCATTGACTTCGAGCACCGTGCCGGCATAGGAGCCTAAACCGTCAGGGGTGGGGAATTGAACCACATCGCCCGCTGCGTATTTTTCCATCGGATCGCCCAATTGGGTGAGCAGCTTGCGGGCCACCCATTGCGCCATCTCGGGGTTGCGCTCGCCAAAGGCTTCACCGGCAGGCAGCTCAAAGGTGGCGTGCGCGCCTTCTGCAAGGCCCATCAGACGGTCTTCCATGGCGGGCGAGAGCTCCCCAGAACCCAAAGACAGGGTGGCCGGCTTGTCGCTGAAGGTGTTGATGATGTCGCCCTTTGGCCCGGCCAAGCGGTAATGGAGAGTCAAAAAGGAGCCGGAAATAACGATGGACATAAGGGTTTTTTGGAATGCCCGCGGGGGCAGATCTTGTGCATTAATGGAGTGATTGTAAAAAGCTTCTCAAAAGCACTTCAAAAAGCCTTTTCAAAGGCTGCCCAGGGAGGGCAATCATGACCATCAAGGATTTACCGGCCGATGCACGCCCGCGCGAAAAAATGCTGGCCCGTGGGCCGGGGGCATTGAGCGATGTTGAACTGCTGGCCATTTTGCTGCGCACCGGGATGGCGGGCAAAAACGTGTTCCAACTGGCGCAGGAGTTGCTGACCACCTTTGGCGGTTTGTCAGGCTTGCTCAACGCTGGCACAGCGGAGCTTCAAATGGTCAAGGGCTTGGGGCCTGCCAAGCGAGCAGAAGTCGCCGCGGTGCTGGAGTTGGCGCGCAGAGGGCTGGCCGAGCAGCTCAAAGAGAGGCAGGCCTTCAGTACACCCGGCGCGGTCAAACAGTATCTGCAATTGCATTTGGCGCACAAAAAACACGAGGTCTTTGCCGTCCTGTTTCTGGACAGCCAAAACCGCCTTCTGGCGATGGAGGAGATGTTTCGTGGCACGCTGAGCCAGACCAGCGTGTACCCGCGCGAAGTGGTCTTGCGGGCCTTGCACCACGGCGCCTGCGCGGTGGTGCTGAGTCACAACCACCCCAGCGGTTCAGTGCAGCCCAGTCGGGCTGACGAGGCTTTGACCCAAACGCTCAAAGCCTCGCTGGCGTTGGTGGATGTGCGGGTGCTGGACCATGTGATCGTCGGCCAAGGCCAGGCTTTGTCCATGGCCGAGCAAGGTTTGGTCTGAGCAGCTTCAAAAAGTAAAATCTTGTATAAATCAACAGGAAACAAAACTGTTGAAAGCTTAAACCGTCGACAAATCCATCTGAAATTGAGGCATCACTTCTTCAATAAATAAGTTCAGCGATGTCAATGATTCCTTGTAAGTCAAGTCACCAAATGCAAATCGGGTCAAGACGTAATTAGCGCCAGAGATTTCCACTTCGCGGGCCAGCTTTTCGGCCACTTCATCCGGTGTGCCTGTAATGACAATGCCGGCGCTGGTTGCTGCAGCAAAGTCTTCGGGGATGGGATAACTTTTCATGGGATTGCCATGCGCACGCCACAGGTGCTGCAAACTGTTGTACCAACAGGCGAACGCGCGTTTGCCGATGTTGTAGGCCTCTTGGCTGGTTTTCGCCACCACCAAGTGCCGCCCTAAACCCATGAAGGGCAGGACAGACTTTTCGGCGTCAAATTTGGCATGCCAAATTTCTTTGTACCTGTCGGTAATGGCTTTGATCGGCGCTGAGGGCCCATTGCACACAATATTGACATTGTTTTCTGCAGCCCATGGCACCGCGGCCGGGGAGGACATCCCATACCAAATGGGCGGATGCGGCTTTTGTACACACTCCAACTCAACAGGCACATTGTCAAACTTGAAGTACTCGCCTTCAAAGTTAATGCGCTTGGAGGTCAGTCCCATCATGACTACATCGTAGGACTCGATGTACAACTTGCCTGAGTTCTGTGCATTAACCCCGAAATACCCCATTTCGTAGGGGGAACTGCCACGGCCAATGCCCAATTCAAGTCGCCCGCCACTCATTTGGTCCAACATACAGACCTCCTCAATGATGCGCAAAGGGTGCGTCAAACTGAGCGTGTAAACGAGGGGGCCGAATCGTAAGTTTTTCGTTCTTTGCGCAACCGCCGCCAAAAATACACTGGGCGATGAAGCCATCCCAAGTGGCGTGCCATGGTGCTCCGCAATGTGATAGGCATGAAAATTGGCACGGTCGTAGACTTCTGCCAATTTGAGCCTGTTTTCAAAATGCGCTGTTAAGCCCACAGCGCCACGGTCCAAGTGGTCAAAGACACCAAATTTCATAAAGAATGACTCACTTTTTAAGCTTGGGGTTGCAAGGGGTCTATGCCATCGATCAAGACAAACGCCAGTCGGCAAAAATCATGAGAACGATTAACCCATGCGTGGTTGGTACCTTGTTGCACCATGATGTCACCGGCTTTCATATGGACCTCGGAGTCGTCCAATAGCATGTCTATTTCACCCGATAAAACAATGGCGTAATCCACGCTCGGGGTCCTGTGCATATAAGCATGACGAGCGCCTTTACCATCGGCATGTTGGTCCACACCCATGGCTTTGAGCAGGTCCTCTTGTTTCATGGCTTCAGCCTCTGCGGTGATGGGCGGAAAATCCACAATCCTGAACACAGACCCTCTTGAAGGGGGTGGCACGCCGATGGTTCTGGCGGCGCGATCGGTTTTTGTATCGAGTTGCGCGGGCGTTTCATCTGTGACCCACAAGAGGGTGCTGACAAAACCTGCCCCCTCCCTGGTTTTTTGGTTAGGTGCAAAGCCATCTATTTCTACGATAGCTTTTCCATGGGCATCATGCCCCGTGACGATTCGGCGAATTCTGTGGTCCATGCTCATTCTTTCTGACACGTAATTTTCAATCGACGACGGCACCCGAGTTTTGGATCGCAGGCGTCCAACGCTTGTATTCTCTTTTTACAAACTCAGCCATTTCTGCGGGGCTCAAGGGCTCGGAGGGTTCCATGGCGGCTTTGTCCAAGAGCGCTGCGTAGGCTGGCGTTGCCTGGAATTTTTTCAGTTTGTCTGCCAGCAACTCGACGATGGCGCTGGGCATATTGGGAGGGCCCGCAAAGGCGATCCAACCTGACCAGTCAAAGCCAGGGACAGTTTCTGCAATGGGGGGAACGGACGGCACGAGGACCGTTCTTTTGGCCATGGACGTACCCAAGGCAAACAGTTTGTTGGTTTTTAAGTGGGGAATCGCCAAGGTGCCATCAATGAATGACATATCGACTTGACCCGACAATAAATCCACCATCGAGGTGTTGCTGCCTTTGTAAGGGACATGGATGATGTTCAAACCAAGTTGTTTTTTAAGCAACTCCATGAAGATGTGTTGCGGCGACCCGTTGCCCGATGAGGCGTAAGAATATTTACCGGGATTCTTGCGCACCACCTCAATCCAGTCTTTCATGTTGCGCGCAGGAAATGCGGGGTTCGCTACAAGAAAGAAATTGGTCACACCCAGGCGCGCGATGGGCGTCAAGTCTTTCAGGGGATCAAACCCTGGATTGGCCATCAACTGGGGCCCCAGACTCAGGGTAGTCACCGTCGGGACCATCAGCGTATAGCCATCGGGCGCCGCCACTGCAACAGCTTTTGCGGCCAGCAAGGTACTGGCGCCTGCCTTGTTTTCAATCACGAAAGTTTGCTTCAGGCTGGATTGCAATTCTTCGCCAATGCTGCGTCCGAGCAAATCCACTAGAGATCCCGCCGTGAATGGCACCACTATTTTGACCGGCTTGTTCGGGTAATTTTTAACTTCTTGACCCTGTGCGTTGATGCTGAACAATGCACAAGCCCAGAATAAAAGTAAATTTAGCAATGAATGCTCCTTGTTTTAAAATTACGTTATACGTAACTTATTACGTATAATGAAATTAATTTAATGCGGCAACGCAAGCCTGTCAACAGGGTTTTCACGCCTTTTCTGCAACGAAAAAAGAAACAAGCCATGCAAGCAAGACAACAGGGAGTCGATGCGGCAGAGGTCGTGGGCGAAATATTGCAAGGAATGCTTCAAACCTCTCGACCTGTTCGCTTGAAAGACTTGGAAAAGCAAACTGGCATTGCCTCGGCAAAGCTGCATCGCTATTTGGTCAGCATGTTGCGCTCTGGGCTTGTCGCCAAATCAGCCGATGGCAGCCGGTACGACTTTGGATTGTTAGCCTATCGAATTGGACAGTTGGCTACCCACGACCCAGATGAGTTGGATCTGTTGGAACCCTTTTTCAAAGACTTTATCGACCAACTTCAGGACGACGATCTGGGGCAGGCTGTGGGCATAGGCCGCTGGGTAGGCACGGGCGCGACGATGGTGAAATGGTTTGAGCGTGATTCACCGCTGTCGATCCGCTCCAACCCTGGCGCGCAATTGGGCATCACCACATCGGCCACCGCCAAATTATTAGCAGCCTATTTACCGGCTGAAGTGACCAAGCCTTTGGTGCTGCGCGAACTCAAAGAACGCGACTGTCTGACAAACGCCAACGTCAAATTGGTGTTCAATGACTACGCAAACATAGTGAGTGCCGGCGTCGCCAACTCCATAGGCGCAAGGCGAACAGGTTTGAATGCTTTGTCCACGCCACTTTTTGACCAGTCAGGCAAAGTGGTTGCCGCCATCACCATTTTGGGCATGGCGCCCAACTTCGAAGCCCAACTCGATGGTCGGGCTGCCGAACTGCTGATGGCACTGGGTCGGCAATTGTCTTTGAAGCTGGGATTCAGTCCGCTTACTTGAATTTTAGATTTTCTTCACACTGTTGATCTGACCCAAACTTTTTTTGATTTTGATGAAAAAAAAGTTTCAAGGTGGGTCATGCGCTTTGTGGCACCATCACAGGGTGAAGCTCAATACTCTGGCCGACCTGAAACTGGTCCAAAAACAAATCTCCGATGTGCACGCCCAAGAAGCTGCCCAAGCCGCGGTCGCGGCTGCGGCAAAGCGCAAAGCAGAGGCGGATAAAAACCTTTTTTCGCAGGCCGTGGGCGCCGTGCAGTCTTTGCCAGATAAAAAACAAGCCATCAATAAACCAGTGCCCGTGCCACCGGTGGCCAAACAGCGACAAAAAGACGACGAAGCGGTGTTGCGTGATGCCTTGAGCGATGAGTTCGATGCCAGCACACTGCTCGACACCGATGACATGCTGAGCTTTCGCCGCCCCGGGATTGGGCTGGATGTGACGCACAAACTGCGCAAGGGCGAGTGGTCTATTCAAAAAGAAATCGATTTGCATGGCCTGCGCAGCGATGAGGCCCGCTTGGCCTTAGCGACTTTCATTCGTGAAGCCCACAAACAGGGCTTGCGCTGCCTGCGGGTGGTGCATGGCAAGGGTTTGGGTTCTCCCGGTAAAACACCGGTGCTCAAATCCAAGGTGCACAGTTGGTTGGTGCAAAAGAACCAGGTCATGGCGTTTGTGCAGGCCAAACCTGCGGAGGGTGGCGCTGGGGCCTTGGTGGTGTTGCTCACATCAGGGCGTTGAGCACGTCGGCCCCAAAGCCCAACACCTGCAAAGGCCAGTCAGACGTTTTGGTTGCGCATCCAATCGGCTGTTTGAAAGAAACTGGTTTTCAAACGCTCACGCAATGCCGGATCGACGTCGGTTTCGCCCATGGCTTGGTCCATGCAAGCCAACCACTGATTGCGTTCCTTAATGCCGATGGCGAAGGGCATGTGCCGCATGCGCAAGCGCGGGTGGCCAAAGTGCTCGGTGTAAGTTTGGGGGCCGCCTAACCAACCGCTCAAAAACAAATACAACTTGTCGCGGGCAGCGGTGAGTTCTGACCCATGGGCTGCACGCAATTCGCGGTAGCCGGACTCCAAGTCCATCAAATCGTAAAAGCGATCCACCAAGGCGCGCACACGGTCTTGGCCACCAATCCATTCATAAGGCGTTGCAAAAGAGGCTTTGTCTTCAAGATTCATCACTGTCGGGTCAAAGAGCAGACTGCCGAAGTGTATGCGCCACAGGTTGCTTGAGCACACCAGCCAAGCCCCACCAGCCTGCTGCCCAGGCCAACAAGCCCCCGGCCAAAGCGCCCAGCAGGGGGACGTACCACGCTGGCGTCCAGTTGAACTCAAAGGCATATTTGGCCATGGCCCAGCCCACAGCCATGGCGGCCGAACTGGCCATGAACCCTGCAAGAAGTCCCACCCCCCAAAGCTCGGCCCGCTGCACTTGAGCCAGCAAGGCACCACTGGCGCCTAAGGCGCGCATGATGGCAAACTCTCGGGCGCGGTCTTCGCGCGTTGAAGTGACAGCCGCCAGCAAGACCATCAGCCCCGCCAGCAAGGTGAAGGCGAATAAAAACTCAACCGCGCGGATCACTTGGTCCATGACGTTTTGCACTTGCTGCAAGGTGGCCCGCATGTCTACATTGGTGATGTTGGGGAACTGCTGGACCAGGGCGTTGTCAAATCCCGGTTGCGAAGGCCCCTTGAAGGCAGTCATATAGGTGCGCGGCACATCGGGCAGGTTGGCCACAGGATAAACCACAAAAAAGTTGGCCCGCATGGAACCCCAGTCCACTTTGCGCAGTGAAGTGATGCGCGACTCGGTCACCACACCGGCCACGTCAAACTGCAAGCGGTCGCCCAACTTCAGGCCCAAGGTGGTGGCAATGCCCGCTTCCACACTCAACGCATTGACTTCGTTGTCTGTCCACTGGCCCTCCACCACAAGGTTGTGCGCAGGCTGTTGGGCGCTGGTCGAAAGATTGAATTCGCGGTCTATCAACCGCCTGGCCCGTTCCTGAGGATAGTCAGAAGGTGTAATGGTTCTGCCGTTGATGGCCACCAAGCGACCCCGGATCATCGGGAACCAGTCATAAGCCTGCACACCGGCTTGCGCCAAAGCAGCTTGAAAGTCTGTCGCTTGCTCCGGCTGTACATTGATGACAATGCGGTCAGGCGCATTCGCGGGTGTGGCTTGTCGCCAGCTGTTGATGAGGTCGGTGCGCAGCAAGACCAACAGCACCAAGGCCAACAAACCCAAAGACAAAGCACTGGTCTGCACCATCGCATTGACGGGACGGGCAGCCACTTGGCGCGTGGCCAGCAGCAGCCAACGGGGCGCGTTTTCGCCGGGCATCAGGCGGGCAATCAGCTTGAGCGCCAAGGCACTGCCACCGGCAAACACAGCTGCCGCCAAAGCAAAACCGCCGACCGTGATCATGCCGAGCGTCACATCGCTACTGGCCAAAAGCAGCGCCACAGCAAACCCCGCCAAGCCCAACAGCATGACGCCAGCAGCGGCCGGCCGCAATGCGCCGACATCGCGGCGAATGACCCGCAGGGGCGGCACTTGGGCCAATTGCAAAACAGGCGGGAGGCCGAAGGCCAACAACAAAGTCAAGCCCATACCCAGGCCCAGGGCCACAGGATGCCAACTTGCAGCGGGCAATTGGGTGTCAATCAAGCCCGCCAGAAACCATACAAAGGCATGGTGAAAAAGCCATCCCAGTAAGACCCCCAACAGGCTCGCCAAGAGTCCGGCACTGACAAACTCAAAGGCGTAACTCAGCGTCAAAGTACGCTGACTTTGGCCCAACACGCGCAGCAAGGCGCAGCCGTCCAGATGGCGTGCCGCAAAGGTGCGGGCGGCCAAGGCCACCGCCACGGCGCACAGCAAAGCGGCCAGCAAGGCGATGAGGTTGAGGAATTTGCCGGCACGGTCCAGGGTCTGGCGCATTTCAGGGCGCCCGCTCTCCAAGGACTCGACTTGAACGCCTCGGACGGCACCGCTGTCCGATTGTTCCCGAGCCCATGCGGCAAAGGCTTTGGCTTGTTTGTCTTCACCGGTGACCGCCATTCGGTAGGTCAAACGACTGGCCGCTTGCACCAAGCCGGTCGCCTTCAAGTCAGCCTGATTGAGCATGACCCGTGGCGAAAAATTCATGAAACCAGCGCCTCGGTCTGGTTCCTGCGCAATGCTGGCACTGATGGTTAAGCGGCTTTCACCCACTTGGAGCACATCGCCTCGTGCCAAACCCAGACTTTCCAGCAAACCGGGGTCCACCCAGACTTGCCCGGGTGCAGGGATACCTTGGGCAACTTGGACTGTTTGACCCACTTGAATGATCTGGACTTGACCCCGCAAAGGATAGCCCGGGCTGACCGCCTTGAGTGCAACCAGTTTGCTGGCCCCGCTTGCAGACAGCGCCATGGTCGGGAAATTCACGGAGGTATTGCGCACCAAGCTGCGCTTGTCGGCCTGTGCTTCGATGGCAGCTGGCGTGGGCTTGTCGCTGACGATGACGGCATCCCCGCCCAACAGCAAGCGTGCATCACGCCACAAGCCGGCTTGCAAGCGGTCGGCAAAAAATCCGACAGCGGTCAATGCGGCCACAGCCAAGGTCACAGAAAACATCAACAGGCGCAATTCGCCTGCGCGCAAGTCACGCCAAAGATTGCGCCAGCCTAAGCCTATGGCAAGGTGCCAGTTTGATTTCATGCCCGAACCATACCCCATTGGCCCCAAGCCGCGCAGGTTTAGGGATTTACAGCATCAGGTGCTTGAACCAGACCCGACTGCCAAACCAGGCGTTCAGGCGCACTGAAGCATAAGAATCTTTTGTGGGTGGCCCGTCCAATGGTGCACAGTCCAACCCGCTGCGCAACAGCCAATCCCATTTGGGTGATGCCACTGCGCGACACCGCAATGGGCACGCCCATTTGCGCTGACTTGATGACCATTTCGCTGGTCAAGCGCCCGGTGGTGTAGAAGACCTTGTCATGACCACTCACATCGTTCATTCCCATCCAGCCGGCAATGGTGTCCACCGCATTGTGACGCCCAACGTCTTCGACAAACATGCGCATTTCTATGCCACAAAAAAGTGCACAGGCATGCACAGAACCTGCTGATTTGTAGGTCGTCTCTTGGATGCGGATGGCATTCACCAAGCCATACAACTGGGCTTGGGTGATTTGCGCAGGTGGCAAATGGATGCCATCAATGTCACTCATCAAATCGCCAAACACGCTACCCTGCCCGCAACCGGTGGTCACCACCCTGGGCGCCTTGGGCGTTTCCATCAAGCCCGCACGGGTCTTGACCGCGGCCACACCCGGCTGACCCAACTCGCCTTCACCGATGCTCCAGTCGACGGTGATGGATTCAATCTCTTCGACTGAAGCGATCAAGCGTTGGTTGCGCAAAAAACCCAGCACCAACAATTCGGGGCTGGCGCCCAAAGTCATCAAGGTCACCAGTTCGCGCTTGTCCAGGTAGACCGTCAAGGCCCGTTCGGCAGGAATCTGGACGGTTTGGGCTTGGCCGAACTCATTGATGACCGGCGTGGCTTGGGTCAGTGCGGCGTTGGCTTGGGTTAAGTACGGCTTGGCAGTGGACACGGTATTTTCAATGAAAGGCATCAGACACAGGGCGTAAGCGTAACCCAAAGGCAAAAAGTCCCTCGCCTTGCGACGGGGGACTTGCTGAGAAGTTGCAAGTTGAAAAAATTCAGGATTTTTTCGCTGGTGCAGCAGCTGGTGCGGCAGAAGGGGCCGCTGGCGTTGCGGGTGCAGCCGAATTGGCTGCAGGACTTGCTGGCGAGGCAGCCGCCACGGCTGTTGCCGGCACATAAGCCCCAGGATCGGCACAGGCCGGCGTCGCAGTGGGTGTGCTTGTGGTCTTGCCTGAGGACTTGGCTGTTTTGAAATAGTGCGTCGCTACTTTTTCGCGGGATTTGCACAATTGAAAATCAGCCACCTTGTTGCCGTGCGCCGTTTTGGCTGCAGCTTCAGCCGACTTGGCTTTGGCTTCGTCGCTGGGCGCAGGCAGCTTGGCCCAAACAGGTGCGGCCAGCACCAACGCTGAAATGAGAGTCCATGCATATTTCATACTGTCTTCCTTGCCTGTCAAGCTTGCGCTGAAACGGGTGGCACATTGGCGGCCCCTGCAGTTGCAGGGGGTGTTCGCTGCGCCGGGATTTTGCCCGCCTGAATATCCTTGTACCAAAGTGCGTGATGCTCTTTGGCCCATGTTTCATCTACATACCCTTTGTGCATGGCGTTGAAGGCGCCTTGCATGCCGATGGTTCCCATGTAGATGTGCCCGATGAACATCGCCATCATCAACAATGTGGCCACGCCATGGACCATGTTGGCCACTTGCATGGTGCTGCGTTCATAGATGAGGCCGGGGACCAATTTATCGAGCACGAATCCAGAAGCGATCACAACACCGCCCAAAAAGAATACGCCGCCCCAAAAAAGCACTTTCTCGCCAGCGTTGAACCGGTGTGAAGGGACCTCTTTGCCAGAGAACATGCCGCCGCCCTGCATCAACCACTGAATGTCGTCGGCAGAAGGCAGGTTGTCACGCACAAAGGTGATCACCACCACCACCAACGACACCGCAAACAGGGGGCCGGCAAAGTTGTGGATGTTTTTCAATGTAAACGTCAGCCAACCGAAAAGGGACCCGCCAATCACCGGAAGAATAAAGAACTTGCCATAGGCGATGACAAAACCTGAGATGGCCAAGGCACAAAATGCTATGGCGTTGGCCCAGTGCGCAGAACGTTCAAAGGGGGTGAAGCGTTCGATCTTGCGACCGGTTTCTGCGCCATGCAATTTCATCGGTCCTTTGCGCCAATAAAACAATGCGACCGCACCAGCCATGATGGCCAGCAACGCAGCGCCGTAAGGAATGATCCACTGGTTACGAACCTGACGCCACGCCTCACCCGCTGTGGTCAGGCGCGAGCCAGGATACTGCACAAAAGGCTGGATGAGGTTACCTGCTTCGGGCGCTTCGCTGGCCGGTAAGCTGCTATGCCCTGTCACGCCTGCGCCCGCCTGGCGCCAAAGAGGCGCATTGTTACCAGGCTGAACTTTGCCGCGCTCACCATTGGTTTGATCGGCGTATTTGGGGTCGGTGCTTGCGTCCGGTGCAATGGAGAAGATATTGGCGCTTTTGACGGCCTCTTTGGCAGGCATCGGTGTACTTTGTGCAAAGACAAAGCCGGCCCAAAACACCACCGTAAGCAGTGTCAGTTGTTTGATCAGGGAGTGGACCATGCAGATCTCCCGTTTCAAGGGGAACGGGTGTGATCGTTCATGCCGTACTGGGCTCGCGTCTTGAGTTGCTCAGCCCAACTTTTGGCATCACCGGCCTGCCAACCCCGCTCCGTGAAACTTGCGACGCCAGTCCCTGCAGAAGGAGAGGTGTCGCCTTTAGGTGCCCCGCTCAAGGACTGCATGTTTTCGCCACAAGCGCTTAAACCCGCAACCAAGCCGAACGCGGCCAGTGCACTGATCCAGTTGCGTTTCATGATTTGGCTCCTTCACCGGCTTTGGTGCCGTAAGCAGTACCCCAACCCCAGACCTCAGCACCTTTGCCGCGCTGAACCACGCGGTTGCGCAAGATGTCGGCCACCACGTCGCCGTCACCGGCGAGCAAGGCTTTGGTCGCGCACATTTCGGCACATGCGGGCAGCTTGCCTTCTGCCAAACGGTTGCGGCCGTATTTTTCAAATTCAGCCTGGCTGCCATTGGCTTCAGGCCCGCCCGCGCAGAAGGTGCATTTGTCCATCTTGCCACGCACCCCGAAGGTGCCTTGCGATGGAAACTGGGGTGCGCCAAAAGGGCAGGCATAAGAGCAGTAACCGCAGCCTATGCACACGTCTTTGTCGTGCAGCACCACGCCCTCTTCAGTGCGGTAAAAGCAATTGACAGGACACACCGCCATACAGGGTGCGTCAGAGCAATGCATGCACGCGACCGAAATGGATTTTTCGCCGGGCACCCCATCGTTCAAAGTCACCACGCGCCGGCGGTTCACACCCCACGGAACTTCGTGCTCGTTTTTGCAAGCGGTCACGCAACCGTTGCATTCGATGCATCGCTCTGCATCACAGATAAATTTCATTCGTGCCATCGTGATCTCCTTGCGCTTTACGCCCGCTCAATTTCGCAAATGGTGGTCTTGGTCTCTTGCATCATGGTGACGCTGTCGTAACCGTAGGTGGTGGCTGTGTTCACAGCTTCGCCGCGCACTATGGGCGCCGCGCCGGCGGGGTAATGCGCCAGCATGTCCGCGCCCTGCCAGCGGCCCGAGAAGTGGAAGGGCAGGAACACCGTATCGGGCCCAACACGCTCGGTCACCATGGCCTGTACATTCAAACGAGCGCCTGTTGGGGACTTCACCCAAGCACGCTCACCATTGCGAATGCCACGCTTAGCCGCGGTTTGCGGGTTGATTTCGACAAACATTTCCTGCTGCAATTCGGCCAACCAAGGGTTGGAGCGGGTCTCCTCGCCGCCGCCTTCGTATTCGACCAAACGACCCGAAGTCATGATCAAGGGAAACTTCTCGTGGATCTTGTCCGCAATGTTCTTGTCCTGCACTGTCTTGAACAAAGTGGGCAAGCGCCAGAACGCCTTTTTGTCGTCGTGCGTAGGGTATTTGGCAGCCAAATCTGGACGCGTGCCGTACAAAGGCTCGCGGTGCTGCGGAATTGGATCGGGAAAATTCCAGACCACGGCACGCGCTTTGGCGTTGCCAAACGGGTGGCAACCATGGTTTTTCATGAACACCCTGATCATGCCGCCCGAGCTGTCGGTCTTCCAGTTTTTGCCTTCGGCCAAAGGTTTTTCGACCTCTGTCAACTCGTCCCACCAGCCTAATTTCTTCAGCAGAATGTGATCCAGCTCAGGGTAACCGGTGGTGATGTCCGCACCCTTGGAGTGCGAGCCGTCTTCGGCCAACAGGTTTTTACCTTCGCGTTCCACACCAAAGTTAGCCCGGAAATTACCGCCCCCCTCCATGACGTGTTTAGACGTGTCGTACAGGTTGGGCGAGCCGGGGTGCTTGAGTTCGGGCGTGCCGTAGCAGGGCCAAGGCAAGCCAAAGTAATCACCCGTGGTGTCGTAGCCGGTTTCTTTGTCTTTGCCTCCGTTGGACTTGAGCGTTTTCACGTCGAACAGGTGCATGTTCTTCATGTGGGCTTTCAAGCGCTCAGGGCTTTGACCGGTGTAGCCAATGGTCCAGACGCACTTGTTGATTTCACGCAATATGTCTTCTGGCACAGGTTCGTCCTGCCCTTTGACTTTTTGCATTTTGTAGTTTTTGACCAGTTCTTTGCCGAAACCCAACTTCTCAGCAAATTGGTACATGATCATGTGGTCACTGCGGCTATCCCACAGGGGCTCGATGACCTTCTCACGCCATTGCAGGGATCGGTTTGAAGCGGTGCAGGAACCGCTGGTTTCAAACTGGGTTGCGGCTGGCAACAAATACACGGCGCGGTTAGGGTTGAGGTCTTCGGCATTGCCCGGCATGGCAGCCATGGCGGCTGTGGCCGAAGGATACGGGTCCACCACCACCAGCAAGTCCAGCTTGTCCATGGCACGCTTCATGTCCAGACCTCGGGTCTGAGAGTTGGGTGCATGGCCCCAGTAGAAAACACCGCGCAGGTTGCTTTCCTGATCGATCAGCTCGTTCTTTTCAAGGACTCCGTCTATCCAGCGGGACACGGTGATGCCGTTCTTGCTCATCATGCCGGGATTTGCAAAACGGCCCTTGATCCACTCAAAGTCGACACCCCATGCTTTGGCAAAATGTTTCCAAGAGCCTTCTGCCAAGCCATAGTAGCCTGGCAAGGAGTCAGGGTTGGGGCCCACATCGGTCGCGCCTTGCACGTTGTCGTGGCCTCGGAAGATGTTGGTACCACCACCCGACTTGCCCACATTGCCCAAGGCCAGTTGCAAAATACATGAGGCACGCACCATGGCGTTGCCAATCGTGTGCTGGGTTTGGCCCATGCACCAGACGATGGTGCTCGGGTTGTTGTCGTGCAGCATCTTGGCGACTTTGAACATTTGTTCTTCTTTGACGCCGCAAGCTTCTTCGACTTTATCGGGCGACCATTTGGCCATGATGTCGGCTTTGACTGCATCCATGCCATAGACGCGGTCGTTGATGTACTTTTTGTCTTCCCAACCATTCTTGAAGATGTGGTAGGCCAAACCGAACAGAAAAGGAATGTCCGTGCCAGATCGGATACGCACGAACTCATCGGCCTTGGCGGCAGTACGGGTGAAACGCGGATCGACCACAATCATCTTGCAGCCGTTTTCCTTGGCGTGCAGCATGTGCAACATGCTGACCGGATGCGCTTCAGCGGCGTTAGAGCCGATGTACAACGCGCACTTGCTGTTTTGCATGTCGTTGTAGGAGTTGGTCATGGCACCATAACCCCAAGTATTGGCCACACCGGCTACTGTGGTGGAGTGGCAAATGCGGGCTTGGTGATCGCAGTTGTTAGAGCCCCAAAAGCTGACAAATTTGCGCAACAAGTAAGCTTGTTCGTTGTTGTGTTTTGACGAGCCCACAAAGTAAACGCTGTCGGGACCACTGGCTTTGCGCAGTTCCAGCATCTTGGCGCTGATCTCATTGAGCGCCGTATCCCAGCTGATTTTTTCGTATTTGCCGTTGACCAGCTTCATCGGGTAACGCAGGCGGTATTCACCGTGACCGTGTTCGCGTACAGCCGCGCCTTTGGCGCAATGCGCACCCAGATTGATGGGCGAGTCGAAGACGGGTTCTTGGCGAACCCATACGCCGTTTTCGACTACAGCATCGACCGCACACCCCACCGAGCAATGGGTGCAGATGGTGCGTTTGACTTCAACTTTACCGGCACCCAATACAGATGCTGAGTTACCGGCATGGGCTTTTTTCACCAGCGACAGCTGCGTGGCCGCTAAGCCAACGCCCACGCCCAGACCCGAGCGACGCAAGAAACTGCGGCGGTCCAAAGTTGGCAAAGCCTGCGAAAGGCCACGACGCAAACTGTGTACGAATGAAGATGAAGGCACGCCCTGCGTACCGATCTGCTTTTTTGTCAGCAACATGAAACTCTCCAGAAAGGGTGAGAGAGAAAAAAGATCAGACCAAAGTGGTCTTGTAATAGCGTTTAACGTGCTCGCTCAAAATGTAGCCGCCCCCTTTTTCGGGTTTGGGTTGAGCCGTCAATTCGGGTAATGCCTCACGAACCTGAGGTAAAAAGCTCGCTGCTGCTGCAATGGCGCCAGCGGTTCCCGCACCGGCAAACAAAGTGCGACGGGATAACTTGGACACGGGTTCGGACATGGATTTTTCCTCAAACATAGGAACGACAGAACATAAGTTACGTGAATGTAACAAAGTCACCAACCCAACTTAAAGGGAAAACCCTTAAAACCATGAAATTAATTCATTCCAACAAATCAAACCCCTGAGACTCCACCCCCAGAAAGGCCTGGGTGAAACCGGCCAAACTGCGGTAAAAATGGGCACGAGGGTGAGCCACAACGACATCGCACATGCCTCCAGCCCATGGCTGCAGATGTACACCAAAGAAAGCACTTTGTCGCGACAGGTTAGCCACCGCCACATCATCCCCCGCAATGAGGTAGCGCATCACTTCGCACAGGTAGGCAAAGTGGTCCTCGGTGTCGCGCATGGCCTCGTCCCGGGTCAAGCCCAGATCGCCCAGATCATCGCGCAAACGCACCAAGGGTTTTTCATTCAAGAAACCGCTGATGTAATGCGATCCAAAAAGATAGACCTCTGGCTTGCCAACACCGCCAAAAAGCGCATTGAACTCATCTGCAATGGCTTGGTCACTCATTTCGCGGGCGCGGGCCACCACTTCGCGCCAAGTTGCTTCCAAGAAAGCCCCAGGGGCTGGCGCTTCTGTCACAGCGATACGCAATTGCGAAAGCAAGGCCGGTTCAGGCGGTTGGTAAAAAAGGGCAGAGAGCAAGCCATAAATTTCGGCGCGAGCCGTTTCTTCGTCCAAAGCAGAACTGCCGGGGTCCAGGTTCAAGGAAGAGGTCATGTTGAATGTCTTTTCAAATATCGCCGATGCGGGTTTCTTTGGCATCTGAAAACATGTCAATCACTCGGCAATCGCTGCACATTTTCAAGCGCTGCAGGGCCTCCCCTTGGAACATGCTATGCCCCGCCAATTTGCCCAGCATAGCTTCGATGGCTTTGAGCGTGCCAAAGGGTTTTTTGCAGCGCACACAGGCGTAGGGTTGGGATTCGTTCAGCACCACGGCCTGTTTTCGCTCCGGCGTCAACAACAAACGGGCTTGCAAGGTGATGGCGTTTTCAGGACAAGTAGTGACACACAAGCCACATTGCACGCAATTTTTTTCAATGAAACGCAATTGGGGGAGTTGCGGATTGTCTTGCAAAGCACTGGCCGGACAGGCACTGACGCAACTCAAACACAGCGTGCATTGGTCTTTGTTGACGAGCACATGGCCCAAAGGCGATCCGTTCGATGGCAAAGCAATACTGACCGCAGAATGCGTTGGCGACTGCGTTGGCGACTGCGTGAGCAAAGGAGAAAAAGCCATCAGATGGTCCAAGGCCAATTCCAGCGTGGCGCGTTTTTCAGGCGCAACCGCAAAACGTGCCGCTTCAACAGGCCCGATTTGCCGGGTTGAAATCAGCCCTTGCAATGCCGTATCCAGACCCATGGGTGTGGTTTCTTGAATCAACTTGAAATGCGTTCCGGTGTAGCCCAAGCCATTCAGAATGCTTTGCGCAACCGCCATTTGGGCTTGCAAGCCATCGGCATAGGCGCTGGCTTCTTCATGGGTCATCAGCACCAGCACCTGATTGGCGCCTTGTGCCACGGCGCTCAGCCAGACTTCCAGTCCCAGGCTGGCGGTGTGCCACAAGCTCATGGGAATGACGCGGGCAGGCACCCCCTTGGCAAGCTTGAGCTGGGCGGCACGGCCCAGTTCGCCAATCAGCGCTTGCCCTGCTGTTTGGCTGTGCAGCAACAAGACCGCATCTTTGCCACCGGCCGCAGCATACGTGGTCAACAGTGTCTTGATTTTGAGACCTTGCTCGCTGGCCTTCGGGTAGCCATAGGTCAAGGCACCTGTCGGACACACCGTAGTGCAAGCGCCACAGCCCACGCACAGGTTGGGATTGACTTTGATTTGTTGGCGGCTTTTGTCGCTGCTGATGGCTTGCGCAGAACAAATGTCCACGCACGCGTTACACCCCACGGTTTCATTGCGACTGTGGGCGCACAGTTTTTGTTTGTACGCAAAAAATTTGGGTTTCTCAAACTCACCGACCAGCTCGCGCAGGTCAAGCAAGGTTTTCAAATCCAAGCCATCCCAACGCGCATAGCCTTGCGGCTTGGCGTGTTGATTGAATGTCGGTGTGGATGCAGCGGAGCGCAGGTCAAGCACCACATCGAAATGCTCGGTGTGCGCCACAGCCGCGCGTCCAAAATCAATGGCACCTGCCGACTGGCACACTTTGACGCAGGCGCGGTGGGCCTTGCACAGTGACAAGTCCACTTGGTAGTCCAAGCCAATGGCGTTGTCCGGGCAAGCCTCCACACACGCATTGCAGCGTGTGCACAAGTCCAGGTTGATCGGGTTGTTGTCTTCCCATTTCACGTCAAACGCACCCAGCCAACCGCTTAAGCTTGTGATGCGCCCGGCCAGCACCGGGTAGCGCCGTGTTTGCGCGCCGCCCGCGTTGCCAGGGCCTTGGGTGAAGATCGACACATCGAGCACATCCGACAACAAGGCGGCGGCCTTTTCGGCGGCGTCGATGGGTCCAATGATCAACAGCTTGCCTGTGCTTTTGTAGGTCACTACCGGCACCGGATCGGGGTCAGGCAGGTGCGCGGCGGCCAAGAGCGCTGCAATTTTGGGACTGGCCTGACGTGCGTCCTGGCTCCAGCCACCGGTTTCACGGATGTTCACGAATTTAATGACCGACACAGCGCCTACAGTTTGTTCAGCCAACTCGGAAAACAAACGCTGCTCTTGGGTGCAGGCCACCACCACATCCTGCCCACTTTGAATGGCTTTTTGAAAAGCGCCCGCCTCGCGGCGGCACAAGGCCGAATGCAGCGTCAGAGGCTCACCCAGCGCTTGACTCAGGCTCAGGGTCTGCAGGGGTTGGGTTTGGTTGCAGTCGCAAATCAGTGTGGTCATGGTCGCCTGGTGGAGTCACCGGTTTGTCCGGGCTGGTGTGGATGGATGCGGAAGGGGTCGGGCTGGAAGTATCTTGAACCTTGGCCTCATCGTCCCACAAACCAAGAAATTGCGCCCCGACCATTTGCCGCAACATCTCGGGGGGCAAAGGATCAGGCGTGTTGTAGTCGCCGATGTAGATGTCCAGGCCGTCCATCACATTGAAATGCGGATCAGTGAACAACTTTTTCATAGCCGCATTGCGCACCTCAGAAGCTACATCTTTGGCCATGAACGGCTGAAAATCAGAGTCTGGCGTCAATTGAGCAGTATCCGCCAGCGTGGGCGGTTCACGTTCCGGGCTGTCTTGGGAAGGACTGCTCTCCACCGATTCTGTCAGTGGCAAGGGTTCTGTCGGCGAAGCCACCACAGGGCGCATGTCATTGCGCGGGGCATCGCCATCCAAGCGACCCGCTTGGGCATCGCGTTTGCGCTGCGACCAACGGCCTAAAAATCCATCACTCATGCAGACTCTCCGCTTGGGGGCTTGCGGCTGCGTCGATCTCCTGTGCTGACGGAGGCCGGTTGTCCGAATCGGTCCGTCAAGGATTGAAAGCTTTGCGGACGTTGCCGTTTTTTGACTTCAGGGGTGTAGTTCGCTTGCACAAATGTACGTACCCAGTCCACCACATCAACTGGCGCTGGAACTTGCTCAACGGTTTCTTGTGCATCCAGCCAGCGCCCCGCATCGTGGTAGCTCAAAGACACGCGTTCGGGTCTCGCCATGGCATAGCCCTCCTCGCCTGGCTCTTCATCGGTACGCCACAGCACAAACCAGCAAGGGTGAGGTGCGGTGACATTGAGCCAATAGCCTTCGGCATCATCGGTATAAAGTGCCACCTCCATATTGGGAAACAACCAGCGCTGCTCATCCTCAGTGCGCACCAGGCAGCGCGGGGTCTGCCCAAAGCCTTCTTCGTGCGTCACCACATCCACCAGCAGCCATCGCCAGGCTTGCCAACGGGCCATGGGCCCGCTGATGCGTTCTCGGCGCATCAGCACAGCCACTGTTTGAGAAGGACGTTTCATCTGCGGATGGTAACAACTCTGGACCGCAGCTTGGTCCTGGCTGCGATTCATGCAAGGTCTGCAGGTGCTATGTGAACTGCGCAGTATTTGAACTCTGGAATTTTCCCGACGGGGTCAAGGGCCGCATGGGTTAACAAATTTGCAGCCGCTTCTGCATAGGCAAACGGGATGAATACCGCACCCTTTGGCGTGCCCTCATCTTGTCTGACCTGCAAAACAACATGCCCACGACGCGAAGTCACAGCCACCAAGTCGCCCGCTGCCACACCCAAACGCGTCATGTCCGCAGCGCACAGGCTGGCCGATGCTGCGGGCTCAAGCGCATCGAGTACCTGGGCGCGGCGAGTCATGCTGCCGGTGTGCCAATGCTCGAGTTGCCGACCCGTGATCAAGACAAAGGGAAAGTCGATGTCAGGCAGTTCTGCCGCCGTGATAATTTCCGCCGTGTGCAGCTGCACCCGCCCATCTGGCGTTGCAAAAACATGGTCAAAAACAATGGCTTGACCTGGATCTTGAGGCGACAAACAGGGGTAAGTCACACTGGATTCGCGCAACAAACGGCTCCAAGTGATGCCGCCAATGGCTGCGGCCATGGACTGGCGCATTTCTTCGAAGACACTGGCCACACCCTGGTCAGCGCCAGTGTAAGACCATTTCAGGCCCAAGCGCAGGGCCAAGTCTTGGATGATGCGCAGATCGGGTCGGGCTTGACCGGGAGGGTCAATCGCTTGCAAGCCCAATTGCACCATGCGATCAGTGTTGCTGACAGAGCCTGTTTTTTCAGGCCATGCGCTGGCTGGTAAGACCACATCGGCCAACCACGCGGTTTCTGTCATGAAAATATCTTGCACCACCAGATGCGCAAGGCTGGCCAAGGCATGACGGGCATGGTTCAGGTCGGGGTCACTCATGGCCGGGTTTTCGCCCATGATGTACATGCCCCTCACCTTGTGCGGATCGCTCTCGGGCGCCAGTGCCTTTTGCATGATTTCGACCACGGTGTAACCCGGGTCTTTGTCCAACTTGGCACCCCAGAACTTCTCAAACCAGTCGTGGGCCGACCTGTCATTGACCCGCTGGTAGTTCGGGTACATCATCGGAATCAGTCCCGCATCACTTGCGCCTTGCACGTTGTTCTGACCACGCAAGGGGTGTAAGCCGGTCCCAGGGCGACCAATTTGCCCCGTGATGCTGGCCAGCGCAATCAAACAGCGCACATTGTCGGTGCCGTGGACATGCTGGCTGACCCCCATACCCCACAAAATCATGGCGGTTTTGGCTGTGGCGTAGGCACGTGCCACTTCACGGATGGTATCGGCCGGGATGCCGCACACAAGGCTCATGGCTTCAGGCGTGAAGTGCTGCACATGGGCCTTGAGCTCCTCTGCGTTGTCTGCACGCTCTTTCAAAAAAGCTTCGTTGCAGAGGCCTTCGGTGACGATCACATTCAGCATGGCGTTCAGCAAGGCGACATCGGTGTCGGCATTGAACTGCAAAGTTCGCCAAGCATGGCGACCGATGTCGGTGATTCGAGGGTCTGCCAAAACAATGCGCGTGCCGCGTTGCGCCGCATTTTTCATCCAACTGGCAGCCACCGGGTGGTTACTGGTCGGGTTGGCGCCAATCACAAAGATCAGATCAGCCTGCGCCACATCACGCACCGGATTGCTGACCGCACCGGAGCCCACACCCTCCAGCAAAGCCGCGACACTGGAGGCATGACACAAGCGAGTGCAATGGTCGACGTTGTTGCTGCCAAAACCGGTGCGCACCAATTTTTGAAAGAGATAAGCTTCTTCGTTGCTGCCTTTGGCAGAACCAAACCCGGCCAGCGATTTAGGACCGTACTGGTTTCGCAATCCCAGCAATCGCCCCCCCGCGATGTCCAAGGCTTCGTCCCACGTGGCTTCGCGAAAAACATCCCTCCAGTCCAGGCCTTGGCCCAGCATGGCCGGGTCTTTTGTTGCGTTGGGCTTGCGAATCAAGGGCACCGTCAAACGTTCTGGGCTGTGCACATAGTCAAAACCGAATCGACCCTTGACACACAACCGCCCTTGATTGGCGGGGCCATCTCGACCCACAACACTGATGATTTTTTCTTCGCGCACGTTGTAAGTGATCTGGCAGCCGACCCCACAAAATGGGCATACCGAATCAACCGCCCTGTCTACTGATTGCTTGCCAAGCTGAGTTTTCGGCATGAGCGCGCCTGTCGGGCAGGCCTGAACGCATTCACCACAAGCGACACAGGAGCTTTCACCCATGGGGTCGGCCATATCGAACACCACTTGCGTGTGCGCGCCACGGAAAGCCAGTCCAATCACATCGTTGACTTGAAGATCACGACAAGCACGCTGGCAAAGGTTGCACTGAATACAGGCATCCAAGTTCACTGCCATAGCGGGGTGCGACAGATCAGCAGGCACCGCCTCGCGTCGCAGCGCTTTGAGTTGCTCACGCGGCAGCACATTCCGTGCCGCGGCCCATTGACTGAGCTCACCATGCGGGGCGCAGGCATCGTCTTTCAGCCATTTGAAACCCTGCTCGGGCATGTCGGCCAATAACAATTCCAGCACCATGTTTTGACTTTTGACGGCACGCGCGCTGTCGGTCTGTACCTTCATGCCTGGGCTGGCGCTTCGGCAGCAACTGGGAGCTAGGGCGCGCTCACCGTCGATTTCGACCATGCACGCGCGGCAATTGCCATCGGGCGCAAGGCCCTCCTTGTGGCAAAGGTGCGGGATCTGAATGCCCAGATCTTTGGCGATGCTGAAAATGCTTTTGCCAGCAGGTGCTTGCACTTGCTGGCCGTTGAGACTGAACTCGAAGCTGCTCATGGCCTGCCCACTTCGTGCGCAAAGTAGTCCAACACACAGCGGATCGGATTCGGTGCGGCCTGACCCAGACCGCAGATCGACGCGTCGCCCATCACCTGGGCCAGGTCTTGCAAAGTGTCTGCGTCCCACAAAGCTTGCGCCATGAGTTGCGCCGCCTTGTCGGTACCGACGCGGCACGGCGTGCACTGACCACAGCTTTCATGGGCAAAAAATCGCATCACATTCAGCGCCGCCTCGCGGGCACTGTCTGATGCGCTGAGGACCACCACCGCGGCCGAGCCGATGAAACAGCCATAGGGCTGCAAGGTGTCAAAGTCCAGCGGCACATCGGCCAGACGTGCGGGCAGGATGCCGCCGCTGGCACCCCCAGGCAAGTAGGCATAAAGGGCATGGCCCTCGGCCATACCACCGCAGTACTCGTCGACCAGTTCGCGCAGCGTGATGCCTGCAGGCGCGAGTTTGACGCCCGGCACTTTAACGCGGCCGCTCACACTGAAGCGGCGCAAGCCCTTGCGGCCATGGCGACCTTGGGCGGCAAAACTTTCTGCGCCTTGCTCGATCAATTCGCGAATCCAGTACAAGGTCTCGAAGTTATGCGCCAGCGTAGGTCGGCCAAACAATCCAACTTCAGCAATGTAGGGCGGACGCAGGCGCGGCACCCCACGCTTGCCTTCAATGCTTTCTATCATGGCCGACTCTTCGCCGCAAATGTAGGCCCCTGCACCCCGGCGCAACTCGATGCGGGGCAAGGCACATGGCGGATCAGCCTGCAACGCAGCCAGTTCTTGCGTCAAAAGCACACGGGCTTCGTGGTATTCGTCGCGCAAGTAAATGTAGACCGCTTCACAGCCCACCACACTGGCGGCAATCAGCACACCTTCCAGAAAGCGGTGTGGGTCCCTCTCAAGGCAAATGCGGTCTTTAAAGGTGCCGGGTTCGCCCTCGTCGATGTTCACCGCCATGAGGCGCCCAGCCGGTTGGTTGCGCACGATGCGCCACTTGCGTCCAGCCGGAAAACCCGCTCCCCCCAAACCACGCAAGCCGGAAGATTCCAGCACTTGGAGGACAGATTCGGCATCGTGTTCAGCGCCAGCCACTCGCCGCGCCAATTGGTAGCCTCCCGCCTGCACATAAGCTTCAAGCCGAAGAGCCTGTGGCAAGTCAAGGGGTGTTGTTTGGTTGTCAATCACGCGCCTTGTCACTTCTTCAAGTGTGGCTCGCGGCACAGCCTGTTGCCCCACCTGCACAGCAGGCGCCTGTTCGCAGCGTCCCAAACAGGGCGCATTGACCACACTGACATCGGCTTTCATGTGCAGCTGCAATTGGTGCAGCAGTGAATTGCTTCCTGCCAGACTGCAACTCAGGCTGTCGCAGACCCTCACGGTAATGCGCGGCGCAGATTCTTCGTCTTTCAAAATTTGAAAGTGATGGTAAAAAGAAGCCACCTCAAACACCTCGACCACGGACAAGCACATTTCGGCAGCCAACGCCACGATGTGGCTTTCGAATAGAGCGTGGTAGTGGTCGTTGAGGCTGTGCAAATACTCGATCAACAGGTCGCGGCGATGACCGCCTGGGGGTGGCAGACCTGTCAATGCCCGAACCTCGGTCAGCGCCTTTTCGGTCGCTTGCCGACCTTTGAGCTGAGACCTTGGCTTGCGCAGTTGCGCCCTGACCTGCTCCAGGCCCACGCGGGTTTCAGTGGTTTTGTCGGTCTGCATGTGCCTCAATCAATAGGTTTCCAAGTGCAATCGCCCTTCTTTCTTGAGCGTACCACCGACTAAATCCCAATCCATACCTGCACGCTGTGCAATCTCTTGCAAGGCCATCACCACGCCCAATTCCATGCTCTTTAAGCCACACACATAGAAAAAAGTGTGGCTGTCTTTCAATAAAGGGGCAAGGTCTGCCGAACGGTCACGCAGGGCATCTTGAACATAGCGCTTGGGTTGACCTGGTGTGCGGGAGTAGGCGAATTCGATATCAATGAAATCTTTGGGCAAATTTTGCAACGGACCAAAGTAAGGCAACTCTTGCTGAGTACGGGCGCCAAAGAACAGCATCAATTTGCCACCTTCAAACTTGCCACTGGCCCGCTGGCGGCGACGCCATTCGGTCATGGCCCGCATGGGGGCAGAACCTGTACCCGTGCAAATCATCACGATGTTGGATTTGGGGTGGTTCGGCATCAAGAAGCTGGCACCGAAAGGCCCAATCACCTGGACTTTATCGCCGACTTGCAAGTCGCACATGTAATTGGAGCCCACACCGCGCACGGGCTGGCCGTCGTGGTCTTCGAGCACACGCTTGATGGTCAGGGACAAGTTGTTGTAGCCAGGTCTTTCTCCGTTGCGCGGACTGGCAATGGAGTATTGGCGTGCATGGTGCGCCTTGCCGTTGGCATCCATGCCAGGCGGCACGATACCGATCGACTGCCCTTCGAGGACGGGGAATGGCATGTGACCGAAATCGAGCACGATGTGGTGCGTGTCGTAGTCTTGCTGCCCTTGCTGTTTGCCCACTTCGGTCACGCGCGCATTGCCGGTCACAGTCGCGGTGATGGTTTTTTCAGCGGCCTTGGGACCATACAGGTTGGTGTACACATGGGCTGCAGACCAAGGCGGGATGCTGGCACCCCATGAGGCTGAGGGGGTTTCCGAAACCACGGCGGTGTTTGGAAGGGAGGCCAATGAAGCGGTAGCCTCATGCGAGGCTAGGGTCGATTGCAATGCGGCGTCTGCGCCACCTGCAGCCGCGAGCTCTTCTGGGCTGAGCTCTTCTGGGCTGAGCTCTTCTGGGCTGAGCTCGGCGGGCAATTCAAACCAAGTCAATTGTTCTTCAATGCTGTAGGCCTTGGCCTTGGGCACCATGCGCCAGTTGTCAATGGAGCCGGTAGGGCATGGGGCGATGCAGTCCATGCAGAGGTTGCAAATATCAGCCTTGACGACGTAGTTCATCGAGTCATGGGTGATGGCACCGACAGGGCAGATGGCTTCGCAGGTGTTGCAGCGGATGCAGATTTCGGGGTCGATGACGTGCTGTTTGATGACGATGGTGTCGGTGCTCATGGCATGGCTTTCATTTGTTTCTTCAGCGTTTGTGCATGCGCTGGCAGTCTAACGGCAAACAAGCGGCTTGCGCCGCACCATGCAGTTGACTCAGAACATCAGTTGAAGCGGACGTAATCAAAGTCCACGGGCTGGCGGTTGATGCCCATCACAGGCGGCGCGATCCAATTGGCGAACTTGCCGGGCTCAACGACACGACCCATCAGGCTGGCCACATAAGCGCGGTCTTCGTTGTTGGGCAACCATTCGCCCACTTGGGCCATCCATTCGGCGTCGGTCACCACGCGGCCATCGGGCGTGATCTTGGCACCGGACAAAGAACCGATGTTGCGGTGGAATGCCTTGTGGGGTGCAGTCAATTTAAAAGGAATGCCGGCCTTGGCGATCACGCGGTTCCAACGCTCGATACCGCCTTTGGAATCGGTGATGTAGTCGTCGCGCAGCACTTCATTCAAGGCGTTGAGGATCGGCACTTCTTTCTCGACCAAAGTGCCATTTTCAACCGACAAAATCTTGTAGCTGTTGCCCTTCAAGACATGGTCATCCGAACGCTTGCCTTCTTCATAACGGCCCTTTAAGCCCGAGCTGTAGAAGGTTGCGGCATTGGACGACTGGTCGGCACCGAACAAATCGATGGTCACCGAAAAGTGGAAATTGATGTAACGCTGGAGGGTCGGCAGGTCGATCACACCGGCCGCGCGCAACTTGGCCACGTCATCGGTTTTCAGCTGGTTCATGACTTCCACCGTGCGCTGGATGGTGCGGCTCACGCCGGACTCGCCCACGAACATGTGGTGTGCTTCTTCGGTCAGCATGAACTTGGTGGTGCGGGCCAACGGATCAAAAGCGGATTCTGCCAGGGCGCACAACTGGAACTTACCGTCACGGTCAGTGAAGTAAGTGAACATGAAGAACGACAACCAGTCGGGGGTCTTTTCGTTGAAGGCCTGCAAGATGCGGGGGTTGTCTACACTGCCGCTGTTGCGCTGGAGCAAGGCGTCGGCTTCTTCGCGGCCGTCTTTGCCGAAGTACTTGTGCAGCAGGTACACCATGGCCCACAGGTGACGGCCTTCTTCGACGTTGATTTGGAACAGGTTGCGCAGGTCGTACATGCTGGGGGCGGTCAGGCCCAGGTGGCGCTGCTGCTCGACCGAAGCGGGCTCGGTATCGCCTTGGGTCACGATGATGCGGCGCAGGTTGGCCCGGTGCTCGCCAGGCACGTCTTGCCAAGCTTTTTCACCGATGTTGTCACCGAAGTGGATCTTGCGGTCTTGCTCGCCGGGGTTCAAGAACACACCCCAACGGTAGTCGCGCATTTTGACGTGGTCAAACTGGGCCCAGCCTTGTGGGTCCACGCTCACAGCGGTGCGCAGGTAGACGTCCATGTCGGTGGAGCCTTCGGGGCCCATGTCGTCCCACCAGTTGATGAAGTTGGGCTGCCACTGTTCCAGCGCGCGTTGCAGCGTGCGGTCTTCCGACAGGTTGACGTTGTTGGGGATTTTTTCGCTGTAGTTGATACCGGACATGCTGTTCTCCTGGTGTTTATAAATCGGTTTGGGACGAAGCTGAAGCGCTGGCCACAATGTATTCAGACTCGGTTCAAGTCAAATTGGACTTTTTCGCCCTTGCCATAGACCTTCAAAGCGCCTTTTTCTCCGACGGCGTTGGGTCGCTGGAAGATCCAGTTTTGCCAAGCGGTCAAACGACCAAAGATGCGGGTGGCCATGTTTTCTTTTTGCGCAAAGCGAAGATTGGCTTCGAGGCCCGTGAGGGCGTCGGGCGACATGGACGAACGCTCTTCCAAAGCCAAACGGATTTCGTCAGCCCAGTCGATGTCGTCCGGCGCTGCGGTGACCAGGCCCAGAGCCAAGGCCGCGTTGGCGTCCAAAGGCTTGCCGATGGCGCCCCGTGCAGCCTCCATGGCGGGCTCTTCTTCATAAAAGCGGCGCTGCAGGCGCGTCTGGTCGTTGACCATGGGGAAGAAACCGAAGTTCATTTCGCTCAACTGGATCTTGGGGGCCTTGGCTTCGTCATCCGGCAGGGCCAGCATGTAAACGCGGTCGCCGCAAAACGCCAGTTCAGCGAGTGTGCCGACAAAACAAGTCCCTTCTTCAACCAAGGCAAACAGGCTGCGCGAGGTCACGTCCATGCGGGCCAGCGTGCGGCGCAGGTGGCCGATGGTCTCACGCACGAACCAGTGGTCCTTGTGGGCCAACAGTGCAGCGTCACAGGCCAGCACAGCGGCGGCATCGCCGGCCGTCTTGATGACCCAAGTGCCGATGTCGAGTTCGTTGGTGCGCATGTGCAAAATGGCGTCGTCCAGTTCGCGCACCATCTGCAGGGGCCACCAGTTCATGCCTGCGGCTTCGATGCCAGCGATGTCGGCGGGCTGCGCCGTGGCAGGCGCCTTGACGGTGAAGGTGGCGATGCGCTTGGCGCGGTCGATCTCCACGGTGACATTGGTGTAGCTCAGGCTTTCAGCGGCGAT